>CAZYWC010000005.1:0-103656 GCA_964651125.1 uncultured Vampirovibrio sp.
AGAGCAAGAGCAAGAGCAAGAGCAAGAGCAAGAGCAAGAGCAAGAGCAAGAGCAAACAGATTATAAAAATCAAATCGCCTTGCGGCTCGAACCCTCACCCGAATTTCTAAGTTTCGAGTCTTAAAAATTGCTGACTCTCGACTTGAAATTCTACCCTCTCCCTGGAGAGGACACACTTTTGAAAACAACCGAATACATTTTGTAACGAAATCTATTCAAATGTTAAGCAAGGTAGGGCGTGAAAAGCGTAAGCGGTTCCCACCATTTATCTAGAATAACAAGTCATGATTTAATTTTAAATCATGACTTGTTTCTATCAATATTCCCCACCTGGGCAATGCCAAATTGCCAACCTGTCGAATAGCATCACAACCATTATCGGAGTTAAATATAAGTATATTAAATCTTTTTCATACTTCCAGCTATTCTTAATTCCAAGAGCCGTTTAGGCTCTTTTTTTTATTATAAGTAAATATTTGTAAAGTTCTTACAAAAAATAGTCAATTCTTATTCTTCACAGTTTTTATTCCTTTTGAAAGGCTGCGAATATGAGTATTACTACAGAAGTTATTAGACAACCAAACGCATCAATAGCGGATGTTAACATTAAAATGCCAAGTGGTAAAACAAGGTATTTTAAGCTTCCTGCTCAAAATGCAGATTCGTTTGCTATTGAATACAAGAAACAAGATAAAAATCGCTCAACAGTTTCTAATATAGCATTTGGCTTTTCTATTTTTGCGGGTGTAATTTTAGCCAAAGCCTTTACGAAAAACATTACAGACAAAACAATGCAATTCTTAATCGGTGCTGTCGGGGGTATTTTAGGCGCATCAGCTTCATCTATTTTATGTGATAAATATTTGGATAGCCAACAAAATTCTATGATTAAAAAGTATGGCGCACAAGAAACTTACTTTGAAGCATAAAAATTTAGTAAGTTAAAAGAGTATAATTTGTATAAGTTAGTATCAAACTATTGATAATACAATTCTTGAATAACACCAATAATTTTGTTTAAGAAGTTTTTATATTTAATTCTTTCAGCAGAGCCTGACAGCACGATGTCAGCGTATTTTTTACAAGGTCTGATATGAACTTCAGCTTTATCATTTGCATTCTTATAAATGAAGTCGGCAGAATCACCTAAATCGCGTTCTTTAGCTCTTACATAAAATCTTTCTTTTTTGATTTTTTCATCAATATCTACATAGATTTTGAAATTAAATGCATCTTTAACTTTTTCCGTAAGTGTAAATAAACCTTCTGAAATAATAATTTTAGAAGGTTTAGCTAATGTATAATTGTCATGTCGAATCGCAGTGCCACTCATGTCATATTTAGGAAGATAAGTTTCTTTGCCTGATAACAATTCCATTATATGTTTGCTCATCAATTCTAATTCCAAAGCTTGAGGAACGTCCAAATCATAATGTTTTGCAAATTCAGAAAAACTTCCCGCAGCTTTAACCATTTCTGAACGGTCATAATAGTAATCATCAGTGTTAACACGAGTGATTGCATTATCAATGTTAAATTCTGTTGCAAAAGATTCAATTGTATCAATTAAATCCATTGTAATAGTTGATTTCCCGCTTGCAGTTTCTCCGGCAATACCGATAGAAGCAGGCATCTTGATACGTCCTGAAAGATATCCTGCAATTTTCTTAATTACAAACGGATTATAACTTACAAGAACAGAATCCTTTGTCTTAAGCTCATTTTCAAACACTTTTTGTAAATAATGCTCAATCTCTTCATGTATATTTGTTGGTTTTGTTATATTTTGTGAAGTTGTTTGTATCATAAATCTTCTTCTTCCTTTGTACTATTATACACAATTTAAAACAAAAGAAAAGTTTTTTTTGTTAGATTAATATCGAATTTTTACAATTCGTCACAAAAGCTTACAAATTTTCAGGTTTAGTATAATCAATACCACCAACTGCGTTATATAGCGAGATGGTAGAAATTACGCTATCGATTTTAGAAGAAATTTCATGTTGTCTGACGATTAGCAAATTAACGTTTGATTTCATTTCGTCCAACTTGGAAGAATCACCGATAGTAAACTGTTTTTCAGCCAAATTGTGTTTTTCTTGCTCTATTGAATAAGCTTCATCAGCCTTAACCAAATTTGCTTTTGTAGTCTTCACGGCAACCATCGCATCATTAACTTCTTGAATTGAAGTCAAAACAGTTTTTTCGTATTTTTCGATAGCCTTTTTGTATTCGTATTTATTAATTCTATATCTTGCAAGCTTTGCTCCGCCCGTAAAAATATCCCAACTTGGCGCAATACCGATATTTCCCAAAAATGTTTCAGGAGAGAACATTCTGTTCCAACGGTATGCATTGAAGCCCAATGTGCCATATAAGAAGAACTTCGGCAAGAATTCTCTTCTTGCTACCTTAACATCAATCCCCGTCTTTTTAACATAATCCTCAGAACTGATTAAATCAGGACGGTATTGAATAATTGTTGTAGACAAAGCGTCAGGTGTATTAGGAATTGAAACTTTGTCAAAAGAAGAGTGTTCAATCTCTTTATCTGTTTTTTGCGCCAAAAGTGTTACAAGTTCGTTATTAAGCACTTTTTTGTTTTCAGTGATTTTATTCAAATCTTGTTCAAATCTGAGCAAAATTTGACGCTCATTCAAAAGTTCATTAATTGGTGCAAGCCCTGCGTTGTATTTCTTTTCAGTCATTTTTACGATATCGTTTTGAATTGCGATAATGTCTTTCAGAGTTTTTTCCAGTTCGTTAGTCTTAATCAGGTTGTAATAATTAGACGCAAAAACAGATGTCATGTAAATATATGTCGCGCGTTCCTGTTGTTCGGCGATTTCTTTTTGCTTCTTGGCACTTTTTCTGTTTAAATAATTTTGACCCCAAATATCAATTTCATAAGATGCGCTAAGTGGCATGAAAAGTTCGTTCTGCGAATATTCTGGAATGATTATTCTTCCGAATTCGGTTTGCGGTCCGCTCAAAGTTCTTGTAAAACTTCCGTCAAAACCGACTTGTGGCAATTGATTTGCACCAACTAATCTAACGTTTTCTTCTGATTGCTTGGTTTTGAGTTCTGCAATCTTCAAATCGTGGTTGTTGTTATAAAGAGTTTGCAAATGCTCAAGCAAAATCTCATCATTGTAGTTTTTCCACCAGTCTATATTGATATAGCTAAATCGGTCTATTGTTTGCTTTGCACTAACCGGCAATGATAAAAACAGAAATAAAAATATTAAAATCTTTTTAATTGTCATACTAACACTTATCCTTCTTGTGTTATTATGATAACACAAAAAATTAAAAGAGAAAAAATTATTCAAGCCATTTTCTTGATGTATGCAAAACTCTAATAATATAGACTATATCGTTTTTTACAAAATAAGGAATTATATAAGGATATTTCGATAAAACAAGTTCTCGAGTTCCCAAAACTCGACCGGCTCGCCCTGTACCGGGATTGGTAGCTATAATAGTTTCAATTCTTTCTACTATATACGATACAACTTTTTGTGCCGCTAATTCATCATTTTCATAAATATATTTTTGGAAAGTGATTTAATAAAAATTTGCAAATGACAAATCGCAGACGCCCCCCCCCCTCTCAAAGGCACTACTGTCCATGATAATTTTGATAGAATAAAAATAGTTATTAAAAGGCTGGATTGTTTCGGTGCTAATCGCACCTCACAATGACGCCCAACTGGTAGTTTTACGCTACGTCATTGCGAAGGCGATTAGCCTGAAGCAATCCAGCTTTTTATTTTATTCATAAAAATTAAAATCTTTAGGTAAATTCTTACAAATTTTGTCAAACAAAATGTTAGGATTTATATCTAGTGCGTTTGCTAATTTCCAAAGTGTAGAAATTTTGACATCACTAACAATATTTCTTTCCAGTTTTGATATTACTCCAAGTCCGATATCATATTCTTCTGAAATTTTTCTTCCACTCTTTCCTGAATTTTTAACGATTTCTTTTATAACTATTGATATCGCATGCATTAAAATTGCTTGTTTTTCTATTAAATTTTGTTTATCATCAGCTTGCATAATAATAATTTTACGTATATAATTGACGAAGAATGTTGATTGCAATCAACGAAGCTGGCGGAAAATTCTATGCTTAAACTATTACTTGCAAAATGTTTTAATTGTTATAGACAAAATTCTCAAATAATTTTAATAATTTTGGGGATAAAAATTAAATTCAAAAGTTTTACAATTAATCAACTGGAAGACATTTGTTGTATTCAAAATCTTGAAAATATAAAACAAAGCGTGTACTTTCCTCATCCTATTGGGATTGTCATTCATCCCAAAGCGATTATTGGAAATTCGTGTGTTATTTTTCAAAATGTTACTATCGGACAAGGAAAGTATAATCCAACCAGACAACGAAATGTTCCAAAAATTGGAAATAATGTTACAATTTATGCAAATTCGGTAATTGTTGGAGGAATAAATATCGGTAAAAATTCAATAATAGGTGCAGGTTCAGTAGTTATCAAAGATGTTCCTGAAAATTCAATTGTAGCCGGAAATCCGGCAAAAATAATTAAATACAGAACTCAAATTGAGTAATATTTTAGTGAATTTTTTGTCTACTACTGTCAAAAAATCAAGCGCCATTATCAAGCGTTTCTAAAAAGCTGGATTGCCACGGGCTAATTGCCCTCGCAATGACAGCACGCTTGAATTTTTAATGCCCAGTCATTGCGAGGAACAGCGATAATTTTGGGCGACGAAGCAATACATTATATTCATATATGTTTTTTCAATTCAAATGTTTACCAAACAGTACCCTCTCCGTGGGAGAGGGTAGAATTTCAAGTTGAGAGCAATTATTATTTTTTAGCTCGAAACTTAGAAATTCGGGTGAGGGTTCGAGCCGTAAGGCAATAATTCGTTTTTTAACCAGTACTAAATAAAAAAAAATAAATTGTCATGTTTACACTTATCTTTCTTGTGTTATGATGATAACACAAAGGGATGATATGGAAAAAGATATTTTATTAAAGCAACAAATAGGATTAAGACTTTCAAGGGCGGGACTGTTGTCAAAATTGTTCGCTATTCAAACCTTCAAAAAAAGCGAACACGACTTAAGACCGGAGCAGTTTACGGTTTTGTACGCTCTTAAAGAGCATAACGGAATGTATTTGAGGCAGTTAGGCGATATTACCTATAAAGATCGCCCAAATATGACAAGAATTTGTTCAATATTAGAAGATAAAGGATATTTGACTTCTGCAATCAACGCAGAAGGCAGACAAGTTAAAAAATTGTATATTACCGAAAAAGGTGTAAAAGCTTGTGAAAGTACGCTTCCAATCGTATTAAAAACGTGGGAAGAATCTGTAAAAGGGCTTGAGCAGGAAGAAATTAACAGTTTTTTGACAACATTAGATAAAATAGAAGAAAATATGAAATTAAAGACATTAGTTTAGGTGATATTATGGCAAAAAAACAACATGAAGATAAAAATCCACCGGAATTTGTAAAAGAAGCAAAAAAACGTCTTAAGAAAAGACGTCCCGAATATAAGAAAAAACGTGTAATTGTACCAAGCATTACGGCTGCTATACTTGCTTTGTTGGGTATTTATGCTGCAATTCACGCAACATTCTATCAATCAACAGACGATGCATTTGTAGAAGGTCGTCTTGTTTCAGTAGCTCCGCGTGTTGCAGCGCCTGTTGTAAAGCTGTTGGTTGATGATAACCAAAACGTAAAAGCAGGAACTTTGCTTGTTGAATTAGACCCGAAAGATTTTGAAGTTGCTCTAAATCAGGCAAAAGCTAAACTTGAAGAAGCAAAGGCAGCTTTTAGCATGTCTACTAAAAAAGTTGATGAAAGTGCATCAAAAGTAAACAAATCGTTTGAAGATATTTCTTCTGCCGAATCAAGATTGAATTTTGCAGAAAAAGATTTTGCAAGATACAAAGATTTGTATAAAGACGGAATTGTTTCAAAACAAGCTTATGAAAGAGCGAAAACAGCATTGGATGTAGCTAAAGCCGATTACAATTCAGCTTTAGAACAAGCAGATGCAGCAAGACATGCTTTGGAATCAGGAAAAGCTAAGGCTAAAGCTGATGAAGCAACAATTGAAAAATTGGAAGCCGAAGTTGAGCAAGCTGAATTAAACTTGAAGTATACGAAAATTTATGCACCGCAAGATGGTATGGTTGCAGCAAGAAGTGTTGAAAAAGGTAACTATGTAAATATCGGTCAACCGCTTATGAACATTGTTCCCGAACAAGTTTGGGTAGTTGCAAACTTCAAGGAAATGCAAATTACTCACATGCACGCTGGACAACCAGTAAAGGTTAAGATTGATACTTATCCGAATAAAAGGTTTAAAGCACATGTAGACAGTATTCAAAGAGCAACGGGTGCTAAATCAAGCTTGTTCCCACCAGAAAACGCTGTTGGCAGTTACGTTAAAATCGTTCAAAGAGTGCCTGTAAAAATTGTGTTTGATGAAGATATTTCTCACTACAATATAGTTCCGGGTATGTCAGTAGTTCCAAAGGTTAGAATCAAAGATGGAAAACAAAAAGACAATTAATCCATTTATAGTCGCAATTGCTGTATTGTTGCCGTCATTCTTGGCTTTGGCAGCATCATCAGGTACTAACGTAAGCCAACCGCACATCGCTGGATTTTATGGTGCTACGCAATACGAAGCCAATACCGTAATCACCTGTTATATTATCTCAGGCGGTTTGATGCTGCCTGTAACAGGGTATTTGGTACGATTAATCGGGAAAAAATTGCTTTTCTATTATAGTATTATAATTTTCGCACTCGGCTGTTTATTATGTATTTTAGCACCAAACTTGCAAGCCTTAATCTTGGCAAGAATTGTGCAGGGTATCGGAAGCGGTGCGATTTTGCCGCTTTGCCAAGCCGTTTTGTTGGAAGTTTTTCCACCAGAACAGCGTGGTGTCGCAATGGCATTGTTTGGTGTCGCAGCGATGTTTTCACCGCTTGCCGGGCCGTTTGTCGGAGGTTATTTAACGGATAATTATTCTTGGCAATGGATTTTTATAATCAATATCCCGCTTTGTCTGTTGTCTTTAATTTTGATAAAATTGTTTGTCGCGGACGAAACGCCCGTTAAACAAAAATATAATAAAAAATTCGATATAGTCGGATATATGTCAATTGTAGTCGCAATGGGCTGCATGCAGGTTGTTTTGGATAAAGGCCAACAATACAACTGGTTTGATGAAACTTGGATTTGCTGGACAACGGGCGTTTGCATATTCTCGTTTGTGTTCTTTTATGTCTGGGAGCTTGAATACAAGTATCCCGTAATTGATATTCGAGTATTCAAAGACCGAAATTTCTTATTTGGAACGATTACAAGCTCGTTTATTAATATTATTTTGTATTCAACATTGTTACTTGTTCCAATGTTTGTGCAGAGTTTAATCGGATATAGCCCTTCTATGTCAGGTTTGACGATGTTCCCGAGAGCCGTTGTTTGTTTAATCGGTTTAATCGTTGTAGGTGAAGTTTCAAAATATGTTAATCCAAAACTACTTTCATCTATTGGTTTTGTCATAATGGCTTGTGCGCTTTTAATGCTGACTCAAATGAACCCGACTTCATCAATGGAAAGTATTGTGTTGCCTAATATTTTACTTTGTGTCGGTGTACCAATTGCGTTTGTACCGATTACGGCTTTATCATTTCAAACTTTACCTGCGAGCAAAAACGCGGACGCTGCGTCTTTGCACGCATTGTTTAAAAACATTTTGACAGCGGTTTCAACATCTGCTTCATCAACATTTATAGCAAGAGTTTCACAGGTTTATCAAAATTATTATGTTGCAAACCTTGCACCGCATAATCCTTTATTCTTAATGAAATTTACCGCGTTTAAACACAAGATGATGACTTATTATCCTGCGGTTGTAGCTTCAAGAAAAGCAAACGGCTTATTGTATAAACAACTTTTGGCACAAGCTCGACTCGGTGCATTCTTTGATATTTTTACATTAATGGCACTTTTATCATTAGGCGCAATTTTGATTATACTATTGCTTAAAAACAAACAAAAACGCAAAACCAATAAAGCATAATTTAAACAATAAAAAAGACCGATTGTATAATCGGTCTTTTTGTTATTTTATCAGTTATAAAACTAAGCTTCAGTTTCTTCTGTTTCAGCAGGAGTTTCTTCTGTCTTTGTTGCTTCACCTTTGAAAGCAGGAGCTTTAGGAGCGTCTTCAGTTTCAACTTCACCATCTACTGCTAAAAAAGCTTTGTTGTATGCTGCTAGAGCATTTGCACCTTTAAATGATGCTGCTGTTTTAATCGGAGTTGTAACAGTTTCTGTTTTAGGAGCTTCAGTTTCAACAGGCTTAGATAATTCAATATTGCCTACACCAGCTCTAAAGTTAATCGGACTAATCATAATATTTATACCTTCTATTATCTGATACACATTGTTTAAATCATGACAAGAATAAAAATTGCCATTAATTTTATAAATCTTTACAAAAGTTATTAAAAAAGCTCTCTTTTAACAGAGAGCTTTTAACTTATTCTTACGCTTCTGTTGAAGCTTCTTCTGATTGAGCTGCTACAGCTGCTTCTTCCGCTTTTCTTGCTTCTTCTTCAGCCTTCTTAGCTTGAGCTTTCTTTGAAAGTTTAACTACTTCTGATTTTTTGTAGTTTAATGTGCCATCTTCATTGCAGTTAGCCATTAAGTATTTAACTGTATCTGTAGGTTGAGCGCCTTTCTTAACCCATGCTTCAGCAGATGCTTTGTTCAATTTCATTTCTTTTGTTTTTGGGTTGTAGTAACCTAATTCTTCAACAGGTCTACCTTCACGTTTTGTTGTAGAGTTGATAACGATAACTCTGTATGTAGGAGCTTTTTTAGCACCTAATCTTTTCAATCTGATTTTTAACATTTCTTTTTCCTTCTATTTTTTAATATAAGTGGAGCTTCTTAACTTGAAAGATTGGCTCCTAGCCGCTTATACAAGACAGGCTTTTAGAGGATATACCTGCCTAATTATAACTAACCACAAAGATACTCAATAATCAATAGATTGTTAAGTATGTTAAAGAACGAAGATATTGAATAAGAAAAAGATTTATTAAATGAGGCTCGTAAAGGCAAGCTGGATGTTAATCAAGTAAGTAAAGAAGATGGCGAAACTTTGTTTCAAAAACTTGTTGCAAATAACTATACGGCATTAATATCCTATTTAACAGCCAAACCTTCAACAAGAGAACATATCGTTAATTTTACTAACAACGGGATTTCTCCGTTAGATTATGCAAGAACGGATGAAATGCGTTCTTTGTTATTGTCGCGCGGTGCAAAAAAGATTGAACAGCAAAATGTTCAAAATTCTACGCAACCGAAAGAAACCAATACTGCGGATGCAAGAGAAACCGCTGCGAGAATTTATGTTGAAAACCCGATTAAGGTTCCTCCAAGTCAAATGCGTCTGGTTGAAGAAACACCGACCGAAGAAGCTCCAAAACGAGTTGAAGAAACAAAACCAATTGAGACTCCAGCTCCAATTGAAACACCTCAACCTCCACAAGTAAAAGAATAGCAAGGAAAATGGGTTTCGGATGCTGATACGTATCTTAGCTTGTTGTATTATGCGAAAGAGGATTACGAAAAAGAAACAAAGCAGGCGTACACGCCATTCATCCCTGTTTCTGATTTAAAAAGAAAAGTTGATATCACAAATAAAATTAAAACTTATGAAAAAATGACATTAAAAAATATCATGCAGATTTTAAACGATTCTGAAGTACAAAAAACTAAAGGACTTGATTTAAATTTGCACGAAAATTATATAGCAGAATTTATTGAGTTTCTAATCAATAATGCGACAGCAGAAGAAAGAAGTACTAGCCTTATGTATTTATTCCATAAACAATGTAGGCGGTCTTTTTTCTTGTAGCTCCGTCCTCAACTACGTTAAAGATCACACCGTCAAGAAAGATTATCGGATAAACACTATCCAATGGACGATTTTGCCATTCTTTTGCTATTGGAAGTATTTTGTCTGTTATGCGTGAAACTGTCTCTGCACTTACTTCCAATCCATAAATTCTTTTTAAATGAGAATTAATATCAGGCGTTGACATCCCTTTTGCATACATTGACGTATCATCTCACGGGTGAATAATGGGTTGTTAATTGGTCGTTCTTTTCTGCTTGTCATTTTAATGTTCTCCTTTTTTATGTTCTACTCTAACATACTTTGTCAGATTTCATTAAAATTTGAGATGGTCTCTTAATAATTAAAATCTTCTTTGTTCCAATTTAACAAATTTTGCTTATTTTCAAAAAACTGTCTAATCAAGTTTAACTGTTCTGCTGTACATTTCCTGTTATCGCCCATATTAGCCCATTCAAAACAAAGAATAGGTACACCTTTAAGGACAAGAGTTTTTGGCATACCAGCATTTCCAAATCTTTCATCACCAATAATCATACCATTTTCATCATATTCAACATTTGGTTCGCCTGACATGGCTTTGTCTTTTTTATATTGAACAATAGCATCTTTAATTATTTTATCTTCGATTTTTGTTTTTAAAATCAAAGATAAAATAATTAAGGATATAATTAATATGAATAAAATTATTAAGATTTTGTTTTTGTGAGTCAATTTAGACATAAATCAGATCTTATATGAATTTGTATATAATGCTGTAAATTAATGAAGAAATCAACATACAAACAGGGATTGTTACCACCCAAGCAATAACAATGTTACCTACGATTCTCCATTTAACGGCATGGGCATGGAAGGTTGAACCGACACCCATAATTGATGTTGAAATAACATGAGTTGTGCTCAATGGAATACCAAAATGAGATGCTGTTAAGATTAAACCCGCAGCAGAAGTTTCTGCCGCAAAACCGTGAATAGGTTTTAGTTTAATAATTTTATGTCCCATAGTTTTGATAATTTTCCAACCTCCGTTCATTGTTCCAACTGCCATAGTTATTGCACAAGCAAGGATAACATAAAGCGGAATTTCAAATTCACCTTGAGGGCCTTTTTGTAAAACACCACCAGCAAGTAGTGCTAGAGTAATGATACCCATTGTTTTTTGAGCATCATTTGAGCCATGACTTAAAGCCATCATGCCAGAAGAAATCAATTGAAGTTTTCTAAATTTTTTATTTACTTTGTTTGGAGTGCCTTTCAAAGTCAAAACACCCCACGCAATCAATAACATCAAGCTAAAGCCTACAATAAAGCCTAATAATGGAGAAGTGAACATTGGAATAATAACCTTGTCCATTAAGGTTTGAACAAGAACGACATCAACACCTGCTTTCACGATAGATGCACCTAACAAACCACCGATTAAGGCATGAGAAGAACTTGAAGGTAAAGCAAGCCACCATGTTAATAAATTCCAAAGAACGGCACTTAATAATGCGCAAAATAATACTGTTAGAGTAATCATATCAGCATTTACAATACCCGAACCAATTGTTTTAGCAACGTGTGTACCAGTCAAAGCACCGACGAATTCCAAACCTGTACCAAATAAAACGGCTTGTTTTGGAGAAAGAACTTTTGTAGATACGACAGTAGCAATGGCATTTGCACAATCGTGAAAACCATTGATAAATTCAAAAGCAAGAGCAACAATTATAACGGCTATTAAAATAAAAATTGTAATTGTCATATAATATCCTCACTTCTAATTTTGTTTAAGTACAACATTTAGAATTGTATCTGATACATAAAAGCAAGCATCTAAAGCATTTTCAACTTCTTTGTAGATATCTCTTAGTTTAATAACATCTAGTGGTTCGTATTGACCAGAAAATAATTGCTTCATTGCATTACGGATAACTTCATCACCATGAGATTCAAATTCTTTCATTTCAATACTCAATTTTGTCATTTCAGTCTCGTCAGAAACCTTTTTGAACTTGCTTAGAATTTCTTTTAATTTGTTAGTAGCATTTACCAAAGTAAAAGCCTGTTCTTTCATTTCGTCAGTGTAATTGTTTAAGTTGTACACATCTAAATTCAAACAGGCCTTTGCGATTTTTTTAGTAATTTTATTTAATTGTAAAGCAATTATTTGTATATCTTCCCTTTCAATTGGAGTTATAAAACTTTTATTTAATTGTTTCAGAACTGCTTTATACGAAAGTTTACTTTTCTTTTTAAACTTTAAAGCATTTTCTTTATCTTGCTCATTTATATAATTTTGCAGAATCTGTTGATATAATTGCGCAATTTGATTACATATTTCTGCACTATCTTGAAAATATGCAAAAAATAACTTATCCTCTGGTGGCATAATATATGACATTAAGTTAAACTTTGACATCTTTTATCTCCTATTTTAAGTAATAATTTGTGCTAGTCAGCACACAGGATAAGTATATATAAAAAAACTTTTTGTGTATATAAATTTTTTACATTAATTAACTTATAATTGTAAATTCAGTATGTCCTTAATAGTATTAACATACTGGATTATACATTTTTAGGGATTAGAAAATAAGATGAAAAAAATATTATTGGCATTTGCTATATTAATGATGTTGACAGGTGCAAGAGCGAACGCAGATGATTCAGTTACTACATCAGAAAACATTGTAGTACAAGTTGCAGATTGTGACGATTTTTAGAGAGCAATAAATGATTTTGGAGTAAGAAGTGCAACAGTAGTTTCACTAGGCAAGTTAGAACATATTAAGAAAAAGGGTTATCAAGATTTTGATTATATTTTTGTTGATGAAGCCCATAGATTCAGAAACGAAAATACAAGCCAGTATCAACTTTTGCACGAAATTTGTTATGGCAAAAAAGTTATTTTAATTACCGCAACTCCACTAAATAACTCTATTTACGATTTTTATCCATTAATAACTTTATTTCAGCCAGCAAAAAATAGTACGATTCCTGGCATGAAAAATCTTGAAGGATTTTTTGTAAATGCTAGAAACCGTCTTAAAAAGTTAGATAAATCAACTCCTGAATATATTGAAGAAGTTAAAAACATTTCAAAAGAAGTTAGAAACAAAGTTTTGAAATATATTTTGGTAAGACGAACAAGACATGATGTAAAAGAATATTTTTCAAATGATATAAAGAAACAAGGATTGTTTTTCCCTGAAGTTGATGCACCACATAGAATTGTTTATCAATATGACGAGGAAACAAATGAGATTTTCGATACAACAATTGCAAAACTAAAACAATTTACTTTTGCAAGATATCAACCTGGAAACAATTTAAAGGCAACATTTAAGAGAAGTGATTTTGAACAAACTCAAGAACGTAACTTGGTTGGATTTATGAAAACAATGCTTATAAAACGACTTGAAAGTAGCCGTTTTGCCTTCTTGCAAACAGTTAGCAGATTTATAAATTCTTACGAGCAATTTATAAAAATGTATAATTCTGGAACTGTTTATATCAGCAAAGTGAACTTGTTTCTTTTGCGATTTCATCGTTTTGATTTGTTACTGTAAATTCTTCATTTGAGTCTAATTCTAACATTTTAAAATCCTTTCTACCTTTCTTTTTAGGCATTTTAAAGTTAACTTTAAACTACAAATATTTAAACAGTTTGTGTCGGTTTCGTATCAATTGAAAATTTTACAAAATTTGGTTAAATTCCAAAATGTGCGTAACTGTAAAGTAACACATGGTTTGATTATTTGTAACAGATAGATTGAGTATTTTCGGCACAATTTGAAAAATTATATAATTTTACTGTAGATTATCAGATAGTTTGAGAAAACTCGGTGGGAAGTTTGAGAATTTTCTCATTTTCACCTTAATTTTGAGGGAAGAATTATCAAACTTTGTGATATAAATTCTTAAAATAAGTGATAAATTTTCTCAAACTTAATGATATAGATATTATTAATAATCTTGTTGTTTTCCATTTTTATATTAACTTTACAAAGACCTAAAATTTACATCAATCATTATTGTCTGCAATAAAAATTAATTCCTGTAACCTTTCGTACAATTTTTCAAAAATACCATTTGATAAATATTTTTTATAAATTTCATCTTCAAGTTGTGCATTTATATAGTTTTCCATTTCAATAGTGCTAAAAGCTATTAAAATCTGTTTCATAGTTAAAGTTTCTATTGAATTTTCTATCAAAAATTTCTTGCAATAACTATAACTACAATTTATATCCAATAAATTTAATTCGTTAAACTTTTTATAAAATAATTTGCAATCTTCTAAAATTAAAATTTTTTAAGGTCTCGAAAAATAATTAAGCCGCATTTAAAATTTGCATTATATCTATTTTTATCTTATCTAAATTATTTTTTATGTCATCATATTGCAAATTAATTGTTTTAAAATTAATTCTATAATTGTAATTGTCGTTATTTAAGTAAAATTGTTGAATTTTAGGCTCATTTTTATCCCATCTGGGATATAAAAGCACAGAGTGTTCAGCATTGTGTAATAGGCAATATGTTGAGACTTGAAATACATCTGCATTTGAAAAATCATCTATATTTTTAAATTTTTTGTATTTAGTATCAATAATTATTTTTTTGTCATTATTTAAAGATTCAGCAAATATATCAACATAGGTGTTTCTTTTTTTGTTATCATTATTTTTTAAAAGTCGCTTCCCTTTTTGTGCTGTAAACTTCCATCCAAATTCATTTTCGTTTCGTTTCATTATTTCAAAAACAAACTCTTCAAATAGATTGTTCATATCCCATATAAGTGTTATATTTTCAAACTTATTTTTTGATAAATCGACACTTGTTTTTTCAATAAACATTTTTGCTAGATTAAATGGCTTTTTAAATAAATTTTGATTTCTCGATAGTTTTATTTTTTTTACTTTATATTTATCAAATCGGACTAATTTTATATCATTGTAGTAATTTATTATAAATTTTAAAGTTTTTTTATTATAACTATCATTTGAAACATTGTACAAACAGGTTGAGACAAATAAAAACAATTGATTTAATATATTATTTTCAGAAAATTCATCATATTCGCAATAAATTTTTGATTGATTTACGCAATTATAGCGAATATTTTCAGTAAATTTAATTTTGCCTTTTAAATAATTTAAATTATCTTCTTCTCTAACATATTTTTTAGGTGTAATTCGTTTCAAACATTCAAATAATGACTTTGCATATTCTCTTATTAATATCTCTATGAACGGATTTTTTGAGTTTGATAATTTGGCTGTATCGCTTGTTTTTATATCCAATTTTTTAGTATATGAAAGCATAAAAATTAAATTTTTAAGAATATTTTCAGTATTTCCATTATCACAAATTAGTTTCGGTAAAATTTGAATTTGATGTTTTTTGTATTTGATTACACCAACCCAAGACTTTGCGATAATTCCATGTCTTGTTACTTTTAGAACTTGTTCTAAATTTTTAAATTTTAAATATGATTGTAGTTTATCTAAATCGCAGTCTTTTATATCTGATTCATCAATTTCTTCATATTCTTTGATAACAATAGATTCTAACATTACTAAACCTCAAAATTGTTACCAAAAGCGTTTTGCATTGCCAGCACAAAATTACATTTAGTTTCAGGTGTAAAGTCATAGTTCTCACTGTCATCACAAGAATAACTATTTGCAAACGATATTTTTTCAATCTTTTTAACAAATGATGTATTATCATTTGTTGCTTGACCTAATAAGGCTTGAAGTTTTTCCCAATCTCCATAAAAATATTCGTTTAATAAAGGTAAAATACTATCAAACCAAATATTTTTAAGTTCATTAATGCCGTCATTTTGATGTTTATCGTTTATAAAATAACTATGACCAATTTGATGATCTCTATCCAATAAGACAGAAATTCTTTTATTTAATAATTCAAAACAGTCTTTGAAGTTACAAGCAAAATCTGCTACCAAATCAACAATTGGCATCATTTCTTTAAATTTAAAACGACGTCGCAAAGCTATATCTATAGATGCAATACTTCTATCAGAAGTATTCATTGTACCAAGTATGTACAAATTTTTTGGAACTCCAAATTTACGTTGAGAATAAGGCAGGATTACTAAAAGTTCATTACCTTTTACAATTGTATTCTCAAAGCCATATTCACCATTTGGTTCTACTCTCTTATCTTCTTCGATTAACGTAATTAATTCTCCAAAAATCTTTGAAATATTACCTCGATTAATCTCATCTATTACTAAAATATAGTTATTACTTGGATCACTATTTGCTTTTAAACAAATTTCTTTAAAAATACCATTCTTAATTGTATATGAAATATTATCATTATCACATTCAGGTTTAATGCCTTCTACGAACTCTTCGTATGAGTAAGCTTGGTGAAAAGTTATAAATTTACTGTATTCCTTTTGGGTACGATTTTGATGTTGTGCAATATAATCCGCCAGTTGCTCAATTACAAATGCTTTACCATTTTCACTTAATTGCCATTTTGAATTCTCCAGTTTTTCAAAAATAAATGGAGCTTGTCTTTTTTCATATTTTACAAATTTATTTGATTCTGAAGTATGAGATTGTAATTGTCCCCATAGTACAGCATTTATTGAGTTATTATTTTTGGTTTGTAGGTATGCTTTTATTTCTTCAAACTCTTTTAATTCAGGGACAGTATATGAATCTTTTTTATGATTATACATAGCCATCGCAATTACAGAATACCAATTTAAATTTCCAATTTCGTCAAGATTGTTAATTAAAGGAGCTTTTTCTGTATTTTTAGAAATTATTTCATTTATTATAAATTTTGTATTGTAAGTCTTTCCGGTTCCAGGAGGACCGTATAAAATTTGGTTAGTTTGAAAATGAGGTATATTAGGAGTTTCTGAAATAATAGTACCATCTATGTGGGTATTTTTTCTTTCTTCTAAATTTTTATATTTATTAAAATTTTGTAAAATGTTGTTTATTTTATCTACAATATCATTATAGGATGATTTACTAGGAGTCACATAGTAAGCACCATTTAGTGTCCAATTTGATTTATCAGGAACTCTTATTATATTAATTCTCTTGCTTTCATCTAATAAATCGTAATTTATTAATACTTTAAATTTTGCTTCTTTTTTTTGAACAGGATGCACTTCTGCAATATTATTTTTTAATTTTAAGACAGTATGAGAGGAGTTGTCTTTAATTTCTAAACCTTTATTTTTAAAGGTATCTATTAAGTTTTTTCTATACTTTTCTACTAACTTATAACTATTTTCATTATATGGAGAAATGATCTCAATATATTTAGGGAAAGGTATTAATTCTTCAATTGCGTTCAAAATTGTCCAAGCATCAGGATTATATGTAGAATTTCCTATTTTTATATTGTTTTTAAGAATCTCATTATTTGCAATTTCAAAAACATATTTTAGAGGGTATTCTTTATTATTATACAAAATAAAAATTGTAGATGCATTTCTTTTATGTGGAATGCCCATTTGATCAAGATACTGACAAGCCTTTAGTATATGTTCTTCACTAAGATTTTTGCATATTTTAATTAGTTCATCTTTTTCCATATTTCCGAAAGACATAATTAACTCCTTTTCTTTTAGAATATCATAAAAACATCTAAAATAATTTTAAAAGAAGTCTATGTCAAAAACGGACATTATTCCTAAAGCATTTTACTTTAATATATCCAAATCTTTGTCAACTTCTTTTGGAAGTAAAAAGTTAAAACGTTTTTCAAAGCCGGAAAAGTTTGCGTAGCTTAGATTTTTGTAAATCAAGTTTAATGGTATATTATGTTTTAATTGCAGTTTTACATTTGTATTCAAAAGTGTATCAAAATTGCCTATTTTAACCTTTTTGAAAATTCTGCCAATACCATTTATATCAAGCATATCAATTGACTTTTGAGGTAAATTAAATGTTCTGATTTTGTGGTGTTTGTTATATTTTTGGATTTTGTCATTTTTTACAAATTTGTTTATCAAAACGGTTTTGCTTTCAAAATCTATATCTGAATAAAGAATAGCAAAAAGTTCATCAGGTGTAATTCCTAGATACAAAATCCAAAGCTCAGCTTTTTTGTTTTTTACAACATTTCGAATCTCATTATCATTCAAAACGGTATTTTTTGAGGGTAAATTAAGGTGTGGTAAGGAGTTTCCAACAGAACGATATTTTTTAATTTCATCTGAGGTAAAATCTTTATTCAATCGTCTTAAAAAACTCATATAACTAGGCAAATTGCAAAAATCTTTTGACAACATTTTTACACAAGTTTTTAGTGGATAAGCATTTGGAGTTAACTCGGCATTTTTAAACAATAAAAAAGAATTTTGAGCATAGAAATTCGGACATTTCGGACATTTTTGAAATCGTATTCTCATTTTGAGGAAAATGCCTCTATCACTCTAAACGTAGGCATACTCGCCATTAAAATTTATAAATTTCCATTTCAAAAGTCACTGTTAATATATAGCTATATCTCTCTTTAAAAGCACATAAAAACATTTCCGTTAGTGAGTACAAAATGGGACTTTTGGAGTACTTTGTGTAACGAATGGTATGGTTTTTCCGACCGTGAAAACGCCCTTGTGTAGCCTCATTTCACAAAAATACCACACTTCCCGTGCAAACCAAACTACTCATTAAATTACAGTAACCGAAATTCTCAAACTGGCTGAAATTATTAAACAAGGCTAAAATACAGAAATAAGTTGATTTTTTAAAAAGGAATAAAAAACAATTTCACACACAAAAAACACAAATTCGTACAGTTTGAGAATTCTGATTTTTAGACTTCCGACCATGAAAAAGTCTTAATTTTAGGGGCTTTGAGGGAGTATTCTCAAACCGTCTGTTTTTCTCAAACTGTGTGTCAAAATACAACTAAAATGAGCTGTTTTTGAAAAATTTGAAATCCTAAAAACGCACTAAAAAAGAGCCCTTTCGGACTCTTTCTAAATGGAGGAGGAGGTGGGATTCGAACCCACGGTACGCTCGCACGTACGACGGTTTTCAAGACCGCTCCAATCAACCGCTCTGGCACTCCTCCAAAGATATTCAATTGGTTACTTTCTAATTCTACATGAAACAAAATTTATTGTAAAGAGGGTAAATAAAAATTTTTATTTAAGATAGCTTTTGATATATAATAACTGATATCTTGTCTGTATTTTTTATTTGGCAAGAGGCAACTTGAGGAGAATAAAGATGTTTGATTATTTTAGAGGTTTGATAACAGATAAAAAGCGCACGTCAAAAGGTACTTTTATTACTATAGAGGTTCAAGGGACAGGATATTTATTAGAGATTACTGAACAAGACTTCATGCAAGTAGCTGTTGATGAAAGCAATACTCAAAAAATCTACGTACTTCTTACTCATAGGGAAGATGCCATGACTTTGTATGGTTTTACAAATAAAGAAACTCGCGATATTTTTCAAATCTTACTCTCAGTATCAGGTGTAGGGGCAAAAATGGCAATCGCACTGCTTAACGAATTTGATGCATGCGATTTAATTTCACTGGTAATTGACGGCAATTTTAAAGAGTTAACGAGGGCAAAAGGTGTTGGTCCAAAATTAGCCCAAAAAATAATTCTGGAACTTAAAGACAGATTAATTAAAACAGAACTTCCAAGAAGTTCTTCAAATATGCCTAAAACACAAGCAATTGATGACACACAAGCAGTTCTTCTATCTTTGGGCTATGAAGATAAAGAAATTGAAGATACTCTTAAAAAAGTCATGCCGACTATAGAAGATGCTGCAAATTCGGAAGAAGTTTTAAGAAAAGCTTTGACATGTCTTTCTATGTAGATTCGAATTTTAAGATTTGTGTTATTACTGCCAAAAAAATGCAGCTTTTCTAAAAATTCACTTCATATTTGAATGAAATATTAAAAAATAATAAACTTTATCCTCTAAACCGATTTGATACCTTATAATTATCGTATATAATAATTGTAGGGGAGAATATCATTATGAAAAATCCATTTAGTTCTGATAAAAATGAAGAAAATCTAAAAGAAGAAGTTAAAATAAACGAAGAAAAAACTGCTGACGAAAATGTAGAAACAGAAAACGAAGAAAAATTAGAAAATTCAGAAAACACAGAAGAAGCAAAAAAAGAAGAAGTTAATCCTCTTCAAGAAAAATATGATACATTAAACAATCAGTACATAAGACTTGCTGCGGATTTTGATAATTACAGAAAACGTCAGGAACAAGAAAAAGAAGCACTTCTAAAATACGGTGCTGAAAGTACTTTGAAAAAAATGATTGAAGTTCTTGATAACTTCGAACGCGGACTTAAAGCAATTGAAACTGTTGACGATTGCGAAAAAGTTAAAGAATGCTACAATTTGGCATACAAAAACTTCAAAGATGTTTTGACAAAAGCAGGCTTGGAAGCAATTAAGGCGGAAGGCGAAACTTTCGACCCTAATTTCCACGAAGCCGTAATGCAAACTCCAAGTACGGAACATCCTGAACATATGATTATCGCAGAATTACAAAAGGGATATAAATTAGGTGACAAAGTCCTTAGACCAACATTAGTTAATGTTGCAACAGAAGGATAAATTAAATGGATTGCCACGGCACTTACGCGTCTCGCAATGACAATAAGCTTGATTTGTGACGCCAAGTCATTGCGAGGAGTGATTAGCGACGAAGCAATCTATTAGAGAATAAAGGGAATATAAAAATAGCTATGAGTGATTACTATGAGATATTAGGCGTAGAAAAAAACGCTAGCAAAGACGAAATTAAATCAGCATTTAGAAAAATGGCACGCAAGTGGCATCCGGACGTAAACAAAGCTCCTGAAGCCGAAGCTAAATTTAAAGAGCTGGGAAAAGCTTATGAAACTCTTATGGATGATGAGAAGCGTGCAACTTACGACAGATTTGGCGAAGACGGTTTGAAAAATGCAGGTTTCAATTCTCAAGGCCCGTTTGCAGGTGGTTTTGGAGATTTGGACGAAGTATTTAATTCATTCTTTGGCGGCGGATTCGGTTTCGGCGGCGGAAGACGTCAAGACCCAAACGCTCCTCAACGCGGTGATGATTTAAGACTTGATATCGAATTAGAATTTGAAGAAGCTGTTTTTGGTTTAACAAAAGAAATAAAAATTGATCACTTAGAATCTTGCAAGACTTGTAACGGAACAGGCGCAAAAGAAGGCGCAAAACCAACAACTTGTTCTACTTGCGGAGGCTCTGGCAGAGTTCAGCAAACCACAAGAACTGTGCTTGGACATTTCACACAAGTTGTAACTTGTCCTCACTGTCACGGTAAAGGAACAGTGATTTCCGATCCTTGTCCTGATTGTCACGGTGAAGGCAGAAAAACAGTAGAAAAGAAAATCGAATTGAAAATTCCTGCGGGCGTTGATAACGGCTCAAAAATGCGACTTTCTCACGAAGGTGATGCAGGCATTAACGGTGGAATTGCGGGTGATTTGTACGTAGTTATTCACGTTAAACCTTCAACATATTTTAAACGTGACGGTGCAAATGTATTTACAAAACTGGATATTACTCCTGCTCAAGCAGTTTTGGGTGATACTGTTACAATTAAGACTTTGGACGGCGAACGTCAAATTTCTATTCCTGCGGGTATTCAACATGGCGAAGTTGTTAAATTGAGAGGTGCGGGAGTTCCTAACTTGTCTAAACCTTCTGTTCGCGGAGAACATGTAGTCGTAATAGGTATCAAGACTCCGACTCATATTTCTAATGAAGAAAAAGCACTTTATCAAAAGCTTTACGAAATACAAATGGGGCGTAAAGCCAGAGAAAAAGACTCTATGAAAGAACGTTTGAAGGGTGTATTTAAATAAATCATTGTTACAATATCTTTCTTATGGTAAAATCTAAAAGAGGGACAATTGGAGAGATTTAGATGCGGAAGTTATTGTTAATATTGGGAGTTCTTTTAATAGGTTGTACAAACGTATTTGCTGCAAAAATTCCTACTGAAGTAAAAGATTATATAATGTCAAAAATTCCGCAGACAGATATTCGTTTTGACGGCGTAATTATTTTGCCTGATAATACTGTTTATTTGCCGTTGTACCCGTCTTTATTCTCTGATATAAAGACTCTTAAAATAAAAGAAACTTATCCTGCCAATCAGGACTTAAAACAAGAACCTGACGTAATAATTTTCAATAACGACTTTGTCCTTATGAAGGTTTTATCTGATGGCGAAGGTCATAGAACCGTTCTGCACATGGTTAATCCTCCGCTTCAAGTCAGAACAGGTCTATTGCCTCAAGATATGCTTGTTCCTAGCGGTTTGATTATTCCTGAAAACATCAAAGGCATTATCGGTAACCTTAAAATTGATACAAAAAATGAAGACGTAATTAAGGTTGAAAACAAAGATTCTTATGAAGACTTTTTGTCAGAAACAGAACCTGAAATAGCACAAACACTTATCTCTCAACTTAAAGATAAAGTTCTTTTTGTTACTACTAACTATTCTAAAAATATTCAGGTTGTAGAACCGGCAAGGGCTGTTCCAAGTTATTCTTTGGCTCAAAAATCAATTCCGATTGATATTAAGCCTGTAAATAACGGCAAATTTTTGCTTGTAACAACTTATGACAGACCTTTTGTTGATATTATTTCTATTGCGGATTCAAGATTTATTAAACAAGTTAACTTGTCGTCTAATCCTGAAGAAATCTTGATTGACGAAGCAAATAAAAAGGCTTATGTTACTTCTCCGATTGCGTCAACAATTTTCGTAATTGATTTAAACACAATGTCTTTGACTCAAAAAATCAAAATCAACGGATATTGCGAAAAACTAAGGTTGTTTGAAGACAAATTATTTTATGTAGATAAATTGAAAAACGAAATTTGGGCAATTGAGCTTAAGAAAGATTATGAACTGAAAGATATCGGTCAATTCCCGAATGTTTCTGATTTAGTTTTCGCAAATAATAAGTTGTTCTTGGCAAGCAGAACTAAAAGCAGAGTTGCGGTTATTGATTATTCGACATTAGGCTTGATTAACGAATTTACAACCGTAAATAAACCGCTATCAATGCTGTTGGAAGGCAAGACTTTATACGTTTTGGGTGCGCAAAACAATGTTATTCAAAAATTGAATACCGATAATGATACGACAACGGGTAATATTGCAATCGGAACAGACGGTTTCTCATCAGGTTTCCACAGAATTGACAATACCAATTTGGCGGTTATTACGGATTTAAAAAGTAATAAATACACAATTTTTGATTTGGCTAAAGGAAGAGTTCTAAAGACTTATGCTTTAAATGTTCCGATTAAGGATGTAGTTATTACAAACAAAGTTAATTTATTTGATTAGAGGCGAAATATGGATATAGTAATGGACGAAGTTACAGCCGGCGTTTTGGCTGAATTAGAAAGAACACAAAAAGATTTTTGGAATGTACCTAGAAAAACAGGTGTTTTGATGAATAGTTTTATCAAAATGATGAATATTCAAAACGCATTGGAAATTGGAACTTCGAACGGATATTCAGGAATTTGGCTTGCAAAAGCTCTAAAACAAACAGGCGGAAAACTTACAACTATTGAATTTTATGAAAAACGCCAAAGTATCGCAAAAGAAAACTTCAGAATTTGCGGAGTAGATGATGTGGTTAGACCAATCCAAGGTTCTGCGTGTGAAGTGTTGGCTTCCTTTGATGAGAACGATAAATTCGACTTTGTGTTTATAGATGCTTGTAAAAGAGAATATGTTAAGTATTTTGAGATGATTAAACCGCATTTGACTCCAAAGGCTTTGATTGTTGCGGATAATATAATTTCGCATGCGGCAAAGGTTCAAGATTTTATAGAAGCGGTTGATGCGGATGATGAGTTTCAATATGAAATCTTAGAAGTTCCGGGTGGAATTTTGGTTGCTTATAGAGGTTAACAAATTACATCTTTTGCTTTTTTCAAATCTATGCTAATATGTGTCTATGAAAAAGATTAGTATTGTAACATCATGTTTTAATGAAGAAGATAATATTTCTCTGCTTTATAAAAAGCTTAAAGATATTATTAATAAATTGAATTCCAGATACAATTTTGAAATTATTTTCATTGATAACGCGTCTACGGATTTTACTCAAGATGAGTTACGCAAGATTGCAAGTGAAGACAAAAATGTGAAATTGATTCTAAATTCGAGAAATTTTGGTAATATCAAATCACCATATTATGCGATTTGTCAGGCTACAGGTGATGCAATAATTTATTTGGCATCAGATTTGCAAGATCCGCCTGAACTTATTTATGATTTTATTGAAAACTGGGAAAAAGGCTGCGAAGTTGTAATTGCTCGTAAATATGACAGCCAAAAGTTCAGATTTTTGGATGTTATGAGAAAATTCTATTATTACGCACTGGATGTTTTAAAAGATGAAGGTACAAAACTTGTGCGTAATTACAAAGGTTTTGGACTTTACGATAAGAAAGTTATCGAAAAAATTAAGGAAGTTGAAGACCCGTATCCGTATTTTAGAGGCGCTGTTTTAGATTTGGGCTATAGAATGAAGATTATTGATTTCGATCAGCCTGAAAGAAAAAACGGAGTAGATAAGCAAAATTTATTTACCCTATGGGATAATGGCATGCTGGGGCTTACACGTACAACAAAAGTTCCGATTCACTTTATTACAATGATTGGTTTCTTTGGTACGCTCATAACGTTAATATTAGTTGTTTTAAGCCTTATTTGTTATGTTGGTTATATGAATTTTATTATTCCTAAAAAAATGCTTTCTTTGTATCTTTTGATGTTTATACAAATTCTAAGCGTTGGAATGATTGGCGAATATTTGATTATGCTTTGCAGATTTGCAGAAAAGAAACCTCTTGTTATTGAAAAAGAAAGAGTAAATTTTTGAAATAAGTCTAACTCCAAATAGAATTTTGAACATGTTCAGCCAAATTCAATTGATTTTCCCAATCGCCTTTTTCTAAAGCATAGTCAAAAGCTGTCATGTATGCAGAATATTCACGATTTGAATTTGCAGTTTTTGCCATTCTTAAATCTGATAAATCAGAATAAAATTTCTTTGCTTCGGCTTTTTGTGCTTCATCATCAATTTCAGAATACTTATTAACACCAAATTTACTCAACAAACCGTAATATTGTTTCTGCACGCCTTTAATTTGCGCCTTTAAAGCTTCGCCCTTTGCCTTTAAGTAATCTATTTTTTCATTATTTTCATCAATTAATTTATCATAATAATTAACAAGTCTTTGAGGATGTTCTGTTAAGTTGCTGTTTACACCAAACAAATCGTTTTTATCAACCTTAACTTTTTTACCGTCAATTTCTACAAACCATTCGCCATTAGAAGCTTTGGTTGCCGGTAGATATTGACCGTTAACCCAAACTTTAGCTTGTTCAGAATTGTTTGTTACTAATGACATAGTTCTATCCTCTTATATATATAAAGTTTAAATACTTTAAAAAATTGACTTTTTATTAAGTTTTGTAAAGTATTATAACTATATAAGTAATGAAGCTTAGATATTAAAACTTTTTCTTGAACCTTCTTCGTGATACAAACCGCCGCCGCAAATTGTTTCAACTACTTTTAACACAAATTCTCTTGATGAATCCGTGTTATTCAAGAAAAATTCTCTATTGGATAAATGTCTGATTTTAAAAATAGAATTTTGTGTTTTATCGGCAGGTACAAACAGTGATGCAACTTCTTTATCTAAAAGTACTTCCATCATCTGATTTCTTGAAGTTATACCTTCCATTAACTCGTTATAGTTTCCGTTAATTGCCATGATACGACCGGAAAACATAGGTGGAGCGCTTTCTCTAAACAATGCCTGAGGTTCATAATTACATCTTGTCGTAAGGCTAATTGTATGCCAAAGGATGTTTATTACCGCAACAGTCTTATCTTTGTCATAGTCTACATAAATATTTTCAGTAGTAATCCCTCTTGCAGCAAAAGATTGTTTTAAAGAATCAGCAATGGCTTTTAGGTTATCAATCATTTCTACGAAAATTTCAGCAGTATTCAAAGTCGCATGCTGATAGTCCAAGAATTGTTTGTACATGTGGGTAGAAACAAGCCCAATGCGTTCTTGGATTAGTGTGGATTTTCTGAAAGATGTTTCTGAGTTATTAAAATTTTCGTAGCCTTTACTCAAATTTATAAAGCCTCCTTATATAATTGTACACTCAACATGGCATTAATGTAAACATGATGTGTAACAGTTTGTAACGAAACCTATATGAGTACTATATTAAAAGCTGTGTACCTAACATGATTCTGTGTGAATCTTTTGCTGCATCATTTTGGCAGAATACATAGTTCAGAATAAATTTCAAACCTTGTCCTTTTACAAAGTAGTTCAAACCAACGGAATATTCGCGTTTATTGTTATTAGCAATTTCTCTGTTTGGATCAAATTCATCATATCTCGCTAAGATTTGAAGTTTTTTCGTCAACATATATGCAACAGTTGCATAAAAACCACTTGCGTGCTTATCTGTTGAATAACCTGCTGTACCGTTATATCCGTTAGCTTGTGCCCATTCAAAGTTTGCCATAAATCTCTTGTATTCATATTGAACATGCGCACCGACTACACAGAAATTATTATCTCTATGACCTGCGTCCATGCTACCGCCAACAAGCAATTTACCATATTTGCCGTCAGTTTTACCAAGTGGTTTCAAGTCTACTCTACCAATAAATTCTGCCCCAGGGAAGAATTCTTGAAAATAAGTATCTGAGCTGTAAACACCAAAGTCATAATCCATCAAACTGTAATTTCCGGCAATTTTAGCACCAAGTTTACGAACAGTACCAAAGTTTCTGGAAATTTGTGCACGAGCCAAGAATGGCAAAACAAACGGACCGGAAGCACCTTCTAAACCAACTGGCGGACGAGAATTACCGATTAAAATTCTGTGGTGTGGAATCTTGTTTGTTGCGATGTACACATCAGCGAACAAGTTTTCTACCCAGTTTCTTTCTGATAATGGCGCGAAGTTAAACATAATTCTAAAATCACCATTATTATTCTTTAAGAAACCATCATAACCAACGTTAATCGTATTGATGTCATAGTGGTTTGTTGTATGAGTATGGTGCATACTGCCTTCATTAAATTGAAGTCCGATATCACCGTTATAACCTGCCCATAATTGAGTTCTATCCCAAACAGAATCTTCATCAAATTTATGAGTCAAAACATCTTGTAATAGATATGTTGGTTTATCATATTTATAAACTTCTAAGTGATACACATCCTGAAGTTTTTCTTTTAAAGTCTTTTCTACAGGAGCTTTTTCTTCCGTAATAGAAATTGCTTGAGGTACTTCTTCCACATTCATTTCTTCTTGCGGAACATCAAGTACAACTTCTTCTAAATTTTGCTCCTTAACTTTTGCCCACGCCGGTGTGGTCAAAACAATTGCTATTAATGCCAGTAAAATCTTTTTCTTCATAACTACATTCTTATATATTATACAAAAAAAGACCAATTCTCATCAAGTGAGAATCGGTCTTTCTAAACTAAACTAATGTTGATGTCTGTGTTCTTCTCTTAAGTAAGCTGTCCAGAATAATAGAACAACGAATACGAAAGCACCTACAATGTTACCGCAAGTAACAGGAAGTAGGTTGTGTAAGAAGAAACCTTTCCAAGTCATAGTTGCTAATTGATCAGGAGTCATGCCTGAAGCAGCAACGATTGATGGGAAGTGTTTCATCAAAATACCGTTTGGAATAAAGAACATGTTTGCAACACTGTGTTCATAACCTGAAGCAACGAATGTCATGATTGGGAAGAAGATTGCAAAAATCTTACCAATAACACGTTTAGAAGTAGAAGCCATGAAGATTGCTAAACATACCAACCAGTTACAAAGAATACCTCTGAAGAATGCTTCACCAAAAGATAAATTGATTTTAGAGAAAGCAGTTTGCATAGCAGAAACACCAACTGCGTCACCGCCATTGTGTCCTAAACCTGCACCATAAATCAAACCTGCAACAAGGATTGAACCTACAAAGTTTGCAATATAAACGATTGTCCAGCTTCTCAATAATTTAAGAAGGCTAACTTTCTTTTCTAAAACAGCGAAAGTCATCATTACGTTACCTGTGAACAATTCTGCACCTGTCAATGCAACAATCATCAAACCTGTAGCGAATGTCATAGCTCCGATAAGTTTTGTGAAGCCCCAACCCATCATTGAGTCGCCTGTCATAACTGTTAATGATACTTGAGCACCAAATGCGATAAATGCACCTGCTGCAATTGCTAATGTAAACATTTTAGTTTTACTAAAATCAGCTTTTCCTGTCATAACGCTGTCACTAAGTTCGTGAACAGTGGCACTAGGAGTTAAGCTGTCTTGTGTGGAAATTACCTTTTCTTCTTCCATTTTTCCTTTTCTCCTATTTTCTCTCTTTTTAGAACACCAAAACTTCATAAATTCCCTCGCGGAAACTATGTCGGCTAAATGTGTTTGACTATCTATATCCTAAAATTTTAATGTTCTTAAAAACTCTGCTTAAATTAATTTTATTTAAGTCCTTATTGATAATAGCACTTGAAAAAATGATTGCAAGATTTTTTTCTTGTTGTTCATATTAATAAAACTTAACAAAATGGCAAGTTTCATTAATGAATTGTTTTTATATAAGTATGGATAGTGTGCAATTACAAAATTTAAATAACATTTATTATACTGCGCCGGTAAAAAAGAAAAGCGCAGCATCAAATGCTTCACAAATTCAGAGTGATAAACCTCAAGTTCCTGCATTTAAAGCACAGGCTTATACCAGTGCTGTCACAATAAGGACTTCTTTAGCTAATAAAGATGAACGTAAAAAATATGAAGATTTATCAAATGAATTGGAGCTTCCATACAGAAAAAAACTTGAATTTGCTCTTAAATCAGGACAGTTATTAAAAAATAATTCTAATGATAAAAGTACGGTTCTGGACAATTTGCATAAAATTATAAAAGAAGAACGTGATCCGGGGTTGGATAAAGTTACAATTTTAAAAGAATGTTTGGATATTTTGGCTAATCCTTACGTAATTACTCAAACTTGCGAAGATATTCCAAGCCAATACAAACGCCAAGTAATAGGCTTGATTACAAATTTATCGGAAGATCCTAATGAAATTGCAAAAACTCGTTGGGAATTAGATAATATGCACACCGGAACTTGTCCTGCAGCAAGTATTGAGTTTGATTTAGCTACTAAACATACTGCGGAATTTTTCAGAATGGTAGAAGGTTTAACTTCTCCTAAAAACGAAGTTGTAAAAACTATTCAAATGGATAATTTGTCTAAGAAATCAAATGATGCAATTTGGCTTCTTAAAACATTTAAAACACCACATAAGATAAATAATTTTGAAACCGCAGATATTTTGTTAAAACCAGATGAGAATGCAATAATTAGAGCAAGAATTCAAAACGGTAACAGAGATAAAGGCGAGCGTTCGATTATTGATGTATTAATGCAATCTACTCTTATGCAATTGGGTTCTCAACAGACTTATAATTCATTGACCGATAAACGTGCGCCAAACGAATGGACGCAAGAAGATGGCGGTTTAATTGATTTTGAAAAGACCTATGTAGAATCAGTTGTAGAAGATAAAAATACAACGTCAGTAACTTATCAAAAGGTTGATGAAAACGGACGTCTATGCGGTTATGAAAAAGATTTTGCGACTATCAAAAAAGAATTATTAGATACATTGAAAATGGGACATAATATAATTATCGGTTATACTTGGTCTGACCCTGATAATGATAACCGTTTAGCCGGACATGAAATAACAATTGTGGGACATCATGTTAATTCGAACGGTGAAGGAGTGTTTATTTGCCAAGATTCTGATGATGATATTTCTGCTCCAATTGAAATGACAGAAAAAGAACTTTTACCAAAAATTCACCATGCCGGTTTGCCAGACGAAATTGCATCAAGAGATTTTAAATACCAAGACAGCTGGGAAGTTGGGATTAATGAATTCCAAGATATGAAAAAGAAAAATGCTTAAAAAGGATATAACACCCTCTCTTGTTATTGGTATAAGCACATATACACCTTCCCTGATTAGGGAAGGATGGGATGGGTATTAGCCCGTAGGGAACAATACAAGATGAATTTGCAGAAGAAACCTACCCGCATCTGTAAGGCTCAGCAAAGCTTCACTAACAGCTGCGACCTCCCTATTCATTGAGGTTTGCGGTTGTTGAGAAACAGTAGTGCCGAAGGCAGGAGAGGGGTTTTATTAACAAAACAAAAGAGGTGTTTTAAGCACCTCTTTTGTTTTCAAATTATCGAAAAATAAAACCTAGCCTTCCAAATACGTATATTCAGGATTTGCTTGCAATTTAGCTTCAATTTGTTCAAATGTAGCCAAACCTTCTGTTGCGCCGAACTCTGAAACCACGCAAGAAGAGTTTACTGATGCGTACATCAAAGATAAACCAACATTTAGTTTTGTTCTTTCTAGCGCACCACAGAATGTTGAAGCAAATGCATCTCCTGCACCTAGAGTTGAAACAACAGGGGAAGGGAATACAGGGCAGAAATAGAACTTTTGTCCGTCATAAGCATAAGCGCCCTTTCCGCCGTCAGTGATTACAATGATTTGATAATCCATGACTTTCATTGTTGTAAGCATTTTTTTAACATCTCTATGAATAAGTTCATGTGAGAATTTTTCGGTTTTAGTATCAGGTCTAACCTGAATGCCTGTAGTCATGGTTGCTTCTTCTTTATTCATAACAACGATGTGTGCTGATTTAAGAATTGTTTTAATGTGTTCAAACCCGCGCTTAATGCTTGTTGTACCTGCATTAAAACAGATTCTTGTGCCTTGTTGGTGAGCGTATTCAACAATAGGTTCAAGAACTTTATTTGATTCACCATTCAAAGGAGCAACATAAATTAAATCAGCATCCTTGATTGCATCATAATTAATTTCGTCATCTCTAATTTCAGCGTTCGCGCCTCTATGTGCCAAAACAGTTCTATCACCTTGAAAACTTACCAAGATAATTGAAAAACCTGTTGAAGTATCTTCTTTTTGGATAATATTATTCAATTTTACTCCACGAGGTTTGAATGAATCCAAAATACCTTCAGAATAAATGTCTTTACCGATTTTAAAGATAGCAGAAGTATCAAAGCCTAAATTATCGAAATTGCAAGCTGTGTTAACACCGCCACCACCTACATTTGATGAAAATGTAGTTATATCAATTTTTGAGCCGTAAGGATAACTCATAAAATCTGAATTCTTGTTTTTTGAACATACTGAAACGATATTAGCATCATCGCATTCAACGAATACATCCATTGTAGCGCTGCCTATTGTTAAAACCTTTGTCATAATCTTCCTCCATATATTACTATTTTAGTACAAATAGCAAAAAAAATATTTATGAGTTTTAATATTGTATATTGGAGGTAAAAATGGATATTGATAATAATGTTTCTTTTAGAGGGAAAAGGGAAATTATGTATGGCTTAAATAAAGCATCAAAGGCTGCGAAGGATGCTCAAGTGGATAGAGTATTGTCATGCAGAGCTTATAGGGTTGATAGAAGTCATGCTGCTAAAAAGAATATTGCAGTAATGAATGCATATTTAGATATGGCAATTAATGATAGTGAGTTTAAAAATGTAATTGGAACAATTTCAAAAGATAAAGATACAGAGAAGATTGCAGATAATTTGAAATATTTGGATACAATACATTTATTCAAACATGCTTTCACTGAAAATATAGCAAAAATTTATGGAGATGCAAAAGCAATTGATTTAAAGAAATTTTGGCAAGTGTTAACAAAAAAATAAATTCTTATATTAGTAATATTGTAATTTATAACTTTGCGGTAACTTCTCTTAAATACTGCCTGATTGCAGGTGTAATAAGCAAATCAGGTTCTGAAGAGCATAATTCATCCAAAGTTATTACACCTTTTCTTGTTTGTCCTGCCTGAATTTGTAAAAGTCCCAACATAATTTTATCGTAAGGAGTTTTAGAATTAGCTAACTCTTTCATCTTTGTATTTGTAATTCCAAGCGTTTTGTAACATTCTGCCAAATTTTGATAATACTTGAAATTCAAACCATACAGTTTAATCGCGTCTTCAAAACAAACTCTTGCTATTTCGGGATAGCCGATAAAAGTGTAAGTTTCGCCTAAATTATTCTTAAAAATTGCAGTCGCTTGCGTGTTCGGGCTTAGCTGAATTGCAATTTTAAACTCCTGAATCGCCGCGTAATAAATTCTGTCTTTGAGGTAATTTATTCCGACATTGTTGTGATAAAACGCGTCTTTCCCTGCATCAATCGTGTATTTGTAAGGTTTTCTGTAACCTGAACAAATAAACATAATTAACAACAAAAATATTGAAAAAAACTTTTTCATTATAATTCGATTTCTAATCCTTCGTAAGCCATAATTGCATCTTCTGATGCGTATTCTTCAGACAACAAATCTAATTTTTCGTCATTATAACCCGGGTCATAATGGAAGTAAACAAGCTTTTTCGCACCGACTTGTTCTTTACAATCCAATGCCATTTCGAAAGTTGAATGGCCATAACCCTGTTTTGGTACATAAATGCTCAAATAATCTTCTGTTGAATATTGCGCATCGTGGATAAGCAAGTCACAGCCTTTTGCAAACTTAACCAACTTTTTATCACCGCCAGGATAGCTTTCTTTATCCGTTGCATAAACAAGAGTTTTACCTTTGTAAGCTATTTTATAGATAAATACACCGTTTTGAGGGTGAGCATACGATTTATAACAAGTGATAACAACATCTTCATCCGTATAATCGCCTTCTTTTAAGTCGTTAACTCTTATAACCTTCGGCATTTCGCCCGATTTAAAAATTATATAATTAGTTTCGTTCAAATCAACAATTTTTAAATCTGCTGCAATGTCGCCTAAATCAAGCGGGAATGACTTTGTGAACAAAAGTTTTGCAAGTTCGCTTTCTAATGTTTCGTTGTAATTTACTCCGCCCATCAAATACATTCTTGTAGATGCCAAGTGGCATGGTCTGAAGAATGGAAAACCTTGGATGTGGTCTAAGTGAATGTGGCTCAATAAAATTGTACATTTTACAGGTGTTCTGTCTGTGATTGTAGTGCCTGATTCAATGTACTTTTGCATAAGTTCGTTACCCAAACTTATTAAACCTGTTCCTGCGTCCAAAATAATTAAATGTCCGCCTACTCTAACTTCCACGCAAGATGTGTTTCCGCCGTATTTCAAAAAATCCTTGTCAGGTACGGGATAACTGCCTCTAACACCTCTGAATTTTATTTTAAATTCGTCCATTCTTAATCTCCATAATTTTTCAATTCAAAACTTGCGTTTCTGTCGCTCTCTTCTCCATACAATCTTTCAGTACCCATAAGTCTGAGTTTTGAGCGTGATTGTATGTCTTTTAAATTTGTTTCTTTCAAATAAACATCAACCATTGTGCGTTGTTTATTCGAATTTATATTAATAACTCTGAATGCATTCGGATAAGTAACCAATGATGGGCATGCTACAACCAACATATTGTCGTCTTGTATAATTTTTGTAGTGTGATAATGTCCTTGCAAAACAATTACAGGATTTTTATGAGTTTTTAGAAGTTTTCTGACTTCATATTCGTTTTGCATTTTGTGATTTGGACTGGAAAACGGCTCAATAATCGGAACGTGCGAGCAAACTATAACCGTGTCTTTTGCATGCTTTTCCAACTCTTGAGTCAGCCACATGAATTCTTCGTTTGAGATTTCGCCGTTTGATGTTAATTTGTAATCAATAATCGAATCCAAACAAATTACTCTGAAACCTTTTTTCGGAGTGAATGCGTAATAAATATTTTCTTGCTGCATATTATCATTATTTGCAGCCAATGTTTCTAAAAATTTTCTTTTTGTAAGTGACCCGTCAATGCTGATATCGTGGTTGCCGTCTATTGCGTACCAAGGATAAACAAGATTGTTGGCATGCGAAATAAATTTTTCCAATTCGCTTACTTTCGGCTTATTTACCAAATCGCCCGTAAACATTACAAAATCGTAAGGCCCTGATGTATTTATCTGAAAAATAACATCATCCAGAAGATCAGGTGATTTTTTCAAAAATTTGTAAGACGTATTTTCTTCAAACGAAGAAAAATGCGCATCGCTGACTTGTGCGACTCTAAGATTGTTGTTAGCAGCAGTGCAGACTTGCGAGCCGATTGCACAAGCAATGAGAAGTGTTAAAACACAATTTATTATCTTAGAAAAAAAAGATTCTTTTTTACGTTTATATCGCTTCATAATTATTTATTATACCAAATAACCGTGGTTGTGTATAGGTTGAATTTTGCAAATCCATTTCTCTCAAGCTATAATAAACATAACTTGAGAGGTAAAAATGAACTTATACGAACTATCCGAAATAGCAGATAAAAGATTTTCACACGGCGAAGATATCCCGCGAAATGTTATAGAGGGCGTTAAACAAATCGTTTCAACAGGCGGATATATTGGCATGGCGCAAATCAACCCGATTGCCGGAAACATAGAATATAATGCAAAAAAAATTGCAAAATACATTAAATACTCATGCAAAATCGGCTTGGATATGGTCGTTTTTCCTGAATTGGCTCTAATGGGTTATCCGATTGAAGATACAATCGACAGACACCCGATTATTGTTGAAGAAAATATTAAATGGCTGAAAGGTTTGGCTAAAATTACTGTCGGAACAACGGCTCTTGTAGGTTTTGTTGAACCTCGTAAACAGGACGCGGAAGGTAAAAAATACTTTAATTCTGTTGCAATTTTAAAAGACGGAAAAATCGTGGGAATTGTAAGAAAATCTCTACTTCCTAATTACTCAGAATTCAATGATTACAGATATATTGAACCATCTCCCGTTGTTGGTGTTCAACCGACAGAAACTTTGGGAGTTTTTGATAAAGACAATATAAGAGAAAACAGTAAAATTTTTGAAAAATACGGAATTTCAATTTGTGAAGACTGTTGGAACAATAAAGAATTTTTTGAAAAAAATCTTTATGATAAAGATCCGATTGATGAATTGGCACAAGAAAATCCTGAAATTTTCATCAATTGTTCGGCTTCTCCTACAAGAGCTAAAAAAGAACAATTGAAACACAATATGCTTTCATTTATTGCTAAAAAATACAAAACACCGATTGTATATGTAAACCAAGTCGGTGCAATTGATAACAGCTCTTTTGACGGCTCAAGCAGAGTTTTTGATGCAGACGGTAAATTGTTAGCAAGAGCAAAATCATTTGAAGAACAGTTTTTAATCGTTAATCCGAAAGATAAAATCGGCAAAATTTATCCTCTGACTAAAGGTTTGGATAAATCTTTGAATGAACAAAAAGTCTTTACTTTAGAATACGAATCCGATTTAGAGAGAACATACAAAACCATTGTTCAAGGGATAAGAGATTATTTCAAAAAATGCGGTTTTAAACGCGCGGTTTTAGGACTTTCAGGCGGTTTGGATTCAACTGTTTGTGCAGTACTTTTAGCAGATGCTATCGGTAAAGAAAACGTTTTTGGCGTTTCTATGCCATCTCATATTACGAGCAAAGAAAGCAAATCTGACGCTCAACAATTAGCGAACAATTTGGGAATTAATTTCACGGAAGCCACAATCCGCCCAATGATTGATACAACCACAGAATGCTTAAACGAATTATTTAAAACTGTTGAATCTAAGTGGGACGGACGTTATAAGACTTCGTTCACGCCTGATAATATTCAAGCGCGATCACGTGCAATGTTTTTGTGGGGAATCAGCAACGAATTCGGCTCTTGTATTCCGATTGCAACCTCTGATAAATCAGAGCTTTATATGGGTTATGCGACGATTAACGGTGATATGTCCGGCGGATTCGCTCCGATTGCGGATGTGCCTAAAACCAAATTATTTGCGTTTGCCCGTTGGATGAACGCAAACCGTGAAGAAAAAAATGCGATTCCTGAAGCGATTATTCTAAAGAAACCCGGTGCAGAGCTTGCAATAGACCCTAAGACAGGTAAACCGCTAATTGCAGAAGACGCGCTTATGCCTTACGAATTCTTAGATGAAATCATTTGGCGTGTTGAAAACAAAAACGAAGGCTACCATGACCTTTTAGAAACGGAATTTGTTTACGAAAAACACAACGAAGTTTCTAAAGAACAAAAAATAGAATGGTTGGACAAATTCTTCAGACGTATGTCAACCGCGCTTTACAAGTGGTCAATCCTTCCGCCGTCAGTAATTGTAGAATCTCGTTCAATCAATAAATACGATTACAGACAACCGATAACTTCATCAAGAATAAATTATAAAGGCGTGGAAGACAGTTATATTGAAAATGTTTTAGATTAAATAACGGCGCGTCATTTGACGCGCCGTTATTAATTTTTAATTTAAAACAAGACTTGAATTCAAATGCTTTAGCTGTTTGCGCATTTCTTCAGCTTTGTCATTCAAATTTTCTTTACGATAAATTTCCATAGCTTTTTTGTAGTTTTCTTCCGCATCATTTTTGTATTCAGGATTGTCATATCCTGACATCAATTGCAGAGTTTGCGCAAGTAAAACGTACGCTTCGGGCTTGTTCGGATTAATTTCAATCGCGCGTTCAAAGCACTCTTTAGAATCAATAATATGTCCTTCAATATGGTTTTTATAACCTTCTAAAATTGCCATCGGGTATGCAAAAAGTTTTTGTTTATCAAATATTTTTAATTCTAAAAGAAAACAAATTTCCATCAGGTCTTTCTCTTTGTACATATCAGTATATCTGAAATGCGAAATAAAATACTTAGGAAAAACAGAGTCAATTTTCTTTAAAATCTCGTTTTGTTTGTCAATTTGATTGGCCATGCCATATATTGTCGCTTCTTTAAGCAATTTTATCGGATTATCTTTATCTATTAAATCAATTAAACCTAACAATTTTAATCCTTTTGACAATTCATCGTTAGCTAAAACCATTGCAACTTCTTTGAATAAAAATTGAATAGTTTTATATTTATTAAACTCAAACAAATTAAGGATAAAATCCTTTGCGATATCTTCTTCGTTAGAATAAACAAGTGATAAAAATTTTATTCGCTTAACTTCAAAATTATCTTCATCCCAAGTTAGAATTTTATCGGCATCTTTTATTGCTTCATAAAAATTTCCGATTTCAAAGTTAAGTGAAAGTCTTTCATAGTATGCTTTTTCTTTCTTGGCGCAATGTGTGATAATGTATGTAAAATCAGAATACGCATCATCCAACATCAACAATTTATGGCACAATCTGCCGCGCTTAAGGAATGTTTCCGATAGCTTGTATTCTTGTGCAATAAGATAATTTAGCTTTTCTAAAGCCAAATCAAAATTATTTTCAGAAATAAGTTTATCTATTGTTTTTAGACACACAAGGTATTTTATATTATCAAGCATATTTGCTCCAATTTCCCCATTCACTCTAATAATTTTTTATCACAAATCCCAAATAAAAACGAGTGTTAAGTTGGCTATATTACTTTTAATGCTTGCTTAATCTCCCTTATGGCAGTTGCAATTTCTCTATTAGTGTCTTTATCTTTTTTTACTTTTTCATAAGCATACATAATTGTTGTATGTTTTTTGTTATAATATTCTGCAATATTTTCAAAACTTTGGTTTGTGATTTCACGGCACATGTAGATAGATAAATGCCTTGCTGTCGCAACTTTTTGACCTCTTGCAGTGCCTTTCAAGTCGTCAATATTTACGTCATAATAACTTGCTGTAACTCTTGCGATTTTGTCAAAACTTATTTCGTTTTCGGCAGAATTACACTTCAATATGTCTTTTGCTAAAGTTAAAGTTAACGGCTGCTCTGTGATTTCGGCATAAGCACAAACTTTAGTGAACGCGCCTTCCAATTCTCTTACGTTTTTAGAGAAATTTTGTGCAATATAAAGAAGTGCTTTTTCTTCATAATCTAAATCATTGTCATTTGCAAGTTTTTTTATAATTTCAAATCTTGTTTCCAAATCAGGCGGCGTCAATTCCAACATCAAGCCCATTTCAAATCTTGAACATAAAGCTGCTGTCAGTTTTGGAATATCTTTTGGAACTCTGTCTGAAGTGATAACAATTTGTTTGCCTTTGTTGTAGAGGCTGTCAAAAGTGTATTGCAAATTTTCCATTGATTTCATTTTTGATTCAATGAATTGAATATCGTCAATCAAAATTATGTCAATATTTGTATATTTGCGGTTAAATTTTGACATGTTTTCAATGTTGCTGTTAGTTTTACGGCTATTGGAAATATAATCATTAACGTAATCTTCTGTTTTTGTGTATTTCACTCTCAATTTAGGATTGTTGAATATTGTGTAATGCCCGATTGCTTGCATCAAGTGAGTTTTTCCTAAACCAGAATTGCCGTAAATAAATAACGGATTGTATTTTGTTGCGGGATTTTCTGCAACTGCTTTTGCTACTTTGTACGCAAATTCGTTGTTTTCGCCAACAACAAAGTTTTCAAATTTGTATTTCAAATTAAGATTAGAAGAAGATTGCATGTTGCTTAGGTTTTCCATTGCCATCTCTTTAAGATTTTTTTCGCTAATCTTTTTTTGAATTTTTTCTGTTTCTTTTTTTAGAGTTTTTGCGGCATTTTCATCGTAAATAATCACAAACCTTGCATTTTTTTCGCCTGAAACTTTTTGTAAAGCCTGATTCATTTGTTCATAATGGTTGCGCCTTAATAAGTCGCGTCCCATCATTTGACCTGTTACGACTGTTAGAACGCCTTTATCATAGCCTGAAACTTCAAGCGGATAAATCCAAGGGTGAGCATTTTCGGGTAAAGTACTTATTAATTCTTCCTTAATTTGCTCCCAAAAGCGTTTTAACTCTATATTTTCCATACAACTCTATTGATTTGCTTAATAAATAAAAAAGGCGACACCCAGATTCGAACTGGGGGTAAAAGCTTTGCAGGCTTCTGCCTTACCACTTGGCCATGTCGCCGTAAGAATATAATATTATAAACATTGAAGTTTTGCAAGAGTAAGTTTAAAAAAATATGCCGAAAAATTAATTAATTTCTCGACATATTTTTTACTTTTGTAGTTTTACTTCTGTCAACCGACCGTGTGTCTACGTGCGTAACTTGAACACCACACCAAACTTGTAGACCCACAATAGAGGTTGACTTGTAGTCTTTAAAACAAATCAGTAATATTGACCATTGTCAACCGACCAAATGTCTACGTGCGTAGCACCGTAGCACACTAGTCGTCAGCGTGACCAGCTGTTCCAAGAACGTCACGCATTTTGTGCATAACCATTTCTTTAACTGCTGTTCTACCAGGTCCCATGTATTCACGTGGGTCGAATTTTTCAGGATGTTCAACGAAGAATTCTCTGATAGTTGAAGTCATAGCCAATCTCAAGTCTGTATCGATGTTGATTTTAGCTACACCGTGTTTAGAAGCGTAGTTAAGCATATCTTCTGGAACACCTTGAGCGTCTGGTAGGTTACCGCCGTATTTGTTACATTTAGCAACGAATTCAGCAGGAACTGAAGATGAACCGTGAAGAACGATTGGGTAATCACCGAAACCAGCTTCTTTAAGAGCATCTTTAATTTCTTTAAGTCTGTCGAAGTCTAATTTAGCTTCACCTTTGAATTTGTAAGCACCGTGAGAAGTACCGATAGCGATAGCAAGAGAATCGCAACCGGTTTGTTTAACGAATTCAACAGCTTCGTGAACGTTAGTGTATTTAGCGTCTTTAGCATCAACGTTAACGTCATCTTCAACACCGGCAAGTTTACCAAGTTCAGCTTCAACTGAAACACCTCTTTCGTGAGCGTATTCAACAACTTTCTTAGTAAGAGCAACGTTTTCATCGAATGGGAATCTAGAACCGTCGATCATAACTGAAGAGAAACCGCCATCGATACAAGCTTTACAAATTTCGAAATCTGCACCGTGGTCAAGGTGAAGAGCGATAGGTACTGTTGTTGTAGCTAAAGCAGCTTCTACTAATTTAATAAGGTAAGTTTGGTTAGCATATTTTCTAGCACCAGCTGAAACTTGAAGAATGATTGGTGATCTTGTTTCTTCTGCAGCTTCTGCAATACCTTGTAAAATTTCCATGTTGTTAACGTTGTAAGCACCGATAGCGTAACCGCCAGCTAATGCTTTTTTGAACATTTCGCCTGTTCCAACTAATTTTCTTTCACTCATGTGAGTTCTCCTTTTCTAATATTTGGAGTAAATTCTTCGAATAACAAGTGCTTGTTTGGCTCTCTTTTCGCCTCGTTTACTCCCTATTCTATATAATATTTTATATTGATTTATACCCTAAAAATTACTACAAATATGAATAAAAGTAAAGTATCACATTGACTTTTTCTTGCTTATATAAAAATGTTGTAATAGAATAACGACTATCAATCAGGAGATATGTGTAAATGCAGGTAAACCCAATCAATGAGAATTCTTTTAAAGGTATAAAATTATCATCAAATAACTACGAAAGAACTAAAAATATCGCAAGACAACTTGAAGACAAAGGTTATTATTGTCTGGGACGTAGAACTTTTTATTGTAATAATACATTAAGTGACAAAATCAATTTAGCTAAGCAAATTCGTCAAAAAGCATATTTCTATAAAGTCGGATTTGGTGCGATTTTCTTGCCATGGAGTAAAGAAGTTTATTTAATGTCAAATTTGCAAAATGAGCAAAAGTTGTATTTGCTTGTGAAAGAAATAGATGATGGTGCGAGTATAAATTTGTTAATGTAAGATGAAAAAAGGACTGTCAATTGACAGTCCTTAAAATTTATTTATACCTTGCGTTTGCGAGCTGCTTCAGATTTGCGTTTTCTCTTTACGCTTGGCTTTTCATATCTTTCGCGTTTTTTTACTTCTGATAAGATACCAGCTTTTTGAATTTTCTTTTTGAATCTTCTTAAAGCGCTTTCGATACTTTCGTTTTCGCCAACTTTAACTTCTGCCATTTATATTTTCACCACCTTTATAGCATATTTGTAATACATGATTATGTTATAACAACCCTTTTCAAATTTCAAGCGGTTGTAATTACTTCTTTACAACTCTTTAGACTAAATATTTAATATTTTCCCTCTTGCCCCTTGTTGAAGAGGGGCAGGGGTGAAGGGTATATCAGACAAATGCCGGTGTCGGATGTTCAATTACCGTACGAACGTAGTTATAATAATCGTTCTTTGTACCGTATTTTTCAATCTTTTTAAGCAATTCGTCTTTTGTTATGAATCCTTGATTAAAAGCAATTTCTTCCAAGCAAGAAATTTTAACGCCCTTATTCAATTCCATAGTTTGTACGAATAAACTAGCTTGAAGCATTGAATCATGCGTACCTGTATCAAGCCAAGCAAAACCGCGTCCAAGAATTTCTACATTCAATTCTCCGCGTTCCAAGTACATTTTATTTAAATCCGTAATTTCTAATTCGCCTCTAGCAGATGGTTTAAGCTGTTTTGCAAAATCACAAACTCTGTTGTCGTAGAAATATAAACCTGTTACCGCATAATTTGATTTTGGATGTTCAGGTTTTTCTTCCAAAGAAATTGCTTTTTGATTTTCATCAAATTCAACAACGCCGAATCTTTCAGGGTCTTTTACCGTGTATCCGAAAACCGTTGCACCTGCGTGTTTTTTTAGAGCATTTTTCATTATAGTAGAGAAGCCGTGACCGTGGAAAATATTGTCACCCAATATTAAAGCTACATCATCCCCTGCAATAAAATCTTCTGCAATTAAAAATGCATCCGCAATACCTCTTTGAACATATTGTATTTTGTAGTGTAAGTTCAAACCAAATTGAGAACCGTCACCCAAAAGTTTGATAAAGTTATCGTAATCAAGTTCGTTTGTAATGATTAAAATATCTTTAATACCCGCTAACATCAAAGTTGATAGCGGATAATAAATCATCGGTTTATCATAAATTGGTAATAAAATTTTTGAAATAGGCTGTGATGCAGGATATAATCTTGTCCCTGCTCCTCCTGCTAATACAATTCCCTTCATAAAAACTCCTTATCCTCTAAAATATTTCATATTCTTTTCTATGCAAGCACTGTCCATTAGACAATCAGGATTTACTTGTACACCCTTTTTACGGTTCAGTAATAATACATAAGGAACGTACATTCCACGATATTTAATCAGCAAATCCCGTCCGTAAGCAGTGTTTATATTAATTTTGAAAAAGTTGTATTGTCCGTCATACATTTTGGTAAGCTTGTCATATCTTGGTGAAAACTTTTGGCAATAACTGCAATCAGGTGTGTAAAGATACAAAAATACATTATTGCCTTTATTGATTGCATTTTCAACTTCTCCTGCAAAAACGGGCAAAAATACCATTGATATTAAAATTAATAAACACTTTTTCAACATGTCTAAATAGTATCATCTATATATTGTTTTTTCAATAATTTATTATAAAGGTGTTGTTGAACAGGTATGCCCAAGCGACAGATTTTTTATTAGTGCTAATATACTACCTAAAAATATGTTGACTTTTTTTTTACAATCATTAAATCTCTAGTATGACTAAAGATTATTATAAAATTTTACATATTTCTGAAAACTCAACTCAAGAAGAAATCAAATCAGCATACAGAAGACTTGCAAGAAAATTGCACCCTGATGTTGCAGGTAATTCTGATGATGTTATTGCAAATTTTAAAGATATTAACGAAGCTTATGAAACACTTTCAAACGAATTAAAAAAAGCCGATTATGATAAAGCAAGAAGATTCTATAGCTACTCAGGCATGGGTGCGGGGGCAAATGGGGTAAATAGCGGTGCAAATAAGGGAACAAACGGTGGAGCAAACAAAGAAACTTACCAAAAAGAAAAGAGAGAAGAAAAAACAACTTCAAAACAAACCTATCATACAAAAGATAGTTTTAAATTCAGTTGGGAAGATTTTTTCTTCAAGGCTCAAAAACAAGAAAAAGCGACAGTAAAAAAGGGTAAAGACATTTATTCCGATATTGAAATCTCAATATTTGAAGCATTAGGCGGCACAACAAAAGTTATCAACATGCTTCAAACAAATCTTTGCCCAAAATGTCATGGCAGAAAATTTGTGAACGGTTCAGAATGTCCTTTCTGTAAAGGAAAAGGCGAAACTTCAACTTACAAAAGATTTAACGTAAGAATTCCAGCAGGAATCAGCGATAAATCAAAAATCAGATTGGCAGGGGAAGGTGAAAAAGGGATTAACGGCGGAGCAAATGGTGATTTGTATTTGACAGTTCATATAAGAGAACCGAAAGGATATAAAACAGAAGGTTTGAATATCCTTAAAACAGTTCCTATAACTCCGTTTGAAGCAGTATTGGGTGCAAATATTGTGATGCCTACATTAACAGGTAATGTGTCATTAAAGATTGCTCCTAATACAAGAAACGGACAAAAAATCAGACTTTCAGGTTGTGGAATAGAGCAAAATAACAAAGTTGGTGATATGATAGTTACTGTAGAAATTCAGATTCCTAAAAATTTGTCAAACGAAGAAATCAGCTTGTACAAAAGATTGGCAGAAATTTCTACAAGTACGGTGCGTTAGAGTTAATGGAAAAGAGTGATAGGCACCTCATCCTAACCCTCTCCTGTAAGGAGAGGGAATGACCACGACTTGATAACTAATAGTTGAACGACTTTTGGTTATTCCCTCTCCAAGAGTCTTAACTTTACACTTGTAATTTCTAAGTCAATGTGGAAGTAAAGTAAAAAAAGGAGAGGGCTAGGGTGAGGTGTCTATGTAAAACAAAAGAATAGGTAACAACATGTCATCAATAAAACTAAAAGAACTATTTGCGTCAATTCAGGGCGAGGGTCCTCTTGTAGGCTATAAACAAATCTTCATGCGTCTTTGCGGATGTAATTTAAAATGCAAATATTGCGATACTGATTTTGATGCAAAAGATGCAAAAGAATATACAATATCCGAACTTTTAGAATATGTAAAAACACATTCTGAATGTCATTCAATATCATTAACAGGCGGAGAACCTCTCTTGCATACAGATTTTATAAAAGAATTTGCTCAAGTTTCACCACTTCCGATTTATTTGGAAACAAATGCAACGTTATTTGAGCAATTAAAAAGTGTTATTGATTATATAGAATATGTTTCAGCGGATATAAAACTTCCGAGTGCAACCGGCATGCCGGCTCAATGGGATATTCACGACAAGTTTTTCGAAATAGCAAACAAAAAAAACTTGTATGCAAAGGTTGTTTTTGATTCTAAAATTTCTGATGATGAAATTGAAAACATTTGTGAATTGGCTAAAAAACACAATATAGAACTTGTTTTGCAACCGATGATGGTTGGGAAAACACCTTCTGTAAAGTCTGAATTTATGCAAGAAATTTTAGATAAATGTTTACAAAAACACAAACGTACGCGCCTGATTCCGCAAGTACATAAGTTTATTGACGTGGAATAATCAGTTTTCCAACATAAATGTAACAGGCCCGTCGTTTATTAGTGCAACATCCATCATAGCGCCAAATTGACCTGTGCTGTACTTGATTCCGTATGAAGCGACTTCTTTTATAAAAGCTTCATAAAGTTCGTTTGCAACAGCAGGCGGTGCCGATTTATCAAAGCTCGGGTGCGTACCTTTTTTGCAGTCACCGCAAAGTGTAAATTGTGATACGATGAGCATTTCGCCTTTGATATCCAATAAAGAAAGGTTCATTTTATCGTTTTTATCCGCAAAAATTCTCAAATTTACAAGCTTTTTTGCCATTTTTTGAATATTAGTTAAATCGTCACCTTTTTCAATCCCAACAAGGGCTAAGAGACCCTTATTAATTGATGAAAACAACTTATTATCAATAGTAACTGATGCTTCTTTTACTCTTTGAATTAATACCTTCATTTTATTTCCTCTAGTGCAGTTTCAAGCATTTTGTTAATATATTCGACTCTTTTTTGTGCGTTTGTATAATACTTGCTATGCTTTTCGTTTATATTATTAACGGTGTCAAACGTAAATTCGCGCATCATTTTCATTTCATAATCCAAATCTATCCTTTCGCTTGTTGTAATAAAATCAAACAGCGGATTTTGATTTGCAAAATTTGTACTCAAATCTAAATAGTTTACAGAAATCTTTTTCAAAAGCTTTAAAATTTCAGGACTAATGTTTCTTGCTCTAACCAAATCATTATGTAACGATTTGGTTAGCCTTTGGCCTTCCTGCAATTTGTCGATAGCAGTTTTCAATCCGTCTTTTACGGCTCTTAAGCGTTCAATTATTGTAGGAATATCATATTGAAACTTGTTTTCAAATTCTCTGTTTTCAATCATTTGACTGTCTTTCAAAGCTTCTTCTAACGGCATATTCTCAAAACCGTCAATTTGCGCACCAATTAATGACGCGTTTATGTATTTTCTATCATTAAAAGTTTGTGTGAATTCGGTCAAAGGCTTGATAAAAGTTGCATAAACCGATTCAGTCGGTATCATATCGCCGTTTATACCTTTTACGTAATACAATGACGCATTAAGATTTTCCAGTCGCTTTTGAGCAGTTTTAATTCTTACTTCTTCGTTTGGAGAATTACTCAAAGAATTGCAGAAGTTTTCAAAATCTTTTGCCGTAATTTCCCATTTTTTAGTTTCGTTATTATATTTGCAAACCAAATCCTTGTAAGCCGAATCTTTACTGTAACACTGACCTTCAACGTACGCCAAATCTTGACCGACAATTATTATTTTTGAGCAGCCTAAAATTCGTGCGCAATTTAAAGCCGTATAAGAAACAGTACCTTTTGAAGAGTATTCACGGATATCAATATTCGTCAATTTGCTCCACCAATCATTTATCGGCAAATTATTTGCAATATGTGAAAACGTACCTTTGAATTCAAATTGGCGCAAACTGTTATTTGCGGTCGGTTCCGTTATAAAATAAACGTCTGATAAATCTAAGCCTTGAATTTGTTTAGAAGAATCGTAAGCCTCAATTAAGCACAAAATATCAGGTTTAATACCGTGCTTGTAAAGGGTTTTAATTGCTGTCCCGACAACAATTAAAACGATATTTTCACGATATTTTTTTATTGTTTCAATATTCCTGTCCAAGCTTGGGCCTGCTGAAACTACAACTGCAGTTTGACCTGCAAATCGGTTCTGAAATTCCGCAATCGGTGTTTCATGAATAAGATTTGGCAAATTTTTAATCAGATTTTTTGTTAATCCCCAAAAACGTTCTTTTGTATATTTTAAATCCAAACCAAATCGACCAATCATTTGTTGAAGCTCATTTACCAGTGTTGCAAAATTTTCTCGGTTTAATTCACGATAGCTTGTTGTAGAAAGCAAAAGCGGAGAGTTTTTAGTATTTGATTTTTGGTAAATATACTCGCTCAATTGTTCCAAATTGTTCGTTACGTATACGTTTTTCTTAAGAATATCATTTGAAAAATCTACAAGATTAAAAACTATTCTCATTATGTTTAAATCAGGCTCATACAACATAACCGTGCCTTGAGAATTTAAAGATGTAATTTGAAATAAGTATCCGAGTCCGAGTCCGTAAACCAAGTGAATTGCAACAGGTGAATTGTCTGCCATCGCAAAAATTTCTTGAGCTTCTCCGAGCGGATTTGCAGGATTATGCAAGTATTGATTTTTATAAAACAGATTGTATGCTCCGTTTTCTCGTTTAAGTTCGGGAACGTCAGTCGGAATGTATGTCAGAAGTTCACGAGCAAGTGCTTCGTTTTTTTGCGCAAGTGCGTTTATGTTTTTTTGAAAAATGTTGTTCATGTTGTCCTGTTCTTTTTTACATCCTCTCCGAGGGAGAGGGAATGACTACTTGTGTTTTATTTCTGTTTTCCTCTCAACTGACCGCAAGCAGCATCAATATCCGCTCCACGTTCCAGTCTTACCGTAACCTTTTTGCCCGAATGCTCAAGCAAATACTTAAACTTCATAATGTCACCATTTGATGGCTTTTTGTAATCGTTTTCAATTACCGAATTATAAGGAATCAAGTTCACATTGCATTTCAAATCCTTTAAGAAATGTGCCAATTCTTTTGCAACAGGCTGAGTATCATTGAATTTGTGTATCAAAATATACTCAATAGTAATTCTGCGTCCTGTCTTTTCAACATAATTCAAAAGTGCTTTCTTGAGTTCAGAAAGCGGATAACGGTTTTCAATCGGCATAATATCTTTTCTCAAATCATGCGTTGGAGCGTGCAGAGAAATCGCCAACGTAGATTGCAGACTCAAATCTGCTAAACGATTTATCCCCGGAATAATACCGCTTGTAGAAATTGTAATTCTTCTTGCACCGATTTGAAAATCGTCATTAAAAATTTCTAACGCTTTTAATACGTTATCAAGGTTCAAAAGCGGTTCACCTTGTCCCATAAATACAATGTTTGTAACTTTTAAACCCGTATCGCGCTGAATAGTTAAAACCTGCTCAATGATTTCTTTATAAGTCAAATTACGTTTAAATCCGCCTTTTCCTGTTGCGCAGAATGAACAGTTAACGGCGCATCCGACTTGTGAACTTACGCAAGCAGTTAAATTTGCACGATTATCAAATCGCATCAAAACTGTTTCCACGCATTCTCCGTCAGGATATTCAACCAAATATTTGATAGTTCCGTCTTTGCTTACCTGTTTAATTTTAATTTTTGTATCGGTTACGGTTGCAATTTTTTTCAATTCTTCTCTAAAATCTTTAGACAGATTTGTCATCTCGTCAATCGTTGAAACCGATTTAGAATAAATCCAATTGTGTATTTGTTTTGCTCGAAATTTTGTTGCATTCATTTCTGCCATCAAACTTTCAAGCTCTTCAAGTTTCATGCCTGCTAATATCATTATTGTAGTTTTTCCTTATAAAATTCTATAATATCAACTTTTGCCTTTAAAAGCATTGCTTCATGCGCAATCTCGTTTTTCCAAGCGTTATAAGAACACTCTGACGGCAAAAGTTTAAGCGGATTGTGCGGAAAATCTTTGCAAATATCAGGTCTGTTTTCGTAATCGGAACAAAGATTTCCGGAAAGTTTTGGACAATAATAGTAATAAACTTTTTCATCCTCAACCACTTTGTTTAAAAGTTCAAAATATTCAGGATTAGCTTTTTTTGCATCTTCTTCGGTTTCATAAGGTACAAAAACGGATACAAAATCTTGCGAAAATTTATCACCGCGCATAGCTCTTTGTTTAAGCTGAGCATAAGAATATTCACTTGTTGCAAGTTTGCAGCAAGCTGCGCACTTGTTGCAGGAGTAATTATTTTTTTTCTCCATCATGTTTTTATAAATGGCTTTGAGTTTTTGTTTATAATCGCCTGATAAAAACGTCAAAATCTTAAGCTGCCAATCTCTGTATTCGCAATTCATCGGATAAGGAGTGAAAATATCTTTCTTTTCGATTTTGCAATCCTTATCCGTGCATTTTTCACAGGGATTTTCAGGCTTAAATTGGTTTACTTCACGCCTTATAATTTCCGCAGCTTCAACAAATATTTGTTCGTAATTGTCTTTTAGATTATCGTACTGCGTGTTTAGCGAATTGTCTTGTGGCTTGTTATTAAAAGCCTGCGTATTTGTTGAAAAAAAGTTATCCATATAAAGGATAGTAGCACAAATTGCCGACTTGGACAATGTTAATAAGCGTTAAACGGATAAAATAATATAACGCGAGGCAATGCCGAGCTATACAACTACTTTCTATTGAATGGAAAGTGGAAAATTGAAAATGGAAAGTTATTTTAAGTATTACTAAAAATATAATCAGTTAAATATTGAACGTATTAACTTACAAAAATTTTAATACAATTATCCATTTTCCATTTTCAATTTTCCATTTATAACCCAATCCTTCCAAAAACGAAGGCGTATCGAAAGAAAGGATAAATCATGTCTACCGAAAAATTACAACTATACAAATGTGAAGTCTGCGGGAATCTTGTGCAAGTTATTCTAAACGGCGCAGGTGAGCTTGTTTGTTGCGGTCAACCTATGAAATTGCAAGTTCCGCAACACGATAAAACCGAAATTGGAGAAAAACACGCACCTAAAATCGAGTTTAGAGATAACAAAAAATTTGTTCAGGTGATAAGCCACCCAATGCAATTGGAACACTATATTCAGTTTATAGAAGTTTTGGATAAAGACAATAAAGAAGTTCACATCAAATATCTTCATCCGGAGGAAACGCCTGAAATTGATGTAAGCTATACCAGCGAAAATATTGAAGCAATTGAGTTTTGTAATATACACGGTTTGTGGGGAGAAGATAAAAATGATTAGTGACGCAATTAACAGTATTATTAACGAACAAATTAACAAAGAATTTTATTCAGGGTATTTGTATCTTTCGATGTCAGCATACCTTAGGGAACTCGGACTTTTTGGGTTCGCATCTTGGACAAAACATCAAGCAAAAGAAGAAGTCGAACACGGTTTAAAGTTGTTTGATTATTTAATAGAAAGAAACAGTTTTGTTACATTGAAACAAATTAAAACGCCTGAATTTGAGTTTAACGGAATAACCTCGATTTTCAATCATATTTATGACCACGAAAAATGCATTACGGCATCTGTTATGAAAATCGCAAAAACAGCCGAAGAAGAATGCGATAGAACAACTTTAGCATTTATTGACTGGTTTATAACGGAACAAATTCAAGAAGAACAGACCGTTAAAGATATCATTAAACGTCTTGAAATTTTTGGTGACGACAAAACTTCCTTATTCCTTATGGATAAAGAACTTGGAGAGAGAACCGAATAGTTATGACAAAATAGGGTGGATATTCACCCTATTTTATTTTTCCGTATATTTTACCTTTTTTAGTAGATTTGATGATATCCATAACCATTTCGCTCAAAATTTCAAAATCTTCTTTTTTGCTTTCAGGTTGTGAAGTCTTCCATAATGCAAGTGCGGCTCTAAAATCATCACCATCTATCATACAATCATCAGTGCCGATTAGTTTTGAATACTTATCCGTGAACCATTCGTTGAAACCTTTGTATGTATCGGTAATTAAATCAGATACGGCTTGGGCATTCTTAAGAATAACTTCCATATCTTTGTAAACATTTTCAAAATATTTACCTGATTTTATTTCAGCTGCGTTAGAAATTTTTCCTGTATTATATCCGAAACCACAGTATTCAATACCGTTTTTGGCCGCAGATGTTGCTTGTGCCAAATCTTGACTAATTCCGCTTGAACCGTCCATATCAAAGAACAGTTTTTCACAAGAGTAGCCGCCATAAGCACAAACTATACTTGTAAATAAAGCTTCAAACGGAAAATCTGTATTATCTTTTCTTCCCTCAAATACTGCGCCTAAGAAACTCCCTCTCGGGTCAAGAGTTATGAAGTTAACATCTCTAAATTGATGCCAAGGTTGACCTTTTTCTTTTAAGATATCACCCATAACTTCTAAATTTACAGCGTGTCCGCATTCGTGAGAAGTTGTTGCACGTTTATTAAAATCAGCCATTTCAGGACGAGATGTTCTTCCTGTTGAAATTTGTAAATATGATTCAATAAAATCACCTATAGTTGCTTTTGTTTTTCCTCTTTCGGCAGTGATTTGTTTTGCTTTTTCTATCATTGTTTTGATTTCAACAAAAGACATGTATTCCGTTAACTTGACCAGTTTTTGGATTAATCGGTTTTTTTCTTCGGCATCTTCGACTTCAAGTTGAATATCACTTTCTTTTAAACGATTTGTGATGATTTCTTGTCTTGAGGCTTTATTAAAAGCAGGTGAGTCAATTGATATGTTTTGATTAAACCCTCTTACTACAGTAGGAATTAATGGTGCGTAGTCTTCTTCGGTTGATCCTATAACCAATATGTTAAGTTTTTCGGCTTCTGCTTTAGACATCTCTTTTTCCATTTGTGCCATTGCTTGTTTATAGCCGGCATGGTAATAACCAGAGAACGCAAAATCTTCAAAATTGTTTACAAACAAAATTGCAGTTTTGTTTTCATTCTGTTCTGCAGCCTTTTTGATTTCTGAAAAAATTCTGTGCATTTCCATAGCAGGTACATTTTTAACACCATTTTCGTCTTCAAAAGCAGTTGCATAATCAGCTGATGCAATTTCCATATAAGGAACTTTTGCTTCTCCGGCCAAGGCTTGTGCAGTATATCTTCTGCCTGAACCGGCTTCCTCATCTTGAGAATACATTATAAAACCGCGAGTACCGATTTTTCCGCTTTTAATTTGTTTAACGATTGCTTCAAGATCTTTTTTTACCGTTTCTTTACCATATAGAGAACTGAAATCCTTACCTGTATCATAGATTATACTGCTGTTATCGTCGTCCTTATTAAACAAATCTTTCGCAATTGATGCAAACTCATCTACATTTTTAAGGCTGATTCTCTTTTTTGCATCTCCATAGTATAAAGAAATTCTTTTCATCAAATCAACAGCTTTATCAGGAAATGCGCCTTCAATTTTGTCAGCATAAAATACGGCTTTATCTCTGGCTTCTTTTGTGAATGGAGTTTTTACATCTTTCGTTAATTGTTTTTCTGTTGCCAAAACTTTTTGTGCTTCAAATGTGTGCATTGGAGGTATTGAATAGTTAAGAAAATCAGAATATAATTTTTTTACTGTTGAGTCTTTTTGAACTTGATAGTATGCATCTTTATTTTGAAAGAAAATAAAATGTACATTGTCGTTAACTGCTTTTGGTAATGCAAAAACTTCAATTGGTAAAGTTATTTCACCATTTTCATTTACCGGCGCATTTTCTATCAAAGAGTCAACATTCACCATGAATATTTTATGTTTATCAGGTTCAGCTTCTTGGATTGATTGAATTTCGTCTATTAAATCCTGTGCTTTAACAACATCTGAAATCAAATAAGGCAGTGTGTTGTCAGAATTAAAATTGCCATGTTTTTTAGCATCTATTGTATGTACTAAACTTGCTTGAAGTCTATCACCTTCTGCTTTATCATTGTAAGTTACAAATAAATTAGAGCCGAGTGCTAACTTGTTCCAAGCTTCTATAGCCTTAGTATCGTAGTGTTTAAGATGTTGTTCGATTATATCTTGGCTGTCTTTATAATAAGTGAGAGTTTTAAAATCTTTGATAAAATCGCTTGTATATTCTATTCCGGAAAAACTATTAACATTGAATGCCGTTGCAAGTAAAATATAAGCATCTAAACTTTTTACTTTCTCTTGGGAGTCTTTTAATTCTTTTTTTAAGTCTTCCGAAAAATCAATATCTCTTTCTTTGCCTTTAATATCTTGATTTATAGGTAAAGCGTTTAAATATTCATCATTTTCCTGTTTGAATCTATCTACAATATCCAGAAAATACCCAAAATCATTTTCGGATGATAGCATATTTTTATCTGCATAATTATTCGCTAATTTATTTAATGTGGAAATAGAAGTAATTTTACCTGAAGAAAATAGTTCCGGTTGATTTTCTTGTATGTATTTAATATTATCTTTTGTTTCTTGAATTGATGCTGCAATAATATGATATGGCGTAATCTCGTTATGCCCCATCTCAATAGCAATATTTTTAGCTCTATTAATTAATTGTTTGGCATCTTCACCAAATTTAAGATTGTCTTCTGCTTTTCCTCTGAAATTTATATAGCTTCTTGGGACGCCGGAAGTAAATACTTCCGTTGGATTACTACTAGTAGTAATCGGATTTGTAGAACTGTTGTTTTGTTTTTCACTTTTCTTAACGCTAAAATTGCTCAAATTATTGATGGGACTGATTTTTAACACTGATATTCTCCTTAATACATATTATGTTAAAACGGGTAATAATTTATTTTGCTAGCAGCTTAATATAAATTTACATTCCTACCTGTTTTACAGCAAAAACAAAAAATTCAGAATGTGTTTAGTAAAATTATTATGCATCTTTAATTAATTCAATGAAACCTTGGAATGACAATTAAACAAATATCAAAAAGGCGCAATTTATGAAAAATTGCGCCTTTTGATTATAAATTTTAAAAATTATTTTTTATTATTTTTTCTTTTTTCTTCATCTAGAGCTTCTTGATCTTCAGTTGCTTTAGCGCCTGTTAAACCGGCAGCTAAACCTACCAAGGCACCAACAGGACCACCGATAACTAATCCGCCAATAATGGCGCCGGCTGCACCTAAACCAATTTTAAGACCGGAACCTTTGAATGCTACAGGTTGCTGTTGTTCTGTAGCGGGAGCAGTAACAGTATCCTTTAAGCGGTTTTGTACCTTGTTTGCTCTTGCATAAACATTGTTACCGGTTTGAATAGCACTAATTCTCATAATATTCTCCTATATATCTAACACAATATAAATATACATCATCTTTATTTATTTGCAAATATATATTTTTTATATCGTTAAAAATTTAAAAGCTATTTATGTAATAGAAACTATAAAGCGTTTTGGTTTATTAACTATTTTACTAAACAATCTACAATTTCTCTAAAAGCGCCGTTTCCGCCATGCGCGGTAGTGGTTTGAATACCTTCAATAGCTTTGACTGCTGTAACGGCATCCGGAACCGTAATTGCATATTTTGCAAATTTTAGTGATTCCAAGTCGTTTATATCATCCCCGATATAAACAAACTCATCTTCTTTTAACTTATATCTTTCAACGATTGATTTAATTACATCAATCTTAATTCTTATATCTTGATGAACTTCTTCCACTTTAAATTTCTTTGCAATAATCTCAATTGCAGAATTTTTTTCACCTGAAACAATACCGATATGATAACCTTTTTTTCTTAAAATCGAAAACGCCATTACGTCCTTGAAATTAAGTTTTCTGGTCATTTCACCTTTTGAATCAATATAAACACAGTTATCGGTTACAATGCCGTCAAAATCGGTAATCACAAATTTTATTGTATCAGGTAAATTCAAAGCCATTATTTCACCCTTCTTAATTTTTCAATAATCGGCAATTCTCTAGGGTAAACGACTTTAACTCCATCACCTAAAAGCTCAGGCACTTGTCTTATATCACGCACCATGTGATATAATCCGGCCATTTCTAAACTTGCAGCCTGATCAGAACCCCAATTGGTTCTATCAACCGTAATATGGCGTTCTACAGAATTTGCACCGATAGCAGCCGCAAGAACGGAAGGTGTTACACCTCTTTCGTGTCCTGAATATCCGATAGGGCAAGAGAATTCTTTTTTAAATGTTTCAATTACACGCAAGTTTGTTTCATCCGCATTAGAAGGATAAGTTGATGTGCAGTGGTAAATTATCAAATTATCTTCACCCAAAACAGAAACCGCATGTCTGATTTCTTCCATTGTGCTCATGCCTGTTGAAAGCAAAATCGGTTTGCCTTTTGCTTTAGTATATTTAAGCAAATTATCGTCAGTTAAAGAAGCGGATGCGATTTTGTAGCAAGGAATATCAAATTTTTCCATAAAATCAACGGACGCTTCATCCCAACAGGACGCAAACCACAAAATACCTTTCTCTTTACAATATTCGTCAATTTCTTTGTATTCTTTATCACCGAATTCTAAACCGCGCTTTAAATCGCCGTTAGTATTTCCAAAAACGCTTTTTCTTTCTTTTGCAAGTTCTTCTTTTGTATAAACAACATCAACGGTTCTTTTTTGAAACTTTACCGCATCACAGCCTGTTGTTACGGCAATATCAATCATTTTCTTTGCTAAAGCAACCGAGCCGTTATGATTAATTCCGATTTCTGCAATAATAAAACAAGGGTAACCGTCACCTACAATCTTATTTGCAATTTTCACACACTTTGCCATTAGCTCTCCTTATTTTTATGAACCCGATATTTAGCTCAAATACTTCTTATAAAGCGCAAACTCGTCAGGGTCAACTTTATGTTCGTTTTCTTTTTCTTCTTGCGGTTGATTATTTTCTTCCGCTACCGTGTGGAACAATTTATCAATAATTCCATCAGGATTTTCATCTTCTACATAAATATCCGAAATCTCAAAATTGTCGCTTTCTTCTGATTTGGTTTTATCTTCCTCTTGAGGCTGAGCTGTTTCATCAACTGCTTTTTTTGCTACAACCTTTGTGAATCCCGGGAATTCGATTTTTGGAATCTCAATTTTCGGAATTCTTATATTAGGAATTTCTATTTTTGAATATTCGCCTTCTTCAAATTCTTCAGGCGGGAACGAACCCAAATCTTTAATCAAATGAATAGAATTAGTTGAAGCTCCGATTAGCATTCTTTTTCCGTCAAGTTCAACTACATGCAATGATTTGTTATTACCTAAAGGAGTTGTAGAAATAACCGAAACATGCGAGTTGTTGCCTTCGCCCATTTGTTTTTTTAGAGTATTTAAACCTAATTTGTTAAGCTTTGCATAAATAATACCTGTTGCATAAATTAACAAAACTACAAAAATCAAAGAAAATATAATTGAAACAAGATTTGGTTCTTGTCCTATTGATTGAGTTGTGTTTATTGCATTATCGCTTGTTGTAACAGAAGAAGCTTGTGCCGCGTTAGCCAAAGGTTCAGGCAAGTCAGGCAAAATATCAAACTTATCGGCAGCATGTACTGCAAGCGCACAAGTCCAACAAAATACTCCCAAAAATATCTTATAAATCTTATTCATGAATAAATCCGACTTTTTAAGGTTTAAGGCTCAAATTAAACAGGCAAGCCCTATTTAAAAATATCCTTCTCCCTTATACTCCTTTTCTGTTATAATTGTATCATAAAATATTAAAATAGGACAAGTAAAGCATGCTAATGGAAGTGTTAAGTTATTATTTTGCAGATAAAGGGACTTTATTTATACATATTTTGAACCTTTTTGTGCTTGGTATGTTAATATTTCTTTTCTTTTCTGCAAGACAAGCAGGCAAAAAGTGGTCAAAAGTTAATGACTATTTGGGCGTGATTACAAAAACAGTAAACTCCGTACGATATGGCGATTTGTCAAAAAAAGTCGAAAAAATGGAACTTCCAAGTACAGAACCTTTGGCAGAGAGTATCAACAGAATGATTGAAACTCTTTATGACAGAGAAAATATGATTACCGAATATCAAACAGAGCTTCATCGTCAAAACAAGTTTTTGGAAGCGGTTATCAACTCACTATCCGATGGTTTGGTTGTTGTGGATGGTGAACACAAGATTTTGCGTGCAACAGCTAAAATATGCGAATGGTTTAATGTTGCAGGCAAAGATTTGCTTGGCGCGGATTTGTTGGAATTTATTCAAATTGCAAAAAATAAAAATTTAGAAAAACTTAACGAAGATGATGTTTTTATTAAAACCGATATGGCTTCAAATTTTGTTGCAAGCACAATGGAGCTTAAACTGGAAGATAAGAAGCGCAGGTTCATCGTAATAATAAAGAATGTTACAAACCAACGAGAATTGGAAAGTTTGAAAGAAGATTTTGTCGCAACTTTAACGCATGACTTGAAAGTTCCGATTATTGCAGAAACTAATATGCTCGAATTGTTTTTAAACAAAAACTTCGGCCCGATATCCGACAAACAGGAAGTTGCGCTAAAAAATATGCAATCTTCAAACAAAGAGCTTTTGGATTTGGTTCAAATTGTTTTAGAAACTTATAAGGTTAAAGACGGCTCTATCAGGCTTTATAAAGAAAATATTAAACTAAAACCGTTTATCGAAGAAATAATTGATGAAATGCGTCCGATAGCCGATAAGACTCACAATCCGCTAAACTTTACAACGAACCGCGACATTTGTGTTTTTGCTGATAAAATGCAATTAAAGCGTGTTATCAAGAATTTGATACAAAATGCGATTTCTTACGGAGAATTGGCTTCACCTGTTAATATTACAATCGGTGAAATCCCAAAATTTATCGTAATCAAGGTTAAAGATTTTGGCGCAGGAATTTCGAAAGAAGATATTGATAAAATCTTTAACAAGTATTTTTCAGCCGCAAAAAAATTTAGAAAAATAGGAACCGGTTTGGGGTTGTATTTAGCTTTGCAAATTGTTAAATCTCATTGCGGAGAATTGACGGTAGAAAGTGAAGAAGGCGAGTATACCGAATTCACAATTAAATTGCCTGCGGTCGTTAATACTAATTTGCACTACGGAGAATAATTATGATTTTATATGATACAAAATTTTTGCAACTTAAAAGTACACCTTCTAAATCAGGCAAGGATTGGGTTTATGCGCACAGACCGAACGCTAAAGATGTGGTTGTGATTTTACCTATTATTAATAATGAAAAGATTTTGTTTCTGAAAGAAGAACGTCCGCCTCTTGTAGCAGAAGGGATTGCCAAATATTCTGTTGCTCTGCCTGCGGGACTTGTAGGAGATGAGAGAATCGGAGAAACGGTAGAAGACGCGATTAAAGCCGAACTTCTGGAAGAAGTAGGACTTGTAGCCGATAAAATCGAAATTAAATCACGCAAGGTTGCAAGCTCTCCGGGGTGTGTTTCGGAAACCGTTACACTTGCAATTGCTTACATAAACGAATATAATGTAGTTTCAGAGCCTGTAAGTGACGGCGGAGTAATTGTAGACAGAATTTTAGTGGATAAAAAGGATGTTTACAAGTGGTTAAGAGAATTGGAAACAGATGGAGTTGCATTAACCGCGTCAACTCTGGCATGTTTATTTTATTTAAATGAGGAGAAATAATTTATGATATCAAAAGGTATAAGAGGAGCAATTACGGTTGATGACAACAGCCCTGAAGCAATCGGCGCTGCTACAATTAAATTGTTGAAAGAATTGTTAAACAAAAATAAAATCGAAACCGATATGATATCGCATGTAATATTTACACTTACAAAAGATTTAAATGCGGATTTTCCTGCGAAATATGCAAGAGTAAATCTTAAATGGAAAGATGTTCCTATGATGTGTTTTCATGAACTTGACGTTCCAAATTCTTTAGAAAAATGCTTAAGGGTTTTAATTGTTGTTAATTGTGGTGACACATTTGTGCCTGAATTTGTTTATTTGGCTGGAGCGGAAGTTTTAAGAAAATGAAATATATTTTAATCGTTGATGATGTAAAAGGCTGGCGTGATTTTAATACAAATGTAATGCACGAATTATTTGGAGAAGATATCAATATTGATACGGCAGAAAGTGCAGGACAGGCTTACGATTATTTGTTGCAGCAAAGACCTTATGATATTATTTTAACTGATTTACAAATGGAAGATGATTATGCGCCAAAATACGCAGGGGAATGGCTTGTAGAACAGATTAAAACATTTAATATCTACAACAGTACAAGAATTGTAATGATTTCAGCGTCTTATAATATTCGCCATATAGCAGATAATTTGGAAGTCGAATGCATTCCCAAGTCAACTGTGTTGAAATGCTTTTCAGCTTATGAGGAAATTCTAAAACAGTAGGAGGGAAAATATGATTCATTATTTTTTAGGTTCGTATATTGTAACAATTTTTGGCGTAATTTGCGCTTATTTGTGGGGTGAACATGTTCATAACGGAACAGGCTTAATGTGTGTGTTCATTGCATTAGTGCTTGCAATTCTTGAAATCAGTTTATCTTTTGATAACGCTGTTGTTAATGCGATGAAACTGGAAAAAATGTCTGAAAAATGGCGTCACAGATTTATTACGTGGGGTATTTTGATTGCGGTTTTCGGGATGCGTTTCTTATTCCCGCTATTGGTTGTTGCAATATTTGCGAAGCTAAATATCCTGACTGTTTTAAATATGGCGTTAAATGATGTTCATAAATATGCGCACTATTTGGAACTGACGCATGCTCCGATTGTTACATTTGGCGGTGCGTTTTTGCTTATGTTGTTTATGGACTATTTTACGGAAAAAAACAAAGAAGTGCATTGGATTAAACCGCTGGAAGACAAATTACAAAAGCTTTCAAAAATCAGAGGAATTTGTACAATTGTAACGCTTGTGGTGCTTGCTTTATTGATGTTTGAAATTCCTGCTGAAATCAGACAAAATGTTTTAACTTCAGGAATTGCAGGTATAATTACATATCTTGTAATTGATGGTGTTGCAGAATGGTTGGAAAAAAGACAGGAAGAGCGTGCGAAATTGTGTGCTGATACAATTAAGTGTTCAGGACTTGTCGGATTTCTATACTTAGAACTTATTGACGCATCATTCTCGCTTGATGGCGTGTTAGGTGCGTTTGCATTGAGTCAGGATATTTTAATTATTACAATCGGCTTGTTTATCGGTGCAATGTTTGTCCGCTCATTAACAATTATGCTTGTGGAAAAGAAAACCTTAGACCAATATTTGTACCTTGAACACGGCGCACATTGGGCTATCGGAACACTTGCAATTTTGATGTTTGTATCAACATTCCACGAAGTGCATGAAGTCGTAACGGGGCTTTTAGGTTTGGTATTTATTTTGTCTGCTCTAATTTCGTCAATCATTCACAATAAAAAGGCTGAGAAATAAAATGCTTAAGGATAAAAATTTATACTGCGTTGGCGGATATATAAGGGATGAAATTTTAGGCATTAAGAACTTTGATATAGATTATTGTTATCAAGGTAATGCTATTGAGTTTGCAAAAAATAATTTTCAAGTGGTTAAAGAAAATCCCTCTTTCGGAACAGTAAAAGCTCTTGTGGAAGGTGTGGGTGAAGTCGATATAGCTTCCACGAGAGAAGAACGCTATCCTAGAAAAGGACATTTGCCCGAAGTCTACAATATAGGGTGTTCGCTTGAAGATGATTTAAAAAGACGTGATTTTACAGTGAACACGCTCGCTCGTTGTACAAACGATAGGGATGAAATTGTTGATTTCTTTGACGGTCAAGGTGATATAGAAAAGAAATTGCTTAGAATTTTACATAAAGACAGCTTTATTGATGATCCTTCAAGAATTATTCGAGGATTAAAATTCAGTGTCAGGTTTGGTTTTAAGTTGGATGATTTAACTCAAAAATTGCAAGAAGAATATTTGAGCAATATAAACTATGATGTCAGTTATCACAGGTTAAAAAAAGAGCTTGTAGAAACTTTTAGCCTGAATAAACAAATGGCGTTTGATTTATTTGTGGAGCAAGGTATTTATAAACTTCTGGGTGAAAATCAGCAAATTCCTGATATAAGGATTTCAATCGAAGATTTAGTTAACGAAAATCCTTGTAAACATGTTTGGATGGTTTATTTAGGGCTGTTTGATTTATCTAAATTTGAACTTACACGCCAAGAAAAACGAATAATAGAATGGGCAGAGCGTTTGCGCAAAGAAAAACCTACAAATAACACGCCTCTTGAAAGTATATTGCTTAACAAATTGTATTTTTCAGCCGTCTAGTGTATCATATATTTTATAGGGAGAGAATAGATGGAATCGTTATTTAATTTAGAATTTGTTATAAGATTATTAATTGCTCTCGCTTTAGGTTTTGCACTAGGCTTAGAGCGTGAACTTACGAACAAATATGCAGGCTTAAGAACTCATATTTTGGTTACTTTGGGTGCTTGTATTTTTACAATAATCTCAATATACGGCTTCCCGACTTTTGCAAGCGGCGACAATGTAAATTTAACTCAAGCAACAGGTATTAGGGATACCTCTCGTGTAGCAGCGCAAATCGTTACTGGGATTGGTTTTATTGGTGCAGGTACCGTTCTTAGAAACGGGCCTATGGTATTCGGTTTAACTACTGCGGCTACTTTATGGATTGCAGCAAGTATCGGTATGGCTTGCGGTGCCGGCATGTATGGTATTGCAATCTTTGCGACAGTTTTAAGTGTTGCGGTTTTAACTCTTATCAGAATTTTCGAAAAACAATTTTTGCCATCAAGCTCAAAACAGTCAAAACGTTGCAGACTGATTATTTATTGCGCGGGAGAAGATGTTAAGAAAATTCATGATTATCTGTCATCAAAAGTCGAAGAGATGTTTGATTTTACTTCTAAAAAGTTAGCAGAAAATCCTACAAAATCAAAAATTTCTTCTACGTTTGAAATCAGCCACAAAAAAGTAATGAAAGAGCTTTACGATAAATTGAATATTTTAGCGGATTTAGATTCTATAACATTGCAGGATTTGAATGATTAGAAGAAGCGGAAAGAAAAAAAATAAATTCAAAAAATCAAAACAACAAGTTATTGTTGAATACCTGAGAACGATTGCAGTATCATTTGCATTCGCTCTTTTCGTGACAATTTTACTTTCATTCCATGCAAGAAGCGAAATGATAAAGAATCTCTATGTAGACGCCGAAGAACAGCAAACAATAGATGAAACTATTGCAAGACAAGTCGTTACGCAATCAGATTTAACAAGAGATTTGAGAAGTAAAAAATATGCAGTTTGTATGCATGTAGGAAAATTGTATGAAACTGCGCATGATTTTTACAATGCACAAATTGCTTATGAATTTGCGGTAGAAAAAGCACCAAGCGGTAATTATTACGCATATTACAAACTTGCATCCGCTTTAATAGCCCAAAATAAATTAGGCGAAGCAAAAGACATTATTAATTCAGTGAGAGATATCCAAAACAAGAGTTTGGTAAAATTTAAGTCAAGAGCTTATATCGAAATGGGCGATAAATACTATTCTCAAGGTAAATTTTTAAGTTCTGCAAAGAGTTATGAACAAGCAAAATATTATTATGATAAATTCGCTAAGAAAGATAAAGTTGTTGATGAATCTATTAAAACGAGAATCGTAAACGCTTATTTAGAAACCGCTAATGTTATGGTAAAAAGCGGACAAAATTCTGATGCAGTAAAATTTTTGAAGAAAGCAGAAAAATATGCACCGAAGAATTTTGAAATCAGATATAAATTAGCAATCGTTTATTCTGATTTAGATCCGATTAAATCTGTTGATTATTTTGAAAAACTGCTGGAAGAGCAACCGCAGAATATTGATTACGGTGTTTATACAAAAGCTTTGATGAAAGCTTCTACAATTGCTGAACTTCAAGGAGATAATACAAAAGCTAAGTATTACAGATATAAAATTCACTCTGTTGATTTGTTTGTTGATAGAAAAGTTGTCTATAAAAACGATGTTGACGTTATTTTAGACTCATTTAGAGTAAGAAAATTCTTATTCAGATATCAACTGAAAGCAAAATATAGAATCAGAAATAATTCATCATCTAATATTAAAAATTTATCTGCGGATTTTGTTTTGAGAAAAAAAGACAAAGTCCGTGATATTGCTGTTAAAAACTTTGTAAACAAAGAGCGACCTTTAAGAGCGGGTGCGGAAACTAGCGCAGAACAAATAAAACTGGGTAAAAAGATTTTTACAAAAAAAGAATTAAACGAATACGTTATAGATATTTATTTGTACAAGGACGAAAAATATAAAACCTTAATCGGTACGGAAACTCTTGCAGAGCTAAGAAAGTAATTTAATTTTTTGGTGCAACATAAGTATACAAGGTTGTCATGAATTGTTCAGGATTATCATGTAAGTATTTTAGTCTGTTGTAAACTTCTTTTATTGTGCATTTTTTGTTGTTAATGATACCGCTTGTTATAGATTCTAAAACTTGTTTTCCCATTTGTTTGCCGAGTTTTTTCATCTCTTCATCACTGACTGTTGTTGACATATCAACATGTTCCAATATTTTACCAAGACTCATTATGTTTGATAAATATGCGATTTCAGCTTTTAATAGGTTTGTATTGCGAGTACTCAAAATAACTTTATTCTGGCTCATAAATTTGATACTTTCATTGTTAATTGCAGAAAACGGGTCAGCAGTCCTTATTTTGTATTTTCCTGAATAGAAAGTTTCATCAAGATGTTTTGCAAGCATTTCTTCTGCTTCTTCCATTTTCATGCCGGCAGGCAGTTTCGCGTCTTTTAGCAAACGTTTGGCAATTGGTTTAGAATTGCCGATAACGTAATCAACGTGTGAAGTTACATTTTGAATAGCTTCTTCAGGTGTGAATCGTAATACATTTCCTGTATCAATAAATGTAAAAGGTTTTTCTTTATTTGTAATATCAATAAATATGTTACCGGCATGAGGGTCTGCGTGCATAACCTTATTACCTTTTTTAGGAACAGAAAGTAACTGTTCAAAGAATAATTGGAAGTATTTTGCCATTAACGTGTTAGCTTCTTTTTGAGTTAATTTCTTATTATTTTTTTCTAAGTATTCACTTAGTTTATCAAACTGAATACCTTTAGCTTTTTCCATTACAAATATGTTATTTTTAACTTCAAGAGGAGCAACCGTATTATAATTTATGGCATATTTGCCTAATGTTTTAGCAGCTTCGGCTTCCAAACCTAAATCTAATTCTTTAGACCAAGCGCTGTATAATTCATCAATAAGCTTCATTTGATAATTATACTCGTCTTCAGTCAGTTTACCTTTCATACGCTCGATAGTTGCAACCATTTTTTGTTTATCGTTTTGTAATTTTTCAGGCGTAGCCCATTTTTTAGTCATCTTAATAACAACTTCCTTGTTGGATTTGTTATCTTTTGCTAAATATGATTCGGCAACAGTTCCAACTCCTAAAGGTTTTTCTCCGAGAATTGTATATTTATTGCCAAAAGTTTTTTCTATATGGTTTTGTGCCTCTTTTGCGGTTCTCGAAGAAGGGCAATTGCTTTTGTAGTTATTTAAAAATTCATTTATGGATTTGATACCATGTTCGCTTATATAATCAGCTCTTTTATTTAAAAACTTTTTACCGAATTTTTTCAAGTAATTGTCGTTTTCATTTATTTTTATGGCTTTTAAGCCTGTTAAAGAGTTTCCGCTTTTATTCATAAACATTTTAAGCAAATCTTCAATGTTGCTTGGCAAAACTTGAAGCATTTTAGGGTAGAACAAATTATACTGTTCTATTTCCGCCATTGTTCTTTCCATTTCTTTTTGTTTAATAATTTCTTTGTTCATAAACAAAATTCGTTTGAATGGTTTTGGAATAAATTCCAAAGATTTTGCAATCGGACTACTTGCAGATTTTTTTCTAAAAGGTGCAGTTAATTTCATATATGTTTTGCTAAAGAAACCGCGTTTTGCGGTATCAATCAATTCCTGCTGCGTCTGTTTATCTTTTAAACTTGTAATTCCTAAATCTTTTAGTTCGGAAAGTGGAGCTTTAGCTTTAAAAACCTTAATGTCTTTTATATTGTTTTTAGCATTTGCAATAGCTTTTTCCAAAACATCAACTCTTTTATGAAATCTAAATGCAGAGAAAGCTGCAACTCCCAATGCAGGTAATTTTACAGCCCATCCGTGGTTCAAATGTTCACTTAATCCGCCTTCTTTGTCTGCTTTTTTATTAAATACGTATCGAGAAACCGAATTTATACCGACAGATGCAAGCAAACCAAGCTTGTGAATATAGATTAAAGGTGCTGCAACACCGTCAACAAGTCCGCTTGCCATATCTTTTAATATTGTGCGTTCTTCTTTCTTTTCTCTTTTAGGCATTCCAATGCCGTTGAGGCCTTTTAGGATTGGTTTGGTCATCATTCCGGCAATTGCAGAAACTCCAATTCCAAATAATGTTGATGCTTGTTCAAATTTCTTGTTTTTAACATACATGTGAGAGTATGTTTGAGCTTTTTTGATAAATCGTAATGTTGTAGCAGCAGAAAGACCCGTTGCTAAATCAATTGCAATTTCTGTTTCATTTTTTTGTTGGTCATAATATTGGTTTAATTTTTTGTCAAACTCGCCAGTATCAGTCTTTTTAAGTTCTTGTTGTAATTTTTTCTTGCTTAAGCCGATATTCAATGTTCCTTGAATTTTATCAAATGTTTTGCCGAGCAAACCCTGTGAACGGTAATATCTGTTTAATTTATCCTCGGGAGTTTTATCTATGATTTGAGTACGACGATTTCTCTTCTCAAAAGTTTGAGAATTTATTTGATTATTTATATTATTTGAAAAAACGACACTATTCATCAAAGCCTTCCAGTATAATAAAGGCCTAAATATGATATAAATTGCTATTTTTTGGAAAAATGTAAACTTATTGTTACAAATTTAATTATTCATCAAGATAAAGTGTGTCGCCCCATTTGTATAGTTTATCACCGGCTACGAATAATTCTTCATCTAAAATGCTTGCGTTAATACGTTCTTCGCTGCCCATGATTCTGAAATCAGCGTCTTCATCTTCAATATTGTTTTTCATTTTTTCTTTTTTGCCGAATATATCTTCATAAGTTACTTTTTCGTTTTTCAGTTTATTTAATTCATCACGCAAAACAAACATTTCATTTAACATTGCCTGCATTGCAAGATTATCTGCCCCTTTTAATTCTATTTGTTCAATAGTCGGGTTTGGAGTCGATTCATAAAAATCAGATAAACAATCTTGAATTTCTTCTTTTTGTTCTTCACTTATTTCCGGTTCTTTAGTTTCTGTTTCGTTTTCAATAATATCTTCAACTTCTTCAACTTCTTCAACTTCTGTTTCACTTATATTGTAAGAAATCTCTGCATTTTCATTCTGTTCGACACTCTTGTTTTCATCTTCAATTATCACATTTTCACTGCAATTTTCAGGTTCAAAATTGAGTTCAATCTCACTTGTAGTTTCATCTTTTGTGTATTCGATTGAATTGTCTTCTGTATCTAAACTATCAGGATTTTGAAGTTCTATATCTTCGTTTTTTATCTCATCGGTATCTACTATCTTATCAGAAGTTTTTTCTTCTTCTTCTTCTTCTTCTTCTTCTTCTTCTTCAGCTGCTACTGCTGATAACTCTTTCTGTACTACTACAAATTCATTGTCTGCTTCTTGTGTAACATTCTCCGTTTGTACTGTTTTTAAAGGTTCTTGTGTAGCTTGAATAACTTGAATCTGAATAGGTGCAAGTGCAGGTGCTTTTGCGGCTAAATCTTCAACTATCATAGATATAGCGTCTTGTTTATCAATTTTAGAATCAAGAATTGTTTCATTTCCTTCCAAAGAGGTCGCTTCTTTTTTAATTGTTTCTGATTGTTCTGTCGTTGCTTCCAATTCGGGTAATATTTCATCGGAATGTTCTATTGTTTCTTTTGAATCTGTTTCACAAATCTCATCCGCTTCTTGCAAAGCTTCAGTGCGTTCATTAATCGTTTCAACTTCTTGGTTTTCAGAAATCTCATCTAAAATTTCTTCTGCGTTTTTAATTTCAGTTTCTTCGGCGTTTTTCACTTCATCTGTATAAATTGTCAAACTTCTGTTTACGAGTTCGGGCAATCCGTGTTGTAGATGAAAACAAAGATTTGCCAAACCTGAAAAATTGCTATTAGAAAATTCAATATCAACAGTATTGTTATCAGGAAAATAAAAGTTATTGATAGCAACGGCACTATCTAACTTATCAATAGAATTCACAAGTTTAATAAACTCTTGCATAACAAATGGAGCAAGGTTGCAGATTGCTCTAAAGTTAGCATTAATTACGACATTATCACCTAACCATTCACCGTTAATTATAATACCTTTTAATTTTCTCATAGCTTATCCTTGTATGTCCGACATCTTATATATCGGCAAGATTTGCAAAAACTTTAGAGTTATGAAAAAATATTTAACATATTGTTACAAATAAGAATTGTTAGTAATCTCTATAAAACTTGGATGATTTGCTTAATATCTTCACAAGTAACATTATTGAGTGCTAAATTTTTGTGTTCGTCTTTTAATGCTTGTTTTTCTTTTAGCAGAGTTAAAACCTTCAAAAGCAATGTTTGATTTTGACTATCTAAAAGAGCTTCAAGCTCTTCAATGTCATCAACAAAATCTACGGCAAAAAATACAAAATCACTTTCATCGTACAATTCTTCATAAAGCAAACTGTTTAATTTTTGTTCGTTGATTTTACTTAAAAGCTTACCAATAGCTTGGACTTCGTCTTTCGTATTCTTATCGCAGTCAAACAGATATTCTTCATTAGAAAGCAATTCTGCAAACTTGTCTTTTGCAAGCCTTAGCAATATTGCAGAAGTACTTGTCAAATTTTCGTTATACAGGTTTTCAAAAATATTGTACAAATTATAATCTAACACTGCTGACGGTGGAATGATTTCCGGAATAGCATTCACAATATGGCTCAAAACTAAAACGCCATCGTCAAGATTGTCTTTCAGAAGCTCTTCTAACGAAATCAAATATGGAATTTCTGACGCTATATTTTCAGATAGCGTAGATTTTTTCATAACGTCTAAAATTGGTTTCAATGCATCTTTTGCCTGATATGAAACCAAAAATTTGATTGCATTGTATTTTTCAAATTCATCATCCGAATTTAATTGCGCTAACGCTTCGGATTTAGAAACTTCATCATTCATTTTTGCTAAAACTTCAATAGAATTAATGCTTAACGGTTCAAATGAAGATTTCGCGGATGTTCTTAAAAGCGGTAACAATTCTTCTAAATACTCATTTGGAACAAGTGAAAAGAATTTTGTTGCATAAGCTTTTTTGTTGGCATCGCCGTTTATGTAAATTTCTTTTATAACAGGTAAAAGCTCAATACCGCCAAACTTATACAAAACTTCTGCAAATACCGTATCATAAGATGGTGAATAGTATTCAAAAAAGTTTAACAAATTCAAGTAGTTGTCTTTTGTACAAGCCAACTGAATTCGCTTTGCTACGTTATTTTTTACAAAATCAAACAAGAAATCGTCTTGTTTTACTAATTTAGCAAAAAGTGCCACATCAGAATTGTCAACAAGAGATTTTGCGACAGCTTCATACTCAGCAGGATTTTTACCTGTGAGTTTCTTAATCAAATCCATAATTTACTAATCCAAATAGAATACTGTTACTACTTTGTGGTTTTCTTCAGCGTAATCAATCGCCTTGTGAAGAGTTTTACTTGTATGTGACAAGAAACAGATTAATTGATTGCAATCATCAATGATTTCTCTGTTACAAACTCTTGAAGCGTCAGCCAAAGTCATCATAGCTCTGTCTGAATGTTCAACAATATTTGGAACTCCGATTAATTGGTCTTGAACGTCAGATGGTTGTTGACCAATAGTTTGAGGTAAAATAACTTTTAATTTATCAGGATTAGATTTCATTGCGCCTCTGATTGCAGCTGCGTTTGTACCGCATGAACCACCTGATGTGATAATTGTGTTGCCTTGGCGAACTAAAGCTGTTGCCAAAGTTTCAATCATTTGTTGGTGTGTAATAGCAAGGTTTCTTGAACCGATAATTGCAATTCTCTTGGCGGGTTGCTTAATTGTAGCCAATTCCATCGCAAGCTCATCTACCGTATCCGGAGCCTGCTCTGCTGTGTCTAAATCGCCCATTGGAACCATAATGGATGGCTGTTTTTGTTCGTCGTCAATTGAATTAAAAATTTCGCTCATTGTACCACCTTTTTAAATTGAAAAATAATTATTTTTTATGTATGCTTATAAATAATATCACAAAACAGGCAATTTGGGAATAGGGGAATGGAAAATATTTTAGAAGGGCTTAATAAAGAGCAGTTAGAAGCTGCAAAAACGACACAGGGAGCGTTGCTTATTTTAGCAGGTGCCGGCAGCGGCAAAACAAAAGTTTTGACTTCAAGAATCGCCTATATGATTCAAAACGGTGCTATTGCAGGTAAAATCCTTGCCGTAACATTTACAAACAAAGCTGCAAAAGAGATGAAAGAACGTCTTTCTAAAATGTTGGGCGAAAATATCGTTAAATATATGTGGGTTGGTACATTCCACAGTATTTGCGGACGTATTTTAAGACAAGATATTGAAAACTATTCATTCCAATCAGGCAAAAAACTCGATAAGAATTTTACTATTTATGACGAAACCGATTCTGTTGCAGTTATTAAGCAAGCAATCAAGAAATTGAATTTGGATGATAAAATTTATCAGCCAAAATTAATCAAGGCTGTTATTTCTAACGCTAAGAACAAAATGCAAGACGCGTATACATTCGCAACTTTTGCACGTGATTTTAAGTCACAAAAAATTGCTCAGGTTTTTGAATTCTATGAAAATGCGCTTAATAACAACAACGCAATCGACTTTGATGATATGTTGATGCTTTGCGTAAAACTTCTTGAACAAAATCCGGAAGTCAGAAAAAAATATTACGATAAATTCCAACACATTTTGGTCGATGAGTACCAAGATACTAACCAAGCGCAATATCAGCTTGTAAAGGCACTTTACACAAATTTGCAGTCTGATATTCCTGATTCACGTTCACTTTGTGTAGTAGGTGATGTCGACCAATCAATTTACAGTTGGCGTGGTGCGGATTTTAGAATTATCATGAATTTTCAAAACGATTTTCCAAAGGCTAAATTGGTTAAGTTGGAACAAAATTACCGTTCAACTGCAAATATTTTGAACGCAGCAAACGCAATTATTGAAAATAACGAAGAACGTGTTGACAAAGTTCTTTATTCTCAAAAAGGCGACGGTGAAAAGATTTCGCTTTACGAAGCACAAGATGAGGCAGATGAAGCAAACTATATTGTTAAATCAATTCGTGACACTTCAGATAATTATAATCAATTTTCAATTTTATACAGAACAAACGCTCAGTCACGTGCTTTAGAAGAAGCTTTGATAGCGGCAGGTATTCCTTACAGGATTTATGGCGGTCTTAAGTTCTACGACCGTAAGGAAATTAAGGATGCGATTGCTTACTTAAAGTTAATCTACAACCCTGATGATTCTCAGTCTTTAAGAAGAATAATCAATGTACCAAAGCGTGCAATCGGCGAAACAACATTAAAGCACTTGCAGGATTATGCGGATGAAAACGATATAAGCTTGTATTCAGCGATTATGGATGTTGATAATATTTCTACCATCAAATCAGGAACGGCTACAAAGTTAAAAGATTTTGCAACACTTGTAGAAAAACTGAAAGAAGCACAGTCAAGATACAGTTTGCCTGAATTCTTAAGTTTGATTTTGGAAAAGAGCGGTTACTTGAGAGAACTTCAAGCAACAGGCGCGGACGAAGACCAAACAAGAATTGAAAACTTACAAGAGTTGGTAAACGTAGCAAACGAATTTGAGCCGGAAGAAGTCGGTAACGAGTTGGGCGAATTTCTTTCACAAGTGTCTTTGGTTTCTGATATTGACGGAATGGAAGAAATCGCAAACAATGTTACACTTATGACGCTTCACGCATCAAAAGGTTTGGAATTCCCGATTGTATTTCTTGCAGGCTGTGACGAAGGTATTTTCCCTTCTGCGAGATGCTCAAACAGCTTATCGGAATTGGAAGAAGAACGCCGCTTGATGTACGTTGGTGTTACAAGAGCAGAAAACAAATTATATTTAACGACTGCCAAGCGCCGTCAAATGTGGGGTGAATACAAATATTACACGCCAAGCAGATTCTTAGAAGAAATTCCTTCAACTCTATTGGATAGAGAAGAATCCGTATTTTCAGAATTTTCTGACCACAGAAGCACATTCAATAGCGCGGTTAAAAAAGTTCAAGGGGGCTATAATAAAGGTAAATTTAGTGATAGAAATAGTAGCGGTTCTTCTTTTGGTACTGCCAAAAAATCTTCAAGTACTTCGTTTAGCTCTGACGGTTATGTAAAACCATCAACAGGATTTGGTGCAAATTTTGTTGCTCCATCTTCAAAAAATAATAACAATTCATCAGGTTTTGGCAAAAACTTTGTAGCACCTGCTGCTAAAAAGACAACAAATGTCGTACAAAGAACGCCAAGCAGAATGATTTTGAAAAAGAATCCTATAAACAAGGAAAAAGAAGAAGCAAAAATCAAGGCATTTTTTGAAGATAACGTTATGAAGCGCAAGTTGGAAGAAGAAAGACGCCAAGAAGCAATTCGTTTAGAGGAAAAACAAAAAGAAGAAGCTTTAAAGAATACAGCGACTCAGTATTTCTTTAATGTCGGGGAAAGAGTTTTTCACGAAAAGTTAGGTGTCGGAGAAATTGCAGACGTTATCCAAATCGGCGAAAGTACAATGTATACGATTGATTTTGGAAAAATGGGTAAAAAGGCGATGGATGCGACTTATGCAAGATTAAAGAAGCTGTAAATCAATTTATATAACAAACTGGTGCGTCATTGACGCACCAGTTTGTATATGTGATAGATTATAAACTATACCAAATCGTGAAAACTGGCATTTCATCAGGATATTTAATATCAATTTCTTTTCCTCTAAACACAACACCAATATAATTAAAGAATTGCGCAAAGCGTTTTTGCTTTGTTTTCAACAACTCAAACCCATCTATTTTTACCTTGGATTTTATTATTACTATTTCATTTTTTGCATTTCTTAATTTAAATTCTTCTAATCGAATTTCAGCATTGTCATTCGCCCAGCCATTATCTTCGATTTTGTCAACAATACCAAATACAGGCGAATCTTTTGCAAAAATCAGCTTGTCGTTATAATAAACATCGTTTTGTACTTTAAACATTATATTATCGCCAAGTTGAACTTCATCATGCACCGTTGAAATACTTTCAGCAGGCACAATTTTTACCGGGATTTGTTCTGAGGCTAATACTGAACTTCCGATTAATAATAACATTACTGTTAAAATCTTTTTAATCATCTTTATTCTCTCACATATAGTATAAATTCTTTTTTATTAGGTTTAAGGTTGATTTCTCCGCCGCGCACCCAAAATGGAAAATCAGAAGAAAATCCGTTTGCAAATTCGTTTGCAGTTTTGTGTAAACTCCCTTGCAAATAAATTTCGCCTGCAATTTTATAACCATCACATTTAAAATTTTGTATAACGGCTTGTGCTTCCTTTCCGTAAAAACCGTTGTCTTCTATACTTCTAACAACGCCTTGAATAATGGTATCATTAGGAATTGCGCCTTTACCGTCTACAACTTTAAACTTTACATAATCACCTTCTTGCAAAGAACCTTTTTTTGCAGGTAGAAATTACTTGCGCAGGAGTTACAAGAATCGTTCTGTCTTGAGCATAACAGCCCAAAACAGAACATAAAATTAATGCTGAAAACAATATTGCAAAAAATGTTTTTCTCATTACAAAGAAACTCTTTCTTGTTTAAGTTTACGACTATTGTATTCTTGATTAATAACCTTGATTTCTTTTTCCAAAGTTTGCTCAAAATTCTTATAGTAAGCATTTTGTGTCATAGAACTTGTTAAGTATTGAGGATATTTAACCAAAATATACTTGTACATTGTCAAAAGTCGTTTGCTGCCTTTTGGATGTGTGTAAGAAATTCCCCAATCGAACATTGGTTCATCAAATGTTTTGTTCCCCATAGTAATTGCAGCTATCGGATTGTATCCTGCAGAAACCATCAAATCGATAGCATCGGTATCAGCTTTCAATTCGTATTTTTTAGGGTTAAAATTCATTGCTACATATTTAAAGTAACCGCCGTATGATTCTAAATCGTGAGCGATTTCGTGTGCTAAAATATAAGCTAACTCGTCATCACAATCCACACTGGATAGTATGCCAGTATAAATTGTAATTTGTCTTGTATATGTATTAGCATTTGCATTAATAACATTTGGCTTTCTTACAATAGCAATAGGTGTACGCTTAGTAATTTTATTAGATGTGTACAATTGTTGTGCTACAAGCATAACTTTTTGATTTAACTTGTTTGTTTTTTCCCAATAATTTTTCATTGAAACATTTGTTTCTACAAACAAAGAATCTGATACAGCAAAAGCTTGAGTGCCAAGTAACATCAAAGCTCCCAAAAGAATAACTAATTTTTTCATATAACTCCTTTTTTATTTTACATGGGATAATATATAAAATTTTTCAACATTTGTCAATATGTATAGTAAAAAGGAGTTAAATTCGTTACAAAATTTTACTGCTATAAGAGATTTGATCGTAAAATGCACTAATGGGGGAGCTTTTGAATAAAAACAGTAGACAAAAACTTTGTAGTGTGGGAAAAGCGTAAGCGGTTCCCACCTTTTAAAGGGAAGTGGAATTTATGAGTTGAAAGTTGACAGTTGAAAATGGAAAGTTGTTTTTAGTGATTTATAGCATTAAATGCACTTATGAAGAATTCTAATGAAAAATCAATAAAATCTGCTTTCTACAATCGTTGTAGAGTAGGTAGGTTTTAATTCGAAATTTTATGTTAGTATTTATATTATGAAAGAAGAAAAATATTTACCATACAACAAAACAATCCAATACTCAGCAGAAGTTTTGGTAAAATCTTTTCAAGAGGCAATGAGAAAAATCACTAAAGAGCAACGATTTGAAATTACTCATGAAGAATATATAATTTTGGAAACAATTTATCTTACGCCCGGAATATTGCAATTTGAAATAGCACAAAGCATTTCTATGCATCGTTCTTATGTTTGTAAGTTTTTATCTCAATTAATTAATGCCGGTTATGTAACAAGAGAAAAATATATTAAAGGAAAAAGCCAAGTTACATATAAAAACTATATTACAGAAGAAGGTAAAGCTGTTTACAAAAAAATAAAAATTTATATTACAAAAAATTTATTATCTGTTCCAACTGAAGAAGAAATGAAGGAAATTGAATATATTTCTGAAAAGTTACTGGACTTGTCAAATAAAATTAAAAACATTCACTCTCTTCAATTTTAAAAAAATGATAATTGACAAGCAGAAATTTTTTTTGTATTCTACATGTTAAATATTTAACATGTAGAATACAAAAAAGGTTTTTATGAGTAACGAAATCAGTACAAACTATGATACTTCCGCTGCTTGGAAAATGATTATTCCGATTATGTTTGCGGCATTTATGTTTGCGTTGGATGAAACAATTGCAAATATCGCATTACCACACATTGCAGGCAGTTTTTCTGTTAGCAACTCTGAATCAATGTGGGTTTTAACAAGTTATTTGATTGCAAGTTGTTTAACAATACCAATGATAGATTGGCTTACAGCATTAATGGGCAGAAAAAATATGTTCATGTCCTGTGTATTATTATTTACTGTTTCATCATTTTTTTGTGGAATTTCAAACTCTATGGCAATGATGATTGCAGCAAGATTCTTCCAAGGTTTGGGAGGAGGAATACTAATTCCGATTGCACAATCTTTTATGCTCGAAAGTTTTAAAGGTGAAGACTTAGCCAAAGCAAGCACTTTGTTTGGACTGGTTTGTATTATGGCACCGATTTTAGGACCTGTATTGGGTGGTTGGATAACTGAAAATATGACTTGGAGATGGATATTTTATATAAATATTCCTGTTGGATTTTTTATTTTATTTTCTGCTACAAAGTATTTCTTTGAACCACCTTATGCTAGAAAACAAAAATGTGTTAAGACCGATACTTGGGGAATAATTTTTCTATTTATGTTTGCGGTTGCATTCCAAACAATGATGGATAAAGGTAATGATGAAGATTGGTTTGGCTCAACTTTTATAATAAGATTAACCATTATTTGGGTTATTGGCTTAATTGGTTTTATATGGGCAGAGATAAAGTGCAAGCATTCTTTAATTAATTTTAGTGCTTTTAAAAATTGGAACTATTTCACCGGAACAATTGCTATAACAATATTTAATGGAATATTACTGGGTTCAATGGCAATGTTGCCACAGTTTATGCAAAGTATGATGGGTTATGATTCTTTTACGAGTGGAGTTTCAATGATGCCACGCGGAATAGGATGTTTGTTAGGTTGTTTAATTAACAGTAAAATACAAACAAAAATTGATTTAAGACTAATTGCAATCACAGGAATACTTTGCCTATGCTTAGGTAGTTGGATGTTGGGCTTTATAAACTTAGAAATATCTGCAATGTCAATAACCATTCCTAATATTTTATACGGTTTTGGAATGGCACTGGGTATGATTCCGCTTGTTACATTATCCTGTCAAACCATAGAACCAGCAAAAATGGCAAATGCAAGTTCTCTACAAAACTTTATCAAAACAATCGGTGGTGCGGTTGGGACATCTTTAGTTGCAACATTCATTTCAAGATTTTCTCAAATACATCAAAATATGCTAACTCATACATTGACCGAAACCAATAGTATATATGCTGAACGAATGCAAACATATACAGCTCAATTCATTCAATCAGTAGATTTATCAACCGCCAAATATATGGCAAATACACTTATCAACCAACAACTTTCACAACAAGCTCATCTTTGGGCGTTTATTGATTCTTTTAGAATTTTTGCAGTTGCAGGGCTTGTTATTTTATTCTTGGTATTGTTGGCAAAAGCAAGTTATGATAATTAAGCCGTTTACAAGTCGTGTTGGAGGATTTTCACCCAACACAACTAAAAACTTAAACAAAGGTCGTGTTCAATGTAAATGTTGAACACGACTCACTTTACATATTCTACGTGACTAATTAAAATTTCAATTCTCCTTTATAAGCACATGGAATATTCATTTCTTTTAAATATTCAAGCGTGTAGGTTGGGCATTCTTGCCCAACAATAAAAAATGGACAAAAACTTTGTAGTGTGGGGAAAACGCGAACGGTTCCCACCTTTTTGAATAAAAAGTGGAATTTATGAGTTGAAAGTTTGTAGGTCGTGTTCAATGAAAATGTTGAAGTTAAAGAAGGAACTTGCATTAAAGTTCTACCAAATGCCGTAAGGACAATGGAAGCAAAAACTGATTTAGAATATATCTGCGTTCAAGCAAAATCAAATAGCTTGGAACAATTCGGACTAGGCGATGGTGAATTGTGCTAAAATTGAAAGGGGCAATCTTGCCCCTTTTTTTAAATAATTCGCAGGTTATGTTCAAAACAAAATAACTGCATATGAAAAAACTAATATAAATTATTTGGATATGTCCGGCGAATTTCTTAAAATATGTTCAGAAATTACAGAACTCTATAAATTCGGCACAGTTGAAGAAAAACAAAAATTGATAAATTATGCACTTCAGAACTTTTTAGTGGAAGGCGAAACTCTGCACTATGAGTACAAAACACCGTTCAATTTCTTCGCTTTGGGGTTAAATTGTAATAAAAAAACTCCCCAGGTTGGACTCGAACCAACAACCTACCGGTTAACAGCCGGTTGCTCCGCCATTGAGCTACTGAGGATTATTTCAGTTTATTTAATTGTTTGTGAGTTCCATCCTCGCTTCAGTTTCCCTCGGCTCGTTTGAAGTAACCTCACTTAATTATAATAACAAATAAATTTTTTTTGTAAAGAGCTTTTTTGCTATTTTTTGAAAATTAGTATATTTAAAGTATATTCAATAGTTTTTGCCCTTATTTTTCCACCAAAAACGCTACTTTTAATAAAAAATAGAATTGTGCTAATATATAACTATGCAAAAAGAAATCATGCCGCTTAGAAATTACGCACATATTGGCGATGCAGTTTGGGAAGTCTTTGTTAGAGATTATACAATTCTGCAAACCTCTAATGCCAAGCTTTTACACAAAATTACAACAGACCGCGTGAAGGCATCTTTCCAAAAAGACATGCTTGAATTTATCATGCCAAATCTGACTGAAGAAGAGCATGAGCTTGCAAGACGCGGACGAAATTTACCGATTCCCGTGGCAAGACGCTCTATTCAGCACGAATACCGACCAGCTACAGCGTTTGAAGTGCTTATAGGCTTTTGGTATATGCATGACAAGCCAAGGCTTGATGAAATTTTGGCAATGATAAAAAACACAGAGTTCTTTAGCTAAGTCCCAACTCGCTGTTAATCCGAGCCATGTACTCATTAACCATCTCTCTGTTCGGATATTCTAACACTAATTCGCTCAATTCTTTTCTTGCAAGTGCCAAATAACCTGTTTCATAAAGGATTACGGCTTTTAGAAATCTTGCTTCGAAAAAATCACCTTCCAATTCTTCAAGCGCTTTTTTGTAGTGCTTTTCAGAATAATGCAAATTTGCCAAAGCAAAATGATAGTTTTGATTTTCAGGACATATTGAAATTGCTAAATTGTAATTTTTTTTGGCAAAACCAAGTTCGCCCTGTTTGAAATACACATTTGCCAAATTGTAATAATATTCTGAATTTGAACGGTTTTGCTTTATCGCATTATTGAAATAAGAAACCGCTTCTTTATAATTCTCAAGATAAGTTTCAACCAATCCTAAAAAGTTCATCTGTTCTGCATTTTTAGCATTAAATTGACCGATAATTTCTATACAGCGCTCTTTTTGATTGGAGTAATAATAGCATTGCCCTAAAAGCAGCAGAAAATCCTGATTATCAGTCATTTGCGCTTGAATTTTTGTCAAAATTTCCAATGCTTTTTGAAAATCTTTTTTGTAATAATATGCTCGAGCAAGTTCCAAACAAACATATTTATCTTCTGTATCAAATTTAAACTCAAAAATTTCATCAAACTTATTTTGCTTGATTAATAGTTTGAAAATTTCAGCTAAATCAGCAGAGTTGTGCGAAATACAGTAAATATTTTTCGCTGTTTGTTCAGCTTCCTGCCAAGCTTCCTTTTTCTCAAAAACTCGTTTAAGAAATTTTAACGCATCAACATGAGTCGGGTCTTTGTCTAAAATTTGTTCAATATAACTGAGAGCTTTTTCTTCGTTCCCGATTTTGTCGTACAAATCAGCAATCTCAAGCAAAAGTTCAGTGCTTGAATTATCAAGTTCCAACGCTTTATAAAAAACTTCTATGGCATGCTTATAGTGTCCGCTTTCTTTAAGCGCAAAAGCTTCTTGCAATAAATCTTTAATCATGTTTTTTATGTCCGATTAATTTCGGTTTCTCTTCTTTTTCTTCTTCTTTTGGAGTGTTAATGATAACCAAAACTTCATCCTCGCCCGACATTTTAAGGTTATTTCGGGCAATTGCTTCTAAACCTGCAACATTGGAAAAGTTCTTTATACTGTCATTTAATTGTTCGTTTAATGCTTTTGCATCATCTCTGGTTTTGGTTATTTGTATAATTTTAGCTTTGTAAGAAATTATTTTAGAAATATTCAATACAGCGCTAAGAGTGATTTGTACAAGACAAAGAAGCAAAACGACAGTTAAAAAAGAGTAGTAAAACCCTGTTGCTGTTGAAGTTTGTTTAAACTTTTTTTCAACATGCGGAACATTTTGATGTTCTTTATTTACAACCCTTTTAGGTCTTCTTTGTACTTGCTTGTATCGTATCATAAATTAATTATATAAAATTTTTAAACTAATTACAACTTAAATCCGGTAGAAAAATTTATTGCAGAGCTTTGTCTACCGTTCGTATAATAAGACTGCGCAACCCCAAGTTCAAACTTTAAAGACTCAGCATATTTTTTCAATGCAGGCGTGTAAACTAAAGTTAACTCGTTTTTATTCTTCGGTGCGTTAACATAGTTTGTGAATGAGTCTTTCAGTGTCAATTTGTCTGTAATATGCCATTCCGGAGTTACACGAACCGTTCCGTATTGAGAACCAACGTCTTGTGAAGATGATTGTCTGAATCGAGTGTCTAAAGAAAATAATTTGGGAGAATCATATCTCAAGAAAACGCCTGTTGTAGACTCAATTTGAGAGTATGATAATTCTTCACCCCACGTTGTACCGTAACTAATGCCGTTTCCTAACTGGTCTGACAAAGTTCCTGATAGAGGAAGAATATCTTTCAAATTATTTCTTGTTACTGTCGCCCTTGCAAGGGCGCTCCTGGGCGTGTTGGTGTTCGTTGTAATGTTCAATACTCTAACAGGAAGAGTTAACGAACGCTGCGGAATATTTACCTGCGGTTTGTCGATGTTTTCGTCCAAATAAATAGTTTCAACAGGATTATCGTCATACTCAACTTGACCGTTAAGTTTGTATGTTTCCTTAACTTGCGCTTCTTCTGCGAATACCGGCGCAAGGCTTAAAACTATTAATGCTGTAAGAAAAACTCGTTTGAACATACTTATATTTTAGTTTAAATAAATAATGATTTCAATTGAAATTTTATTAGGGTTTTATTGAAAATTTAAAAGACTTTGTAAATTATTGTAACTTTTTTCAAAAAATTAGCAAAAAAAATTTTCACGTGACTTCATGCTAATGTAGAAGAAGGTGAAAATGGACATCAGAATATCAACAAATAAATTTAACATTCCGAAAATAAACTTTAGAAGTGGTGACGACAATAAAAATGTAACAACTCCAAAAAATTCAAAGCTGGAAAAAACACCACACAATGATACTTTTGAAATGTCTGTGGGATATGTTAATGATGAACACGGACAGACTAATAATATGATGAGAATTTTATCCGGTTTGAAGGGCGATTTAAGAGTTTCAGCCGGTGACAATGATATTGGAGACGAGAAAAATAAAGCCGTTCACAGAGCTACAATGAAATTTATGAATTTAGCGAACATTACTGCAACTGCGTTGGGTAACCATGAGTTGGATACAACTCAATCTGACTTACTGGATTCAATAGAAGATTATGACGGCGACATTTTGGCAGCTAACGTAACACAAGAAGCTTTGGAAGATGAAGATCCGGAAGATGTTAAAGAGTTGGGTAGAGCTCCACTTATTAAAAACTTGAAACACTCTAAAATCGTAGATGTAAAAGGCGAAAAAGTTGGTTTAGTAGGCGCTTCTCCTATTGATATGCTTGATAGATTGACGCACCCTAACTATCATACGGATTGTACAATTGATGAATTGGATGATACGATTGAAGATATTCAAGATGAAGTTGACAAAATGAAAGAGCAGGGAATTAACAAAATTTTATTACTTTCACACTTAGGACATCAAAAGGATCAAATCGTAGCGCAAAAAACAAAAGACATTGATGTTATTATCGGCGGTCATACGCACGAATTGGTAAAAGATATTAAAGAAGGTGAAAACCTGTTCTATAATGAAGATGGCGAACCTGTTGTTTTAACGGAAGCAGGACGTGACGGCGCATATTTTGGCAAATTAGATTTAACATTCGATAAAAACGGTGTGATTACAAAAGCTCAAAACAACTTGGGTGAAACAAGATTGTTCCACAAAAACATGATTAACCAATATATCTTTGATGAAATTTTGGGTAAACCTGAAAAAGTCGGATTTATCAGACAAGCTCCGCCACCACCAACTACTTTAATTGAAGAAAATCCTCACGCAAACTTTGTTTGTGATGCAATGAGAGATGAAATGGGTGCAGATATTGGTGTTTGGAATAACAGCGGTATCCGAAATTTCTTCCACGAAGGTGTTATTGATTCTCGCGATATCAAGGATATTGCACCATTCTTTGACAGAATGTCATTGGCAGAAGTTTCAGAGAAAACTCTTGTTGACATGTTTAAAGCAACGGTAAAAACAACTTACACAAGCCATGGTAATAAACCGGGATTACTTGCCGTATCAGGTTTGAATTATACAGTAAGTCCTAAAAAAGGCGAACTTACTGCTATGAATTTTGTTGATAAAAACGGTAAAGAAACACCGATTGATATAAATAATCCAAGAGCAGACAAGATGTATAAGGTTGCGACAGATGAATTTATGATGTCAGCTGGTGCAGATTACGCAGTTCTTGCTCCACACGACAAATGTATTGAAATTCGACCTTATGACAAAGATGTTTTAACTTGTGAATATATCAAACACTTAGACAGACCAATTGATATCAATCAAACAGGTCGTATCAAGTTCGAAGACTAATTATAACAACTCTCTTATGGCTAAATGCAAATATTTTGGTAAGTCTGATGCAAGAACAGAATATTCGCTCAATTCTTGAGATGCGATTTCTCCTGCTCTGGAATGCAGATAAATGCCAAGTTTTGCAGCTTCAAAAATATCCATTTTTTGGGCCAATAATCCTGCTATAATTCCAGCCAGAACATCTCCGGAGCCTGCTTTTGCTAAAGCGGAGTTGCCATGCTGATTGACAAAGAGTTTTTCTTTATCGCAAATGATTGTTCTATGAGTTTTTAAAACTGCAACACAATTATATTTTTCTGCAAGTTTTTTTGCAGAACCTTCCAAATCGTTTAAAACATCTTGCAACGAACTTCCTAAAAGCCTTGCAGCTTCCAATGGATGCGGTGTAATAACAGAATGTTGAGGAAGCTGCATAGGATATTTTGCTAAAATGTTTAATCCGTCTGCATCAATTACAACAGGAGAAGTTTCCTTTTGTAACGGTTTTAAAATGTCCTTGAAAAGTTTTACAGAAGCGCGTTCTACGCCTAATCCACACCCAATAAGAAATGTCGAAAATTGCTTAACATTTCTTAATCCTTCTTTTCTGGAAAGATAAACCGCTTCCGGCAAAAGCGTTGAAACAGAACGAATTACTTCTTTTTCAGAAGCTAATGCTACAAATCCTGCGCCGACTTTGAGTGTTGAAACAGTAGAAAGGTAAGATGCGCCGATATAATTCTTGCAGCCTGCAAAATTCAAAACTTTACCAAAAGTTCCTTTATTTGAGTTTTGTTCTCTTGTTGGCATTTTATAATCTTGCATAACTAAAGCCTCTAAGAAAATTATATACCGATTTGTCTTACAATTTCATAGGCCACAATTGCTACCGAGTTGGACAAATTCAAGCTTCGTTGTCCTTCTTTCATAGGTATAGTAATAGCAGTTTCTTGCGTTACATATTCTTGAGGAAGTCCTCTTGATTCAGGCCCAAAAACTATAAAATCGTTTTCTTGGAATTTAAAATCCGTGTAAACTCTTTTTGATTTTGTTGTTAGATAGAAAAATCTTCCACTTGGGAATTCTTCATACAACTTTTCCATTGATTCAACTCTATGTAAATCAACGCTTTGCCAGTAATCCATGCCGGCACGTTTTGTATATTTATCGGTAAGTGCAAATCCTAACTTCCCTACAAGATATAAAGAAGCACCCGTGCAAGCGCAAAGTCTTGCAATATTGCCTGTATTTTGCGGGATTTCAGGTTCATATAAAACTACGTTTAATTTGGTCATGTCATTTCCTTTATATGTGAACGGTGGGAACGCATTTGGCAGATGGAATAAGAATACGACATTTGAAGTCGCTTTTCCCACCCTACATTTTCAAAACCTCCTTTATTAGGGAGGTCACAGCTGTAGGCGAAACTTTGTTGAGCCTTACAGATATGGGTGTGTTTTAGTTTGTAAAATACCTATACTAACCTTCCCTAATAAAGGAAGGAACCTATTTTTTATCATCAAACAAATACTTAGCTTCCAACACAACAGGTATTCCTCTAACTACGCAGAATACGATTGCGAATACTGCTGCCCAGAAACCGATTGCCCAAATGATTTCTCTATGAGGGCATACAGGAATTTTTGCAGTGATAATAAGAACAAATGCCAAAACCTTAGCAACAGCATAGCTTATTCTCATAAATTTTGAACCTGTGATGAATTTGCAAATAGGGTTAACTTGCATACCAAACGGTGTCAAACCTTTTTCCATCGCTGCACTTCTGATTGTATCAGTGATAAAACCTCTTGTAATTGCAACCAATGGGAACAAAATATTTAACCAACCCATTACTGCAAACAATATCCAATAAGTGTTTTCTACGATTCTGTCGCCCATGATGTCTAAAAGCGCACCGAATTTTGATTCTTCGTGGAATTTTCTTGCAACATATCCGTCAACACCATCAAGAGCGAATGCCAGAATAGTAAGAGCTAACGCCCAAACATAAGATGCCGTGTCGCCTTGGCAAGCATAAATCAGGTATACTGCAAAGAACATTACAAATATTCTGAATATTGAAATAAAATTAGCCATAATTAATCCCTTTTCCTACACCTTCATTCTTGAAAGTGCAAAATCTTTCTTATTCAAATCTTCAACTTTTGAGCCAAGCATAATTTTTTCAGCTTCTTCTAATACGCTAACAACAGCATAACCGTTAGCACCGTCAGAACGAGCTTTTTGGTGTGAAGCACAGCAGTTTACAAAGTGCTGGCATGCAAGCTTAAGAGGTTCGATTTCTAAATAATCTAATGCGAAGTTTTGAGTATTTGCAGGAACAAAGTTATCATAAACTTTCAACTTATCAGTAGGTGCAGTGTCATCAAAAATTGCAGTAGCTTTTGTACCTCTAACAAGTAATGTAACGTGTTTTTGAGGTGTAATCCAACTGTCTGAAATATGAGCAATCATGCCGCCTTCAAATTCAACGCCGATATGAGTGATATCCATAATGTCGTTTCTATCAGAAGAACAGCCGATAGCTGAAATAACTTTAACAGGATTTTTGCCTGTAACATAAGCAATCATTGATACATCGTGCGGTGCCAAATCCCACATAACACTTCTATCATTCTTGTGGTAATTTACGTTTAGTCTGTCGCTTTGTGCGTAAACCAATTCACCCAAAACGCCTTCTTCAATAAGCATTTTTAATCTGTTTACCGCAGGGTGGTAAAGCAACAAGTGGTCAACCATCAAAACCAAACCTTTTGATTCGGCAAGTTCAGTTAAAACTTTTGCTTCTTCTGCAACTGTTGAAATCGGTTTTTCAACATAAACATTTTTACCTGCTTCAAGCATTGCTTTAACTATCTTGAAGTGAGTGTGGCTTGGTGTAACAACCGCAACACCGGTGATTTCAGGATTGTTAATAATGTCATTAAAATCCTTTGTAACTTTTACCCCCGGAAATTGTTCTTGTACCATTTTTAAAGACTCATCGTCCAAGTCGCAAACCATTTCCAAGGCGTTTAGATTATAAAAATTGCGGACAATATTTTTGCCCCACATTCCCATACCTATAACTGCGATTTTTTGTTCTTTCATACTATTCTCCCCTATATAAAGATTATATTACAAGCCATGTTTTCCGTAAAGAGGGATTAAGAAATTTACGCATTGCCTGACAAAAACCTTAAAGTAAATAAAACCCTCTCCCGTCCTCCGGACACCCTCCCCATGAAAAATGGATAAAAGGGGAGGGAGCAACTTGCGTTAATTGAACGACTTTAGTTCCCTCCCTCGGGGGAGGGTGGTTGTTATCCTCGCAATCCCCTTCCCTTGTTAGGGAAGGATGGGATGGGTATTAACCCGTAGGGAATAATCTGTAATATATCTGCCGAAACCCACCCGCATCTGTAAAGCACAGCATGGCTTCGCTAACAGCTGCGACCTCCCTATTCTTGGAGGTTGTTCAATCAAGAAGTCACATAAATATTTCTTCTAAGCTATCTATCAAACCGCCTGTTAAACAGAAATAAAAATTTATTCAAATACAAATCAATACCACATATATTGTATATTGCAATGAAAAAAAAAATGCTAATATATTAGTATTTTAAAATTGCATTTTGTGAAGAAAGCGAGAGGTAATATGAAAAATCGAAATTTCCAAAACGCATTTTCATTAATGGAAATGATGGTAGTTTTGCTCATCGTAGCAATTGTAGCAGCAGCAACAGCACCAATGGTAACTAAAAAGATGGCAAGAAGTGTCGGCTCAGGCGATAGTCCATGGGTGTTTACAGGATTGAGTAATAATATTGCGTATAATATGGGGGGAAATAATGATGTAACCGCTATTATCGGTGCAACATCCCTGCCAAGCGGTTGGAATAAAAAAACAAGATTGTTTATTGATTCAAATGTCAATGCTTCTCATATAGCATTTGGAAACGGTAACGCAACTCCATTACTGCTTACCGCTGATCCTAAAAACGGTCGTATAGGATTTTCTAATGATAAAATTCCTTATCAAAGTATCGCTTTTGGAATTAATCAAACACTTGGTTCGCACCCTGGCATTTCTATTGGTAATGGAATTAATAATAAATTGAGTTGTTTTTCAATTGCAATAGGAAAAGAAGCCACTACATCAAGTGTCGATTCCATAGCACTCGGAAATAATGCAGAAGCCAGGAGTAATAATTCAATTGCATTAGGAAAAAAGGCACTGACAAGTGCTGTGGGTGCACTTGCTATTGGTGATACACCAACGGCTGTTGGCTATGATACTATTGCAATTGGAACAAAGGCAAATGTAGGAGCTAATTATGGGATAGCTCTTGGCTCAAACGCCAGTGGAACTGGCTCCTGTTCTATTGCAGTTGGTAAAGCATCTTTAGCTACGAAACATAGCAGCATAGCAATCGGTTACGATGCGAGTGCAACTCATCAAGAGTCTGTTGCAATCGGTGACGATGCGAGTGCAACTCATCTACAGTCTGTTGCAATCGGTGTAGGTGCGCAAACAACTGCTGAACACCAGATTGTTTTAGGTACAAATAGAGATACAGTTTATATTCCAGGGAATTTGGTAGTAGCAGGCTATTCAGTATTGGGAATTAATGGTAGCAGTAGAGTATTTTTAAATCTATCGGATTCTAACGGCGGAAATGGTATAAGCCAAGTTGGTAGTGGTCAGACTGAGAATAACGTATTAGGTGTAGAAGATAAAAAAACCAATTCAGGATTTGGAACTTCTTATAGTAATGCCTTAAGTTGGTTTTCTGACCGTCGTTTGAAAAATGTCGGTGAAAAATATACAGCAGGTTTGGATGAGTTGAAAAAACTAGATTTTTATCATTACACATTCAAAGCTGATAAGGATAACACCCCTTTCGTTGGTGTAATAGCGCAAGATTTGCAAAAAGTATTTCCTGATGCCGTAACAAAAGACGAAAGCGGATACTTAAGAATCAGAATTGAAGATATGTTTTATGCCGTAATTAATGCGGTTAAAGAATTGGATACAAAGATTTCTGAGATTGTAACTAATATTACTGATATTAAGGCTACAATACAATCTCAACAAGAAACTATTGAAAGTTTGAAAAAAGAAAATGCTGAACTGAAAGACGAAATCAAAGACATTGAAAAAAGAATAAAGAAGTTGGAAAGATAATTGATACCCTCTCCGAGGGGGAGGGTAGAATTTCAAGTTGAGCTTTGCGAAACTTAGAAATTCGGGTGGGGGCTTGTTTGAAAATGTAGCCTGACAAAAACTTCTTTACAAATAATCAAAGTTTTCTTTGCCTCTCACGGGCATGCGGGCGGAAGCGAAGCTTCCGCCCTTTTTTTTGACATTCGATACATTATAAATTCTTAACCAAAAATTCTGTAAAATCTTCTACTTTGTATGTCCCAAACGCAAACAAGCTCAACGCAGCTTCGCATCCCAAACAAGATGTCAAGACTGTCTTAGCTCTGCTGTTTTTAATATTATTATGCTTGTTTATAAACAATTTTGACAAAATTTTATATTCACTAATTTTTGTGATGCCATTCAGACCGCAACAACTGTCAAAATCTTTCATTTCAACATATTCAAGATTTTTTGTGTTGTTTAAAATCCATTTTATATCTTCAAAATTATCGATATTGCAAGGCTTGTGGAAGGTAACTTTTCTTTCTTTTTTTAAAGCTAATTCCAATTGATTTTCTCTTATGTATTTAAAAATATTTTTTACATTTATTTCATCCGAGAATTTTTTTATTGTTTTTTCGCAACTAGCGCAAGTTGTTACAATATCAGTGATATTGTATTTTTCAACGAGTTTTAAAAAATCTTGTTTAGAAGCCTCAAAAGATTCTGCGTCACCTCTTACCATATAAGGTATTCCGCAACAATTAAAATTTGGAGTTATAACTTCAATGTTGCACGCATTAAGAAGTTTTACAACAGAACGGTTGCTCTTTATTTTTCCGCTGCAGCCGCCAAAATAAAGTACTTTTTTCTCAAACTTTTTTGATTTGATGTTTTTTGCAAAAATACCTAAACATTTAACTCCAAAACCAAAGATAAAATATTTTTGAATAGCAGATATAACTTTTTCAAACGGATGTTTTTTGAAATATTCGGCTTTAGCGGAAACTATTATATCAACTACATCTATACCGCTCGGACAAAACTTAGAACAAGCTCCGCATTTTAGACACAAATCCAAGTAGCGGTTAAGTTTTGCAGACATTTTTAAATCGCCTTTAATAAGCCCTCTTAGCATAATAAATTGCCCGCGAGAAACAGAACAGTCATTACCTGTTATTTTATAGATAGGACAAACAGCCTGACAAAGTCCGCACTTTGAACAGGAATGAATGTTTTCTTTATACTCCGCCAAATTCTTCATAATTGTATTTTAGCATAATAACTGTATTAAGTTTTGTAACAAAGATTTTTCTCATTGAAATTGAAACTTTTAAAAATACTTTAATAATACATAAGACATTAACAAAAGTTAGAAAAATGAGAGAGAAAGAGAATTTAGCCTTCCTCCAAAGAGGAAGGCATTATTTTAAGAGTTTTTCAAGTAATTAACCAAGCCCTCCAGTGCCAGAGTATAACTTAGTTCTTTGAAACCTACAACTTGTGCAATGCAAACACCTGAGATAAGTGATGTGTGGCGAAATTCTTCACGAGCATGAATATTTGTCATGTGAATTTCCACAGTCGGAATTTGTACGGAAGCTATTGCATCACGAATCACAACACTCGTGTGTGTATAACCGCCCGCATTGATTAAAATCCCATCGTAAATACCTTTTGCAGATTGGATTTTGTCGATGATATCACCTTCGTGGTTGCTTTGCCAAACATCAACTTGAGCGCTGAGTTCTTCACCTCTTTTGATAACAGCTGATTCGAGGTCTTTAAGAGTTGTTGAACCGTATTTTTCAGGCTCTCTTGAACCTAACATGTTTAAGTTTGCACCGTTTATGAGTAAAATTTTCATGATTAAATCCTTTATTGAAGTTAATAATACCCTCTCCCCTACCCCTCCCCCAAGGGAGGGTGTGAATTGCGCTAATTGAACGCTGTGAGTTCCCTCCCCTCGGGGAGGGTGCCGAAGGCGGGAGAGGGTATTATTAAACCCACCCTTCACTAATTACCGTATTTATTATACAATATACCCAAGAAGAATGCGAGGACAAAATGATAAACAAACGTTGGTATGACAAAGACCCGATTTTAAAAGAAGCTTTAGAACTTTTAAGACTTTCACCGGATGAAACTAAAACCGAAGCAGCAGAATTCATGCTTCAATTGCAAGAACAAGTTGCAGGTGAAGTTATAGAACACGTTTACGATATCATCAACACTTATCAAGGCAAAGGCAATCGTTGGTATGATAATGACCCGATGATGCTTAAGGCCGTTGAATTGTTGAGAAATGCTCCTCCAAAAGTTCAAAGAGTAGCCGCTCTCAAACTTCTTATCGCTTTAGAACAAAAGACTTTTGAAGGAGTCGAAATCTAGATGAAAGACGTTCAAAATCAATCAGATAACCGCGGAGTTGATATTCAAAAAGTTGGTATTAAAGGAATTGAATTGCCTTTAATAATTCAACGCAAGGATAAAGAAGATATAGTTATTTATTCCAATGCGACAGCAGGTGTTTCTTTGCCTGCGCATTACAAAGGTACTCACATGTCACGCTTTGTAGAAGTTTTGAATGAATGGCGCAGTAAACATACTTTAGGTGTTGATATTAAAGGTTGTGTTGAAGCGATTGTTAGACGTCTTGAAGCAAAAAGCGGATATTTGAAATTTGATTTTAAATATTTTATTGACAAAAAAGCTCCCGTTACGGGAATTTCTGCTCCAATGTGTTATGACTGTTCATTTGAAGGCATTTTGGATAATTATGGTGAAGAAGACGAAGAATACAGATTTTTCCTTTGTGTAAAAGTTCCTGTTACGACTCTTTGTCCTTGTTCTAAAGAAATTTCAGATTTTGGTGCGCATAATCAACGTGCAATAGTTTCGGTTAAAATTACTTATCCTGAGGATGAGCATATTTGGCTAGAGGATTTGGTTAAAGATATTGAAAGCTGTGCGTCTTGCGAATTATATTCACTATTGAAACGCGAAGACGAAAAATATGTGACAGAACACGCTTATAAAAATCCTAAGTTTGTAGAAGATGTTTTGCGCGACGTTGTTCTATTGCTTAGAAATAACGAAATAATTGATTCTTTTGAGGTTGAATGCGAATCTATTGAAAGTATTCATAACCATTCTGCGTGGGCTTATCAAGCAGAAGGCTGTTAAAAAACTCCTATAATTACCCGATTGGTAAAATTTACAATTGTTAAAAAACATGCTACAATGTCGTTATAAGAAGAGGGTAATTATTATGAAATATTTAAAATATATTAAATCTATGATGCTTGTTGCGTTATCAGCCGGTATTTTGACCACAAGTGCAGTTTGTATAGAAAAAGTTGCAGCGCAACCTATAACAACACTTCCTGCTAAAAATCCTAAGCCTGTTGTTGTAACTCAAACTGCTGCAACGACTCAAGTTTTCCAAGTCGCTTCGCTCGCTGTTGTCAACAATCCGTCAAGCTACTTAAATAAAACAGTCTTAATGAAAGCTAAGTTTGATAAGTTCTCAACTTTAGGATTAGACTATAAACCTGCTTTCAAATCTTCTGACGATTATATTTCATTTTTAATCAGAAGAGATGATTCTTCTCATGATATTCCGTTATCAGAAATGAAATTATTCTTGAAACGTACGGAAGCTGAAAAGTTCATTGATTTAAAAACAAATGACGAAATCGAAATCAAAGGCGTTGTATTTTCTGATGCTTTAGGCGACGCTTGGGTTGATGTTAAGCAATTAACCGTTACTAAAAAGGCACCTGAAGACAAGAAAGACGGAGTTAAATAATTATGCCACAAGTTGCAAGCAATGAAAAAGATAAAGATAAACAAACAAAAAAAGAAGTGTTTTTGACTGTTCACGGTCACTTTTATCAACCACCGAGAGAAAATCCTTGGTTAGAAGCGATTGAACAGCAAGACAGTGCTTTGCCGTTCCACGATTGGAATGAGAGAATCAATAACGAATGCTACAATCCAAATTCTGTTTCAAAAATCGTAAATTCTAAAAATCAGATTTTGAATGTTGTAAATAACTACGAATACATCAGTTATAATTTCGGTCCGACACTTCTTTCTTGGATGGAAGAATTTGCACCGCTTGCTTATGAACGTGTAATTAAGGCTGATATTAACTCTCGTCGTGCGCATAACGGACATGGTAACGCAATGGCACAAGTTTACAACCACATGATTATGCCTTTGGCAAATGAAAGAGATAAACAAACCCAAGTAAAATGGGGCATTAAGGATTTCGAATATCGTTTTGGCAGAAAGCCTGAAGGTATTTGGCTTGCAGAAACGGCGTGCGATGACGATACTTTAAGAGTTTTGGTAGAAAACGGAATCAAGTTTACAATACTTTCACCTTATCAAGCGCAAAAAATTAGAAAAGAAGGCGAAAAAACTTGGCAGGACGTAAGTTGGGGCAATATTGACCCTGCGCGTTCTTACAGATATTACATTAAATCTGCACCCGGTAAGTACATTGATTTGTTCTTCTATGACGGTGCAATTTCTCGTTCTGTTGCGTTTGATGAACTTTTGACAGACGGTAACAAGTTTGTAGACAGATTGAAAGACGGTATTTCTGATTTAAGAAACTATCCTCAACTGGTAAACATTGCAACTGATGGTGAAAGCTATGGTCACCACACAAAATTCGGTGATATGGCGTTAGCTTATGCAATGAAATTGAGAGTGAAAGATGCAGGATTTACCGTAACAAACTATGCTGAATACTTAGAAAAATACAGAAGCGACTGGGAAGTTGAAATAAAACCTGTTTCTTCTTGGAGTTGTTCTCACGGGGTCGGTAGATGGTCAGACGATTGCGGTTGTTCAACAGGCGGACATCCGGGTTGGAACCAAAAATGGAGAAAGCCTCTAAGACAAGCTTTGGACTTTTTGAGAGATGAAATGACAGCTTTGTATCATAAACAAGGCAAAAAATTCTTCAAAGACCCTCAAGAAGCACGCGAAAATTATATTTCCGTAATTATGGACAGAAGCGACATCAGCGTTAAAAATTTCCAAGAAGAATATTTCTTGGAAGATTTGACTGATGAACAAAAAGTCAAAGCTATGGAACTTTTGGAAATTCAAAGACAAGCAATGCTTATGTACACAAGCTGCGGTTGGTTCTTCTCTGAAATTTCAGGTATTGAAACCGTTCAGATTATGAAATACGCTGCAAGAGTTATGCAGCTTGCAAAATCATTTATGAGAAAGGATTTAGAAACACCTTTCTTAGAAATTTTGAAAGAAGCAAAAAGTAATATTCCTGAATTCGGTACAGGTAAAGATGTTTACGAAAAATTCGTAAAACCTTCAATCGTGACTTCTAAGCAGATTGTAAGCCTTTGGGCAATTTCATCTCTGTACACTGATATTGAAGATGAAGAAAATGTTTATTGCTATAAGATTAATAAGCATTCTTACAAGAGTGTAACAAAAGGTAATTCAAAGCTTGTCATCGGTCATATTGAAGTTGAATCAAAAGTTACTTTAGAAAAATCAAGTATGATTTTTGCGCTTCTTCAATTCTCAGGCGGTGATTTCCATTGCGCAATTAAAGAATACTCTGACGATTTTGAAACAATTCAAAAAGAACTTGTTAGAACTTATCTTGTTTCACCGCTTACAGAAATCATCAGAACGATTGATAATTATTTTGGCAAAGAATACTTTACGCTTAAAGATATCTTTATCGAAGAAAGACGTAAGATTTTACAAACAATGCTTAAAGGCAAATTGCAGATTTTTGCTAACACTTATGAATCAATGTATGACGAAGGCAAAGGCTCAATTTACCAAATGCAAACTTTGGGCTTGGATATTCCAAAAGAATTCAAGATTTCTGCTCAATACGTTTTAACAAAACAATTCAACGATTTGTTTGTAGAATCTCGCGGTTTCTTGGATGCGGATATTATTCAGCAAGCCTCTGATTTGAACTTTGAAGCTAAAAGAATCGGTATTGAGATTGATAAAGAACCGACTTCAAAGATTTTCAGCAAAAAGATTGCTCAAAACATAAACAGATTGTCTTATGCGCTTGATTTACAACAAGTAGATGCAACTCTTGATTTGTTGGATTGTATTGCAAAACTTGAGATTAAGGTTGATATTGCGGAAGCTCAAAGCTATTATTTCTCAAAAATTGTTGCAAACATGGAAGAAATAATCCAAAAAATCAGCTGCCAAGCAGACAGAGATTTGATTGTGATGCTGTTTGAAATTGGCGAAGATTTGAATATCAATATGGATTATTATCGACAAATGTTTAATAGGGCTTTGGTTTCAGCAAACTAACAGGTAGATTCCATGAAGATAATTATAACATTTCTTTTTATATTGTTTTTGTCATTACCCTCTTTTGCAGGCGGAGTCGGATATATAAATTACGATAAAGTTGTTCAGAATTATCAGTTTGCAAAAAATACACTCGCGCAAATTGAAGCTAAGAATAACGAAATTAAACAATATCTGACGATAAAAGAGAATGAATTTAATAAACTTGAATCTGCTGTTCAAAAACAAAAATTTGAAGCAACTGTTCAAGCGGAACTTCGAACAAAAGAGCAAGCTTTCAACGATTTTAGAGAACGCAAAGAGGAAGAAGTTTATAATCGGATACATGCGGTGACTGAAAAGATTCGTTTGGAAAAAGGTTTGGATGCAATTATTGATTCAAGAAGCGTTTTTTCAGGTGGTGTTGATATTACCAATGATTTGATACAGAAATTGAATAATTAATAAGTAAAGTAATTAAAAAGACGAGATTTAAATCTCGCCTTTTTGATTTTATTCAGCTTCAAACATGTCTTTGCCAACTGCACAAAGAGGGCAAGTCCAGTCATCAGGCAAATCTTCAAACGCGGTTCCCGGTTGAATCCCGTTATCAGGATCGCCAACTGTTGGGTCATATTCGTAGTGACAAACTGTACAAACGTATTTTTGCATAATATTCTCCTTTGTTTTGTATTTTTCTTTACAAATTAATATTAACGTAAGTTGATAAAATATTCTATTGTAATTACAACATTTCTAGTTCAAAGATTTTACAACTACATCAACCATATCGTCTAATTTTGCAAGCTGTTCTTCTTTTAGTGTTGATTTTATGCAAATAGAATCGTTTAAGATTTCAGAACCTTTAACTTTTTCTAAAATTTCTCTCATTTGGTTCCCGCAAGTTGGCGCCCAGCTTCCGTTTTGGATAAGTACATATTTTCTGTTTTGCAAATTATGCGCACTTAAAACATGTAAAAATGCTTCCATTGATTCAAAAATTCCTGCATTGTATGTTGTTGTAGCAAGAACGATGTGAGAATATTTAAAAGCTTCTGACAGCACAAAAGATGAGTGCGTCATTGATACATCAAACATTTTGATGTTTTTAACACCTTTATCAGCAAGCTTTGCTGCTACAAGATTTGCAACATTTTCTGTTCCGCCGTATACAGATGAGTAAGCAATCAGTACAGAATTTTCTTCCGGAGTATAAGTTGACCATTTATCGTATTTTTCAACGAACAAGCCGATATTCTGTTTTATAAGCAGACCGTGCAAAGGACAAATCAGTTTTATATCAAGTCCTTTAGCTTTTTTTAGAAGCATTTGAACCTGCAAACCATATTTACCGACAATATTTGTGTAATATCTTCGGGCTTCATCTAAATAATCACTTTCCCAATTAACTTCGTCATCAAACAAATTGCCGTTAATTGCGCCAAAAGAACCGAATGCATCTGCTGAAAATAAAATCTTATCAGTCTTATCGTAAGTTACCATAACTTCAGGCCAATGCACCATTGGGGCAAGAACAAATTGGAATTCGTGTTTACCTGTATTTAGCGTATCGCCTTCTTTTACAACCATTGCACGAGAATCAATATCAAAGCAGAAGAACTGTTTTATCATTCCAACGGTTTTTGCAGTGCAAACAATTTTTACATCAGGATAAAGCTTAACGACTTCGGCTATTAATGCACAATGGTCTGGTTCCATGTGTTGCACAACCAAATAATCTAACTTTTCGCCGTCAAGTGCTTTTGTAAGATTTTCAAAAAACTGTTCTGCGCAAACCTTGTCAACAGTATCAAACAAAACATTTTTTTCATCTTTTAAAACGTAAGAGTTATAAGAAACTCCATCTTTAACAGGATAAGCGCTTTCAAATAAACTCAATCTTCTATCCGAACAGCCGATATAAAATAAATCCTCTGTAATTTTTCTTATGTTGTGCATAGTTAAATCTCCCTTAAACGCATGTAAATTTTAACAAAATCAATATGATTTTGCAAAAACTTGTAAACAAACTCCTATGCTAAAAATTTAGCATTCAAATAAAAAGCTATTTTATGCTATAATGAGCTTATGATAGAGCTTTTGATTTTATTTGAATTGAATAGACGAGTTTTGACTATGTACGGAATTTCAAAAGAAATCCGTGCAACATTTGCAGTGTTGACTACGCCAAGCTATGGAACGATTAAACCTGCGCTTACACGCCTTGAAAACGGCGGCTTTGTAAAAAAACAAAAGACTATGTCAGAAGGTGGACGCCCGTCTTGCTATTATTCAATTACAAAAGAAGGTGTTGAAGAATTAAAACGCCTGATTATGGCACCGCCACTGGAAAACCCTATTCAATTTTTCACCACGGCTCGCGTGAAACTTGCTTGTTCAGATTGCTTGAATAACGATGAACAAATGAAGATGCTAAGACAGTTAAAATTGAAAGCTGAAAATATTTTGCTTGATACACAGAACATTATGCGAGAAAAAGAACTTTCTTTTTATCCGAAAATGGTTTTTGATAATCTGACTTGTGAATACAAAAATTTTATATCATTACTGGAGGGTTTTGAACATGCCTGCACTCATTAGCGGCGTAGTAGAAGATTCTATCGCTCAAGAACTTGATATTGAAGAAGGCGATATACTTCTTTCTATTGATGGCGAAAAACTCCAAGATATGATTGATTACCGCTTTATGTGCAAAAGCGAGTTTATGACGATTGAAATTCAAAAGAAAAATGGTGAGATTGAAGAAATTGAACTAGAAAAAGATTATGACGATGATTTAGGTATAATTTTTGAAAGTGCTGTTTTTGACAAGGTTAAACCTTGCCTGAACAATTGTATTTTCTGCTTTGTCGCTCAACAACCAAAAGGTTTAAGAAATACTTTGTACGTAAAGGATGATGATTACAGACTTTCATATTTGCAAGGAACTTATATTACGACTACAAACCTTACTGATGCAGACAAAGAAAGAATTTCATCATTACATCTCGGGCCGTTTTATATTTCTGTACATACGACAAATCCTGAATTGCGCGTAAAAATGCTTAGAAACCCGAATGCGGGCAAGATTATGGAAAACCTGAAATGGTTCAAAAAGAATGAAATTCCATTCCATGCTCAAATAGTTTTATGCCCCGGATATAATGACGGAGCGGAATTGGATAGAACTCTAAAAGACTTGACTTCTTTGGGGTCAGCTGTTTTAACAATTGCGATTGTTCCTGTCGGGATTACACAATTTAGAGCCAGTGAACTTAAAACCGTTGATAAACAGGTCGCAGAGGAAACAATTAAAATTGCGTCTAAGTACAAAAAAGTTTGTTGTTCGGATGAATTCTTTTTGCTTGCGGGAGAAGATATCCCTAAAGCAAAATATTACGGCAATTTTTCACAGCTTGATGACGGAGTCGGCTCTCTAAGAACCATAATGGATGATTTTGATATATTTGAGCTTCCGAAAAGACTTTCGAAAAAATTGAAAATCAGTTTTGCGTGTTCGGTTGCAGCTAAATCTGCATTTGAATATATTGCATCAAAATTAAACAAAATTGTGAATTTAAAATGCACGGTTGACCCCGTTAAATCTACTTATTGGGGCAAAAATATTACGGTTGCAGGGCTTATTACGTCAGAAGATTTGATTAATGCGGTGAAGGACATTGATGCGGATTATATAGTTGTTCCGTCAATTATGCTAAAACCGTTTACAAATTTGTTTTTAGACGGAAATTCTTTGGATTATGTGATTGAAAAAACAGGCAAGAATTTCTTTGTTGCACAAAATAATTATTCTGTGTGTGAAGTTATTGATTTGATAGAATCGTATGTTTAACCTCCATGGATAGGGAGGTTGAAGCTGTTGGCAAAGCTGTGCTGAGCCTTACAGATTCGGATTGGTTACAGCAAAGAATAAATAACCAATACCCATCCCAACCTGTCTTGGATTATTTGGGCAAGCATAACATTCCAATAACAACAAATCCTTACGGATTTTTCTTGTTATTTTCATGTTATTTGTTCTTACGGGCCGACGCCCTACCGAAAATCCGCTTCCCTAAGCGGGGAAGGAGTGACGCAAAAGTCATTCGCTGTTTGCGCGAACCCTCTCCCAAGGAGAGGGTATTATTAACTTAACAACAACCGATACCCATCTCAACCTTCCCTAACAAGGGAAAGAGCGGTGCTAAAGTCGTTCAATAACAACTAGTGCCAACTAACTCTTTTGAATAACCATGTTCAATAAATATTAGTAGCTTGGGTAATGTACTCTTAATTATGCTTATTATTTAATTAAAATGTAGAAAGCGACAGAATGCTAGCCGATAGGAGGATAACAATATGACAGCAGTTGTAGAAACGGAAAAACAAACGATTAGCGTAATTATAATTGAAGATTTTAAATTAACTCGTGTCGGGCTTAGATGTGCATTAAATGCAAATGAAGATATTCAGGTCGTAGCAGAAAGTGAAACTGCTACAGAAGGTTTGGAACTTATCAAAAAATACAATCCTGATATTGTTCTTATGGATTTGGGACTTGCAGGCATGAATGGTATTGAAGCAACCGTTAAAGTCAAAGAAATGAATAAAGATATTAAAGTTATTGCCTTAACTTCCCACGATAGAGAGGAAGAAGTTATTGCAGCTTTGTCTTCAGGAGCGATGGCATATTGTTTGAAAGATATTGATCCTGCAAAACTGGCAGATGTAATACGTGATGTTAAAAACGGAGTTTGTTGGTTAGATCCGCTTATTGCAAGAAAAGCTCTTGATGCTTTCCCTAAACAGGAAACAATCGGCATTCTTAAAGATAAATCATCAGAAGAAGGAAGAGTTCCTTTGACTGACAGAGAATTTGAAGTTCTTAAGCATTTAGTTGAAGGTAAAAGTAACACCGAAATCGCAAAAGAACTTATAGTAAGTGTGCATACAGCAAAAGCGCATGTATGTTCAATTTTACAGAAGATGTGTGTGAATGATAGGGTTCAAGCTGCAGTCAAAGCTGTTAAAGAAGGCTTGGTTTAGTGTTTATCTTCGATAACAAATGGTCGCTACAGAGTATTCTGTAGCGACTTTTTATTTTTCTTTGTTTTTGGTACAATTAAAAACAAAAATGGGAGATATAATATTATGCTAGAACTATTGAAAAAGAGTGCGATGGAACAATCCAGAGCTATTCAAAATAAAGAAGTTTCAGCAGTAGAACTAACAAAAGCTTCATTAGACAGAATTAAATCAATTGATGAAAAATTAGGAGCTTTCAATTCTTTAACAGAAGATACTGCTTTAGAAACTGCAAAAAAAGTTGATGAAAAAATTACAAAAGGCGAAGAATTACCTCTTTTAGCAGGTGTTCCTCTTGCATTAAAAGATAATATGAACTTGGTTGGCTCTAAAACTACTGCTTCAAGCAAAATTTTAGAAAACTTTGTTTCACCTTATAATGCAACTGCAACTCAAAAATTGTTAGACAATTTAATTCCAATCGTTGGTAAAGCTAATTTGGATGAATTTGCAATGGGTTCTTCAAATGAAAACTCTGCGTTCAAGAAAGTCCACAACCCTTGGAATTTGAACAAGGTTCCGGGCGGTTCATCAGGCGGTTCGGCAGCTTCTGTTTCTTCTTGCGAAGCAGCATTGGCTCTTGGTTCTGATACAGGCGGAAGTATTCGTCTTCCTGCAAGTTTCTGCGGTATTGTAGGTATGAAACCTACTTACGGTAAAGTTTCAAGATATGGTTTGATTGCATTCGCATCATCTTTAGATCAAATCGGTCCGTTTGCAAGAACAGTTGAGGATGCTGCAGCATTATTGGAAGTTATTTCAGGTTATGATTACCACGATTCAACTTCATTAAAATTGCCTGTTGAAAATTACCGCAACAGCTTAAATAATGATGTTAAAGGTATGAAAATCGGTGTTGTAAAAGAACTTATGTCAGGAGGTTTAGCTCCGGATGTTAAAAAAGCTCTTGAATCAGCTATCGAAACATACAAAGCTTTGGGCGCTGAAATTGTTGAAATTTCACTTCCAAACTTGAAACACTCAATCGGTATTTACTACATTTTGGCAACAGCAGAATGCAGCTCAAACTTGGCTAGATTTGATGGTGTAAGATATGGTCACAGAACAGCTGATGCTAAAAATCTTCTTGAAATGTATTGCAAGACTCGTGCAGAAGGCTTCGGTCCTGAAGTTAAACGTCGTATAATGCTTGGTACTTACGCTTTATCATCAGGTTATTACGATGCTTATTACAAAAAAGCTTTACAAATGAGAAGAGTTGTTACAAATGATTTCTTAAAAGCATTTGCTCAAGTTGATGCTCTAATTTCACCAACTTGTCCAACTACGGCATTTGACTTGGGTGCTAAATCAGAAGATCCGCTTGCAATGTACTTAACTGATATTGCAACAATTTCTGCAAACTTGGCAGGTATTCCTGCAATTTCAGTTCCTGCTGGATTTGATACTGACGGTATGCCAATCGGTTTACAAATCATGACACCACAGCTTACAGAAGCTAAATTGTTCAACTTGGCTTACAAGTTTGAACAATCTCATGATTACTATAAACAATTGGCTAATATTTAGTTATAAAACAAGTAAAAACAAAAGACCGATGAATTAGTTCATCGGTCTTTTGTTTTTTTTATTAAGTTTTTCTAAGCAATCTCAGCTCTTGTTTTTTCAGAATTGCTTGAAGCGTTACTTTGCGGTAAATGAATTAATTCCGCTGTGTTATCAATCTCATCCTGCTTTTCCACCATATCTTTAGTAACAACAAACTTAGTGATATCGTGTTTTGTAGGAATATCATACATAACATCAAGCATCAATTCTTCTACAATTGAGCGAAGCGCTCTTGCGCCTGTTTTACGCTTAATTGCCTTTTTTGCAATCAAATCAATAGCTTCAGGTTCGAATTCTAAATCAACGCCATCCATTTCCATTAAGCACTTATATTGCTTTAATACAGCGTTCTTAGGTTCTGTCAAAATCATCTTCAATGTTTTTTCATCCAATGCATCAAGAACTGCATAAACAGGAATACGACCGATAAATTCAGGAATCAAACCGAATTTAAGCAAATCTTCCGGTTGCAACTTTTTAAGAATTTTAGCAGCTGCTTGTTCTTTTTCGGCTTGAGTTGGAGCAGATTTGCCGAAGCCGATTGAAGTACCGTCTTTAACACGGTGTTCAATGATTTTGTCCAAATCAACGAATGCACCACCAACGATGAACAAGATGTTGCTTGTATCAATTTGAATCATTTCTTGTTGAGGGTGTTTTCTGCCGCCCTGAGGAGGAACGTTTGATAAAGTACCTTCAATTAGTTTCAACAAAGCTTGTTGAACGCCTTCCCCTGAAACATCTCTTGTAATTGACGTGTTTTCTGATTTTCTTGCGATTTTGTCAATTTCATCAATGTAAATAATACCTTTTTCAGCCTTTTTAGCGTCGTAATCGGCATTTTGGTATAATCTTAAAAGAATATTTTCTACGTCGTCACCAACATAACCTGCTTCTGTTAATGTTGTAGCATCAGCTACTGCAAACGGCACGTCAAGCATTTTAGCCAAAGTTTGTGCCAATAATGTTTTACCGCTACCTGTCGGACCAACCAACAAGATGTTAGATTTTTGAATTTCAACACCGTTTGTATCGGCTTTTTGGTTGTGTTTCAAGCGTTTGTAGTGGTTGTAAACAGCCACAGAAAGAACTTTTTTCGCATCATCTTGTCCGACAATATGTTGATCCAAGTATTCTTTAATTTCATGAGGCTTTGGAATCGGCTTGTCTTCAACATCTTCTGTTTTCTTTTCAGCCTTTTCGCCTGTTTTTTCTTTCTGTTCAAAAAATTCTTCATCTAAAATTTCGTTGCATAACTCTACGCACTCATCACAAATGAATACATCAGGGCCTGCAATTAATTTCTTTACCTGATCTTGCGTTTTACCGCAAAATGAACATTTTAACCTATCATTAGATGACATAATTTCTCCTGTTTGTTGACTGTTTGGATTTTTTTTGTTGTTGGGCAAGTATGCTCAACCTACTTTGAGTGAACCCCTCACCCTGTTTTTCTAATACTCATGCAAAGCCTTCGTATTGAAAAACTATCCCTCTCCCTCAAGGGGCGAGGGATAAAAATTTTTACATAGCGTCTTTTGTGATAACTTTATCAATCATACCGTATTCAAGAGCTTCTTGAGGAGTCATGATATAGTCACGGTCAGTATCTTTTTCAATTTTCTTGATTGATTGACCAGTGTTAGATGCCATGATTTCGTTCAATGTCTTTTTGATTCTCAAAATTTCTTGAGCTTGAATTTCGATATCGGTTGCTTGACCTTGAGCGCCGCCTAAAGGTTGGTGAATCAATACTCTAGAGTGTGGAAGAGCCATTCTCTTACCTTTAGCACCTGAACATAGCAGGAATGCACCCATTGAAGCAGCTTGACCTAAACAAATTGTTTGAACGTCAGCTCTGATGTGTTGCATTGTATCATAAATTGCTAAACCTGCAGTTACGCTACCTCCCGGAGAGTTGATATATAACATAATATCTTTTTCAGGGTTTTCACTATCTAACAAAAGAAGCTGTGCAACGATTAGGTTTGCAACCATATCATCAACAGGAGTTCCTAAGAAGATAATTCTTTCTCTTAACAATCTTGAGAAGATATCAAAAGAACGTTCACCTCTGCTTGATTGTTCAATTACTACAGGTACAAAACTCATTTCTTATTTTCCTTTCTTATTATGTATAAAAGTGACAATAACATTATACATTATATAAACAATTTCACAAATAATTAATTCGTATGAAATATTCTTCTTATTGGGTCAAAGATATTTTAGCATAAAAACAAAAAAATCGCTCTATATTTATTAATTTATAAAAAAAAGAAAGCCCATTTATTGGGCTTTCTGAAATAGTGGCGTATCTCTGTTTTGCAAACACACTCCAAATTGACAGCTTGAGTTATAGTTAAAATTGCTTTCTGATGGAGCGAAACTATCAGCCTCCTTTCTTATGTCGCTTCTGTCTAAAGGATTCAGTCGTGCTTCCGGTGAGCCGGAAAATTCTTTGATGTGACTATTCGGGTTATAAATTGGTGAAACTTTTTCTCTAAAACCCGGAACGGAACAAACCGTCGCACCTTCGTCTACAGGACACATTGCAAAACTTGGTAAAAACGCACTGACGATTAGAATGGATGACAATATAAAAATCTTTTTCATAAATTTCTCCTATAAAATATATAATAAAACTTGTTTTTCTTATGTTGTATTGATATTTTAAAGCTCATTTCAGTTTTTTCATTAATTAGTCAGGCTACTACTTTCAGCTAATTTCTATTTGAAATATACGCGCTTAAAAATACAACTGTGTTATACTAATATTTATGAAGATTAAAAGATTAGGGCTGAAAAATTATAGGAATTTAGGAAATGTGGAGTTGACTTTTCCAAGCATGAAAACGCTGATTATCGGTAAAAATGCACAAGGAAAAACCAATATTCTTGAAAGTATTTATTTTCTTTCTGACCTAAAAAGCCCTAGAACTTCAACAGTTTCTGATTTAATAAAATTTGGTGAAGAAAAGTTTGAAATTAGTGCTGAAATTGAAAAAAACAGCACGGATATTGAGCTTGATTTTTCTTATGATTCAGAAAAGAAGCGCGAAATCAAAATAAATAAAGTTAAATCACGCGTAAAGGATTTTAAATCCGTAGTGAAAACCGTTCTATTTTCGACAAAAGACCTGCTTCTTTTAAGAGGTACTCCTCAAGATAGACGTGATTGGCTGGATAGAGCAATTTCTCAAATTTATCCTGCTTATGATGAAAGGCTTTCTAAATACGATAAAATCCGCATTCAGAAAAACAATCTTTTGAAAAACGAATTTGTAGATGAAGCTTTGTATGATATTTATAACGAACAAATGGTTATAACCGGCGCAAATATTATATTTCTGCGTAAAAAATTCTTAAGAGAAATTCAGAAAATTGCATCTTTAAAACACAAAATCATCAGTGATACCGAGGATATTGGCTTGAATTATACTTGTCCTTGTGACGAAATAGAAGAAATTTGCGAACACTTAAAACAAGAATTGCAAGAAAGACGCAGAGAAGAATTTGCCCGTAAGCAATCTTGTGTAGGGCCTCATAGGGATGATATCCAGTTTACTATAAACGGCTTGGATGCGACAAAATTTGCTTCTCAAGGTCAGCAAAGAACGTTGGTTTTGTCACTGAAACTTTCTGAATTAGAGATTATTAAAGAAAAGACAGGCTTTTCACCGATTCTTTTGTTGGACGATGTTTTGGCAGAATTGGATGAAGTTAGACAAAATTATCTTTTAAAATCAATAGAAAAAGATACTCAAACAATTATCACATCTGTTGATACGATTTTGTTTGAAGAAGAATTTTTGAAGGATGTTATAATTTACAAAGTAGATGGAGGTAAAATCGCATGATTTTAGTTACAGGCGGAGCCGGATATATTGGAAGCCATTTGGTTATGGCATTATTGGAAAAAGGTGAAGACGTTATTGTTTTTGATAGCTTAGAGCTTGGGCATGCCGAAACAATTGAAACTTTGAAAAAATACGGTAATTTGAAATTTGTCAAAGGTAATCTGAAAAACTTGGATGAAATCAGAGGCGTATTTTTAGTTAATAAAATTGATTCTGTGGTGCATTTTGCAGCGTATTCCCAAGTAGCTGAAAGCGTTAAAAATCCTCAAAAATATTATTACAATAATGTTTACGGAACATTAAATCTGCTAAACGCAATGCTTGAATTTGGAGTTAAGAAAATCGTATTCTCTTCGACTGCTGCTACTTATGGCGAACCTGTTTATACTCCGATTGATGAAAAACATCCGCAACAGCCTATTAATCCTTACGGAAATTCAAAATTAATGGTTGAAAAAATAATGGATGATTATGATAAAGCGTATGGTTTAAAATCTGTGAGATTGAGATATTTTAATGTAGCAGGAGCGGATTCCAAAGCAAGAATAGGCGAATGGCATGAACCTGAAACGCATTTAATTCCGAATGTATTGAAGGCTAAAGAAGATAAAGTGTTTAAAATGTTTGGAACAGATTATGACACAAAAGACGGAACTTGCGTAAGAGATTATATTAACGTAGAAGACTTAGCGCAAGCGCATATAAAAGCCTTGGATTACTTGAATAACGGTGGAGAAACTAATTTCTTTAACTTGGGAACAACTGAAGGTAACAGTGTAAAGGAAGTATTTACTGCTTGTGAAGAAGTTAAAGGTGCGACAATTCCACTTGAAATTTGCCCAAGACGCGGTGGTGACCCTGCAACATTAGTCGCTGATAACAAAAAGGCAAAAGAAGTATTAGGCTGGATTCCTCAACATGATTTGAAGGATTGTATCAAATCAGCTTATGAGTGGGAAAAAGTAGGACAATAAGTTACGAAAAAGCAAGGACTTTAAAGTCCTTGCTTCTAATAGGGTAAATATATCCCTCAAAATTATAGTAAGTTCAATGCTATACTTGGGGTTTGGTTTGCAGTTGCCAACAATGTTGCTGAAGCTTGTT
>CAZYWC010000006.1:0-10403 GCA_964651125.1 uncultured Vampirovibrio sp.
AAGTATAAGTTGATTACAATTTTAGGAATAGAAATCTTGCTTAAAGTTGGGGAGTATAAGAATGCCTAAATTTTCAATAATCATACCTGTTTATAACGTTGAAGAATATTTGGGAGAGTGCTTAGAATCCATTGTTAATCAGTCATTTAAGGATTTTGAAGTTATATGTGTAAATGATGGTTCTACAGATAATTCTTTAAAAATTCTACAAAAATATGCAGAAAAAGATGAACGTTTTAAAGTTTTAAACCAAGAGAATCAAGGACAAGGTGTTGCAAGAAACAACGCATTAAAGATTGCAAATGGAGAATACATACTGTTTGTTGACCCTGATGATTTTGTAGAATTTGATATGCTGGAAGTTTTAGAAGCAAGGTTAAATGTTCAAAATGTAGATATTGCATTTTTTGATTACCAAATTTTTGGTGAAAATACAAAAACAAAAATTGTCAGATTTATGGATGAAATGAAAAATAATTTAAACTTAAACATCGATGATAATTTCGTTTTTAATTGGCAAGAATTGATAAAAAATAATTTTAGTAGCATTCCTATGATGGTTTGGAACAGAGTTTATTCCAATAAATTTATCCAAGACAACAATATTCGATTTGCTCCAAATAAACATGCTGAAGATCATATTTTTTCTATCAGTGCAACTTTATTAGCGGATAAAATATTTTATATCAAAAAGACTTTATATCATTACAGAAACAGATCAGGGTCTGCTGTCAATAAAGCATCAGAAGAAAATTTTTGTGTATTTGAAAATATCAAAATATTAGAAAATTTTCTTAAACAAAATGGTCTTTTTGAAGAATATGAAAACAATTATAGAAGTTATGTAGTTAACATTCTAGCGTGGCATTATCCTAAAATTCCTAAGAACTTGTTATCGTTATATATTGAAAAAACCAAACAGCTTTTATCCCAAGAAGAATTTTCTAATTTTAAGAAAAGAATAAACGGTGATTTTTCATTACTTGAAAAATTATTTTCAATAAAAAACGTACATATACCAGAAGAAAAACGAAAAGTATTATGCATATTTGGAATTAAATTTAATTTAAAGAGGAAAATTATTAATGAATAATATCTCAACAATAACTAAATGCTATGGGTGTTCGGCTTGTTTAAATATTTGTCCCAATAATGCCATAGAGATGATAGAAAATGATGAGGGATTTAAATTTCCACAAATAAATTCAAAGTGTACAAACTGCGGTTTGTGTAAAAATGTTTGCCCTTCCATAATTAATGAATTAGAAAACTCATCAGAACCTACTTGTTATGCTTTTTTAGCTAATGATGAAACCAGAAAAGAAAGTACTTCAGGTGCAGTCTTTCCTGTTCTAGCAAAATATTTTTTGGAAAATGATGGCTATGTAGCAGGCGCTGTTTGGAAAGAAGATGCAACCGTTCATCACATTGTTTCTAATAAATATGATGATATAGAGCTTATGCGTAATTCAAAATATTTACAAAGCAATATAGATTCTTGTTATTCCCAAATAAAAACACTTTTAAAAAATAATAAAAAAGTTTTATTCACAGGCACTCCATGCCAAGTTGCCGGATTAAAATGTTTTTTGCAAAAAGAATATAACAACTTGTACTGCATTGATATAATATGCCACGGCGTACCTTCACCTAAAGTATTTAGAAAATATATAAATGAAAAAATAAAAAAGAAAGATGAAAAATGGGTAAATACCAATTTTAGAGATAAATGTAACGGTTGGCGGCCGCAACTTACTACTACTACTACTACTACTACTACTACTACTACTACTACGTTGGCAGCACAGAATGATGCTTTTATGAAAGGTTTTTTGAGCAATTTGTTTTTAAGAAAAACCTGTACAGAATGTAAATTTCAAAAAATACCCAGACAAGGTGATTTAACTATTGGAGATTTTTGGGGAATTTGGAATTTTGATAAAAATTTAAATGATGAAAAAGGTACTTCTGTAGTATTAGAAAACACTATAAAAGGACATCTGCTAATTGATATTTTACAAAAAAGTGCAAAAATATTTAAAGAAGTACCTTTAAAATATGCAAAAGATGGCAATCCTTGTTTGACAAATTCCTCAATTATACACGGTGCAAGAAACTTGTTTTTTGAAAATTTTGATAAGTACAAATTAAATGATATTGTTGAAATTTGCGATAAAGACAAAGTCGATTATGTTATTGTGAATTTTTGGCACACAATTAATTATGGAGCCTCCTTAACAGCATGGGCATTGCAAGAACTACTAAAAGAATTTGGTCTTACAAGCTTATTATTAGATAGAGATTCAGGGAGAGACGACACATTATATGCAAAAAGTTTCTCAAAAACATTTGCTGAACAATATTTAAACGTATCGCACCATTATAACAAATGTGAATTAAAAGAACTGTCTAAAAATATTAAGGGTGTCATTCTTGGCTCTGATCAAATGCTAAGATTAGAATATATAAAAGAATATCTTTATAAATATTTATTAAATTGGGTTGATACTGATACTAAAAAAATTGCATTATCGGTAAGTTTTGGAATTGAAAAACAAGAATTTATAAATTATAAAAAATTTACTTCTAAAGTTGCAAAATATATGAAAAGTGCATTGCAAAGTTTTGATTATTTATCATGTAGAGAGATTTCAGGCAAAGAAATTTTTAATGATATTTTCGGTCTGATTTCAGATCAAATACTGGACCCTGTATTTTTGCTACCTCCATCCAAATATGATGAAATTATTAAAAATTCTAATATTGATAACTCTAATAAAATTGTATGTTATGTTTTGGATGAAAATGAAGATTATCAAAAGATATATAATAGGTTGTCACAAGAAACCAATACAGAAGTTGTTTCAATAAATAATAACTGTTTAGTGGAAGATTGGTTAAAAAGCTTGAAAGAAGCCAAGTTTATAATTACGGATTCTTTTCACGGTGTTTGCTTCGCATTAATATTTAATAAACCTTTTATATGCATACAAAACAAAGAAAGAGGACAAGCCAGATTTAAGTCTTTAATAAGTTTATTTGATATAGAAGAAAATTTTATCAATTCTGTAGACGAATTCTTTTCTAAAGATATATCTTTAAATACAAATTATTCAAAAATTAATAAACTAATAAAATCAAAGGTCATTGCAGACAGGAAAAGAGTTGAGAATGTTTTAAAACATAATTATTCTAATAACCCAAATGCAAAACAAAACAAGATTAAAAATGAAAAACTTATAAAAGAATACCATGAGATAAAGTTTTATAAAAAATTACCATTATTACTAAATTATATAAGATGTAAAATTCTTATAAATTTTACAAAAAAACATCGTAAAGAACATTATATACATAAAAAAAATATGATAAAACAAAAACTCAAGAATGGAGTATAGGAATGGTAAAGAAAATTACAATAATATCGCCTTGTTATAATGGTGAAACACATTTAGATGCATATATAAACGGACTTTTATCACAGACTTACACAAATGTAGAATATATTTTTGTTAACGACGGTTCCACGGATAACACAGAAAATATTATTAAATCTTATGAAGAAAAATTTAGAAATAAAGGTTGGAATTTTATTTATATAAAACAAGAAAAAAGAGGCGGGCAAGCTAAAGCTATAAATCAAGGCTTAAAAATATTTACAGGTGATTATTTATGTTGTATTGATGCAGATGATATTTTGTTACCAAAATATTTAGAAGACATGTCAAATTGTTTAAATGAAAATGAAGAATTTGGAATAGTTTTTCCTTGGGTAGAATGTGTAGAAGAAAACACTGAAAAACACATTTGTTATTATAAACGTAACATTCCAAACCATGTTAAAGATACATTATTTGATGATTTTCTATTGCAAAGAAACAGAAACGAGAATTTTATATTTTTTCCTTCTTTTATGTTAAGAGCTAATGCCTTTTTAGATATTTATCCCAACAGAAAAATTTATGAAGGTTTGTCAGGACAGAATGCTCAATTAATTTTGCCTGTAATTTATAATTATAAAATAGGCTATGTTAAACAAGTTTTGTACAAAGCTATTAGAAGAGAAAACAGTGACTCTAATTTGAATGATGTACAAGATTTTATTAATAAAACATATAGTTGGGAAGATATTTACTGCAATGTAATAAATATAATCCCTAATATGCCAACCCATGAAAAAGTATATTATTTTACATGCATAAAAAATTATTGGGAAGAAGTACGCAAAAAAAAATTGTATAACCACAAAGTCATCAATATATTTGGTATAAAAATAAAATTCAGATGTAAAAACTAAAAAGTCGGTAGGTCATGTTGGACTATTTCCATCCAACACTACAAAATTTAAATTATTGTCAGGTTCAATGAAAAAGTTGAACCCGAGCTACGAGCTATTGATTGAATAACTAATCATTCAACTTTTCTACATATTTTGTCAAAAACTTTTTGCCAAGCATTGTTCCACCGACAAGTGAGGTGAAAATTATCGGAACACGATAGATAGTGCGCATTTTTTTTGTCAATGTACTTGATGTTGATAAGAAAAACAGGGGAAGCATTGAATCATTAATCATACACTTCGTTGTGTGGTTTAAGCGTTTGTCGAACTCCTTTTCTTTTGCAAGTTCTATCGCTTGTGTGCCGATTAATCCTGTTGTAAAAATCTTCATCTGCGGCATATCTGTTATTCTGGAATACATTTCTTCTTTTGTACCTTTATCAACAATTCTCTCTATATTGTTATCAATGTACTTTCCGATTTTAGTTTTTTCATGCACATGATTTCTTTTTGTCCTATTCGGTTGCTCAAAACCTGTTTTTGAAAGCAAATAATCCATACCCAAAGCACCCAAGATTCCTGACGCAAACAAAGTAAAACTTGATAAAAAGTTTTTCAAGATTGATTTTGTATAACCTAGAGAAGTTTGAACATTTTTAACGTTACTCAAATGCAAAATCTTTTCAGAAGCTTTGTGAATAGTGTTATGGTACCATTTGCTGTTATAAGCTTTGTTGGTAAGTCCTCTTTCTGCAAGCATACCCATTGCAGAGCCTGCCAAAACAACAGAATCTTTGATAAGGAATTTTTTCTTATACTTATCATCTGCTATTTTATAATCGTCATATATTTTATACCCGCCGCTTGCCAAAAATATTGACGCAGACAAATATGGCGAATTAATTATATTGTTGAATGTCTTACCTATTTTCATGCCAGTGTTTTTTCCACTTATATAAATACATCAAAAAAATTTTTTTTGTCAGTACCTTAACAAAGTTTTTATTTTTTAATTTTTTCAAGTACAATAAATATACGGATGGAATCCGCAAATTCACCTTGTAAAAGGTATCGGAGGTCAAAAGAATATGCTAGTTGTAATGAACAGTCACGCAACCGAAAAAGATATCAAACGAGTTGCATTATTTTTAGAATCAAAAGGCTTTGAAGCCAGAGTTTCTCACGGCGAAGCCAGAACAGTCGTTCACGCAATCGGCGTTAAAGAAGTTGACCAAAGAGATTTTGAACTTCTACACGGTGTTGATGAAGTTATTAAGCTTTCTACAAACTACAAATTGGCTGCACGCGCTTGCCAAGGCAAAGATACTGTAGTAGAAGTAAACGGAGTTAAGTTTGGTGATAAATACACAGGTCTTATTGCAGGCCCTTGCACAGTAGAATCTTACGACCAAATGGACGCAACAGCGCAAGAATTAGCAGAGTCTAATGTAAAAATTATCCGCGGCGGAGCGTTTAAACCAAGAACAAGTCCTTATGCATTCCAAGGTTTAGGCGAAGAAGGTTTGAAGATTATAAGAAGTGTTGCAGACAATCACGGCATGGCTGTAACCTCCGAGATTATGGAAGTTTCTCAACTGCCTATGTTTGAAAAATATGTAGATATTCTTCAAGTAGGCGCAAGAAATATGCAAAACTTTAATTTACTAAAAGAGTTAGGTCATGCTCATAAACCCGTAATTTTGAAGCGCGGTCTATCTTCAACTTACGAAGAATGGCTTATGTCCGCAGAATACATTATGGCAGGCGGAAACAACCAAGTTATTTTGTGCGAAAGAGGCATAAGAACTTTTGAAAAATATACAAGAAACACACTTGATTTAACGGCAATTCCCGTAATCAAAAAATTAAGCCACCTGCCAATCATTGTAGACCCATCACACGCAACAGGTTTGAGAGATAAGGTTGAACCTATGTCCAGAGCCGCGGTTGCTGCAGGTTGCGACGGTTTAATTATTGAAGTTCATCACGACCCTGACAGTGCAGTTTGTGACGGCGCGCAATCACTTTATCCTTGGCAATATGATTTGTTATACAAACAAATTAAACAAATCGCACCGATTGTCGGCAAAGAAATCATCTAAGCCTTTTATACTCAAGCTGTTTTTTGATACATTTTTGAGAAATCAAGTCCATATCGGCTTCTGACATTCCAACAAATTCAAAAGAAGCTTTTAGTATGTTATCTTCATTATCTGTACGTATAAATTTTGCTTTAGTTTTGACATTTTTGGGGCTAAACAGAATATCCAGCGTAACTTCTTCCGGCAATTCCAATTTTTTAGGCAAAACTACACGAACTCCGTTAGCAGATATGTCGTAAACTTTGCAAGGCACAGAAGTCTTATCAAAAGTCAAGATAACATCTTCTTCCATGCGCACTCTGAAATATTCTCGATTTTGCTGATATTCCAACCCCAAAGGTGTTTTTATTCCAAAAAAGATATAGGGTGCATCTTTTTCCAAATATTTAAGAGTCGTATTTGTTCTATATAAACCATTTTCGCAAACAAAACTCAATGAAATTTCTTGCGGAGTTTGAATATTTAATCCTTCTTCAAATTTTGCACAAGCAAAAATCTCTCTTTCGCTCATGTTTTTAATCGCCGCTTTGGTGCAACAAGTATTTTCATCCCTGTCTTTATAAACGATTTTAATATAATTAATATTATCGAGATTAAGATTAAATTTCATTTGCTATCCTCTTAATTATATTGTAAATGGTAGTTTCAAAAGTCGCAAGGGCTATGTATTTTTTATCATTTAAATCTTCTAGACCAAATGGTCTATTTTTTATGATTAATTTTAATCCTTCGATTGATGTTACTTCCAATTAAATATATTACACTTTTATTGGGAAGTAATATCCCGAAATTGTAGATAAAAAGACTTGGGTAAGTAAAAAGAATAGACGGAGAGAGGTAAGTAAGGTGAATCTTACAAGCTTGGACGTAACATTACAACGTATAAACATGATTGAAAATCAGTTTCAATCACTTATGTCTTATGGCGCAAAACCTGACGAAGATTTCCAAAAAATCCTCGACTCTTCTATTGCTCATAAATCTAACCCGACAGAAACTTCCAGAAGTGAAATCAACGACTTAATCGAAAAATACGCAGAAAAAAACGGTCTTGATTCAGACTTCGTAAAAGCGGTAATTAAGCAAGAATCAGGATTTAATCCGCAAGCAACTTCAAGTTGCGGAGCTATGGGTCTAATGCAATTGATGCCGGGAACTGCACAAGGATTGGGTGTTACAAATGCTTATGACGCTGAACAAAACATTATGGGCGGAACAAAGTACCTAAAAGGGCTTATGGACAGATTTGATAACAACAAATCCTTAGCTTTAGCGGCTTATAACGCAGGCCCTAATGCGGTTAAGAAGTACGGCGGAATTCCACCTTATATGGAAACTCAAAATTATGTTAAGAGCGTTCTTAGCAATTATGACAAAATGAAAGGAGCAAACTAACAAATGCTAGTAAGAAGTTTTGAATCAGCTGCAAATGGTATGCTTGCTCTTATGGATATGAATGATAACACTGCAAACAACCTTGCGAACGTAAATACGGTAGGTTACAAAAAAGGTTCTTTACGTTTCAAAGACGTTATGCAATCAGCAGTTTATTCTCAAGAAGGTTCAATTCTTAGAAACAATTCAAACAGATATTTAGGAAACATCAGCTGCGGAAGTCAGAGCATGCAATATACGCACGATTTTTCACAAGGCGCTTTGACAAAGACTTCAAATCCTTACGATGTAGCGATTGAAGGTGATGGTTTCTTCAAAATTCAAGATGACAACGGCAATGTGTCATACACACGTAACGGTTCATTTGTTGTAGACAGAGGTTATTGGCTAAAGACAAAACAGGGCGAATATGTTTTGGACGTTAACAACAGAAGAATCAGAATGCTTCCTGAAGATATGGAAGATGAAACAGTTTTCAGAGATAGAAAAGATATCGTTATTGCCGAAAACGGTAACATCGAAATCAATTCTTACAACCAAAAAATCCCACTTCAAACAATCGGGGTGTGGGACTTTTCAGACAAAGACGATTTGTTTGAAGTTGGTGACGCAAAATTCATTCCGCGTGATACAGTGAACAATCCTGAATTGCGTTCTGAAAAATTCACAGTACAACAAGGTATGTTAGAACTTTCTAACTCAAACGTAATTAAGGAAATGATTAACACGATTAATACGACAAGAAACTACGAAAGCTTGACAAAACTTGTAAGTACGAATAGCGATATGCTGAATACGGCGGTTTCAGTGGGACGTATTCGAACATCATAGTGAGGTTTGATAAGAGTTGAAAGGTTGAAAAGTTGAAGGGTGGAAAAGTTTATTTAATTCCCTTCGGTCATAAAAAAAATAGTGAGCGAAAGCGAACATAACAAACCTTTCCACTATTCCACCATTCAACTCTTCAACTAAAAAACACCAGACTTAAAGAGGACAAATAAAAATGTTAAGAGCACTAACAACAGCAGCAACAGGTATGATAGCACAGCAAAACTATCTAGACGTTATCGCAAACAACGTAGCGAACGTTAACACTACTGCGTTTAAACAATCTCGTATCGAGTTTCAAGACTTGTTATCACAAGCCGTTAGAACTCCGGGTGCGTTGATGAACCAAGGTACTTACCAACCTGTTGGTATCGAAATCGGATTAGGTGTTAAAACCGCTGCTACAACTCGTGTGTTCACTCAAGGTGTTGCAATTTCAACAGGTCGTCAACTTGATATCGAAATCGAAGGCGAAGGCTTCTTGCAAGTTATGAAAGAAGATGGTTCGCTGGCTTACACTCGTGACGGCTGTTTGCAAGTGGATTCACTCGGTCAGTTGTGTACAAACGATGGTTTGTTGATTCAGCCTTCTGTTTCAATTCCACGTGACGCAACAGAAATCACAATTACGCAAGACGGTAATATTTCTGTAACGTTACCTGGGCAAACACAACAATCAATTGTCGGCTCTTTACAGTTGGTTAAGTTCCAAAACCCATCAGGTTTATTGTCAATCGGACACAACTTGTACAAAGAAACTCAAGCTTCAGGTAACCCTGTACAAGATACACCGGGGCAAAACGGTTTAGGTTTGATTCAACAATGTATGTTGGAAGGTTCAAACGTTCAAATCGTAGACGAGCTTGTAGGTTTGATTAAGGCAGAAAGAGCGTTTGAATCAAATTCAAAAATCATCAATGCGTCAAGTAGTATATTGCAGTTGACGAATCAGATGAGCTAGGGGAGAGGAGAAAGTTGAAAATTGAAAGTTGAAAGGTTGAAGGGTTGAATAGTTTGTTAAGTTCGCTTACGCTCACTATTCTATTTATGACCGAAGGGAATTTAAAGAACTTTTCCGCTTTTCCACTCTTCAACTCTTCAACTCAAAAAGGGTAGTCAATGAAAAAATTTGTAGTAACAGCATTAATATTAACACTAAGCACTCTAAGCGCAAGCGCTCAGATGATTAGTTCTGCTGACGTTAAAGCTTCTGTTGCTAAGATTTTGGAAACTAATTACAGCAAAATGATTAATGGTGATGTTGAGGTTAAAGTTTCAGCAACTCCATTTGCTCAATTACAATTACCTGACGGAAAAGTTTCATACAAAATTGTTTCAGGCGGTGATAAGATTATGCCGCGCGACATCAAAAGAGTTGATGTTTATGTGAACAACGCTTTTATCAAGACTTTAAACTTGCCTGTACAAACAAGCGTTTATCAAAACGTACTTGTAGCGAGCGACACGATTGACAGAGAACAGGCAATTACAAGAGAATGCACAACTGTTAAAAAAGTTGATGTTTCTATGAAAATGGATTACGTGCTCTCTGAGAAAATGCTGGCAAAAGAAATGACAACAAAAAAAGCGTTTCAGAAGGGAGAAGTGATAGACAAAAGATTTGTAAAAATGCGTCCTGACGTGCAAAGAAACGGCGAAGTAAGAATTTTCTTTGTATCAAATGGGGATGTAATGGTTACAATCGACGGAACTGCAATGGCAGACGGAATGACAGGCGATTACATTAACGTTGAAAACAAAAATTACAAGAAGGTTTACAATGGGAAGGTAATTGGGGA
>CAZYWC010000006.1:10503-98257 GCA_964651125.1 uncultured Vampirovibrio sp.
TTAACGTTGAAAACAAAAATTACAAGAAGGTTTACAATGGGAAGGTAATTGGGGAAAATCGAGTTTTGGTGGCGATTTAGCTCGGAGGCTTAAATGGGGTAGAAGTTGAAAGGTTGAAAGGCTGAATAGTTGAAAAGTTTGTTAAGTTCGCTTACGCTCACTATTCTATTTATGACCGAAGGGAATTTAAAGAACTTTTCCGCTCTTCAACTTTTCAACTCTTCAACTCAAAAAAAAGGTAAGTATAATGAAAAAAGTTTTAGCAATATTTTTAACACTACTAATGTTCGTTGGTTGCATGCCTGCTCAGGCAATCAACGCCAAGGTTCGTATTATGGATTTGACGCATATTAAAGGCGTGCGTGAAAACCAACTTGTCGGATACGGTGTTGTAGTCGGTCTACCGGGGACTGGTGATAACTCACGTTCAACACAGATTACGAACAAAATGTTACTTAGAAACTTAGGTACAGTAATCGAGCAAGAAAACTACATCCAAAAAGGTGCGTCAGCAGCGGTAATCGTTACTGCAACAGTTCCTCCGTTTTCTAAAAACGGCGATAAAATCGACGTAACAGTTTCTGCTATGGCTGACTGTAAAAGCTTAGAAGGCGGTGTTCTTGTTCAAACAATTTTGAAAGCGCCAAACGGTGAAGCTGTAGCAGTTGCTCAAGGCCCACTTTCAGTTGGTGGTATTAACAAAATTGCGGGCGGCTCATCAGCTAGAACCGCAATCACTACAACAGGTAGAATCCCTGGAGGTGCGATAATTGAACGTGATATCTATACAGAAATCGGTGATGAAAACTCAATCACGCTTTCTATTGACCGTTCAGATTATACACTTGTTTCAAGAATTGCAAAAACAGTTTCTCAAGTAGCACCTGCAAAAGCGATTGACGGAAGTTCAGTAAGAGTTGAAATTCCTGCAAGATTTATGAATGACAGAGTTTCATTCTTATCAATAATCGAGAATTTGGAAGTTGCGCCAACAATGGAACCTGCAAAAGTTGTTGTAAACGAAAGAACAGGAACGGTTGTAATCGGCGCAGATGTTAAACTTTTACCTGCAGCTGTTGCGCACGGAAACATCACCGTAACAGTTTCTACAACAAACGAAGTTTCACAACCAAACGGATTCTCAAACGGCGCGACTGTTGGGTTTGAAAACTCTGACATTCAGATAAACAAAGCACCCGGAAGTTTGGTTACAATGCCTGCTAACAGCAATCTGAATGACTTAGTAAGAGCATTAAACTCAATCGGTGTTGCACCGGTTGACCTAATTTCAATCTTGCAAGCGTTGAAAAAGTCAGGAAGCTTGCAAGCGGAGTTGGTTATCATTTAGCGTGGAAAACAGAGTTGGAGGATGAGTTAAAGAGTTGAAAAGCGAAAAAGTTGAAGAGTTCATTAAGTTCGCTTACGCTCACTATCCTATTTATGACCGAAGGGAATTAAATAAACTTTTCCGCCTTTCAACTCTTCAACTTCAGAAAGACAAGGAGCAAAAATGGACTTCTCAACACCCACAATAGATTTAATAAAAAGCGGTTTGCACAATGCGCAGACTGTGAACGCTGATCAGGTTTTGTATAACAGAATCAAAGAATCAGGCGATAACAAAGAGCAATTGAGAAAAGTTGCAACAGAATTCGAGAGTATTTTTGTAACAAAAATGCTTTCGCAAATGGATAAAACCGTTGACCATGAAAACGGTCTGTTCGGACAAGAACAGCACTACATAGATACCTTTAAGCCTATTGTTTATCAACAAATGGGTAGAGATATCGCAAACAATCCGAGAACAAGCTTTGGATTTGCAGAGCAGATTTATAGGCAGATGGAGAAATATGTTAACTAGGATGTAGAGTTGAAAGGTTGAAGGGTTGAAGGGTTGAAAAGTGGAAGAGTTCATTTAATTCCCTTCGGTCATAAATAGGATAGTGAGCGTAAGCGAACATAACAAACTTTTCCACCATTCAACTTTTCAACTCTTCAACTCAAAAAAGCTAAATCTCAAATCCGGAAAGGACAACCATGTTACCAAGAATAGAATCAAACTCAGTACAACAATTCAGCGCACTTAGTGCGTTTAAGTCTAATAAAAACCTTGCACCAAAGAAGGAAGATAATGCAGAGGTTGAGGTTTCTCGCGGAACAGAAACTGCGTCAGCAAAATCTTTGCTAGACAGAATTGATGTAAATGATGTACGAGAATGTGCAAAAACTGTTGGAGAATTCAACATTTCGGATGATGACATAAAGTACGGATTGCTTTATGGTAGAAGTGTGATAGCAGAGTTTTTGTGCTAGATGTTGGTAAGTAGAAACCGGGGATAAAGAATAACAGTTGATAAGTTGAAGGGTTTAATAGCGAAAAAGTTCTTTAAATTCCCTTCGGTCATAAAAACAAATAGTGAGCGAAAGCGAACATAATAAACCTTTCCACTATTCCACCATTCAACTCTTCAACTTTTAAAGACTTGAGGAACAACAAATGAAAAAACTACTAATAACAATCGCATTAATCTTAACAACTGCAACAATGGGTGTGCAAGCTGAGTCTTTGTTCACGCTTGGCGCAACACAAAACTATGCAGGTGTTCCTCGCTCTTTGTTCGGCGGAGTGCAAGCGCACCAAATCGGTGATTTGTTATCAATAATTATGCAAGAAAATATCACTGTTAGTGATAATTTGACATACTCTTCTGAAAAATCTTCTACAACAGAAGATTCTTTCACAAACTTTATTAAAGACTGGTTTGGACTTAAATTCTTGAAAGGCTCAAACGGTTACGGCGGTTCTAACGAGGTTTCAAACTCAGCTGCCGGCGGTCGTTCTATGTCATTCGGCGACAAAATCGCAGTACAGGTTGTACAGCAGCTTCCTAACGGAAACCTTGCTGTACAAGGCAAAAAGACATTAGTAAACGGCAACGAAAGAATGGATTTCATTATAACGGGTGTGGTCGATCCTCGTTGGCTTAACGTAGATGGCGAAATCTATTCTTACAATGTTTCTAACCTACAATTCGCGTTGTCAGGTAGAGGCGCAATATCTAGAAACCAAAATGAAGGAATATTTAATAGATTTATTAAGTATTTGTTCTAGAAAATGGAGATTTAGTTGAAAGGTTGAAAAGCGAAAAAGTTGAAAAGTTTATTAAGTTCGCTAACGCTCACAATTTTATATCTGACCGAAGGGAATTAAATGAACCTTTCCGCTTTTCAACCTTTCAACTCCTCAACTAAAAAAAATGAACACACAATTCCAAAACTTAAACAACATACTCGATAACGAAATCAAGGCTTACACCAAGCTTAAGACGCTTTTTGAAGAAAAGCGCGATAGCTTGAAAAGTTCTAAGCCTGATGATTTGGGCGTGCTTGATAATAAAATATTGGCGCTTAATAATCAGATTACAAAGCTTAATAATCAACGCATGGATATTGCAGCAGAACTCGGAAATCCTGACGCTAATATGTCTTGGTTTATTGAGAAGGCGCAAGAGCACGCTCCTGAATATGTTGAGGCATTAAAAGAAAAAAAGGTTAAGATTTGTAAATTAATTTCCGAATTAGCGTTATTAAATAATCAAAATGTGGAATTACTAAAACATGGCATAATAATTTCTAACAAGATGTTGGAAACAGTTATAAATGCTTTTGCTCCTCAAGGATGTTTTTATAACGGAGCAGGTAAAACAGACACACATGATGTTGACATGTGGACCATAAACGAAGAAATATAATAAGTTCGCGTTTGCTTGCAAAAAGAACTTAGAAATATTTGTACTGAAAAATAGGATATGAGGTAAAACAATGGTTAGCTTACTATCAGCACTAAATATGACAGGAAACACGCTTTCAGTAAACGAAAAAGCGATTAGCGTTGTTTCACATAACGTTGCGAATATGAACACAGAAGGATATCACAAACAACGTGCTAACCTTGAAACTCGTAACATTGCAGGTACAATTGGCAACAATGTTTATAACCAAGTCCGCGCAAACGGCGGTGTAAAAATCGCTAATATTATGCGATATAATGACGAATACCTCAACAATTACTACCGCACACAGCTTTCAGAACAAGCAAAGCTTAACGCTCAACTTGACGGCTTGGGTGATTTAGCAGATATTCTTAATGACCTTGAAGGAACAGGTGTTGATGCTCAGCTTTCAAACTACTACGAAGCATTGAACAATTTGAACAAATATCCTGCGGATTCAACTGCAAGAACAAACTTTATTGAAACCGCTAAAACATTGACTTCTGTTTTGAACGGTAAATATAAACAACTTCAACAAAACACATCTGAAGCTTTGGGTGACGGTGAAACTGAAGAAAGTTTGAAAAATTCAAAAATCTATGTTCAATATTCAGCTTTCAATAATAAGTTAGAAGAACTTGCTGCTGTAAACAAAGCTCTAATTTCGACTCAAACAGGAACATTGGAAGCAAACAACCTGCTTGATAAACGTGATTTGATTTTAAACGATTTGGCACAATTCAGCGACATTAGAGTTGAAGAAAAACACAATGGCGCAGTTAACGTATACATCGGCAACGATTCTGTTGTTGAGTGCGCTAAGGTTACGGGGAAATTGGAAATTGAAACTGCAAAATCTTATTGCGACAAACAAAACCCACCAATAACTTATCCTGACGATTGGGATGGAGAAAATGCTGTTATCAGTATTGTAAATCCTGATAACAAAGAAGTAATTAACGCCAATGCTAATGCTGACATAACTTCAGGTACTTTGGGCGGATTACTTCACTTTGCAACAGATACAGGCGATGGCGCAAACGGAATTAATGCAGGAACCGTAATGAACGGTTTAAACAAGCTTGCACAAACAATTGCTAAAACTTTTAATGATTTAAATACAAGAAACGGCGCATACTGTATCGACCCTAATGATACAGGCAAATTGAAAGCGACGGACGCTGATAATTTAATTTTTGTTAGCCCTGACGGTACGGCAGACAGCATTACAGCAGGTAATATTCAAATCAATTCCGATCTTTTGACAGACGATGGATGTTGGAAAATTGCTTGTGCATATTTTGACGACCCAAATAACTTTGATGAAAATGCAGTCGGTAACGCTCAAAACGTAGAAGATATGATTGGAACAAGAAACGCTAAAAATCAGGATTTAAACAATACTTCAATTGAAGAATTTTATACAAATCTTGTCGGTAAAGTAGCTTCTGCCGGAAGCAATATCGAATCTTTAGCCGATACTCAAGACCAAGTTGTTCAATCAATCGAAAGCAAAATCAAAGATTCAACAGGCGTTGATTTGAACGAAGAATTGGTAGACTTAGTTAAGTATCAAACGGCATACCAAGCAGCGGCACAGGTTTTCAATACTTGCAACAACTGCTTAACCGTACTTATGAATTTGGGAGGTTAGTTGAATGGTAAATAGAATTTCAACAAGCGGAAAATATTCTCAATTAGTTGCTGACATGCAAAAGCAACTTAGTAACTATAACAAACTTACTACACAACTGGCATCCGGTAGTAAAATCACAAGTATTACGGATGATCCGATAGCTGCGGTTAATATTTTGAACACAAACCGCCAGTTGGGTCAGATTGATACTTTTTCTCAAAACGTAGAAATCGCTCAAAAAGAATTGAGTGCTTTGGATGATTTGATGGATTTGGCAAACGGATATTTGTCAACAGCTTGGGATAAAGCAATTCAAGCTAACAACCAAACTTATAGCGAAACATCTTTGAAAGCTCTAAAAGTTGAGATTGATGAATTAACGAAAACAATGGTAGATTTAGCAAATACTGAATATGATAACAACTACATATTCTCAGGCGCAAATACCAAAACAATCCCTTACACAATGGATGATGACGGAAATATCATTTATAACGGCACTCCACATGATAACCCTGATTACATCAGACAAACAGAAGTTGCGGACGGTGTGTTTGAAGTAATTAATACAACAGGCGATAAAGTTTTTGGTTACTACAAAGCTCAAGCACAAGACGCTAACGGCAACAATTTGTTTACGGATGCTGACGGTAAAACTGTTGTAGAAACCGTTGATGTTCAAACAGGCGCAAAAAGTTATGCTTACGAAGACGGTACAGCATATACAGGTGACGCAGCTGATTTGACTTCAAAAGAAGATTATTCAGGTGTTATGGGCGCTTTAAGAAAGTTAAGCAACTCTATTCAAAAAGTTTTGGATGGCGATACTGAAGCAGGTTATGCAGAAATGAATTCAACTTTGGATATGTTTTCTAACGCGTTAACACAAATCACGACCGAACAAACAAAATTTGGTGGTGTTGCAAACAGATTAGAAATGACAAGTTCAACTTTGGAAACAAATAACGAAAATTTGACAGGCTACTTGTCTGAAATCAAAGATATTGATTTAACAACAGCAATTACAAACTGGATGCAAGCGCAATACGCTTATCAAGCAAGCTTGCAAGTAACTTCCGCTTCTATGGGCATGAGCTTGTTGAATTATCTGTAAAGATTTGTGTTAGCCTTCCTCACGGATGAAGAAGGCTAACGATAAAATTGTCAGACATTACCACAAAACCCTATTAACAAAATTTGGTTATTCCCTCTCCGAGGGAGAGGGTTCTTCAAAACATCAAATTAAATAAAAAATAAATAATCTACAATTTTAATATACTTACCATTTTCAAGGACATTCTAGGTCCTTTTTTATTGTCTTGTTATTAATTATATCAATTTTTCAACTTTCATTGATATTCTAATTGACAAAAAACAAAATCCGTTTTATCATATACCTATACCCCGTGGGGGTATAGGTAGCAATAAATTGTTTGTTTTCTTTGAAAATACAAAAACAAAGAAAGGTGGTTCTTATGAACAAATTATTTACAGGCTTATTAGTTTTATGCGCATCTGTTGTTTTGTCAGGTGCTGTTTTTGCGTGTAATTGCGGATGTAATTGTGCTAAAGATTGTCAATGCAAGCAAGAATGCACAAGCGACTGTACATGCGGCTGCCAAGAAGGTAAGACTTGCGATTGCCAAAACCAAGGCTGTGAATGCCAAAAACAAACTTGCAAATGCAACAAGAAAAGAGTATTCAAATTTTTCAGAAAATCAAAATGTGAATGCAAATAATTGAATCGTATGTTGGGTTGAACGCTTTTTATTCAACCCAACAACTTCCATCACTGTAGGCTGGGCTTTCAGCCCAACAACACAAAAAAAGGAAAACACCATGCACGCAGACAAGAAAAAAGTAACAAGGCTTCTCAAAACCGCACAAGGGCAAATTGACGGCTTGATAAAAATGGTTGAAGAAGACAGATATTGTGTTGATATAAGCACACAGCTCTTAGCCACTCAAGCAATTCTAAGACGTGTAAATTTTGATATCTTAAAAGGTCACTTTGAACATTGTATAAAAGATTCTTTATCACAAGCCGACGAAGCGGAAAAAGATAAAAAAATCTCCGAACTTGTAACAGTATTAGATAAAATTTTGCGTCAATAATTCTAATTGCTGTGCAATTAAATTTGTGCTATATAAAAGTTAAGGAGGCAAATTATGTATCAAGTTTATATCGACAAACCATCATATTTTGAACCTGATATGGCAGGCGAATTTAAGGATTTAGAAAGCGCAGAAGCTTTTGCAAAAAAAGAAAAAGCAGAAGACAGCGAAGTAACTTATGAAATTAAAGAAACAAGCGGTTGCTTTAACAGCTATGGTGAACTTCTGGCAACAGTAATCAGACGCGGTTAAAAAAGTTATTGGTGCAAAAAATTGCACCCTACTTTTCTGAATTAAAAACAGATATTAATACGAAGAAGGCGGTATCTTATAACTACCGCCTTCTTTTCAAATTCTTATTGGTCTGCTTGTGAGCCTATTGAGCGAATTCGCCTGTATAAAAACTCATAAGATTTGCCAATCTATGTTGCTTTTCTGCAACTCTTTCAATATTTTGCTTGATTTCGTCAAGCTCTCTCAATAATGTATTTAAATCTTTACGTCGCTTGTTCTCTAGGCGTTCCTCCTTAATTGTGTGCGGACAAGTTTGATCTAAATTATTTACCTCCTTATTAACTTCACGATTCACTTCATCCAAATCAACTTCTATCCAATTTGGTGAAAAACATTTGTTTTGAAAATCTTTTTTGTTCATCAGTACTCCTTAACAATCTTTTTCAGGCTTAAATTTGCTGATGAAATTTGATACAAGCCAAGCAAAGTTTGTTGCTGCCTTCTTACATTCTAAATAATCTTTTTTTACTTTTTGAAATTCTTCTGAGTTAAAATTAAATGATGTCATCTCTGAGTATTCAATTAGTGCTTCATGTTCGTCCATACCATACCTCTTAAATCAACTGCTATACACAATTTTTTGTTTTTGCTTTTTTGATTTCCTTTTTGCTTACAGATATGTTATCGGCACTTATTTGAAAAACTTTAGGAATTTAAACCTCATTGTTACATTTCGTTACACAATCTATGTACAACCCCCGATTCTATTGCAGTTTATCTTTCGTAACAAAGTGAAGAAATATTAACTTTAACACTTTTATTTCATATATAATAAACCTATGCAAATTTATTCGAACAAATCTTTTTCTAATCCTATAGATGTTATTCAAGCCGCAGGCGATTTAAGACAAGCTTTTGCAAAGATTGATACACTAAGAAAACAATACTATTTACTTGGCTATATAACTTACGATTTTAAAAAGCTCTATTTTGAAGTCTTCGATAAATTTGCAGAATACAAACCACAAACACCTAAACAACTCGGTACAATCATTAAACCGCTTATTTCAAAAGAAACTTATATAAACGCAATCAACAAAATTAAAGAATATATAGCAAATGGTATTACGTACGAAGTTAATTATACCTACCCGTCAGAAGTTTTAACAAATTTGAACGGAATAGATTTGTACGAAGCAATTTTAGAAAAACAGAAAACACCTTATAACACGTATTTAGAAACTCCTGATTTAACATTGCTTTCTTATTCGCCTGAATTATTTTTCAAACTGAAAGGCAATAAGATTTTAACAAAACCGATGAAAGGCACTGCTCCGAGAATAGGCGATGGAAAGGATTCTAAAAGGCGTAAATTTCTTTATAACGACATAAAAAACCGCGCCGAAAATATTATGATTGTTGACTTATTAAGAAACGACTTGAGCAGAATTTCTAAAACAGGTTCTGTTAAAGTGGATAGGCTTTTTGAAATTGAAGAACATCCGACAGTTTTTCAAATGACATCAGAGATTTCTTCTGAACTTGAAGAAAATACAAGTTTATACGATATATTTAAAGCAATTTTTCCTTGCGGTTCGATTACAGGCGCACCAAAGGTTTCAACTATGCGAGTAATTGATGAACTTGAACCTTTTGATAGAAACATATATTGCGGTGCAATCGGATTTTTATCACCTGATATTTGCGAATTCAGTGTACCAATCAGAATTTTGTACGGCAAAGACAACAAATACACCTACCATGCCGGCGGTGCAATTGTTTGGGATTCTACAGCAGAAGATGAATGGGAAGAATCACTTGTAAAAACAAAGTTTTTACAAACCAATTTTCAGTTGATTGAAACGGCGGTTGACGATTGGCAAAGACATGTAGCAAGGATAAAAAAATCCACAGAAAAATTGGGTTTTGAGTGGAACAAAGAAATTGAAAACTTGAATAAAACACAAGAGCTAATTTCCTCTCCTCGGGAGAGAGCTAGGGCGAGGGCTTGTTCATGCAGTATCCCTAAAAAACTAAGAATTCTTTTGCACAAAAGCGGTAGTTTCCAAAAACAAGAAACACCAATATCCAACATTATAAATAATCAGGAATTACCGAAGATTAGAATCCAAGGCAAAGTCAATTCTCATAATCCTTTTTTATACCATAAAACAACTATCCGAGAGGCAATGCCCACTGATGTTTTTGAACACATAAGAACAAATGAGCGCGATGAAATCACAGAAGGAACTTTCACAAATATTGCAATTGAAAAAGACGGTAAATTGTATACACCTCCTGTATCTTGCGGTTTGTTAAACGGTACTTACAGGCAAAAACTCTTAGAAGATGACGAGTTAATAGAAAAAGTTCTTTATCCAAAAGATTTAGAAACCGCAGACAAGATTTTTTGTTTCAATTCCGTGCGAAAAATGATTGAGGTAGAACTATGCTCATAATTGATAATTATGATTCTTTCACTTACAATATCGTGCAATACATCAAAATTCTGGGCATAGAACCGATTGTAATAAAAAATGATGAATTAAATCTAGAAGAAATCAAGAAGCTCAGTTTTTCTCGAATAATTCTTTCTCCTGGGTGGGGAAATCCTGAAAATTCGGGTGTGACAATGGATGTAATCGACAGTTTCCAAGATAAAATACCAATTTTGGGTGTTTGTTTAGGCATGCAATGTATTGCAAAATACTTTGGCGCAAAAATTGTGAAAGCTCCCGAGCCTTATCACGGGAAAAATTCAAAGGTTTTGTTTGATAAGAATTTTGATTTGTTTAAAGGTATGAAACAAGGTTTTAGTGCCACAAGATATCATTCGTTGATTGTAAATGATAATTTTTCAGACCAATCACAAATCCAAATAACAGCTTGGACAGAAGATAAAATCCCAATGGCATTAAAAATTAAAGATAAACCCATTTTAGGCGTACAATTTCATCCTGAAGCTATTTTAACAGAAGATGGAATTGAAATATTCAGAAATTTTTTGAAATATTATTAGCGCTTCAACCTTAAGCATTCTTCACCTAACGCATTATTTCCAATCTCTACAACTCTTTGTGCCAAATCGACATAGACTGTTCTTGAAAAATGGTTGATACAAGTCGTGTAATCCTCGTCACTCTTTATAAAATCAGTGAGTTCAATAAACTCAACTCTGTCTTTGAAAGCTTCTTTTATTGCAAAATTTAAAATCTTATGACGTTCTGCCATGTTTTCATATCCTGCTTGAACTTTATCCGTCGGGATTTCGCTTCCCAAAATCAAAACCAATTTGGCTTTCAAGTTATCCAAAATATAATTAATATTTTTTATAACCAAATCAACAGGCGGATTTCCACCGAACATATAGTGTTTCTTGAATTCTTGTAACATCAAAATATTTTGCGGACGAGCTTGCGCAGGAATTGGTGCAAGAATTTTTTCCCAATTAGCTTCATTAGTTATATCACAATCAGCAAATCCAAAGAACGCATAAGTCCCATCGTCTTTATTGATATAAATTCCGCTGTGCGTAACCGTCAAAAGACTCAAAAACACAAGATTATACTTTTCGTCAAAAAACTTCGTCTTAAATTCATCCGCATTTGGAAACGGAAAACGCATTGAAAGCTCTGCCAATTTTTCTTTTGAAAGCCTGTGTGTCTGTTCAATAAACGCTGTATGCGTATGCGCCAAAATATAGATCAGTTGCTTATTCCAATACGGGAATTCTGTATCAATATTGCAATCAGCGTCAATATAACTCAAAGTCGAATACAAATCACAAGGCCCTTTGAAAAGAATATTTTTGTTGTTCAATTTTGGCGCAGGTGCGGTTTTAATATCCAAATTTTCAACAACTTCTATCCAATCAACTTTATTATCTAAAGTTGATGCAACTTCGCCCTTAATCTCAATTTGCGGTCTTTTAAGATAATCATAAACAAATTGTTCGATTCCCATATTCATAATTCTGCAAGAAAATAAGAAATGAACAAGTTTGTTTTCTATCTGATTTAAAGCATAAAATCCGCAAATACCATAATTCCCGAACTTGTCTTCCGCTATAATATAGGCGCAATCGTTGTTTTTGATTGTATCTTCAAGATTTTCATCTCTAAACTTCGTAAAATTAAGTTGATTTGTTCTTGTGATAAGCTTTTTTATTCGCTCCAAATTATTTAAGCAATCTTTTTTGATACAGATTTTTATTTTGCTTGAGTGCAGAAAATCTTCGTTTGAAGAAGCTTGTGAGATTTGGTGTGATTTTTCTTCCAAAATCTTATATTGCTTTAGTCTTGTGTGTTCAAAATCGTAATCGTTAACAAGATAAAGTTCTTCTGCAATTTTGTTAATAAATTCAGGCGTCGCGCTCATAATGTTTGGCGAATAAAATTTAGCTTCATTAATATTAGAAACATTGTCGTCAATAAAAATAACGTTTTCATCGCGAAAATTCATTGATTTAATTATGTTTTGAATGCGTTCACCTTTTGGCGTCCAATCAATCGACACAAAAACAAATAAATCCCAAACGTCCTTTAAACCTAAGTCAATAAATTTCGTTTTAACACCCTCTAAATTATTTTTTGAGCAGATAGAATTCATTATGCCCTTGGTTGTAAGTTCGCGAACAAGCACAATAGTTTCGGGCTTGAGAATAATTTCACCTTCTGATAAATTACCACTCCAAAAGGTGTCGTCCAAATCCCAAATAATTAATTTTGTTTTTGTTATATCGTAATTTTTACTCATTATTTTTTATTTGTTGAAATTGTGCAAACCGAACTGTCTTGCAAGTATTTGCTCCAAGCCTTTACTACAGGATTGTCTTTAACCGCAGATAAATTTGAAGTATCAACGTTAGAGTTTGAATACTGCTGAACTACGGCGTAAGATTGCATAACGTTTACAAGTTCATTAATTTGCGCCTTAGATAGTTTGCAAGTTACGCAAGAATCCACTCCTGAAAAGTTAACTTTTTCCTGATAAACACATTTATCACCCTGCCAACCGAGGATTTTTTTGGTAGAAGTTACATTTATACCATCAGTTTGCACGCTTCCGCTTTCAGAATATGAAGAACAATTCTTGAGTGCATAAGAAAATTTAGCATCATCGGCTAAAACAATTAATGTAGTTAAAATTATAGTCAACGCGAATATAAAATATTTTTTCATAACAGCCTCTCTTGTAAGCTTATTGTAACAAATTGTTAAGAAATAATCAAATGGTCATCAACTTAATTTTATTCTCTTGCTGACTTAAAATCTCCGCCTAAATAATCAAACAGTTTTTCTTCTTCGGGAGAAAGCCCTTCTAGTAATTTTTTCACGTATAATTCACAATGAACTTCCAAGGCATAGTTGCCACTTGCATATTCAGAAACATTATTTGTCGTGTCTTGCATATCATCGGGTATGATTTTTGTCTTAAATGCCAATGTTTTCGGTTGAGTCGTGTGCAATACTTCGTGAATAATTACATGTTTTAAATCCATATCAAAACTGTTGCTGTTTGGATTTAGGCTTAAAATTACGGTTTCACCTTGACTTGACTCTGCATTCCAACCGCCAAACATATCTACTTGCTCATTTGCTATAACATATTTTGGAATTTTAATACCGTTTTTGTTTAAAACTTCAAATGCTTCTTTGCAACTTTTAGCAAATTCAAGATTATTATCACAAAACAGCTCTTTTATACCGTATTTTTGTTGCAATTCATGCTTAATTTTTAGAATATCTTGGTCCGTATCTTTTTTAGATGTCAGCTTTAGCAAAGGGATTATTTTATCAGTAGTTTGAATTTCTTTTTTGTTCAACAAATCATCCAATTCCGGTGGAAAATCCTGATTTGCAATTCTTTCTTCAAGATTTAGTTTATCATCGTACATTAATCCTGTATAATCATCAAAAATTCTTGATGCAACACATAGCAAATCAAAATCAATATCTTCCTTTGAGTTTTCCGACTTAATTGCTTCTATTAAATCTGCTCGATTATCACTTCTGCACACATCAGAATAATTATTCTCTAAAAATTTAACCACATTTTGCTTATAAGAGTCCAAATCGCCTGATTCTCTAGACATCCTAACATCATCTAAGGCGGTTTCTTTGGATTGCGAAGCTTTTGCCATCAATCCTGCAAGAATTCCGCCTAGAACAAGTCCTTTTTTTGTTTGCACCTTTTTAGAGGCAAGTTCTAAAGTATCACAAGCAAGTTTAGGCACAACTTTGGTTGTGCGAGCTTGAAAATTCGGGGATTGATTTGGGGTTTGAATAGAAGAATAATGTATGTTTGTAATCATATTTTCTGTAAAACAGGTGAATAAAAATTATTGCCTATGTTTAACAAAATTTTACAATGATAGGTGAAATTGATTCTGTTGAACAATTTTCATGCAACATTAAATACAACTGTTTATTGTATAATTATTGCAAATTTAAACTTTGGTTTTTGGACAAATCTATGCATGAAAAAATATAGTGCAAGCATTTGGAATAAAAAACAATGCTTTAAAGCTGTTTTTATTTATTATCCAAATAAAAGACCTGAAATTTCAGTTATTGCCAAAAAATTATACGCAATTCGAAAATTGAGAAATCGTATATTTCACTATGAACAAATTTTCAGATATCCGCAAAAAACATTAGCATTATACAATGATATTATTGAGGTTTTATCATACTTACCTTCTGATAAATTTGCCGTATTAGAAAGCAATTCAAATTTTTTAAATGTTTACAATGATTTAATGGCATTACAAATAAAAAATAGCAACAAAAAAACCTAGGCATCTGTACGGTCAAAGCCGTAGGAAGAAAATCCTAGGTTACTCATTTAATATTATTTACGATAATATCTTGTTTGTCAAGAGTTCTAAGAATAATGACTTATTAACTAATTCTATAGCAAACGGCGTCTTGTTCAAAATGGACAAGACGCCGTTTTAATTACTTTTAAATTACTCTTTACCCAACTTGAAATTCAAACCTAATTGGAAACCAACACCCGTTCTGCCAACATTTCTGAATACTGTTTGGAAATAGCCTGCAAATCTGTCCGTAAAGCGTTTTGTGAAACCAAAACCGTATTGAATATATCCTCTATCCATGTATAAATGTGGAAGGCTCACATTTCCCGCTCTACCGTCAACTGCACCATTCAAGTTATACATATATTGTAATGTTGCATAAATACTGAATGTTTCTTTTTCCCAAATCAAATTCAATCCCGGAGCTAAGTTGATACCATTCAGAGTTCCTGACATCATACCCATTTGACCAAAATCAGTGTGCCAGTTTTGTTGACCAAAGAAGTTGTATGCGAGCATTAAGTTAGGTTGCAATACCCAATCTCTGTGGAAGCGCCAATTGTAAGCACCTTTTGCAGAAGCCCCCGCAAAATAGTTAAATGTATTGTCAGTATGTCCTGCAATATCCATGCTGTTTTGGTAAATACCACCGTAAATCAAACCACCTAATACAAAGTTATTTTTATACCAAGTTCCCAAGAAACCTGCTTGACCACCGTTTTGGTAAGCACCCATGCCTGCAAAGTATTGATGTGCACCGTTATATCCGATGTAAGCTGTTGGCATGAATTTCCAACCGTTTCTCAAATCTTTTAAACCAAAGTCTGCACCGATAATTGTACCGTAAGCATTGTTACCAACTCGGCTCAAGCCTTGTGACATTTGCAAAGTTTCAAATGTGCCGTACATTCTGTACCAAAGTCCGCCATCTTTTTTAGAATACTGATATGGTGCGTAAACAGGGTTTGCAGCTGCAAGTCTGTTAATCATTGCACCGTTATCAGATAAATCGTCATCCTTAAAGCTTGGCAAAAGCATTGAGTGATTGAATAACATATCATCAATTGCAAGTTGGTTCATGTATTGAGCCAAAGTTGTTACTTGACCTCTATAAACTTGAGGATTGAATCTTGTTAAATTCAATTCATAGTTACCTGTCGTTCCGCCATGGTTATTCAACTGATACCAACCGATAGGTGTGAACACTTCTTTTTTGGTTGCCGTAAGTTGAATATTTGGAGAAATGTCATTGTAATCAAAAACATTATTTAATTTGATATCTCTATCAATTGGAGCTTGCCATCCGAAAATATCACCCGCTAAAGTCCAATCTGCAATATTGATTGTACCGTCACCATCTATTTTGTCACCGAAAAATTGGTCTGTACCGTGTTCGTATTCTGCGTTACTTCTGCCATAAACATCAATTGTAAAATTAGCATTGTCTGTCACATTGATTTTTTCAATATTATAATCGGCTAAATCGCTATTCATAACACCGAAAAGACCACCGTCAGCAATTGTTAAATTACCTAAGAAATTAGCTGAATCTATCGTTCCATTTTCTTCAGAAGTTACCAAGAATTTAGATGTACCGTCAATGTTTAAGTCACCACCCATCATTGCGCCTGAATCACCTAATTTCAAAGTTGAATTATTTTTAAGATTTAATTCTCCGCCCATTTGTGAATAATGCGCTTGATTTCCGCCACTTTGCGTAGATTTACTACCAGTAACCAATGTATAATCATCAAGATTAAGCGTTCCGTCTTGAAGAAGTTGAATATCGCCGTTTATGACATCTTTTGCATTGTCGTTCAAATTCACGGTGGAATTATTGCCAACAGAAAGTAAACCACCACATGCAATATTCAAACTTGCGTCTTTATCAACAATAATATTAGTTATTGAAAGGCTTGAGTTTGAATTCCCGTCACCGATATTCAAATTGCCAACAATTTTTGTATCAGGGTTTTGTGAATTAATTGTGTTTGCAATCAAATTACCGTTAGAATCGGTTCTTCCGCCTGCAATATTAATTGTACCCTTTAAATCTTCTGTTTGATTTGATAAATTCAAATTAGAACTGTTTAGAATATTTAATGTTCCGTTTGTGTTATCTAAGCTAATCAGATTTAAAGTCGCACCGTTTGTTGCAGTTAATCTGCCTGTATTTTTAACAATTGCATCTGTTACCAAACCGCCATTTGTTGTAAAAGTACCAGAGTTTTCAAGACCGGCACTTGCATCGCTAAATTTTACAGTACCGCTATTATTTACGGTTCCTGCGTTTTCTAACTTGGCACCACTTGCGCTAACATCTATTGCCGCACCTTTTTCGTTAACTAAAGTCACACCAGTATTATTAGTAAGAGTTTTGCCTACTGTTATTGTACCATCTTTTTTATTAGTAATATTTTTACTGTTAGTCAAATTATTAGCAACAGAAATTGTTTTAGAGTTTTCAATAGAACCTGTATTTGTTAAATCATTAGCAATTTCAATTGTGCCTGAATTCTTAACAGAATTTGAATTTGTTAAATCGTTACCGACTTTAATCGTACCGTTATTGTTTTCGATACTTCCATTGTTTATTAAATCTTTTACGAAAACATTACCGCTATTTTTTAAGATTCCACCATTATTGTTAGTAAAATCTTTCGCTAATGTATCATCGCCGATTGTGCCTGCGTTGGTCAATGTTCCGCTATTTGTGATATCAGCAATAATTTTACCGATTTCAGCATTTGTGAAATTACCTGAAATATTCATTATCGCTTGAGAAATACTTCCTGAATTTTCACCGCTTGCAACACTTAAACTTGAATCAGCGCCACCATTAATATCTGCACCGTTTATAAATGTACCTGTTGAAGTTAAAGTCTTATCATTTGTGAAAGCACCCTTTATCGTAATACCTTTTTGAGAAATATCACCTGTGTTACTTCCACCACCGATTGTTAAATTGCCGTTTCCTGAAACTTTCGCATTACTTTCATTAGTTAACGCACTAATATCCAATTTCCCTATATTGTTAATTTGACCGCTATTTTCGATTTGCGCCGATATTACTCCGGTTGAACTGTTTGTAATGTTTCCGAATTGATTATTTTTTATTAATTCTGAACTAATCGTACCTGAATTATCAATTTGGTTTGTATTAGATACATTTTTAAATATTACATTTACGTCTGCATTTGTAGTTATTTTACCACTCTTAGTGATATCAACATCTTCATTATATGAAGTATCTGTTGTAATCGTTATTTCAGTATCAATATCTTCTGCAAAAGCACACCCTGAATAGAATGAAGCCAGCAATGCTGAGACACATAATAATGTCTTAATTTTCTTTTCCATGTATTAAACTCCAAAATTCTTAATCCTTTTATATTTTAACAAAAAAATATAATATTTGAAAAATGTTTTTATTACTGATTCTTCAATATATTTGAAGAAATTCATCCATATACACGATAGCAATTTTGTTACAAAACGTTACAATAGAATGAGACATGTTTTAGGACAGAGGGATGGAACAAGATATCTCATCATACAATAAAATAAAAAAGGTTACGAATGAAGAGTTAACAGAAATGTGGACTCAATATTTTGCTGATCACGATAACAAAGAATTGAGAGATGCTTTAATCCTTCAATACATTTACCTTACGCGCTATGTTGTAGGACGTGTTAAAGTTGCGCTTCCACCAACATTTTCTTATGAAGATATTTCAAGCTACGGCGTAGAAGGTTTAATAGACGCAGTCGAAAAATTCTCACCTAAAATGGGAGCGAGATTTGAAACCTACGCGCTTGTACGTATTAGAGGGAATATTATCGACAAAATCCGCTCACAAGACTTTTTACCAAGAAGCGTAAGAAGGAAAATCAAGGATGTAAAAGAAGCTCAAGAAGAACTTAAAAAACAATTTGGACGTGCAGCAACAAACACGGAAATTGCAAACTTTTTGGGTATTGAAAGAGAAAAAGTTGAACAGTTGCTTTCAGATGATACAACTGTTACTTCTATTTATGATAAAAAAGGTTCATCAGACGGGGATATTGAAATCATTGACACAATTCAGGATTCGCACAATTTAGCTCCGCACGAGGAAATGGAAGAAAAAGACGTTAAGAAGGAGCTTGAAAACGCTTTGAAAAGATTACCTGAAAGAGAAAGAACAATTATGGTTCTTTACTACCACGAAAACATGACACTTAAAGAAATCGGCGAAGCAATTAATGTTTCTGAATCAAGAATTTCTCAATTGCACGCACAAGCAATTATGAAGCTTAAAAACTTGTTAAGCGAAAATCGTTCTGAAAGATTGAAAAGAAGTATTGTATAAGTTAGTGCGATAATGTAATTTTTTGCACCAAAACATTAGAAATCAAAAAGTACAACAGAAAATTTTAAAACAATTTTCCACTTTCCTTTTTAATTTTCCATTATTAACAAGTTTCAACTTCTCGATTAAGTTCATACAAAAATCTCAACCCTTCCAACGTCAAATAAGGGTTTACAAAATCAAATTCGCGGGTCATGTATTTTGCAATCAATCCTGAATAACCGCCCGTTGCAATAATGCAAGCTTTTTCGCCAAGCTCTTTTTCGCATTGTTCAATCAAACCTTCAATCGCGCATGCAGAGCCTCTGATTACGCCTGAAAGTATTGCATCTGCCGTGTTATCTCCAATCGCTTTGCTAACGGTATCAGGTTCGATTTTAGGCAATTTTGAAGTACTTTTATTCAATGCTCTAAATTGCAGATTAAGCCCCGGCATAATAACACCGCCAACAAAATCACCGTCTTTATTAATAATATCAAACGTAGTGGCTGTGCCTAAATCGACAATAATTGCAGGTTTAGAATATAAAACGTACGCACCGCACGCGTTTGCAATTCTATCCGCACCTGCTTCTTTCGGGTTTTTAAGTTTAATCTTAATTCCCAAATTCAATTTTGGCGACAAAAGCAAAGAATTGATATGAAAAACATTGTCGCATGCACGCTTCAAAACTTTGCTCAACTCATCAACAACTGATGCAATCATGCATGCAGTTATATCGTATTTTTTAAACAAAGAATGAAGTAATATTTCATACTCTTCCTGCGGAAGTTCTTTGTCAGACGCCAAGCGAAAAGTTTCTAAAATGCTTTCGTTTTCAAACACGCCAAGCGTAATATTTGTATTTCCGATATCAACCGCAAGGAGCATTATACTTCTCCATAATTACTAAGTGCATTATTTAAAATCTGTTTCATTTCATCACGATAAGCTTTTGGACTTACGATTTCGCACTTGTCGTCATAACGTAATAATCTTGAAAGCAAAAGCTCTTTGTTTTCACCTTTGTTAGAAATAGCTTTCCAACCGATTCTATCTGTTTTTGTGTACTGTTCGTTTTCTCTCAAATCATATCTTGAAGCCAAATCGTCGCGAATTAAAAAGATTACGGATTCATCGTTAAAGCTTTCGATAAATTTTTCGCGCATAACTTCCAAGCCTGAAAGTCTTCCCGCATCAATCATGCGTTCTCTGTTTTTATATAAAACGTGATAGAAAGTTTTGCCTTTAACATCGTCTATGCTTAGTGGAATGCATTCCAAAATTTGTCTGTTTTTAAACATCAACTTGATTTTACGTCTTTCTGAAATCGCTGTTTCAAAAAGTTCAGCCGTTATTTTGTAAGTTGCTTTATCAATTCTTGCGATTTTCTTGTTTGAATAACGGTTTAATTTTTCCAAAAATCCGTTAAAAATCTTGTGATATTTTTTTGTCATTCCTTCTTTAACAATTGTTTGCATTGTATTTAACAAATTGATATCAGCATTCGAAAGTTCTAAACCAAATGGCATGCTTGTTACAAAATATTTGTTATGAATTTTAGGAATTTCAATACCGCAATATCTGCAAGTATTGATATACTTACTTACAACGCTGTTATTAAAAATCGGTTCACTTTCGTTAGCATTAAGCTGTTCGATAAGTTCGTTCATCGTATAATCGCCTTGCAACAAGATTTGCAAAGTCTTGATTACTTGCATTGAGGATAGGTTTTTCTTTTGAGATAATTTATTTTTATTATTAGTCATTATAATTCTTCCTCATATCTTTCAATTTTGCGATAATTTTTTCTCTGATTGCCTGAGGTTCAAGCACTGTGCAGTTTGAACCGAAGGAAAGCATTCTCTGCACCGCAACAAAATCATTATGATATTCGCCTTCTACAATCAAGCCGTTTTCTTGTTTTTCGACAATTTTTTCATTTTCTAAAATATCGTTCAAACCAAAACTCTTAAGGAAGAATTTCACGCACACATTTTTAACCTGAATATTATCGTCATTTTCTCTGCGAGAAAGGATAGATTTAATGCGCTTGATATTCAAAATCACGGATTCTTTTTTGCCTAAATCGTAAGCATAAAGATAAATTTTATCATTTTGGAACACAAGATTTTGAGCGCAAACTTCTTTTGTGTCGCTTCCTTTTGCAACAGGATTTTTGTAAACAAGAGTCAAAATTCTGCTGTTATTGCAATCATCTTTATAGGCTTTTACTGTTTCTATATCAAAATTCTTTAATAGGGAAAGTCCGTACAATTCTTCTTTGATTTCATCATCCATTACGTGAAAAGCAAGTTTTCTGAACAATTCATCGTATTTTAGAAGCAAAGCCATATCACAATTATCTTTAACGCGTTTATAGATTTTGCGCAACAAAGAAACTTCTTCGCTTGTGATATTCAAAGAAAACGGATGCTTGGTCAATACATATTTGTAACCTGTTTTTGCACTTGAGCGAGAGATTTCACACCCCATAGTTCTCAAAGTGTTTAAGTCAATTCTTAATATATCATCAGAATGTTCAGGCTCCATAATCTTAAGCTCGATAAATGCTTTTCTGATTTCTTCCAATGACCTTGGAGCTTTCATCAAAAGCCCTACCAAAACCAATGAACGAGTACCTGTCAATGATATTTGGTTCAATTCCGTATCCTCTAGTAGTTTAAACACAAATTACCCTCTTTTATAGTGCAAAATTTCTTACAAAATTTGCATACTTCTACTTAAAAAACTTTTTTAACCACTCGGTAGTTTTTGTAGATTGCTTCGTCACATTGAATTGCTATTGTTCCTCGCAATGACTTGGCGTCAAATCTTCAAATGTGCTGCCATTGCGAGGCTTGATTAGAGCCGTGGCAATCCATTGACAAAGCAAAAATTGTACTCCGTTTAGCAGTTAAACTTATCTATATTATTTACACAAATCTAATAAATATTCAATAGTATTTTCACAGAATCTTCTGTCTTCTGAGCTGAAAGGCAAGACATCGCCTGAAAAATTGTGCTTTATCTTTGCCAAAACGCTTTGTTGTTTACCTTTTGGAACATAATCAATTTTTGTAACAATTGTGAAAATAGGAAGGTTATAAGCTTCTACCCATTCTCGCATTTGGAAATCGTTTTTCTGAATATCATGTCTTGCATCAATAAATTGAATCAAAGACTTAATTTGTTTACGGTTCAGCAAATACTCTTCCAAATATTTTTGCCATCTTGCTTGAGCTTCTCGAGAAACTTTAGCATAACCGTACCCCGGAAGATCAGCAATCATAAATTTATCAGAGAAATTGAAAAAGTTGATTAATCTTGTTTTGCCAGGGGTATTAGAAGTTTTGGCAAGTTTTTTGTTGTTGCATAATGCATTAATAAATGAAGATTTGCCAACATTTGAACGTCCCAAAAGCGGAAATTCGGGAAACGGGAAATCAGGACATTGAGAAAGTTTTTCTGCACTTATTATAAAATTCGCATTAAGCTGTTTCATTTTGTTTTTCCGTTTCTTGTTTTTGTTTTGCTCTATGAGTAACCAAAGAGAGCAAATTGTATAGTTTTTCATTATTAACAACAGTCAATTGAGCCTTGTTTTTCATCATAGAAACATCAATTGAAGGTTTGTTTTCAAAAATATTGCCCGTTTGAAGACTGACAATCTGCACAAAATTGTCTTTTAGAATGCTTAGGGGTTCTTTTAAAAATATCTCAAATGTTTTAAAAATGTTCATATTTGCTTCCGAGTTTGTATAAACATTGTACATTAAAATCTAATTCATGCAAAGAGGAAATTTTTCAAAATAATACAAGCCTTTGTTTCGACAATACATTGATTATTTTACAACCTTATGCTAAGCTTAGCTCAGAACTTTGAAAGTACAGGCTAAAGATTTTTATTATTTTTCGCTAACGAAAGGAGGTCGAATGATAATCAAAATCAGCAAAAAAGAACTAGCATTAATCATAATACTAGTCCTTATAGCACAATCCCACTAGTTGGGAACGGGCTTGGGTATTAGCGCTACCCTTGCCTGTACTTTTATTTTAACACATTTTTTAAAGACTTCAAGTTTTAGCTAAAAGGAAATTTACATGAATAATTACTACGAATTAAGAATATCAATTAACCCAGAAATTGAAGAAATCGTTTCAGACATTTGTTTTTCAAATTTTGATTGCGAAGGCGTTGTTTTAGCCGAAGAAACATACAAAGATTTAGTTATGACAGCAACAACCAAGGGAACCTTGCGAGTATTTTTAACGGATTTGAATTGTAATCCTGTTGAATTATTAAAAACCGAACGTGAATTATTAAAAGAACGCGGTTTTTCTGACGAAGAACTCGGAAGCTGGGAAATTACCGTAGATGAAAAAGAAAATCAGGATTGGTCAAAAAAATGGAAAGAAAAATGGACTGTGACTCATGTTACGGACAAAATTGCAGTTGTTCCAAGCTGGTTAACTTATGAGCCAAAAGAGGGTGAAATCACTATCACACTTGACCCAGGATGCGCTTTTGGCACAGGAACTCACCAAACAACACAACTTTGTATGAAGGCGATTGAAAAATATTTAAAGAAAGGTGATAAAGTTGCAGACATCGGAACAGGTTCAGGTATTTTATCAATTTGTGCCATAAAATTTGGAGCTTCTTCGGCTTACGGCTGCGATATTGATGATACCGTAATTGATGTTTGCAGGGAAAATGCAAGAATTAACGGAATTGACGTGGATTACCCTCCCCTTGAGGGAGGGTCGAAATCTTCGATTTCGGGGTGGGGTGAACCACAACATGCAATGCACAAATATCCACAAACTCATATTGAACTTGCAAAAGAATTGAGAAATAACCCAACAGATGCTGAAAATCTGCTTTGGCAATATTTGCGCAAAAGCAATTTGGGAGGCGTAAAATTTAGACGCCAACAGCCAATAGATAAATATATTGTTGATTTCATGGCTCCACAAGAAAAATTTATAATCGAACTTGATGGCGGGCAACATAATGAAACTGAAAACATAGAATATGATAAAATTCGTGATGAATTTTTAACAAATGCAGGATTTAAAGTTATAAGAATATGGAACAAGGATATTTTTAATAATATTAACGGAGTGTTGGACTACATACTAGCTGTAATTAATGACCCCACCCCGAAATCAAAGATTTCGACCCTCCCTCAAGGGGAGGGTAGCCCTGCGTTTGTTAAATTTGAACTCAACACCGCAGACAAAATTACTGAAAAATTTGATTTTGTTTGCGCCAATATTTTGCATAACGTCCTTGCTGAAATTATGGGTGATTTGAAAAACATAATGAAAGATGATGCCAAGATGTCTTTAAGCGGGATTTTGGATGAAAAGAAACCCGTTGTTTTAGAAGCAATTGAACGCGAAGGCTTGAAAATCATTGATACAATTTCACAAGACCAGTGGATTAGTTTTGTTGTAACAAAATAGCGTTGTCAAATTGTAAACAATTTTAAACTTGCATGCTTGACAGAAAAAGCCTTGTCATGGTTAAATTGAAGTATAAATAGTATTAGATAGGTTAATCGTGTCTAAACGGGCGCAAAAAAGTTAATAACAATGAACTTTCAAAACGCTCTACGATTCCTCAAAAAGAAAGGAAATACAATGTACGCAATAGTCGAAACAGGTGGTAAACAATACCAAGTTGAAGAAGGACGTTATGTAGACGTTGAATTATTAGGCGAAGAAAAAGACGCTAAAGTTGTTTTTGATAAAGTTGTTATGATTGTTAACGGCAAAAAATCAAAAGTTGGTCAACCATACGTAGCTAACGCTAAGGTTGAAGGTACAATCGTAAAAAATGACAAAGCTAAGAAAGTTATCGTATTCAAACAAAGACCTAAAAAAGGTTACAGAAAAAAACAAGGTCACAGACAAGGCTTTGCAAGAGTTATGATTAACAAAATCAGAACAACAGCTTCAAAAGCTAAAGCAGAAGCAGCTTCTGAAGAATAGTTTAGTCGGGCAGACTCCCCGTTGGGAATGCCACCAAAGAGGTTGACCGGTAGCTTGTAATATAAGCTGGTAGATTAACAAAATGTCAACCGATTAAAATGATATAATAAAAGGAGAATAAAAATGGCACATAAGAAAGGTATGGGTTCCACCCGTAACGGTCGTGATTCCGAAGCGAAGCGATTAGGCGTTAAAAAATTCGGTGGAGAAATTGTTAAAGCCGGTAATATCCTTGTTCGCCAAAGAGGAACAAAAGTTCACCCTGGTAACAACGTAGGTATCGGTTCAGATGATACTTTGTTCGCATTGATTGACGGACAAGTTAAGTTTGAAGCTCACAGACGTGACAGAAAACAAGTTAGTGTTTACGCTGTGTAGTTTATCAATAGTTATCAAAAACGGCGAAGCCTTAAGGCTTCGCCGTTTTTATATGTTTTTATATGCAATAAAATCCTACTTGTTTTTACCTGTTATCCAATTCCAAGCATTTTTAATACCTTTACCTATCCAATTCACGGCAGATTTTACACCGTTAAACACGGCTTTTCCCGCAGGAACCAGTGCTTTATTCCATACCCAGCTGCAAGCTTTTCCTACGGCTTTTCCCGCAGGAGCAATAGCTTTGTTCCACACCCAACTGCAAGCCGAACCGATTCCTTTGAATACGGAAGGGAGAGCCGGTACTAAAGCCATGCCGGCAGCATAGCCTAAACCCATGCCTGCGCCCATTTCAAACATGTTACTACCACTTGTGAAACCGTAACCGAAGCATCCGGGAGAAAAACTCATCGGCATTGTTCCAAATGACGAAAAACCACAGCATGTGGAATTCAGATTGGTATTATGTATTATTATTGTCGTATTACCAAAGCACATATTTTATCCTCGTTATATATAAAAAGTATAGCTTCAAGATAAAATTGCCTTTTTAAAACACTAAAAGTTACAAATATTTACATATTGGTAAAAAAATTTATCCTGCGCCAAACAAATCCCCATCAAAATTCAAACCTTTAGCTTCTTTTAGCAAAGGATAATCGTCAATATTGTTGTTTCTTACAAAATCAATTGCTTCACTTCTTGCCTGTTCCAAAATTTTGGCGTCATTTACAATATCCGCAATAATCATATCAGGCAACCCGCTTTGACGAGTTCCCAAGAACTCTCCGGGGCCTCTGATTTGTAAATCTTTTTCCGCAATTACAAAACCGTCATTCGTTTGCGTCATAATATCCAACCTTGCGCGTGTTTCTTGTGATTTTGTAGAAGATGATAAAACACAATAAGACTGCAAATCGCTTCTTCCAACACGTCCTCTTAGCTGGTGAAGTTGAGAAAGCCCGAATCGTTCAGCGTTTTCAATAACAATTACAGTCGCATTAGGAACATCTACGCCGACTTCGACAACCGTGGTTGAAACCAAAATATCGTATTCTTTGTTTTTGAATTTTTCCATAACTTCATCTTTTTCATCATTTTTCAATTTGCCGTGCAAAAGTCCGATTTTGTAGTTTGGAAAAACTTCATTTTGCCAACGTTCCTTTTCAATCGTAGCAGCCTTAGCAGAAAGCGTTTCACTTTCTTCAATCAACGGATAAACAATATAAGCTTGACGTCCGGCATCGACTTCATGCCTGATTAAATCCGCAATCTGTTTTCTGGAATTTGTAAGCGTTGTGATAATCGGTTTTCTGCCTTTTGGAAGTTCGTCAATAATTGTCAAATCTAAATCGCCGTTCATCGTGATTGCAAGCGTTCTTGGAATTGGGGTCGCTGTCATTGTTAAGACTTGCGGATTTTGAGATTTCTTCCTCAAGGCTAATCTTTGTTTTACGCCAAATCTGTGTTGTTCATCAATTACAACCGCACCCAAGTTTGCAAACTCAACTCCATCCTGAATTAGAGCGTGCGTTCCGACTGCAATATTCGCTTGTCCGTTTCTCAAATTGATTTCTGATTCGCGCCTTAATTTTTTGCCGATACTTCCAATTAAAAGCTCTACTTTCAAGCCAAGTGGCGTAAGCCATTTAACTAAATTATTGTAATGTTGTTGCGCTAAAATTTCAGTAGGCGCCATAATTGCAGCCTGATATCCGTTTTCAATACCTGCTAAAAGCATAATTGTAGCAACGACGGTTTTTCCACTGCCAACATCACCTTGAAGAAGTCTTTGCATAGGTTTTGTTGAATTCAAATCATTCAAAATTTCGTTTACTGCTCGCTGTTGCGCAGAAGTCAATTTGAACGGCAAGCCTTCAATAAAGCGCATTACAAGCCCGTCTTTTTTGATTTCTAAAGGCACAGCCGAAAGATTTTTGTTGTTTTCTTCTCTCAAAAGCGCAAGCTTAAGCTGAATTAAAAACAATTCTTCAAACACAAGCGTGTAGCGCGCTCTTTGCAGAGTTTCGTTGTCTTTTGGAAAATGAATGTTTTCAATCGCTTCGTTTTTTGGAAGCAAATTATATTTTTCGATAATCTTGCTCGGCAAAACCGTTTCAATATCATTTTTGAAAAGTTGAATTGTGTTATAAATCGCACGCCTCAACGTCTTGATATTCAACTTATCACTCAAAGGATAAATCGGCACAATACGCGCAAGATTTATGTTTGAAGGATTAAGAATATCATCATCCATAATTGAATACGTAGGTTTATCAAGCGTCAAATTCCTATCGTAATTATTGTATTTAACAAGTCCAGAAACCATTATTCCTGAACCTTTCGGAAACTGTGTTTTCATCCTCTCTTGCGTATATTTGTTTGCTTTTGATGCAAAAAAGCTTAGACTCAAATAACCGGAGCCGTCACCAATTCTGACTTTTACAACGCCCAAATTATTTTTTGTAGTAAAAGATTCAACGGCTTTGATTGTTCCAAAAATCGTTGTAGTTTCTCCGACTTTCAAGTCGCGAATACGAGTTCTAGTCGAATAATCAACGTGTTTGCGCGGAAAATAATACAGCAAATCTCCGACCGTATAAATTCCGAGTTTATTCAGAATATAAGCGATTTTCGGTCCAACACCTTTCAAGTACATTACGTCTGATTTTAAAGTAAGAGTGTTGTCTTTTTCGACTTCAGGCTTTGGCGCTAAATCAGCTTTTATTACACTAACAAGCCTTTCCAAAGAGCGTTTGCGCTGAGGAAGCGTGTCCATGGAATAGCGTTCAAAATGTTCAAGCAAAACTTTCCATTTTGGATTTTTAGAAATCTTGATTTCTTTTTTTAATTCTGAGCAGATAAAAGAAGCAAAACTTCTTGTTTTGCCGTTAATGTTAATATATTTATACTTAACCTCGATCTCGACAGCTTTTTTTATTTGCTCAAGATTTTCCATAAGAAAATTATACTATGTGAAACAAGGCGTTTGTGAGTTGGGAAATGTAAAGATTTGTAAAACTTTTCAAACATGTCCTAAAGTTTTTAGCAAAACGTGCCGTAAACATGGGTATACAAGGGAAAACATAAGGACCTGATAACACAATGGGAATGGCAGCATCACAAGCTAATTTATTAACTCTTACGAGCAGACTTCATGACATTGAGTACAAAGCTCAAAACATTGAAAGCCAAAAAGTAGCTTTGGCAACTCAAAAAGACGAGTTGTACCAAACCTATTGTGATGCTTTGGATAAGACAAAAATTCAAGTTGCATATAATGATTCAAGCAGTTTAGCAAAAACTTACGTAGATGCAACCTTTTCATCTGTTTGTACTTATAATGAAAATCGTACAAAACAATATGCAATCAGAGATTCTCAAACAGGTAAAGTTATTGTGGATTCAGATGTATACAACACATACACTCAAGGATGTTTTAGTGATAAATACTCATTTGCTTGGGCAATGATGGGTATGGGACTTAATTTCAGCTATTCTGACGTTAATATGAATGGTGATTATGGTCAAGGCAACCAAGTTGGTTTTGGCACAAATGATGAAGGTAACTTTGGCAACGAATCAACAGAAGGAGCCGGCAATTTATTTATGACCGATGCAGAACGTTATGCATTTGACAAGTATAAATCAGACTCTACGCATTCAGGAAGCACAGTTATAACAGCTTATGACAGCTTATTAGAAACCACAAACAAAAGTGATGCAACTCTTTCTGAAAAGCAAGACGCTTTGAATAGTTTCCGTGAAAAATTATATGCTAATACAGATATCAGAAACAATATTTACGAATACATGCGCCGTGACAAAACTGCGCCACAAGATCCTGTAGAATATGATAATGATTTTTCTGAAGATATGGATACTCAAAAATTTAACTACTATGTTAATTTGTTTGACGAAATTCAAGCTAACGGCGGTTGTCAAGAAATTGACGCTCAATATACTTCAGGAGATGATGGTGCGGAATGGTTCAATAATGCTGTAACATCAGGTAAAGTTTTGATTGACTTCTTTGATGATAACAATTCTAAACAAAAAGAATGGAAAGAAACCAGCGTTGCAACAAGCACTAACCAAAACTATCTTCAACAAGTTTCTGACGAAAAAGATTTGAAAAAAGCAGAAGCGACTTACGAATACGAATTAGACAAAATTAACAAAAAAGATACCAAATTTGACCAAGATTTGAGTAAATTAGAAACCGAAAGAACATCTATTACAACAGAAATGGATGCAATTAAAACTGTTAGAAATGATAACATTGAAAGAACTTTCGGTATCTTTAGCTAGATTTATAACCTATTTATTTTCCCTTTTTCCCTTTTCCTTAGCCACTTCTAATCAAAGTGGTTTTTCTTTTGTATAAACAATTTTGACTTGTATTATAATAAATTTTGCGCCAAAATAATATGTATGAAAGGTATTATTTTTGATTTTAACGGAACTTTATATTGGGATTCCAAGCTCCACTATGACGCTTGGAGAGATTTTTCTAAGATTTTGAGAGGAACAGCTTTTACGGATGAAGAAATGCGTGAAAAGATGTTCGGACATACAAATGAAGACATTATTGGATATGCTATCGGCAAGAAACCGACTCCGAAAATGGTAGAAAAGTACGCTAAAGAAAAAGAAGCTTTGTACAGAAAACAATGTTTGATTGATAGAGAGAATTTTAAGCTTGCTCCGGGGGCGGTTGAATTTTTGGACTTTTTGAAAGAAAACAACATTCCAAGAACAATTGCCACAATGTCTGAGTGGGATAATGTCGAATTTTATATAAAAGAATTTAATTTACCTCGTTGGTTTGATGTGGATAAAATAGTTTATTCAAATGGCAAAATTCCGGGGAAGCCTGCGCCTGATATCTTTATGATTGCAGCAGATAAAATCGGATTGAATCCGAAGGATTGTGTTGTAGTAGAAGATGCGATTGCAGGAATTAATTCTGCAAAATCGGCAGGTATCGGGAAAATTTTAGCGATTGCATCACTAGAACCTGTTGAGTTTTATAAAGGAATTGATGGCGTTGACTCTATTATAAAGAGTTTTGATGAGATTGACAGAAGCATGTTTGAGATTTCTGTAGGTACGTTGGGATAGATTGTTTTAGTAGTGTTTACGCTTGTGGGGTAATTTTCCCTTGCGGGATAACACCTCACCCTAGCCCTCTCCTGTAAGGCGAGGGGATGACCTAGACTTGTTAATTTGAATAAAATAAAAAGGTTTTATTATTATTTAAATGTAATTTACTCGAACGACCGTGGTTATTCCCTCTCCTTACAGGAGAGGGCTAGGGTGAGGTGTTATCCCGTAAGGGAAAAATTATCACAATAATAAATATTGCTAACAAACCTTATTTCAATTTTTCAACCTCATTCAACAAAAATTCATACACCCCACCTATATTCAAATTAATATCTTTATTCCAAAATCTAATAACTTTAAATCCTTTGCTTTCCAGAAATTCCGTTCTAACTTTATCATATTCTATATTTTCAGGTTCATTATGCTGTCCGCCGTCAAGTTCAATTATCAACTTTATTTCTTCACACACAAAATCCACTACATAATTTCCAATTGGAAATTGACGTTTAAATTTTAAATTTTTAAATTGCCGATTTCTTAGTAATTGCCATAATACGCGTTCTTCTTTGGTTGAACATTGACGCAGTTTTCGCGCTATGTGATATTTTTTGTCCATAGTGGAATTTTAACATTTTATTTGGAGATACGCAATTGTTTTTACTTACTTTGTTTTTTCCCTTACGGGTCTTCACCTCACCCTAACCCTCTCCTGTAAGGAGAGGGAATAACCACAGTCGTTCGAATAGATTAAATTTAAATATTAATTAAAACTTTTTTATTACATCTAAATTAACAGGGCTTGGTTATCCCCTCGCCTTACAGGAGAGGGCTAGGGTGAGGTGAAGACCCGCAAGGGAAAAAACAACATTTCATTCATCATCAACAAAAACCCACCCGCATCTGTAACGCTCAGCACAGCTTCGCTAACAGCTGCGACCTCCCTTACCGTGGAGGTCTAAAAAGCGGTCGGGGCGAATGCCCCGACCGCTCCAAGATATCTGATTAATAATACAAATTATAATTGAACCAGTTTGGTTGGTGCTTATCCCAGTTGATTTTACTCAAGTCAAGGACATCACCTTGTTTAATCTTAGAAGCGCTTTCCAAACCTAAATCTTTGGCAATATCTTCTCTAAAATCTTTAACATAATCATTCAGAGCTTCATTGATTCTATCTTTTGTCCATTTCTTTTTATCTTTATCACCATCAACTGATTTCTTAAGTGCAGGGAATTTGTCCACGTGTTTTGTCAAATAATCTTTAATAATATTATCTAACTTTTCACCTTTTCGGACTCTATGCTTAGAATCATCGTTGAACCCATAAGATAAATCTTTTTGCACTGCTTTAGAACTTTGATCAAATATCTTTTGTTTTTCTTCTGCTGATAAAACATTTTGTACTTTTGACATAGTAACTAATGAGTTATACACTTCGGTGCCTTTGTTTTTAAGGTTTAGAATAAAGTCCCTTACTTTCTTTTTAATTTCACTATCCATTGTAAACTTGCAATTATTAAACAATAGAACCATGTCTAAGTTTGAAAAATCCAGCGTCTTAAAGATAGCTTTGAATAATTTTTGAGCCTCGCCCTTTGTACAATTTGCAGGCAATGCTTTTATCACATTCTGAACAGTTGCACCTTTTGGAAGTAAAGATTTATCAAAAGTATAATTACCGTTACCGTCATCTTTGCAGTATGCTTTTACAATATCTAATCTGTGTTCTAGAGAAATTATATTTAATTCTTGTCCCATAGTAAATTCTATTAACTTATCTTTAATAGCCTTACTATCAGGGAATTTATCAAGAATAGCATCGAATGGCATGACGTATTCTTTATAAGACACCATCTTATTGTCGATAAAATCTATGACATCTTTTTCATCTTCCATGGTTTCTATCATTTCACCGTAACGAGATGCTATTGTACTATTATCGACTTGTCTTTCAATAGCTTCACTGTATTGACCGTTACCCATATCTTCTAGTTGTGTGTAATTTAATATTGCTTTTCTCATACCATCATTTTGAGCAACATAAAGCAGTCCACCCATTTCTTCATAAGTTAGACGGCGTTTTGGATTGAAGGTGTATTCTGTTTTATCATTACCGTCTTCATCTTTTGTTGTAGTTTTTTCAAAATATGTTTCAGCAATATCTGTTCTTGCTACCTCAAGTTGGTCTACAGGCAATTTGTTAATCCAATAATTAGCTACATCTAGCCATCTGGCATTTTCTAAATTACCTTTATCACTTGTACAGATATCTTTGATACGTGCGTTCATGGCTTTTACAATATCTTCTGACCAGTTAGCCTCATTAGATCTGTCTAATCCGCGAAGAACATACATGCCATTTGCATTGATAACGGTTTTTATATCTTCATCACTTGCATTCAATGTTTCAGCTTGTGCTAATAAGCAATTTGCAAGCTCAACGTCTTTTGTATTGGCATATTCTTTAAATAACGCTGCTTTCTTTTCATCTGTATCAGCAGCTTTGAGTTTATTTGCAAATTCATCAAGCAGTTTTTCATCACTTGCCCAATAATTATAATCATCAACAGTAGTTTTATAAATTAGTTTACCATCATTATTAATCTCTAAGTATTTTTCATTAATATGGTTAGCTTCATCAGCCTCTATTTTAAAACCACCTTCAAATTTTGTATTACCCAACGCATCTTTCAACTTAACTTCATCAGCGCTTAATTTTTCTCCGGCTTTTTCTTTTTCGCGAATTTCTTGATACATGCCGGCCAAGTATTCATGAGAAGTTCTGTCATTTTCTACTACAGACATACCAACATTGTCACCGTCTTTTAGAGTCAATGTGCTAACAACATCTGCATTTCTTGTCAACAACAAGTCTTGAACAAACGCTTTATAATCATCGGATTTTCTATCGACATAACTGTCACCGCGAAGTTTTTCTGCAACATTCTTAATCACTTGTTCGTTACCGCCTGTCAATGTAACAAGTTCCTTCAAAGCAGCCAAATTTGTTGCCATACGTGTGGCTTTAGCTTCATCGGTTTCATTTGCAGGAGCGGTTTTGATTTTTAAAGCTTCTGTTTTAAATTTTGTTTCAAGGTCTTTCAACTCTTGAATAGTTGGAGCAGAAAGTTTAACGCCTTTAAACATAAATGCTGTTGCTGCTTTTCCTGCACCAAACGTAATTTGATACATTTCTTGCGGATCATGATTTGGGTTAGAGTATTTCATGATACAACCGCCCGGTTTATATTTAGGGTCTTTAAAATCTTTCAAAACATTGCCGTCTTTATCAACAGGTACGCCTTTACCCATATTCAAGCCGTTTCTTGTAATATCAATTGTTGAAGTTTTACCGTCTATAGAAGTTTTTTGTTTTTTATAATCAGATTTTACTCCGTCGTCAGCCGCTGCGTCTTGTTTTTCAACATTTCCGCTTGCTTGACGTTTTTTAACTCCGTTTTTTGTCCATTCTTCACCTGTTACCAAAGAAGCGCTTTCACCCGTAAAAGCTTTTACTGAGTCATTGTCATTTTCTTTTACGCTCTTAATGGCATCATCTGTTAATTTTGTAATAAGTTTTGTACCTGCTTCAATATTATTAACATCATTGATATTATTAAGAACTGCAATTTGTGAAATACGGTGGTTGATAGAACGAAAGTCTGTCAAAATACCTTCTTCTTCAAGCTGTTTCTTTGCAATTGTATATAGGGTTTCGCCTTCACGAACAGTATGTGTGTCGTCAGCTTTAAATTTTTCTTTCAAATCATCTGCTGTATAACGGCTCTTTAGCTGTTGAATCGCACTATTATATGCTCCTTTAGGAGTTTTACCATCGTCAGCAACTTGAACCGTAAAATTATTATTCTTAAGATTTGTTTTTAACTTATCAACTTCTCCGGCATCAAGTACGCCATTATTATCAGCATCTACGCCTTCAAAAATGGCATCTGCCTTGTCACCAAACTTCTTTTTGATATCGTCAATCTTTTCTCCTGACGTGATAGTAACCGGTTTTCCATTTACATTAACATTAAGATTTGTTGACATTACATAATCTCCTTTCATGCATCTAACACATTATGTTCATGTTTACGGCATTTTTTTGAAAAACTTTAGGATTTTGGAGGAATTATTTACAATTTGTTACATTTTTTTGGGGGCTCTTGTGAGAATATTTTCCCTTGCGGGTTTTCACCTCACCCTAGCCCTGTCTTGGATTATTCGGGCGAGCATAACATTCCAATAACAACAAATCCTTACGGATTTTTCTTGTTATTTTCATGTTATTTGCTCTTACGGGCTTACGCCCTACCGAAAATCCTCTCTCCTGTGAGGAGAGGGGATAACCAAGATTTGTTAATTTGGATAAAATAAAAATAGTTATTAAAAAGGCTGGATTTCTCGGTGCTAATCGCACCTCAAAATGACGCCAAACTGAGAGTTTCACGCCACGTCATTCTGAGAAACTGTGTTTCGAAGAATCCAGCTTTTCATTAACTATTATTTTAATATTATTTTAAGTCTATATAATACAAATTTTATTAAAAAGTCTTGAAATAACTACTTTTTGTAAATTACAGATAAATTTATCTCAGACAGTAGTACTAACAAGGGAGGGAGGGAGGGAGGGAGGGAGGGAGGGAACTAAAGTCGCTCAATTTGTTGTGAATTAACATGCGAAACGGCGCTCTGCGAGCGCCGTTTCTAAATCAATAAAATTAAAAACAAATTAATATCTTGCCAAATATTTATCAATTTCCCACTGAGAAACATAAGTTCTGAATGCATCCCACTCAATTTCTTTTGCGGTCATAAATTCGTCCACAATGTGTTCGCCAAGAGCAGTTTTGGCAATCAAAGATTTTTCCATATAGCTTAATGCTTCTTTTAAACTTCCCGGTAAAGATTCAATTCTCATTTTCTTTCTTTCTTTGTCTGAAAGTTTGTAAATATTAGCTTCAACAGGTTTTGGCGGTTCAATTTTGTTTCTTACGCCATCCAAGCAAGCTGCCAAAATTGTAGCAAATGCCAAGTATGGGTTACAGCTTGGGTCAGGAGAACGAAGTTCTACACGTGTTGACATACCGCGTTTTGCAGGAACTCTCAACAATGCACTTCTGTTTGCCAATGACCAAGCCATATAAACAGGAGCTTCATACCCGGGAACTAAACGTTTATAGCTGTTTACTGTAGGGTTAAGAATTGCGGTAATGCTCTTAATGTGTTTCAAAAGTCCGCCGATAGCGTATCTTGCAGTATCTGACAATTGGTACTCTGCCTTTTCATCATAGAAAGCGTTTTTACCATCTTTGAATAATGAAACATTACAGTGCATGCCTGAACCATTGATACCGAAAACAGGTTTTGGCATAAATGTTGCGTGCAAACCGTATTGAGCAGCAACAGCTTTAACGGCAATTCTAAAGGTTGCAACATTATCAGCTGTTGTCAAAATATCTGAATATTTGAAGTCTACTTCGTGTTGACCGTCAGCTACTTCGTGGTGAGAAGCTTCAATATCAAAATCCATTTCTTGCAATGTGCTTACGATATCAGAACGAACAGCTTCGCCCAAATCATCAGGCCCTACATCATAGTAGCCTGCTCTATCGTGAGTTTTTGTTGTGATTTTGCCTTCTTCATCTTTTTCAAACAAGAAAAATTCAGCTTCCGGCCCAACATTCATAGAGAAACCAAGTTTTTTAGCTTCTGCCATAAGTCTTTTCAAGTTACATCTTGGACAACCTTCAAACGGTGTTCCGTCAGCGTTATGAATATCGCAAATCAACCTTGCGGAATTTTTGCCGTCGTGTTCTTGCCAAGGCAAAATTTGGAAAGTATTTTTATCAGGATAGAAAAACATATCTGAAGTTTCAATATTTCTGAAACCTTTGATTGAAGAACCATCCAACATAATTTCGTTATTAAGAACTCTGTCAATGTGTTCGGATGGAACAGCCATATTTTTAACTTGACCGTTGATGTCTACAAATTGTAATTTAATAAACTGAACATTATATTCAGTAATCAGTCTTTTAATGTCTGCGTCTGTGTAGCTTATACCACTAAGCGGTTGGTGTTGAAAATCCATACGAACCCTCCATTCTTCTTACATAATCGTATTTTCGACTCTCAAATATGTTTTAACTTTATATTATTTTTTTTAATTGGTCAATAGTTTTGATATTAAGAATTTATAAAAAATGCCGTGTTGGATTACGATGGCCCAACACGACATACTCTTTGAAACTCATTTTCTTTTAAAATAAGTCTTATTTCTTAACTTTTTCGTCCTCAAAAATATCGACAAAATCAAACTTATTTGTATCAAAAACGCCTTTGTCCGTAATCTTTAATTCAGGAATTACAGGCAATGACAAGAATCCCATTGTCATAAACGGATCTTCCAATTTACATCCGATTGAATGAGCAGCTTTATTTAATTCGTCGCATTTTTCAACAACAAAATCAAATTCTCTATCAGACATCAAGCCTGCAATCGGAAGCGGTAATTGAGAAATGATTTGACCGTCTTTAACAACAACCTTACCGCCTTGGCACTTAATCAAAGCAACAGCCGCCGTGTACATGTCAAAATCGTTTGTACCGATTACAATCATGTTATGCGAATCGTGTGCAACAGTCGAAGCAATCGCACCACATTTCAGGTTAAACCCCTTAACAAAGCCTTTACCGATGTTTCCTGTCGCTCTGTGTCTTTCGATTACACAAATCTTTAATGTGTCCGTATCAACGTTGCTTACAGCGTTTCCATCAACAACTTTAACATCAGACATAACAGATTTTGTAATAAGTTGATGAGGAATTACCTCTAAAGCGCGAACTTTCTTAACTCCATCGCCTTCTGTCGGAATTTTGAAATCATCCATCGTAATCCAGCGAACATTTACGGAGTTACGTGTTGAAATCGCGTCGTTTTCAGGAATTTCAACCGCCAATTTACCGTCTTGAGCCACTACTTGACCATCTTTTAGAACAATATCAGGCTTGAATGATTTCAAATCAGGAAGGACAAGCAAATCAGCTTTATACCCCGGAGCAATCGCACCCAAATCTTTTAAGCCGAAATATTCAGCCGTATTTAAACTTGCAACCTGAACCGCCTTAATCGGGTCAACACCGGCTTCAACCGCGCGTCTAACCATTCCGTTAATATGTTCTTTTAAATCCGCAGGATGTCTGTCATCTGTTACAAAAATACATTTTCTAGTGTTAGAAGTTTTAAGAACAGGTATCAAAGCGTCCAAATCCTTCGCCGCCGTGCCTTCTCTAATCATCACATAAACGCCTAAACGCAATTTTTCAATCGCTTCTTCAGGAGTTGTGCATTCGTGGTCGGACTTCACACCGCTTGCAATATAACCGCACAAATCTTTACCGCTCAAATACGGTGCGTGACCGTCAATTCTTTTGCCTCTTGATTTAGCAAGCTCTAATTTTGCCATAACGTTTTTGTCTAAATTCAAAACCCCGGGGAAATTCATCATCTCAGCGATACCAAGCACCCAAGGTTTATCGATTAATAAAGACAAATCATAACTGTTCAAATCGAAACCTGATGTTTCAAATGGTGTAGCGGGAACGCAAGAAGGAAGCATTGTATAAACATTCATCGGTAAGTTTTTAACCGCTTCGTGCATAAAACTTATGCCGTGCAAACCTAATACGTTTGAGATTTCGTGCGGGTCAATGATTACTGTTGTCGTACCTGCGGGAAGTACGGTTTTAGCGAATTCTTTCGGCAACATCATTGTACTTTCCAAATGCACGTGACCGTCAATAAATGAAGGCGTTACGTAAGCGCCGTTAATATCAATTTCTTTTTCGCCAGAATACTTTTCGCCAATCCCTGCAATCACGCCATCACAAATCGCGATATCGCCTTTATGAATTTCTTCTGACAAAACATTCACGATATTTGCGTTTTTGATTACTAAATCGGCTTTTTCCAATCCTCTTGCAACGTTAATTATATTTGACATATCAAGTCCTTATATTCTAATAATTTTGACAAATCTTCGCTTTTTATTACTTCCATGATTTTATCCTTAAAACTTTCTGCACCTTCAGTTTTAACTCCATCAGGAAGAATAATATCCGTATTGTTTTTAGAATTCACAAAACCTTTGTTTAGGATTAAGAATTCTTTATAAAGTTCTAAGATTTTCATATCAGTTTGGTCGATTTCGTAATTTTGACCCAAGAAATATTTCACATCTTTTGGAAGTAGCTCAAGGAATTTAATCATAAATACTGTATCGGCAATATTTTCTTCTTCGTTATATTCTTGACCAAGACAATTGTTGTTCAAAATTTCTTGCTCAGGTTGAGTCTTAATATAAGCCGCCCACATAAGACATCCAACATAAAATCCGAGATTGTTATTGAATATCTCAAGCATCTTTTTGTAGTATTGTCTGAATTTCATTTTCTTTTGCGAAAGGTTTTTGAAACGGTTGATATCCATGTACAAATATTCAACAGTTCCTTTGAATGCTAAAATAAATGGTGCAAACCCGGGGTCGAACTCTAATCCTGACATATTTTCTCCTTAAAGTTATTTATATTATTTTAGTTTACTGATTTGGATTAGTCAATTGAGAATTTTCAATCTTCTATTTCCGAAAAATTCGTTGTATTATATAAAAATGAAAATCGCTTTTTTACCTATTGATAATCGTCCTGTTTGTTACACTCTTGCAAAAGATATCGCTGATATTGATGAAAGTATTGAACTTTATCTTCCGCCAAGAGAGTTTTTGGGCGATTTAACAAAAACTGCAAATATAGAAAAACTAATTAACTGGCTGGGAAATTTACCGCCTGTTGATAGCATGATTTTATCGCTTGATACGCTTGTGTATGGAGGTTTAATACCTTCCAGGCGTTCTAAAGAAACATTAGAAGAATTAAAATTGCGCTTAAATAGAATTAAACCGCTCCTTGAAGGTAAAAACGTATACGCATTTTCAAGCATAATGAGAATTTCTAACAATAATTATAATGAAGAAGAAAAAGAGTATTGGAAAGATTACGGCAAGAAAATCTTTGAATTTTCTTTTTCCGGCGGTAAAAACAAAAGCGATATTCCAAATGAAATTATTGAAGATTATTTAGCGACACGCAGACGCAATTTTGAAGTAAATAAATTATACTTAACGTGGCAAAAAGAAGGCTTATTTGATACACTCATCTTTTCAAAAGACGATTGTGCGGAAAAAGGTTTTAATGTCGATGAAGCTCAAGAGCTTGAAAAATTGGGCGGTAAAACAAAGACGGGCGCAGATGAGATTCCTCTGACGCTTCTTGCACGCTCAATCAAAAAAGAAATTAAAGTTTATCCTGAATTTTTAGAACCTGAATGCAAAAATCTTGTTTCAAACTACGAAGATGTTTCAATTGAAAAATCCGTTCTGGGTCAATTAGAGCTGGGCGGATTTAAATTGAGTTCTAAAGAACAGGCTGACATTATACTTGTCGTAAACAATTTTAAAAATAAACAGGGCGAATTGGTTATGGGCTGGTCAACAGAACCGTTTAGCGGAAACTTTGTTCCACCGACCAAACCTTATGCGATTGCAGACGTAAGATTTGCAAACGGCGGAGATAATGCATTTGTTGAACAAGTTTTAGAAAAACTTGATATACGAAATTTCTACGGTTATGCAGGTTGGAATACAAGCGCAAACAGTTTAGGCAGTTTGCTTTGCGCTGTTAAAGTTAAATGGCAGAGTAAAAAATACAATGAAAACGCATTCAAAAAACTTGAAATGGTTAGATTTTTGGATGATTGGGCATATCAAGCAAATGTGCGCGGGCAAATCGAAAAACCTTGCAATGTTCAAGATTTGATGAAACCTTACGAAACGCGTTTGGAAAATATTTTGGAATACAAAGTTCAAAATATTAATTACACTTTCCCATGGAACAGAAAATTTGAAATCGAAGTAGAAATCGTATAGAATTATTCTATGCTTAAGGATTTGTGTTCTAATATTTCTCAAAACAAAAACTTGTTAATGTTTTTGACCGTTAGTGTTTATATTTTAGCTTTGTTTGCTACGCTTAGCGGATTGAGCCAAGTTTTTGCAATAATTTTTACAATACTTCTTTTGACTGCGCTTTTTACGGATTTATTTCCTGCAAAATATATTTTGGTTTGGGCGTTTATTTTTTATTTGGGAATTTTTAACACATCTTCAAGGCTAAAAAATACGGACGATTTGTTAAACTTAGCTCCACAGAATTCTACAATCTTCGGCAAGATTTTAAGCATTCCCGAACACAAAGGCGAAGATAAAACAAAATTCTTTTTCAGAGTGGATAAAATAGAATACGACAATGAAATTCAGGAATTTAAAGACGAAAAAACTTTAGTAACTCTAAATTCTTTAGATAAATTAAAACTCTACGACAATTATAAAATTACGGGACGTTTATCAACTCCTTTTAAAGCAGGTAATCCTTCTCAATTTGATTACAGCAATTATTTGAGAAATTTTGACACGTATTCCGTATTTTATGGCAAAACTTATGAAAAATTTAATGGTGAAATCACTGCAAAAGAAAGGCTTTTGCAGAAAATAAACGACCACAGAGAAAAAATTATTGCTCTGCATTCAAACTTTTTAGCCTCGCCAAATTTGGAAATTTTAGGCGGAATTGTGTTTGGTGACGATGCGGTTTCTCCGCCGGAAAACATCAAGAAATCTTTTATTAATTCGGGCTTGCTTCACATTTTGGCAGCTTCGGGTATGAATGTTGCGTTTATTTTCTCGTTCTTTTATTTCTTTTTGTCACTGTTTAGAATAAATTACAAAGCCAATATTCTGTTTTGCATGCTGATGGTGCTTGTTTATTCGCTTATGACAGGGTTAGGGCCGTCAGTTGTCAGAGCTACTTTTATGCTTGTATTTGTACTTTTAGGTAAACTCATAGATAGAGATGCGCATTCCGTGTCGCTTTTGGCGTTTGTCGCATTTTTGATGCTCTTATATAATCCGATGTACATAAATGACGTTGGTTTTCAGCTCTCTTTTGTTGTAACTTTCGGGCTTTTGGTTACGACTCCGTTCATTGTAAGAAGCAAAAATCGTTTTGTTAATTGGATTTTTGGAACAATTTCAATCCCGATTATTGCACAACTTTGGGTAATTCCTATTCAGATTTTTTATTTCAACAATATAAGTTTGTATTCGGTTTTTGCAAACATAATGAGTGTACCAATTCTTTCGGTTATAAGTTTTGGCGGTTTTGTAAGTTCGCTTGTCGCACCGATTACACCGCTTTTTGTATGCAAAGTATTTGATATAGTTTTAAATCCGCTTTTAACTTTCTTGGTTTGGATTTCGGATTTTTGGGGAAGTTTACCGCACGCAGCTTGGCAAACAACGCACCCGTCAATTTTCCAAATACTTGTTTACTATTCGATTTTACTTTTGATTACTGCACTTTTGAATAAAGAAATCAGAGAAAAATATTCAAGAATATTAAAAATCGCACTTGCTTCGCTTTTATTAGTTTTGCTTGTTTCAATAATTCCAATTAAAAACAACAATCTTGAAATTATGGCGTTTGATGTAGGAAACGCAGATTCGTTTTTAATCAAAACTCCTGACAATAAATACATCATGATTGACACTGCAAAAAGCGGTTATAACGGCGGAAAATCGCAGGCCGAAATGTTGATTTTAAAGTATATGCTTGATAGAGGAATAAAAGAACTTGATACGCTCATTGTTACTCACTTTGATAACGACCACTGCGGCGGTGCGGTTGATTTAATGAACGGTTTGCGTGTTAAGAATTTGTACGTAAATTCTATCAATCACCCGTCAATTGCAGCAAAAGAAATTTATGAAACTGCTGATATCCGTGGTGTGAACTTGATTTTGGCGGAAAATAATAAAACAATTTATGAGTCAAACGGTTTAGCGCTTAAGAATTTTATTTCACCTGACAGTTTAGAAATCGGAGATAACGAGGCTTCTATTTTGACTCTGCTCAGCTACAAAGATTTTTCAATGTTATTCACAGGCGATGCAGGAATTGAAACTTTTAACCGCTTAAAGAAAGATTTGCCAAAAGACATTACGGTTCTAAAAGTCGGTCACCATGGAGCTTTGGGAGTAGTTAATAAAGAAATGATAAATTATTTGAATCCAAAAATTTCATTGATTTCTGTTGGTGAAAATAAATTCGGACACCCTTCGGTTTATACACTTAATGTATTAAAAAATACGCAAATCCTCAGAACAGATGTAAATAATTCTGTTAAATTCGTTATCAATAACAAAAATTTCAAAATTTATACATTCAATATCAGGAAGAAAAAATATAAATTAAAGAACTCACAAACCGCCTGACAAGAGCATTTTATTGTGTTATCATGTACTTATGAGCAGAAATACTTATCTTAATGGAAGCGTAAAAAACGGAAATATTATGCGTTGGCCAATAAACAATTTGGTCGTTTATATTGCACCGATGAAATTCTATTCCAAACCCGGTGAAGACGCCAAATATCGCAAAATGGTTATGGACGCTTTTACTGTTTGGGCAGCTGCTACAGGCGGAAAATTAAAATTTAGAGTCACAAGTGTTTTGATGGAATCAAATATAAATGTAGACTGGAAACGAGTAGACAGACAAGCACTCGGACACTGCTATTTCAGTTGGGATGCTCAAGGCAGATTGTATGGTGCAGAAGTTTCTATCGGACTTACTGATGGCAGAATTCACCAACAATATGACAGCGATATCGAAGTTTATCACACTATTTTACACGAAGTCGGTCATGCGCTGGGCCTAAATCACAGTCCTTACAAAAGTGATATCATGTACACTCCTCACCAGTACGGCGTTTCAGCATTATCAGAAAATGATAAGCTTTCTATTAATTGGCTTTACAGACTTCAATCCGGAGCTTCCGTTAAACAAATCGCTTCAAAATACGGAATATCAACCTCTACGGATATTGATTCCGTTATCAGAAAAATAGAATCAAAAAATGACAACAAAAATGAACAGCCTCACATGCAAATTTCTACAAATCGTGATTTACTGACTGAAGCCGCTAATATCGGGGATTTGAAACGTTATAACATGATGCTGCAAAATATTTCAATATCTTCAAATGTTAAGAATTATTTAAATAATAACCGTCAAAAGTAAAAATTTAGCAATTTTTTTTAAGAAAAAGACTTTATTATACTATAAGGTTGTTTAAAGCGTAAGGTTATAGTATAATGAATGTCAATCCTATGAGTTTTAAATCTAGTGTATTATACAATCAGAAAGTTGAGCAGGCGAATACAGAAAATCCTGCCAATCCTTTAAGGCTGAAAGCTAATTTATCAAGCTTGGCAGCTCTATCAAGCTACAATCAGGTTTCTATAAAACCAAAATTTGATTATGATTCTATGGAAATATTGACCAAAGTCGATGCTTTGTCAAAACTAATACCGCAAGATATACACCTTCCTTACAGTTTTAACTTAAATGAAATTAACGGTGAAAGAATTATTGGAAAAGATGGAAATTTAGCCTGCATTAGAGAATACGATAACGAAATTGTAAGAGATTATATTCCATCCAAAGATGGCGAAAAGATTTCGCAAATTATTGAACGTGACAGGAATAATGGTGCTGTTATAAGTAAAATTGAGAAAACCCAAAAAGAAAATAATGATGATAAAATAAACATCACTGTTTATGACGACAAAATAAATGACAAATATACAATGTTCCAAATTGAAAACGGAAATGTTGCCGGTATTACAGAATTTTTTGCAGACGGTAAAAAGTTTAGAACATTATTGAAAGATACGTTAACAAATAAACCTCAAAGGTATATGGAAGCAAAAGAAGATGAAAATGGGGATTTCGTTTTCACAGACGCCAAACTTGATTCCAAATGTGAAGTGAATGAAATTAAAAAAGTTTCTCCGAACAAGGAAGTTTGTATCAGATATGAAGGAATGCAAAAAGTTGTTGATGTAAAACAAAAGATTTTAGACGACGAAAATTAGTAGAATTACTCAATATACTTTCCGTCAAAAAGTTCCATCACCATTTTTTCCTGATCGGACTCCAAACGTTTTTTGTCATTCTCTGTTTTAGGAGTGTTTTCTACATTTGATTTTTCTACTGTTTGTATTGGCGCTGATTCTGTAATTTGCTCAATTTCAGGCGTTTTTTGAGCTTGAACAGGCTTTTCAATTTGCAGTTGTGGTTGAATATTTTGTTGAGGCTTTGGCTCAGACGCAACAATCGGTGTTGCTATTTTAAAGTTTTTTTTTACTGATTCTGCCGTAATTTCACTATCTCCACCTTGAGGAAGTCTTACCATTACGGAAACATCCGCGTTAAACATCAAGCTTGCAGCCTCTACAAGCATTTGTTTTTTATTGGTATCATTAATTTGCGCAACCAATTTCTCGTTCTTAAACGTAATAATAACCCCATCAGGAGCAATTTTTACAGGAGTTGCTAAGTTTAATAAAGCCTTTGTTGAAGGACTTTTTACGTTTAATAACAAAGCTTTCCACAGACTTTGAATATCATTACCATCAGGCTTTTGTGACATAGGCGGCGGTGTAAAATCGTCTTGCAGCTGTGGTTCAACAGGTCTTGGAGCTTCTTGCTTAATTGTTTGAGCAGGAGCAGGCTGACTTGCTTGAGGTTGGCTAACTTGCGGTTTAGTTTCCTGAACAGGAATCGGAGCAGGACGAGTCACATGTGCAACAGGCTGCGGACGAGGTGCAGGCGCAAAGCTTCCGCCTTCAAGAGCCTTGACTCTGTTTTGCAAATCCAAAAGCGTAGAGTTTTCGCTCATATTAGCCAAGTCAATCATTCCCACTTCCAGCCACAAATGCTGATTAGAAGCAAGTTTCACTTCCTTGATATAATATGTGATTCTCTCTAATAAAAACACAATTTGTTGAGTTTCTAAAGACTCTTTTTGCTTAACAAGTTCTGCGATTTGAGCTTCATTAAGTCCTGTTAATTCGCTCAACAAATCAGGTTTACAGTTTTTAACTATAAGCAGATTTTTAAAATATTCAGACAAGTTTGTCAAAATCTGCAACGGTTCATTACCTGAATTATAAATATCATTTAAAATTTCTATCGCATCATTAGGTGATGATGAAATTATCTTATCACTCAATTTATTCAAGACATCAAACAAAATTCTGCCAAGTACTGCGTTAACATCTTCCGAAGTGATTTCTTTTGAAACACCAAGCAAGCTTAATTGGTCTAAAAGTGAAATACTGTCACGCATACCGCCTGCAGAGTTTTTCGCAATCGTGAATAGTGCATCATCAGAAATATTTATTTTTTCTTCATCAGAAATATATCTCAAATGCTTAACAATGTCGTCGGTTGTAATTCTTCTGAAATCAAATCTTTGACAACGGCTCTTAATTGTATCAAGAACTTTATGAACTTCTGTTGTTGCAAGAATAAAAATTACGTTTTCAGGCGGTTCTTCCAGCGTTTTCAATAACGCATTGAACGCATGGTTAGTTAACATGTGAACTTCGTCGATAATATAGATTTTATACTTGCCATGCACAGGCACGTATTGAATTTTTTCCAAAATGCTCTGCGTATCTTCAACTTTTCTGTTACTTGCGGCATCGATTTCAATAACATCCATTGGAACAGAATTCATAATATCTAAACAGCTTTCGCATTCTCCGCAAGGATGAATTGTAGGGCCGTTTTTGCAGTTCAAAGATTTTGCTAAAATTCTTGCAGTAGAAGTTTTACCTGTTCCGCGAGGACCTGTAAACAAAAATGCGTGCGCAATCTTGCCAAGCTCAATAGCACTTGTAAGAGTCTTTTTGATATGTTCCTGACCTACAAGTTTATCCAGAGTTTGCGGACGATATTTTCTGTATAATGGTACGTAATTTCCACTCATACAATCAGTTTATCATGGAAATAGAATACAGTAAAACAAAAGAGTGGCAATTTTTATACGTGTAATAGTTACACTTCTTAATATCCCTTTAAAAAAGTAAAAGCGATAATTAAAAATTATCGCTAAATTATGTGTGTGTATTATAGATTTTTCTTTTTAATGCTTATTATGCAATCGCATTGAATTGTTTAGTTTCAGTTTGTCCTGCTTGGTCATTTTCACGAATCATATTGAATGTTCTGTATAACTTGTAACCTAAAGCTTTTAATGGGTTAGAACTTACTGAATCTGCGTTTTGTGCGAATTCTTGGTTATGTTGAAATTTAACTGATGCATTTGGGTCTCTCAACATCAAGATTGCGTTTTGAGAACCTAAATCTCTTGTCATATATTTATTAGAATTTTCTCTGAAGTTTACGTTTGAAATTTTAGTAATTTGCATTTCTATCACCTCTGTGAACTTTCTGTTAATTAAGTGTTTGTTTTACACTTCATTTAACAATTCCATTATGCAACACATCAAATAAAAAGTCAAGGGGTTTATTCTCTTTTTGTAAACTTTTGTGAAATTCAATAAAATCAAGCATTTTAGGATAAAATGTCAAAAATACACTTAAAAATTACCCAACCGGGCAATGCCCAATCGGTGTATTTTTTACACTTTTTATTTTGGGCATGGCTTTTCATGCCTTTACAAATTATGAAAAGTAGGTTGCAAAGCTCTCTCTCTTCTTTTAAAATATATACATAAAGGTGATTTTATGGTTGAAAAGAAAAGAATTTTGATTGTCGATGATGACACAGAAATTAGGGATTTGTTGGAATTTGATATTTTATCAAGCGGATACTTTGTAGATACGGCTCGTGACGGCATGGAAGGCTTAAACAAGGCTTTAAATAACAAGTACGACCTGATTTTACTTGATGTTATGATGCCAAAGATGAATGGTTTTGATGTTTGCAAAAACATCCGCCAAGCCAAGATTAATGTTCCGATTTTGATGCTGACAGCTAAAGGTACGATTGGTGACAAGACGAGCGGTTTTGACAGCGGTGCTGATGATTATTTGGTTAAACCGTTTGATGTTCAAGAAGTTTTGTTGAGAATTCGTGTTTTGTTGCGCAGAAACCAACCGCAAGTTGAAACAATGACATCCAACGAAATTTTAGAAGCAGGTGAAATCGAGATTTTACCTGATACATTGGAAACTGTAATTCTTAATAAAAAAATCAAACTTACACCTACTGAATTTGAAATCTTGTATTGCTTGATGCAGCATTTCAACAAACCTGTAACACTTGCAACGCTTCTTGAAGAGGTTTGGGGTTACAGTAGCGATGAGGACGTAAGGATGTTGAGGGTTCACGTTGGTGCGTTGAGAAACAAAATCGAGCCTGATACGAAGAAGCCTAAATACTTACATACGGTGACAAATGTCGGGTATAAGTTGACACCGTTTGGAGAAGCTTCGTAAATGGAAAATTGAAAGTGGAAAATAAAATAAAAACGTGGAATAAAAATGGTTCAATTTTTTAGCAAAAGAAGATTAAAGATTGCAGAACAGATAATTATCGTTATCTTTTTTGCAGTGCTGATTCCGATGACTGTTAGCGGTGTCATTATCAGTAATATTAATCAGCAGTCAAACCGTGCGCAGCTTCGCTCGGCAGCCGTTATGATTGCAAATATTGTGTCCGAGGAGATTGACGTCTTCGAACACTCGATTAATAACGAACTTACACAAATTATTGCAAGTCTTGAATACTTAAATAATCCAAGCCAAGAACAAAGCTATCTTGATAGTATAATTGGCGATTTGCCTTTTTATAAAGAACTCGCCGTTGTCAAAAAGAGCCAACTTGAAAAATACAAAATGTACAGCATTCAAGATGATTACGCCGTATTTAGCCGTCCGATGAAAAACGGACACTATTTGGTTGCGGTTTTGGATATCAATAATTTACAGAAAAATCTTTTCAAAACTTTAACACAAGACAAACGTCAAATATTTGTATTGGCAGGCAAAGACCTTGTTGCAACAAGCAACTATTCACAAGAAGGATATGATAAGAGTATTTCACAACTACCTGAAAAGCTTCGCGAAGACGAGCCTGTAATCTACGGTGACACTAAAAACCAACCGCTTGTTTATCTTAAGAAAACCGATCCTGACGTAACGATTATTGTAAATACTTCTAAGACGGTTACTAAACATACGATTGACTACAACCGAGATAAAATCATACTTTCAATCCTTTTGACCGTGCTTACCGTATTCTTTGTTGTAGGATTATACACATCTTACCTGTACATCAATATCCGTCAGCTTTTCAAGGCAATTATTGCGATATCAAAAGGAAACTACGAAAGACGAATCAGGCTGTTAACCAATATTTTCACGCCTTTCGAGATTGTTTTCCTCGGAAACGAGTTCAACAGAATGGTTAACCAAATCCATAAGTCTTATATCCAGCTCAAGAAGAAGAACAAAGAGCTAAAACAAATGAACGAATTCCGTTCAAACATGATTGATACGGTGAGCCACGAATTCAGAACACCGCTTACAAGTATTCAAGGTTATACATCAAGACTTTTGAGGCAAGATATTCAGATTGACGAAGAAACAAAAGTTAAGTCGTTAAAGATTATTAAAAGACAATCTGAGCGTTTGAGACGTATGATTGAGGATTTGCTTGTTATTCCTGATATTGAAGGCGCAAGATTGAACGTTAATTTAGTTAATATTCCTATTAATTCAGTTATTGAAAGTTCAATCATGCTTGTGAGAAATGACGCGAATAAGGAAATTATAAACAATGTTCAAGATTGCGAAATCGAGATTTTGGCTGATACGGACAGAATTGAACAGGTTTTTGTGAACCTTATTGAAAACGCGATTAAGTATTCTAAAGACGACAGTCCGATTACTTTGGATTACGAAATCAGAGATGAAAGACTTGTTGTGAGTGTTCAGAATGCTTATGACGTTATTCCGAGAGAAAAACTTAAGACTTTGTTCGACAAATTCACTCGTGTTGATGACAAAACTACACGAACAACTCGCGGCACAGGTTTAGGTTTGTTTATCGTAAAAGGTTTGGTTGAAGCAATGGACGGCGAAATCAGACTTTATTCAAATGAAGATTGCGGTTTTTGCGTAAAAGTATTTATGCCAATTGCAAGAGATTTAGACGATTAAATGCACTAAGTTAAATTTCTCTTTGCCCTCAATTTCTTTTGAGTCTTTAGAATAAAACTTTTTATTGATGAATAATAACCGATTGCCAAAACCAGTGACGCTGCAATCCAAGCAATCGGGCCTGCATAAAAGACACCAAAATACCCGATTTTTGCAGCAAGACAAATCGCAGCAAATGCACGCATTAAAAGTTCGCCAATTGATGCAAGCATTGGAATAACAGCTCGTCCAAGCCCTTGTAAAGCATTTCTGTAAATAAAAATTTGCGCTAAGAAAAAGTAAAAAATAGAGCTTCTAAACAGATAGTCATGTGCAATTTTTACAACAGCTTCATTGCCTGCACCAATAAAAATTCTTACCAAATCACCGCCAAAGAAATGCATTATAAATGCCATAACTATGCTTAAGCCTAAATTAATAAGTGACGCTTTTTTCACGCCGTATCTTATTCTGGAAAAACATCCCGCACCGAAATTTTGAGCTACAAAAGATGCTAACGCAACGCCAAAAGATATCATCGGAAGTGTCGCAATTTGTTCAATTCTGAGAGCTGCCGTGAATGCTGCAATTACGTTTGCGCCAAAAGTATTACAAACACTCTGAATAATTAATATGCTCAAGCCCAAAATTGCAAACTGCACAGCCATTGGAATACCGACTTTCAGGTGTTCCATTGCAAACGGAAATTCTTTTTTCCAATCAAAAATCCAATCTTGCACTTTTAGGTGCAAAATCGGGAAATGCTTTTTTACGTACCAAACACAAAGAAGCCCTGATACTGCTTGAGAAAGTACTAAAGCTAAAGCTGAACCCGGAACTCCCAAATGGAATTGCAATATAAATAACAGTGCCAAAAATATATTTATAATAGAAGCTATAATCAAACAATATAAAGGTGTCATGCTATCGCCTAATGCCCTGATTATACCGGCTAAAAGGTTATAGAAGTTTGCGACAAACAAACCTAAAACGACAATTTGAATATAGTAATACGCATCTTTATAAATTTCTTGCGGTACATTCATCAGGTATAAAATCTGATTCATGAAAACGGCACAAAATACAGTAAATAACAGAGTAAAAGCAAAACTCAAGATTGTAGACATCGTAACCGAACGCCTTACTGCATCAAAATCTTTCGCACCGAATCTTTGACCTGTAATTACAGAAAAACCGTTTGTTAGTCCGACAATAATAAACATTATCAAGAAAAACAAAGGTGACACCGCACCAACTGCAGCAAGCGCGTTCATGCCAAGAGTTCTTCCAACAATAATAATATCTGCAACATTATAAAACTGTTGAAAAATATTCCCGATAAGCAGAGGAATAGAAAACAACAACATTAGTTTTAATGGTGCGCCTTTCGTTAAGTCGTTTATCATCTCGGTTAGCCTCTTTTGATATTATAGCACAGAGAAATTGAAGTAAATTGACCAATTCCGACTTCAAAAAAATAATTCAGACAAAATAAAAAGTAGAAATTGTAATACGAATTTCTACTTTTTTTATTTTTAACTGATTAAAATATCTTATGTATCAATGTTTGTAGCATAAACGGCATTTGATTCGATGAAATCACGACGAGGTTCTACCTTATCGCCCATCAAAATATCAAACAACTGGTCGCACATCATAGCGTCTTCAATATTAACCTTCAACAATGTTCTTGTTTCAGGATCCATTGTTGTTTCCCACAATTGTTGAGGCATCATTTCACCAAGACCTTTAAATCTTTGGATTGCCAAGCCTTTTTGACCTCTGTCATCAACAAGTTTTTGCAACTGTTCAAATGATGTAATTTCAACTTCGCCGTTTTCAGTTTCAAGAATAAGCATTTTTTCTTCTTCAATCAAGAAATCTCTGATTAGCGGATAAGAATTTTTCAAACGCTTGAATTCGTTACTCTTGATAATATTTGCAGTAATCAATTCGTGTTCGTTTTCGAACAAATCCAATTGAATAGCGTATTTTGCGGTTTCAGCATTATATTTTAATGAAACAGCGTAATTCTTAGCTTCTTCAATATGATAATTTTCTGCGTGGTCTTTCAAATAATGGGCCAAGTATTCAACAACTTCTGTCATTTTAGCTTGGTCTTCAAAATCTTCAGCCTTAACTTCTGAACGGATTAGACCTCTAAGAACAACTGATGGAATGATGTTCAAAATCGGATTGTTGTAAGACTTGTAGAATGTTGACATATTTGATAATAATGTCAATAATTCATCACCGGTCTTAACCTTTGATTTAGTCTTATCAGACAAGCTCAAAGACTTGATACCACGTTCTTTTAACATCTTATCCAAAGCGTGTTCGTCATATAAGTATTCTGCTGTTTTACCGCTTGTTACCTTAAATAAAGGCGGTTGAGCGATATAAACGTATCCGTTTTCGATAAGCGGTTTTGCATAACGGAAGAAGAATGTTAGAAGAAGTGTTCTGATGTGCGCACCATCGACATCAGCATCGGTCATGATGATGATTTTGTGGTAACGCAATTTGTCTAAATTAAACTCTTCTTCGTTCTTACTGATTGTAATACCGAACGCTTGAACCATTGACTGGATTTCGTTATTTGCATAAATCTTATCAAGTCTTGCTTTTTCAACGTTCAAGATTTTACCTCTTAATGGCAAAATTGCTTGGAACATTCTGTTTCTGCCTTGTTTTGCAGAACCACCCGCTGAATCCCCTTCGACTATGTAGATTTCGCATTTTTCAGGTTCTCTGTTTGAGCAATCGGCAAGTTTACCCGGAAGTGTTGAATTTTCAAGAACGGATTTTCTTCTTGTTAATTCTCTAGCCTTACGAGCAGCTTCTCTAGCTCTTTGAGCCTGTAAAGTTTTTTCAATAATTGTACGAGCAAGTTTTGGATTGAATTCCAACCATTCTTGCAATTTTTCTTTAACAACATCCTGAACTGCACCTGTAACTTCTGAGTTGCCAAGCTTTTCTTTTGTTTGACCTTCAAATTCAGGGTTTTCGATTTTTACCGAAACAATAGCAGTCAAACCTTCTCTAACGTCATCACCTGAAAGGTTTTGTTCAGAGTCTTTCAAGATTTTGTTTGTTCTAGCGTAATCATTCAACACACGAGTCAAAGCGTTTCTAAAACCTGTTAAGTGAGTACCGCCTTGGTGAGTGTTGATGTTGTTAGCGAATGACAAAATTGATTCATTGTAAGAATCTGTGTATTGCATAGCAACTTCAACCTTGATTTTATCAACCATTTTTTCCATGTAGATAGGCTCGTCGAACATAACTGTTTTGTTATGATTAAGGAACGCTACGTAGCTTCCGATACCGCCTTCGTAGTGGAAAGTTTCATCTTTTCTTCCGTCTTTTTCATCGTGAAGAATGATTTTCAAACCTTTGTTCAAGAAAGCCATTTCTCTGAAACGGGTTGCAATAATATCTACGTCAATTTCTGTTGTTTCCGTAAAGATTTCAGGGTCAAGCCAGAAAGTTGATTTTGTACCTGTTTTAGTTGTAGGAACAGTTTTTTCTACTTGAGAAGTCGGTTCACCTCGTAAGTATGTTTGCTTCCAAACATAACCGTCACGAGAAACTTCTACAACCATTTTTTCTGAAAGAGCGTTAACTACTGACGCACCTACGCCGTGAAGACCGCCTGATACTTTATAACCGCCGTCACCGAATTTACCGCCTGCGTGAAGCACTGTGTGTACGATTTCCAGAGCAGATTTGCCTGTTTCAGGCTTAATATCAACAGGGATACCACGACCGTTATCTTCTACGGTTACACTGTTGTCTTTGTGAACGGTTACATGAATTTCCGTACAATAACCTGCCAATGATTCGTCGATTGAGTTATCAACGATTTCATAAATACAGTGGTGCAAACCTCTTTGAGAAGTTGAACCGATGTACATGCCGGGACGCATTCTAACTGCTTCCAAACCCTCTAATACACGTATATTACTAGCGTCATATCCTTGTGCCATTAATCCCCCTTATAAATAAAAGCTCTTTTCAGCTATTCTGTGCGCATGCGCACGTTACTTCAATTAGTATAGCACAAAAAAAGATTTTGGGGAAATGTTGTTATAAAGTTAATTTGCAGACTAAAAAAACTTATTATTTTTATGCTAATCTTTTATTATGAAGAAGTTAGCTTTATTACTCATATTATTTGCTCAAACAGCAGTTTTCGCAGTTCCTGTTGTCTATAGTGATAACGGCAAATTCGGTTTGCAAGATGAAAACGGCACAGTTTTAGTAGAAGCTAAATACAAAAAATTAATACGCCTTGGAGAATCAGGTTGGATTATCCAGAAAGGTTCAAAATTTGGTGTCATGGATTCTAAAGGCAATATTTTGGTAGAGCCGATTTATTCTAACGCAGACAGAATTTTAGGCAAATTTGTCAAGTTTAAGAAAGGCGATAAATACGGCGTTTTCGATGAACAAGGTTTCACAATTTTGCCTGTAGAATATTCTTCAATTGATTTGTTGTATGGCGGCATGTTTTTAACCTGCAAGAATTATAAATACGGCGTTACGGATTTTAACGGTCAGCCTATCTTGGATAATATTTTTGACGATATTTACATGCCAAAACCTAATTCAATGATTATTGTTTATAACGGCGAAAAATACGAAATCACAAGAACTAAAGGCGAAGAATTAACGTTGCCTAATAATGTCCGTGCAATTAAGGATGATTCGGAATTCACAATTACGGAACTAATTACAAAACCGGTTGCAACTACCGGATATTACAGCGTGAGTGCAACCAATTATTTATTAAAGGTCTTTTCATCAATCTCACCTGCATACGAACAAACAATTGATGAATTGATGTTCTCACAAGGCGCAGACGCTGCTTCTGTAATTATGAAATGTGCTTGGATACCAAAATTTCCGATTGTATATGTAAAAAAATATTATCAGAACTTAAAAGCACCGAATAACGGCCCGTTGAGCGGTGTAAAAACGAATTTGAAAAAATATATGAGTGAATAGATGCTCAACCAAGCTCTTTTTCATTTTATTTTACAAAAAATCGCTAAGCAAGGTCGTGTTCAACATTTTTCATTGAACACGACATTAAAATTTATGAACTTGCGATGTTGGATGAAAATAGTTCGACACAACTTGCAAACTAAAGTTGAAAATATATAAAATGCCCTAACAGTCATTGGGCATTTATTATGCTTGCTATTGCAAGCATTTTGTAAGGGTTGAGCAAGAGGTCTTTTGACCTCTCCCTACATTTTTATTATAACATTACTTCTAAATTTTTCAACTTTCATATTTTATAGCGTAAATTAAAAATTTTTATTTGTTAAATGTTCATAAACCGCATTCGGCACAAATTTTTTGATATCACCCTTATTTAACAAAATTTCTCTCACAGAAGATGAAGAAATAAAGTTGTATTCGGGTTTTGTAATCAAAAACACCGTTTTAATATTGCTATAAAGCGCATTGTTTGTTTGTGAAAGCTGCATTTCATACTCAAAGTCAAAAGAAGTTCTTAAGCCTCTCAAAAGCACTTCTGCACCGCGTTTTTTTGCGTATTCAACAGTCAAACCCTGAAAAGAATCGACTTCAACATTCGGGATATCTTTAACGCTTTCTTTAATCAAAGCTACACGCTCATCAATCGGCAAAAATCCTTGTTTGTTGATATTATAAGAAACCGCGATAATTACTTTATCAAAAATTTCTGCACCACTTTTCAAAATATCAATGTGTCCGTTTGTTATCGGGTCAAAACTCCCCGGATATATTGCAATAGTCATATTTTCACCTTTATTTGTTAATAACAGCGTCTACGATTTCGTCCGCAGAAATCTTCAAACAATCCAAGCTTTCGCAAGTCGTTTGGCGTCTTTCCCACAGGCATGGCTGTAAAGCGCAATCGCATTTTGCCTTAAGCGGTACAACTTTTCCGTTTTGCGGGATTAATTTTCTATCATCGGTTGAGCCAAAAATTACATAAGTTTTTACGCCCAAAGCCACCGCAACATGCAATGGCGCAGAATCAGAACACAAGAATTTTTCAGCGCCCGAAATCAATTCCGCAAGTTCTTTTAAGTTTTTTGTTTTACCGAACATATTTACGTATTTTTCAGCAGGCACAAGTTTCTGAATCGTTTCAATCGTTTCCTTATCGTCAGGCCCGCCTGCCAAAATAACTTTTTTGCCGTTGTCTGCAAGTTTGCTGACAACTTCTGCCCACTCATTTGCAGAAACAGTTTTAATCATACCCTTTTTAACGCTCAAAAGGCTAACTCCGGGGTGAATTAAAACAGTATTTGCTTCAGCAGCTTTTGTCGGAACATCAATTTGCGGCAACTCCGTATTAATCTCCGTAACGCTTCTTACAAGGTCATGGTACATTTTAGCAGCGTATTGGTTTTTGTTGAGTTTAACTGCTTTTGTTAAAAGAATTTCGCTCAATTTTCCCGAATCGTATCCGTAACGTTTCGGAATAAAAGTTACAGCCAAAAACATTGAAATAAATTTGTTTGAGCCTGATGAAATTACCATGTCAAACTTATTTGTCCAAATTTTGAACAAAAGTTTTAAAAGTTCTGTGTATTTATTTTTGCCTTTGATATCCGCAAACAGAGTTTTATCAATAATGTTTGTAAGCGATACAACGCCTTTGCTTCGTGGCTCCAGTGCAAGTGTAATTTCAGCATCGGGAAACTGCTTTTTTACGGATATAATTGTAGGTAAAAACAGGATTTCATCACCTAAACCGCCAAAATTTATAAACAGAATTTTCATTATGCTTGCAATTCTCCCGCCAGTTTTCCAAATTCTTGAATAGAAAGTTTTTCGCCGCGAATGTTTTCATCCAAACCTAAATCTGCAATTGCCTTAGCAACTTTTTCCTTATCAAAACCCGCGCCGACAAGACAGTTTTTAAGGGTTTTGCGTCTTTGTGAAAACGCAGATTTGATTACGCGTCTAAAGAACGAATAATCATCAAGTTTTAAGAGCGGTTCTTTTCTGACTTTCAAAAAAACAAGTGCTGAATTAACTTTTGGCGCAGGATAAAAAGATTTGCGTCCGACAAATCTTATGATTTCACAATCAGCCCAAAATTGAGAAAGGATAGTCAAAAGTCCATACTGTTTGGAAGGGCTTTTTTCGGTTGCCACAATTCTTCTTGCAACTTCTTCCTGTACCATAAGAATAATATCTTCAATCTTGTTGCGATTTTTGTTATTCAAATCGTCGATTTCGCCCAAAAGGTGTGCAATGATTGGAGAAGTTATGTAGTAAGGAATATTTGCAACAACTTTTACGTTGTCTTCTGTCAGTGCAGAAATATCCGTTTTAAGAATATCATTGTGAATGATTTCCAAATTATCGCAATCAAGCTTTTCAAGCTCTTTGATTGCTTCTTCATCCAATTCAACCGCAATAACTTTTTTGGCATGCTTTACCAATTGTTCGGTAACAAATCCGACACCGGGTCCGATTTCCAAAACGGTATCTTCTTTTGTAATATTCGCAAAATCAATAATATCGCCGATTACATCGGGATTAATTAAAAAATTTTGACCTAATCTTTTTTTAGTTCTAAAGAACTTTGCTCTTTGTAAATAATCCACCATGGTATTTATAATAGTACAAACAGGGAAATGTTAAAATATCAATCTTAATTTAGAATAGAATTGTTGAAGAAATTCAACTATCACAAATCAATATACTTGGGTAAGGGAATATGGTAATGAGGTAAACTAGACTTAGTTGAAAATTGAAAGTGGAAAGTGGAAAATTATTTATATGGTGCAAAAAATTGCACCCTACAATTTTTTAATTAAAATACATTCAATATTGAACTCTTTTATTTTAACAAATTCCTAAAACAACTTTCCACTTTCCACTTTCAACTCAATATCCCTTATTACCTTATTCCCCTCAAATAATCTTTCATATATAATAAAAAAGGAGAGTATCGTGAATCAATGTAAAACAAAAACAGAAGAAAAATTAGAGTACTGCCAACTTTTGGACGAATTTATTTTAGGCTGTAAAACTTCCCGCAAAATCGGCATGGAATATGAGCGTATTCCGCTTAATAAAATCACTAAAGAAGTTGCTTCTTATGACGGAGATTACGGGATTTGCGAACTCTTAAGAGAATTCGCGAAGTCCGATAATTGGGATTATATTCTGGATGATACAAACATAATTGGTCTAAAAAAACTTCACGATACAATAACCTTAGAACCGGGTTGCCAATTAGAATTAAGTATTGAACCGCAAGAATTTATCAGAGATTTGAAGAAGAAAATCGAAGAAATTGATTCCAATCTTGCACCAATTTTGGATAAGTTTGGCATTGAATTAATCAATAAAGGCGTTTCTCTGACTACGACTTACAAAAACATTAAACTTTTACCTAAACGCAGATATCATATTATGGCAAATTATTTGTGGGGCATTTTGTCTGACGTTATGATGCGAGAAACCGCAGGAATTCAAGTCGGGGTAGATTATTCATCCGAAGAAGATGCCATGCGCAAATTCCGTGTCGCAAATCTTATGATGCCGTTTGCAACCGCAATGTATGCAAATTCTAAAATCAGAGGCGGAGTTGATACAGGCTATAAGTCTTTTAGAGCTTTAGCTTGGTTAAATACTGATAACGAACGCTGTGGTTTTGCAACAAAATTCCAAGACGGCATGTCATTTAAAGACTATGTAAATTTGCTTTTAGATACTCCGATGATTTTTATTAATCGTAAAAACACACCTTTGAATGTAAACGGACGATTGACGTTTAAACAATTTATGGAAAAAGGTTTTGAAGGATTTAATGCTACAATCGAAGATTGGCAACTGCACTCAAATCTTTATTTCCCTGAAGTTCGCTTGAGAAACTTTATTGAGATAAGAAATCACGATTGCGTAGGCGGCGGTTTGGAATACTCAATTCCTGCCTTGTATAAAGGTATAATGTACTCACCGGCCGCATTAGAAGAAGTTGAAAACTTGCTTTGCAAATATTCATTTAATGAAATTAACGAACTCAGATATAATGTTGCAAGGTATGCAACATCTGCAAAACTTAGAAAAACTCCGATTTCTTCGATTTGCAAAGAGCTTGTCGAAATATCCTATTACTCACTAAAAACTCAACTTGAGGATGAGGAAAAATTCTTAGAACCGATTATGGAACTGTTGAAAAAAGGCAAAACTCCGTGTGAAGTATAAAAGTTGTTGTCGGGTTCAATGAAAACGTTAAACCCGACTTACTGTTTATAAACATTATTGTTTGAATAAATCAATAACTTCAATTCCTAAAATTTGTGCCAATTTTTCTAATTTGTCAATAGTTATATTTACTTTTGATTTTTCCAGCTTGCTAATATAAGAGTTATCCACTTCTAATAACAAAGACAATTCTTCCATGCTGAAATGCCTGTCTTCTCTATATTTTCTAACATTTTTAGAAAGAATTCCTCTTAATGATTGACTCATGTTCCAATTTTCGCTTATAATTTAATTCATAAACAGGAATGACAGTCCATGATACAAGAGTGATTTTTTAGAGATTAAAAAATGGAAGATAAATTCAAACAAAGAAGAACAAGATTAGATTTAGTAAAAGAAATAGAAAGAATTCATGCAAAAGCTGAAGAATTAAACAAAACAGTAATAATTCTAGATGATTACTGTAAAGCATTTAAGAATAAATCTGAGCAAATTTACAATTTATCTTCTATAACAAAATTTATAGCAAAGCAGAGTGATGATTTATTTAGAGACTTGTGTCAAATTCTTGATGCAGAGAATCCAACACCATTGCCTGACTTTATAAAAAATATGAAACCTTTTACAGAACAAGTTGTTGATAATGATGATGAATAGGTAGGGTGCAATTTTTTGCACCATTAACTCTAATTTTTTTGTCGGGTTCAATGAAAACGTTGAACCCAACCTACTGTTGTATTAAATACCAACTTGTCTAATTGATTTCGCTCTCAAAACTTTCAATAATCTGAGTATGAGAATTATAATAATCGGCGGTGTTGCAGCAGGTGCAAAAGCTGCAGCCAAATCAAAAAGAATGCTTCCTGATGCGGAAGTTCATATTTATACACAAGATACACACGTTTCTTACTCTTCTTGCGGTTTGCCATACTATATCGCAGGCGATTTCGCAGACTGGCATAAGCTTGTAGTCAGGACAAAAGAAGAATTCGAAAAAAGCGGAATCGGTATTCATTTAGAACACCGTGTTACAAAAATTCTGCCTGCAGATAAGAAAATTCTGGTTAAAAATCTCAACACAAACACTTGCGAGTTTGTCGAATACGATAAACTTATTATTGCAACAGGTTCGCATCCGTTTATACCCGAAATCAAAAACAGCAACCTGAAAAATATTTATACTGTAAGAACTCTGGAAGACGGTATAAATATCCGCAAAAAAATGGAAGAGTCAAAAAATATTACGATTATTGGCGGCGGTTATATCGCAATAGAAATGATTGAAGCATTTGTAAAAAACTGTAAAAACGTCACTCTTGTTGAACGCTCGCCATTTATACTTTCTGTTTTTGATGAAGACATTTCTTCACTCATCCAAACCTTTATTCTCGAAAACTCCGATAACTTAGTCAAAATCATAAACGAAGATTTTGTAACCGAATTTGTCGGAGAAGAAGAAGTAAGAGGTGTTTTGACCTCAAAAGGTTCGGGTTTTGAAACCGATATGGTAATCGTGTCAACAGGTGTGCGCCCAAGTGTCGACGTTGCAAAAGAAGCAGGTATTGAACTCGGAACAACAGGCGCAATAAGAGTAAACAGCAGAATGCAAACCAACATTGCCGATATTTATGCCTGTGGAGATTGTGTCGAAAAAATCAATATGATATCAAATTCGCCGATGTGGCTTCCTTTGGGTTCTACTGCCAATAAAGAAGGCCGTGTTGCTGCAATTAACGCTTGCGGCGGAGTTGAAGATTTTGAAGGAATTTTAGGTTCAGCCGTTTTAAGATACCACGCAATGGCAATTTCCATGACTGGCTTAACCGAAAAAGCTGCACAAAAGCTCGGCTATGACACAGTTTCAGTCGTTATAACCAAACGTGACAAAGCAGGCTACATGCCTGAAGTCAAAAACGTTACACTAAAACTCGTTGCTGACAGGCGTTCGCATAAAGTTTTAGGCGCGCAAGCAATCGGAGATGGTGACGCAGACAAGCGTGTCAATACAATTTCTGTCGGTCTGTTAAGCGGAATGAGAGTTGAAGACTTGTTAGACGTGGATTTAACCTACGCTCCTCCGTTTTCAACAAGTATTGATATCCTGATTTCTGCAGCCAGAATTTTGAAATCAAAATTAAACTAGCCTTGCAGACTCTCAATTGCTTTTCGGTAATCTTTACTTCCGTAAATATAACTTCCTGCAACTAATGAAGTTGCACCTAAAGATGTGCAAATTTTTGAAGTTAAATTATTAATTCCGCCATCAACTTGAATAATTAAGCTTTTTGGTGCTTTATCTTTGATTGCAGGAATTTTCATCGCACAATCGTGCATAAACTCTTGACCGCCAAACCCAGGTTCAACAGTCATTACCAGCAATAAATCAATTTTATCCAGAAATCGAAAAATTTCTTTAGCTTCTGTTTTTGGTTTGATTGATAAACCGACTTTCACATTAAAACTTTTTATTAAATCAATAACTTTTTCTACGTGTTCCGAATCTTTACAAGCTTCGTAATGAAAAGTCAAAATATCAGAACCCGCTTTTGCAAACGGTTCAATATATTTTTCAGGATTTTCAATCATCAAATGAGTATCCAAAATCAAATCCGTTGCTTTTCTCAATGATTTTACAACAGGAACGCCAATTGTAATATTTGGAACAAAATGCCCATCCATAACATCAATGTGAAGCCACTGCGCGCCTGCTTGTTTAACTGCTTCAGCTTCTTCGCCAAGTTTTGCAAAATCTGCTGATAATATTGAAGGTGAAATAATTGTTTTTTCCATGAGTCTATTTTAGCACACATATTGTCATTTTCGAAAACTTTAGCTATAATTAAAACATTATGGAAGATTTAAAAGATTTAAAAAATTATTTAAAAAAATTACAAAATACAATTGCAAGAGACATGGATTTCAAATTTTTGGGTATGAATTTTATTAAAAAAAGTAAAATTGATGATGTTTGGTGTTGTATATTAGCAAGTTTACCTGAAATTTTTAAAAAGAATCTGAAAAGTACTTTTAGTAAAAAATTAAACTCTGTTATAGCATGCAATCATTTGTTTAACGCTTTAAAACACAAATGTCCGTTTAGTTCACAAATGTATTCTATTAATGTAGAAGCTGTTAATAAATCAATAACTACAATCTTAACTACCATTGAACATGATGTTAGTTATTTAGAAAAAAATTCATGAATACTCTCCACTCGTTGACTTTTATCATCTATTTGTTGTACAATTTTGGTAACTATCATACAAGTTTTACGGAGTAGAAAATGAATTCACAACAAGATGTTATTTATGGTTTAATGAACGAGTTAGAAGAAGCCTTGGATCACGGTATACCGCTATTAGGCTCTGTTTCCATTGTAAAAAAAGATATTGTAACAAACATCTTGGATAAGTTATATGCTGCTCTTCCTGATGAAATCAAAGAAGCAAGAGCATTATTAAGACGCAAAGATGAACTTCAATATGAAGCTCAGCAACGTGCGGAAAAAGTTATTTCTGATGCTCAAGCAGAAGCAAACAGACTTCTTAGCGAATCTGATTTATTAAGAGCTGTTCAAAGAGAAGCAGAAAAAATTAAAGAACAAGTTATAACTGATTGTGAAGATATTAAACGTAAAGCATTGGATGAAGCAGAAGGCGTAAGAAACCAAGCCGTTGATGAAGCTACAAGAATCAAAGACGGCGCAACCGTTTATGCAGAACAAGTATTGGCTAACATTGAACAAAACTTGACTCAACTTCAAGAAGTTGTTAAAAATGGTCAGCTTCAAATGGAAAGAAGACGTGCTGAAGCTGATGAACAGATGAGTTCAGGTTATGTTAACCAACGTCAGGAATTTGCACAAGATTTTAAGATGAATTAGTCTTATAACAGTATTAATAAACATTAACGGCACTTCTTTCAGAAGTGCCGTTAATGTTTTTACAACAAATCAAAGAACATTCAATAAAAATATCTTGATGCAATTTTCCCCTTACGGGTCTTCACCTCACCCTAGCCCTCTCCTGTAAGGAGAGGGAATGACCTAAAGTCGTTCAATTATTCATTGTTAAAATTAACAAATCTTGATTATCCCCTCTCCTTACAGGAGAGGTATAGATTATTTTTAAAACTTAATTCTCTCCCACGGCATCCATTTAGTGGGAGAGATGTCACGGGAGTGACAGAGAGGGAAAGGGTGAGGTAAAGCCCCGTAAAGGGAATTATACTAAAACTTCTCACATCAAATCAAACTCAACTGCTTTGCAAAATGCTTTCTCAGAAACGAAGGTCTGTGATACTTACACAAACCGTGTTTGTCGATTGCATCAAGATGTTCTTTGGTTAAATATCCTGCATTTTTCGCCCAATTGTACATTGGGAATTCTTCATGTAATTTTTCCATATACCTGTCACGCGTAACTTTTGCCAAAATACTTGCAGCAGCAATTGACGCTGATTTTGAATCACCTTTTATTACAAATTGCTGCGGGTAACTAAAATTTTTGATTAGCTTATTTCCATCTACAAGCACCATAACATCAGGATTACTGATTATCGCTGAACAAGCCAAATTCATTGCTTTTAGTGACGCATTCAAGATATTTATTTTTTCAATTTCGTCAACTTCAACACAAATAATCTCATTTAACGTATTGTTTTTAATAACGTCATAAATTGAATTACGTTTTTTTGCAGTGAGTTTTTTAGAATCGTTAAGGATTGCTAAATCCTTAATCAATCCGTCCGTTACCTTTTCAAAACAAACTGCTGCTGCAAACACACCGCCCGCAGCAGGGCCTCTTCCGGCTTCGTCTGTGCCGATTATTGTTTTGTTGAAGCTTTTGTCAAATTGAAATAAAAGTTCCGAACTCATTCACGTTATCCGATTACAGGTGCTACAAATGTTCTGAATAAAATTCCTTGTTAATTTGGTCATTAAATGCTTCTTGTAATTTTTCGTTAATCATATTTCCTCCAGCTCTATCTTTTAATGGATTGCCATGTCGCTAATGCTCTTTGCAATGACTTGGCGTGCTGTCATTGCGAGGAACAAATATCCGTTTTAGTGACGAAGCAATCCATATAAAAGTACAAATAATATGCGTATTTATTTTAGCACAAATTATGTTAAACTGTTTCTATGAAATACTTTTTAATTCTAATCACTTTACTTTTTATTTGGTCATTTTTTATCGAACCCAATTTACTTGTGGTTAAAAACTACACATTTAAAGAACTTGGTGATATGAAAATAGTTTTTGTAAGTGATTTTCATATTGCAAGGAATGAAGTAAAAAGGCTTCAAAAAATTGTGAATACCATTAATGAAATAGAGCCTGACTTAGTTTTATCGGGTGGTGATTTTATAAAAGGTCATGATGGAAAATATACTTTGCCGATAGAAAAGCAGGTTAAAGAATTCAAAAAAATAAAAGCACCAATGATTACGGTTCTCGGGAATCACGATGGTATGTTTGATAAAGAAAGAGTGCGCAATGTTCTTCAAGCAAACGGTATAACCGTTCTCGAAAATTCAAATACAAAATTTGAAGGTTTGTCTGTTGCCGGCGTTGAAGACATCCAAACAGGTTTTCCTGATGTTGAACTGGCACTGATTGGAACGGAGCATCCAATAATTTTACTTTCACACAGCCCCGATATTTATTATGATGTGCATGAAAAAGTTGACCTAATTCTTGCGGGACATTTGCATGGCGGACAAATTTATCTGCCGTTTATCGGAGCATTAAGCGTACCTTCTAAATATGGAAACAAACTTGTTCGCGGCTTGATTGAAGAAACACACAATAAAATGCTTGTAACAAAAGGTTTGGGTACAAGTATTCTCCCGATTAGATTCGGTGCAGTGCCTGAAATTATTGTAATTAGCGGATGCGACCAATAATATTTTTAAAGCGAGGATATTATTGCTTCACTTTAGGACCTTTTAGACGGTCATAAAATCCCATAATATAATTATCGTATTTTTCACCTTTTACAAGTCCTTTAAATACTTCCGCCACAAATTCTAAACCTTCATTATTTTCAGACGCGCGTTTTGAAACATCGTTTTTAACTTTTTCTTGATTAATTTCTCTCCAAACTGCTTTTCTTTCTTCTTTTGTCGGAAGATTTTGAAAATGCAGCCAGTGTCCTACTTCATGAAACAAAGAATCAAAGCGTTCAGCAACCGGCTTTTGTAAATTGCTTTTTGATATGAAAAGATATAATTTATTAAAAACCTTTGCACAAAAAGATTCTTTTAAAAACCTTGGACGAAATGCTATTTTATCAGGCAAATTATCAACTTTTTGACGCAATAAATTTAACCCTTCTTCTTGGTATATTTGAGTCCTTTTGTTGTTTTTATTCAGCCAGAGTAATGACTTGTACTCTGCCTTATAACGAAAGGCTGTTAATTGTGTGCGAAACATCATATTAAAAATACCTTTCCATTACTGTGTTTAAGGTCATTTTTTGCCTCTTTTACACAACAATCAAGATTTTCACTCAAAACACCTGATATAAACGGAACAACTTCGTCCGATGTTATTGGTTGACCATTATTTGTTAACAAAATTTTATCTTTGCCCTTATAAAATTTTTCGGAGTCTTTATCAAAAAATTTTGACTCAGAATTTCCTTTATTTGTATAATACCGACCATCTTTCTTATAAAATTTAACAGTTTCTCCTATATGAATTGCACTTCCGGATTTATCATGTGCAAATGTTAAAGGTATAACATCTATGCTATCGCGTTTTTCTAACACTCTTTTGATTATTGCAGAAACTCCGGGTTGAAATTTATATTTCAAAGGTAAAAACGGAATAATAGCCATAGCACCTTCAGGATATATAAAGAAATTTATTTTACCATTTGAAAGCTCATCTACAATATTACGAATAGTTATTTTATTTTTTTCTTTTGATTCTTTGTTATTGGCTTTAGCGTCAATTGGTACAACACCCATGAACTCTAATTCATCAGACATTTTTGAACGTTTTAAAAAACCTTCTCCTGCAAGAACTTTACTTCTCGGGCAGGTTTCAGCTCTATTTTGATAAAGATATTCTCTATACAAAAGTGAATTAAAGAACATTGCTCCGTTAATATCTTTTGGCTGCTGCCTTGTATGATTCATAATAAAAATATGGGGTTCATTTGAATTAACTATGTCCATAAGTCTTCCTGACTCAACATTGATTTCAAATGGACGTCTACACATGCTACGAGCTTTGCTATACACATACTTAATAAAATCAACAGAATTCACATCAATACTCTTGTAAGCCGTATTGATACTTTTATTTACAAAAGAGGCAGAACCCCTAAAGCTCTGCCCTCTCTTGTAATAATTGAAATCTGTATTTGTTTCAACCTTTGTAATAATCATTATCTGCTGCAACTGTCTGATAAATAATCACTTGGGTTATCTTGGTCTGAATCATTTGCTCTAATGATATCATCAGTTTCTTTAACAGGTTTTGAAAGACCTCTTACAAATGTATCAGCTGCTAAAGCTGAACCTGCTGTTGCAAATGTAGCTGCTGCAGCTTTTTTTACGATACCTGATTTGCCTGCAAACATTGTTGCACTAATAGGATTAATTCTCATCTTTTTTCCTTTCTTTTTCCTCTTCTATGAGGGTCGTCTTACACTAGATTTTATAGTCTTTATTTTCTCTATAAATACACTTGCGTCTGATATAAACTGCTTTAACATTTTCCAAGAAAAGAACTTTTTATTTTGAACAAAACAAGCTTTGCTATTCATTGAATGAGTTTTCATTTGAAATTTCGGCTTGGGATTTTCAAACTGTATCTTTGCATTGAAATTTGTACTGTTAATACTAATATTCATATCTTAAGTATAATATTATCATGTGTTTTCGAATTAGCAAGAAAAGTATATACGATTTTTATAAAAATTTACAAAAAATACTACGTATGGATTAGTTTTTTGTACATTATTTGATTTGTATAACTATTCCAAATTGAAAATGGATAATGGAAAATGGAAAATTGTTTTATTACAATACAAAATTCAATACAACTGCAATTGCAGAAAGAATAAACGCTACCAGCGTGAATTCTTTTACAATTCTGATTTCTGAATGTCCGCAAAGTTCAAAATGATGGTGGATTGGTGACATTTTAAAAATTCTTTTTCCTGTTAATTTGTAGCTGGTAACCTGCAAAATTACTGACAAAGTTTCCATTACAAAAACACCGCCAAACAAAGCAAGTAAAAGTTCACATCTTCCAATAACAGCCAAAGTTCCCAACAAACCGCCTAAAGCTAAAGAACCTGTATCGCCCATAAATACTTGTGCTTTTGGCTTATTGTATTTCAAAAATCCGATTAAAGCACCAATAACGGTTGCTGCCACAATTGCAGAAGCACTATGACCGCCATAATAAGCAATAATTCCGCAAGCCAAAAATGCAGGAATACCTGTTGAAGCAGCAAGTCCGTCCAAACCGTCAGTTAAGTTGTAAGCGTTTGAAGCACCCGTTACTACAAATACCGTAAAAATCGGATATAAAAATCCTAAATCAAAATCCATTGAACCAAGAGTAATAACTGTTCCATAAGTTTGCATTGCATAAACTGTCGGAATCAAAGCGATTAAGATTTGTCTTACAAGTTTTCCTCTTGGGCTTAAACCTTTGTTTTCATGACCTTTAATCTTTAAATAATCATCTTGAAAACCTGCAAGAGCCATAAACAAAAGAGTTATAATAATAATCCATGCTGAATTATCCATTTGTTGCGCCATAAGTAATGTTATAACAGACGCAATAATTATTGCAGCAATAATAAAAACACCGCCGGTTGTCGGAGTTCCCGCTTTTTTCGCATGAGCTTCCGGCGCAACATCAAGAATATACTGCCCGATTGTTTTCTTTTTCAAAAAATCTATATAAGGTACACCAAATAACAAGCATAATACCATACTCATCAACAAAGCAACCGCTAACATTATCATAACTATTTCTCCTCTGGTTCGGAATCTTCAATATCACTAATTTTACACCAAACAAGAAGAAATGTTCATATAAAAATTGAGGAAACACCAAATATGTTTCCTCAATTTCCACTTTTTGTTCTATCAATTTTCTACTTAAGAAAGGAATGATTGATAATTTTGCTGCATTTGCGCAATCGTTGTTTCCATTGCAGAAAATTTCTTTTCCAATTGAGCTTTGTATGTAGAAATACTTGAATTTTGTTTCGTAATCTTTGTTTCCATCTTATTGATGTCAGAATCAAGAGTAGAAGTTTTTACATCAAAGTATCCTACAGAAGCTTTCAAGCTTTGTTCAACAGCATCTTCCATCATTGTTAGAACACCACCGTCACCTGTCAAAATTGATTTAACAGATTCAGGATTTTCTTCTAATGCTTTTTTAAGCTTGTCTTCATCCAATGTCAATGAATTTGTATCGGCATTCAAGTTGTTACCGTCAGCAGAACTTGTAGAAATACCGATTTCAGAAAGAAGACTGTAAACACCGCCGTTTGAAGAATTTTTAGCAGTTGCATAGCTTCTGATTGTGTTTCTCAAACTTGTTAATGAAGTTTCACCGTGAAGGTCTGCACCGTTTGCAGTAACTTCATCAACATTTGAAAGTACATCGTTATAAGCACTTACAAATGATTTAACAGCTTCAACCAAACCGCTTGTATCTTGAGTTACTTTTAGTGTTGAAGTACCGCTTTCTTCTGTGCTTGCTTTTTTCAATGTCAATGTAACACCGTTCATTCTTGAAATATCAGAAGTTACAGTGTTTGAAGTTGATGTCATTTTTGTTCCGTTAATTGTAAATTGAGCATTTTGACCCAACTCTTGAGCGTCTGTATACATCTTAGATGATTTAACTGTGCCGTCATCATTCCATTCAGAATTTGTAAAGCCCATTACATCTGTAAAATTGCTTGTACCTGCTTCAATATTGATATAAGAAGCGCCTTCTTTTTTAGAAGTGATTGACAATTTGCCTGCTGCGTCATCCCAGAATGCGTAAGCTTGAGCTTCGTCATTGCTGTTAATTTCAGAAATCAAAGATGAAAGAGTTGTTTTATCTGTGATTTTGAATGTAGCACCACCGATTGTGAACGTACCTTCTTTAATTTGAGTATTAAATCCTGAATCTTCGGAAGTTAATTTTGAAGCAACAGTAGCTTTAAACAATGAATTTGTTGATTTGTAACTTCCGTCTTCTTGTTGAGTCAAACCGATAAGTGATGTCAAATTTGAAGTATCGGTTGTAGCACCGATATGGATTGTATCACCTTCGTTTTGAGCAGAGAAGCTTAACACGCCGTTTTCATCGATATCGGTCGTAATACCAAAGCCTGCCAATTTAGCTTTCAAATCACCTAAAGTATTTGTATCATTGATATTTACAGAATATTTTTGACCGTTTACATAAGCAGTCAAAGTACCATCTGAAATACCAAGGTTTTTCAATTTTGTATTATCGTCAGCTACAGCACTTGCAGCATTTTTAGAAGTTGCTTTTGTATAAGTTGCAAGTTGTTGAACCGTAATATCATAGCTTTGTCTTGTTGCGCTTGCTGTTGCTGTTGCAGTGAAAATATCGGTGTCAGAAGATGTTGCAGAATTTTTTGCAAACAAGTCCATTGAGCCGCCGAATTTTGCGTCAGTCAATTTTTCAATGGCAGAACGAAGAGTAGTAAACTTACTTCTTGTATCATTCAAAGTATTTTTTACTGTTTGTTTGCTATTCAAATCTGTTTGAAGTGATGTAACTTTTTGTTGTTTTACTGAAACCAGTGCTTCTACCCAAGATGAGGTATCTAAGCCTGAAGCCAAACCGCTAAACGATATTGTTGATGCCATGATAATAAAATCCTTTTTATTGTTTCGTTAATTGGTATATAGTTATACACAGTATATACCTATTATAAGACATGTTTTAGAGGTTTTCAACCCTTTATATAGTGGAGATTGTTACAAATGTTAAAATTTCCTCTAAAAAACATACACTATATTGAATTCTAAACATCAAACTAATTTTGAAAATCCTCTAAACAGTTGATGTCTTGGGTGCTGAAATTTGATACGATAGCGTGGGAAAGTGGTAAGGAAAGGAATTAGGACATTAAGTCTTTAAGGCATTCAGTTCATTTTAATTATTTTTAATATTGAACATCGTCATTACTTTATAACGAACTTAACAACTTAAAACCTTCCAAACAGGATATGTATGATAAACTCAGTATTCTTTGATGAATTATATAAGCAATTTGCATGGTTTGATTCAGTTTTCACACCTGTTGTAGAAAGCTGCAGCAGTGAATTCTTTTTTGACGGCTTTGATTACAAACTCGCATCAATCAGCACAAACATGAATGTACTTTCCCAAAACGACACATTCTTTGTAACTAAAGTCAAAATAAACTCTAAAAACGATGTTTATATAAGAATTTCACAAGAAGCAATCAACGTTATTTTAGATAAAGTTCTCGGCAAAAATAACCGCAGATTTGATTTGACCGAAGTTACAGAATTGGAAGCAAGGATTATTACGGCGTTTAATGACTTTTTGTACGAGTCACTTGCGCCTAATTTCACGATTGAACCGCACAGAAGATACAACGAGATTTTGCATCTGACTTATTTTGTAAAAAGTGAAGTTTCGGATTCGGCTGCAAAATTCATAATTTCTGTACCGAAAGACATTCTTTCACCTCAAGAAATTCAAAGAACAGAGCCTAGATTTGAGGACAGAGATTTTGCAAGCAGTCTTGTTGATGTGAAATTGATTTTGGGAAGCACGACTTTCCCTGTTGCGGATATAAAAAGGCTTGATGTTGGCGATATTGTTGTGTTTGAAAACAGCAACTCGTCAGAGATGACACTTGTTTGCAACAACATTGTTCAAAAATTTCAAGTTAAACCAAATATTAATATAATAGAACCTTATGATGCCAGCGGAGGAGGCGGTATGGAAGATAATACAAACACTAATTTGTGGGACAGTATTCAGGTTGATATGTCGGCAGAGTTTGACAAAGTAAAAATTACTTTGGGCGAGCTTAAGAGCATTGAAGAAGGCTTGATTGTTGACTTGTGTTCTGTTTACGACAATAAAATTTCTTTGAAAGTTGGCGGGAAATCAGTTGCTTCAGGCGAATTGGTTATTATCAATGACCGTTTCGGCGTAAGGATTGAAAAGGTTAACGATTCATCTTCTGCACCGGCAAACGAACCAGAAGAACCGGCAGTAGTTGAAGCAGAAGAACAAGTTCAAAGTGGCGATGATTTCGATTATAGCGATTTCGAGGTTGAGGATGGGCAGGAAGGTTGACTTTAGCTCGTGGATTGTTAAATAGAAGAAGGAATGAGTTTAATTGAGAATGGAAAATGGAAAATTGTTTTAAATAATTTTCAACTTTCAATTTTCCATTAGTACGTTAAATTAGTAGGATATTATAAAAGGTACGTATAAATGGGATATTTAGCAAATTTTATGGTATACACGCTTGCAATGGTCGGAGTAATCGTTGTTGCGCTTTTGATTTTTAAGAGTGCTACATCAGGCGGAATTACAGGCGGAAAATCTAAATACCTAAAAATAATTGACACATTGAACCTTGCGCCAAGAAAGACGCTCTACATCGTATCAACGGGTAGAGAAAAATTCTTGATTGCAGGTGATGTTGATAAAACGAGTCTGATTTCTAAATTGGAAACAGCGGAAGATTGCGGTGCGGCTTATGAAGTACGCAATGACCGTATGGGTGACAGTTCTTCTGATTTGCCCCTCACGGGCAAACACCTCACCCCAACCATCTCCTCTAAGGAGAGGGAGTTCCCTGATTTAGCAAATCTTGCACAGACTCCCTCTCCAAGGGAGAGGGCTGGGGTGAGGGTTAATCCCGTAGGGGCAAATCTCAATTCCGCTCCAATGACCTTCCAAGAAACCATGTCAAAGCTTCCAAAACCAAGCTTCATGGACAAATCAGATATCGGAATCAAATCAAGTATGCTAAGCTCTAAAAATGCAGGCAGAAAATCAGTTTTGAGGAATTTGGCTGAGAGTATGAGGTAATTAATAATGGACTCAGTAATAAAAGATATGAACCCGGTTTTACAAATGCTTACGGTAATGTCGCTATTTTCGCTTTTGCCGTTTGTATTTTGCTGTATGACCTGTTTTTTGAGATTTACAATTGTATTTTCACTTCTTAAAACAGCAATGGGTGTTCAAGTACCGCCTGCAATCGTTACAATTGGGTTGTGTATGATTTTGACATTCTACACAATGGGCGGAGTTTTTCAACAAATGTACGAAAGAGGTTCTGTGCCTTATCAAAAGACAGGAAACCTTATTGCGACAATTGACGAAGGATCTAAGCCACTAAAAGAGTTTATGATGAAACAAACAAGGGAAAGCGATTTGTCGTTCTTTGTAGAACTTAAACACAAGACTCCGCCAAAATCGCCTGAAGATATCACGATTTGGGAAGTTGCACCTGCCTATATTTTGAGCGAACTAAAAACAGCGTTCGAAATTGGCTTCGTTGTATTCGTTCCGTTTATCGTATTAGACCTTGTTGTTGCGAACATACTTCTTGCACTAGGTATGTTCATGTTATCACCTACAATTATTTCTTTACCGTTCAAGTTGCTGATATTTATCGCAGTTGACGGCTGGGCGTTAATTGTACAGGGGTTGGTGCAAAGTTACAATTAATAAAAATGGACAATTATAAAAAACTCAAACAGTATAACTAGAGTGAGGACCTAAAAATGGAAATGCTAACTGAATATCTTGCAAAAGGCTTTATGGTAATGCTTTCAATCTCCATGCCTTGTGTACTGACTGCAGCCGCAATCGGTTTGGTTGTCGGTATTATTCAGGCGGTTACTCAGGTGCAAGAACAAACAATCGCTGCTGCGCCCAAAATCTTTGCTGTATTTTTGGTTATCGTAATCGGCGGTATAGGTTTTCTCAAACTGCTTACAAACTTCTTCACAGAAGGTATGTCATTAGCGTTTAATTCCGTTCCGAAAAACGACGCGTTTGTGCTTCCGGCGGATTACTACAAATACACGACTCCTTTTGAAGGCGAGATGAAGGATTCGTTTAAAGACGCGCCAACGGTTAAAGAAGTTATGAAAAACCCGGGTAAAGTTCCATATATAGATAAGGCGCAAAAGATTAAGTATGATACTGCGCCAAAAGCACCAATGCCAAAGGGAAATTTTGTTGAGATTAATAAGATGTTGGGGAGGTAAATAATGGAAAATGGAAAGTGGGAAATGAAAAATGATTTATATGGTGCAAAGAATTGCACCCTACATTTTTTAATGAAAAATGTTCAATATTGAATTATTTAATATTAATAAATATTTAAAATAATTTTCCACTTTCCATTATCCATTTTCCATTTAAAAAGTAGGTTGGGCATACTTGCCCAACAATAACTTAAGAGGAATGAACCCCTCTCCCACAAGGGGCGAGGGGAACAAGATAAAAAAGGAAACAAATTGAAAAAACTAATTACATCATTAATATTTATACTAAGCGCAAGCTACGCTTGCGCCTACGAAACTTGCCTCATCACAGCCGACGGCAAGCTTACTGATATCAGCATCGAAAACAACGATATTATTGATGTATGTCCGATTTTTACAATAATGAACGAAAAAAACACGCTTCTTGTGCGCCCGCTCAGAGAAGGCGAAACAAGGTTTTGCGTATTAAAAAATAACAAAGATAAAATTATGTTTAATGTCAAGGTCGAGGCAGATAAAACAACAATAGACGACGTCGACGGTTTCGATATTCTCGGAATCGATGAACCGCCGGAAGAGTATGAGTATGAATTGGATGAACCGCCGTCTCAAATGGAAAATTGAAAAAAGGTCAAGCACAAGAAACAAAAAAAATGGACAACTTTATACAACAAATCTCAATTCTATTTCCACAATTTGACCACTGGTTTTCAGCGGGCATAGTCGTTTTTGCACGCCTGTTGGGATTTGTGCGCTTTGCTCCGATTTTTAATCGTAAAGAAATCGCAGGACTTGTCAAATTGGCGTTTGTATTTATTCTCACGGTTATGATTACACCAATTCTTAAACCTGCCACTCCACCTGCGGATATTTCACCGCTTTTACTTTTGCTTTTAAATTTCGCAGTCGGTGCGATTATCGGTTATATTGCGCAACTTTTGATTTTGGCGATTGAAGCCGGCGGTGATATGATTAACACTCAAATGGGTTTATCTTCTGCGATGGTAATGGATCCGACTACGAACAGCCAAACTTCAATTTTGAGCCGTATTATTACACTTTTGGGAATTCTTATTTTTATTGAACTCGGCGGATTTTATTGGCTGATTAATGCTTTAATGCGCAGTTTCGAAATCTTCCCAATCTATGCTGTCGCTATTCCGCTTGAAAAAATTATCAATATGGATCATTTGATTACAACTACTTCAAACGTACTTTATATGGGATTGCAAATAGCTTCTCCGGTTCTTTTGGCAACATTAGGACAAGATATTATTCTTGGTGTAATTTCTAAAACCGCACCACAGGTAAACGTTTTCCAATTAAGCTTCTTGTTCAAGCCTGTATTCGGCGCTGCGATTATGATTTGGATTTTGCCAATGTTGATTAATGTTATTTCAGAATTCTTTTTATCTTTTTCTACAATTTATTAAAGTTACTTGTGCAAAAATCACACCAGCTCTTTTTATTCCCAAACTTCATACTCACCCCAAGTGTATTTGCCTTCTTTTATTAGCTTTTCCCTATATTCTTGACGTTCACTCGGAGTCATTTTTTCCATTTTTGCCTTGTCTTCTGCAGAAAAATGAGGTCGTTCCCATTTCATGCCCGCCCAATCGCTTGGACCTGACACACTGTTTGGCAAATCACGTTCGTCTATCTTTTTGCCGTCAATTTCTACATAAACTTTTTTGCGAGGTACAAAGATATCTTTGGCTAAATAACCTACTTCTGACAAAAACATTCCTGCCAAAGCAAATTTGCGGGAAATATTTTTTTTGATATTTCCTTGCATTGATATTGTAGGTTGTATTGTATCTATTTTCATAACAATTACTTATTCTCGTATGGCACTTTGGTATATTTGCCTTCATCTATAAGTTTATTTCTAAAAGCCTGTCTTTCTTCATAAGATTCTAAGCTTCTTAGTTTCTCTTCATCTTCAGGCGAAAAGACTATTTTCCCCCATTTCATGCCCGCCCAATCGCTGGGACCTGACACACTGTTTGGCAAATCACGTTCGTCTATCTTTTTGCCGTCAATTTCTACATAAACTTTTTTGCGAGGTACAAAGATATCTTTGGCTAAATAACCTACTTCTGACAAAAACATTCCTGCCAAAGCAAATTTGCGGGAAATATTTTTTTTGATATTTCCTTGCATTGATATTGTAGGTTGTATTGTATCTATTTTCATAACAATTACTTATTCTCGTATGGCACTTTGGTATATTTGCCTTCATCTATAAGTTTGTTTCTAAAAGCCTGTCTTTCTTCATAAGATTCTAAGCTTCTTAATTTCTCTTCATCTTCAGGAGAAAAGACTATTTTTCCCCATTTCATACCCGCCCAATCACTTGGACCTGACACACTGTTTGGCAAATCACGTTCATCTATCTTTTTGCCGTCAATTTCTACATACACTTTTTTGCGAGGCACAAATATATCTTTTGCTGCATAACCTAAAGCTGAAAACGCCAAACCAAACATTCGACATTTCTGCTTAATATTCTTTGCCAAATTTCCTTTCATTGGTATTGTAGATTGTACCGCATCTATCTTCATCAATTGTTCCTAATTTAACAATCTTGTACTGTTTTGTACTTGCCTTCTTTAATTAACTTATCATAATATTTTACATATTCCTCGTAAGGCATATCTTTTAGCTTCTCTTCATCTTCAGACGAAAAGACTATTTTTCCCCATTTCATGCCTGCCCAATCACTTGGACCCGAAACACTATTTGGTAAATCGCGTTCATCTATCTTTTTGCCGTCTATTTCTACATATACTTTTTTACGAGGTACAAAGATATCTTTGGCTAAATAACCTACTTCTGACAAAAACATACCCGCCAAGGCAAATTTGCGAGAAAGATTTTTTTTGATATTTCCCTGCATAGATATTGTAGGTTGTATTGTATCTATTTTCATTATGTTAACCTCCTTTGCATTATATCATTAAAAAGCCTTCTTTTCAATGTTGTTCTGCACCAAATCTGCTTCTATATACCATCGTTTATTCATGTAGTCATACTTTGCATCTTTGATTAATAATTGTGATAGTCTCTGTATTAGCATTTCTGCTTCGGATTTTCTTTCTACATTATAACTTTCTATTAGCGAAGCTTTACTACCTTTTGGAACATTTATTTTCCAATAAACTTTTTAGCATAATCTTCTATCGCTTCTGTATCAATTGCAGTAGACATAAAACGTTCTTGAGTAACATATTTTTCTATCATATTCTCTTCTATAAACTTTTTTATATCAACATTATTTTTATTGTTTTCTATTTCACTTGTAATCTTTTCTAAAGCATTTTTCAATGTGTATTTTTTATTTTCGTCCAACATGACAGAATTGAAAACATCAAAACCACCTTCACCACGATAAACAGTCATATCATGTTTTAGAATTTGTTTATCCAAAAATCTCGTTATTGTATTAATCATATTTTTAACCCTTTGAGAGGTTGTACCATTGCTAATTGCCCCATTAATTTCTCTTGAATCATATTTATACTCTAAAAGTGGGCGAATAACTTCTGATGGCTTATTGATAATACCATCTATACAATTTATCCAAGCCTTTTCATCTAAATTTTTGTATAATTCCAATTTATCTATACGTTTAAGACTTCTTGTAAATAGCGCTAATTTTTCTATATTTGGTATCATATCTGTTTGTGAATAACCGCGCCAAAGATTTGCAAATTTTCCTCCATGCATATTCATAAAATCTGCAATCTCAGAACAATCATTTTTTGTTATATTGCTTGATACATCAACAGAATGTAACCAAAGTTTTAAGTCCTTTAAACTTTTAAATGAATGTAAGAATAATCTGAATTTTATTCTATACATTGTATTTCTCAATTCTCCGCCATCAATCTTGCCATTAACAAACAATTCTTTTACTTCATCAGGCGAAATTAATTTGCGCGTCGGATATTCGACTACATTATTAATATAACGGAGTTTGCCTGTATCAAATATTGAAATAACTTCCGATTTACGCGCGAAATTCACAGCCCCAAGCTGCGGAGTTGATAACACATTTATAGCTCTTTTAACGTTTTGTATTTTCACTAAGTTTCTAACCTTCTATATTTATATAAAGTTTATTTTGCATGAGAAATTGCCAAATTGCTTAACATTTGTTAATTATTTCACAATAAATTAACAATACAAAGCATACCCGATTAGGCAATGTAAAAATTTTTAATCCCTCTTAATCTTATTTAGGAGGAATTTTTATGCTAAAAACTTTGACAAAAGATAATTTTAATGAAGAAATAAAAAACGGACTTAAGCTCGTTGAATTTTACGCTCCATGGTGCGGTTATTGCAGAAAACAAGAAGAAGTATTAAAAGAACTGGACAAAATCTACATCGGACAAGTCGACACAGAAGAAGAAGTTGAACTTGCAATAAGATATGGCATCCATTCTTTTCCAACATTCTTGGTATTCAGAAACGGAAAAGAAGTCGAACGCTTTAGCGGTTTAAGAAACAAATACGATTTGATGAATACCATTACAAAATATTTATAACAATATTCAAGTAACCGACACGATATCCATATTTATTAACTTTTCGATTTTCAGCGAATATAATATTACATGGATACTTTGAGGTTACTATGACAACTTTAGATAATTTACCCGTTGGTAAAGAAGGATATATAAAATCAATAGAATGTGAAGACAAAGCTCTTCGAAATCATATTTTAAATATGGGCTTAACTCCGAATGTTGAAGTTAAGTTAGTCAAAACCGCGCCAATGGGCGACCCGTTGGAAATAAGAGTCCGCGGTTATGAACTGACTATCAGAAAATCTGACGCATCTAAAATCATCTTAAAAGATATTCACGATGCGCATAATCATCCGCGCAAGAATAAGGTTTTTGAAGATATTGACCACTCAATGATTGGTGAAGAACAAATCGACGGCGCCAAAAGAATTAAAATCAAAGAAAATGTTCATTTCGCGCTCGCAGGTAACCAAAACTGCGGTAAGACTACACTTTTCAACAAGCTTACAGGCTCTCACCAACATGTCGGTAATTTCCCCGGAGTTACGGTTGATAGAACAGACGGAGTGATTAAAGGTCATGAAAACGCAACAATAACTGACCTTCCTGGGATTTATTCGCTTTCACCTTATAGTAATGAAGAAGTTGTAACAAGAGATTTCATCCTAAAAGAAAAACCCGATGGAATTATTAACATAGTAGACGCTACCAATATTGAGCGTAATTTGTTTTTAACAATGCAATTGATTGAACTTGATGTTCCAATGGTAATTGCACTAAATATGATGGATGAAGTTGCAGAAAGCGGTGGAAGCATTGATGTAAACAGTTTAGAATCTGTGTTTGGCGTGCCTGTAATTCCGATTTCCGCATCAAAAGGCGAAGGTATCGGCGAACTCATAGACCACGCAATGAATGTGGCACAATATGGCGACCATCCGCACCGCATTGACTTTTGTGCAGACGGGCCTGTTCACAGATGTATTCACTCAATCGAACACTTAATAGAAGATCATGCGCATGCGGTTAAAATCCCAACGCGTTTTGCAGCTACAAAGTTGACGGAAAAAGACCAAATCACGCTTGACGCACTCGGACTTGATGAAAATGAAATTGACGCTTGCGACCACATTATAAAAGAACTTGAAGAAGATTCGGGACTCGATAGCGAAGCCGCTTTAGCGGATATGCGCTTTACTTTTATTGAAAATCTTTGCGCTAATTTTGTTTCAAAACCGACTGAAACTATAGGACAAAGAATTTCCACTAAAACGGATAGAATTTTAACGGGGAAATACACCGCAATTCCTGCCTTTTTGGCAATTATGGGATTTATATTCTACATAACCTTCGGTCCTTTGGGAACTTTATTAACAAGTCTGATGGACAGAATCATCGTACTGGTCACAAATATTGTAGATAGCGGATTGACGGCTTACGGCTTAAATCCTGTTGTGCATTCACTTATAATTGACGGTATTTTTCAAGGTGTAGGAAGCATTTTGAGTTTCTTGCCCGTTATCGTAACTCTGTTTTTCTTCTTATCAATTTTGGAAGACAGTGGTTACATGGCGCGTGTAGCATTCTTTATGGACAAATTACTCAGAAAAATCGGACTTTCCGGCAGAAGTTTTGTTCCTATGCTTATTGGTTTCGGATGTTCCGTTCCTGCAATTATGGCAACAAGAACTCTGCCTTCAGAACGCGATAGAAAAATGACAATTTTCTTGACTCCGTTTATGAGTTGTTCTGCAAAACTCCCTGTCTACGCACTGTTTACAGCTGCATTTTTCAAACAACATCAAGCAATTGTAATTCTTTGTTTGTATCTGTTGGGAATTTTTGTAGGTATAATTTTAGCCTACATAATGAAATACTTTTTCTTTAAAGGTGAAGCGGTTCCGTTTGTAATGGAGCTTCCAAGTTATAGAATGCCAAGCTTTGTAAACGTTTACAGATTAATTTATATGAAATCAAAGGACTTTGTAACAAAAGCTTTTACAATTATCTTTTGGGCAACAATCGTTATTTGGTTCTTACAATCATTTGATATCAAATTAAACCTCGTTTCACACCCTGCTGACAGCTTGCTTGCAATTTTAGGTAATATGCTTGTACCAATATTTAAACCTTTAGGTATTGCAGATTGGCGAATTGCGACAGCATTTATTACAGGATTTATGGCAAAAGAAAGCGTTGTAAGTACTTTAAGTATTCTTGTCGGCGATATCAAAGACTGCGGTTTGTTTAGCCAACTTACAGCATTTGTGTTCTTGGTATTCTGCCTATTGTACACGCCTTGTGTAGCAGCAATTGCAACAGTTAGAAGAGAATTGGGCAAAAGATATGCGACATTAGTTGTATTAATGCAATGCTCAATCGCTTGGCTTGTTGCATTTGGTGTTTATTATTTGGGCAGTGCTTTAATGGGACAATAAAAAAATTGGAAAGTTAAAAAAGCAACTTTCCAATTTTAAACAATTAATTCCAATACTTATCAAGCCATTTTGTCGGTTTAATATATCTGAATCCGAGTTTACCGAAATATCCTTTGTATGCTTGTTCGGGATTTGGCTTACCGTGGAAAATCAAAATTTTAGCTTCTTCCGGATCACGTGGAACTTTAAACCAACACATTGGGAATTTGTGCAAACATTGGCGTTTAAAGCTTACAACCCAATCTTTAGGCCAGTATTTAAGCAATCCTTTTCTATCCATTTCATAAGACAAAAATGCTTGTTCGTTTTTGTATCTTTCTCTGATTGTTTTACCTTCTTGGTAAAAATGTTCAATGATTTCAGGGTGTTTGCCAACTTCGAAACGGAAAACTGACGAATTACCGATAATATCGTGTGGAAAATCGTAGTCTTTAGAAATCAAGAAACTTCCTTCAACTTCAAAAAATGGGTCAAGAGAGCTTCTGATAATAATATCCAAATCCAAAAACAAAGCAGTACCTTGTAAATCAGAAAGCGGATTAGCAAATAAACCTAATTTTTTCCACATTCTATCAGGAATTCCTTCATCGTTAAGTTCAGGAAGCGGACGGATTTCAACACCTTCTACAATGCCTTCTGCATTATCAGTAAAACATACAAATCTGTGTGGCAAAGATAAATTCTTCTCAACCATTTTATAAAGCTTATTTACGTATTCGGGGCCGAATTTTGTTCCCCATTTGATGCAGATTACATTTCTATCCATTTATAACTCCTTCTCTTAAAGACGCTAAAATCACATTCCATTTCCTTTATATCATAAAAGGATTACGGAAACAATTTCTTATTCAATCTGTCAGCTATTTTTTTATAATCTCTACCATATACTAAGGGTTTTGAGTTTTCGACAGATTTTTTAAATGCCGCATTGTCAATCTCAACATCATTTCTTGCAGGTACAATCAAACCCGTTGAATTAAAATATTCAATATTCTTTTTAGAAGACAAAAATTGAAGAAATTCTTCTGCCTGCTCTTTATGTTTTGAATCTTTAGAAATCGCCCAGCCTGAAGCATCAAGAGGAACAGTTCCGCAAAACGGAATTACATCCCAATTGAAATCCGCACTATCTTTGATTTTCGGATACATCCAACGACCTGAAAGATAAAGTCCGATTTTACCCTGCAAAAACATTTGCGCTAAAGTTAAACTTCCTACTTGAGAAGCAGTCGGAGCATATTTTCCTTCCAAATTCTTATAAAATACTGCAGATTTTTGAGGATTTAAAAAACTTTCGTTCATAGTTAAAACGTATGGCAGCATAAAATAAATATCTTTTTCAAAACTAATTCCATAAGGTTTTACCTCCTTAATCGCCGGAATTAATTCGTCCAAGTTTTGCGGAGTTGTTTTAACTAAATTTTTGTTTCTATAAAAAACAAGAGTTGAAATATCTCTTGGTACTGCATAAAGCTTACCGTCAAAACTCATAGCTTCAATGCTTTTTGGATTAAAATCTTCAAAATTAACGACATCATTTAAAGGCTCTAATTTACTTGCATATAAAGGCAGATACAGATTGTTAATAAAAATCACATCCGGTGCTTGATTAGAAGCAAATAACAAATGAACTTTTTGAAAATAATTTTGTGGAATATGAATAAAATTGATTTTTATTTCAGGATTTTGTTTTTTGTACTCTTTAATAATTTCATTTATAATTCCGACTTCTGTCACAGAACCCCAAGAAGAAAAAGTTATCTCTTCTTGTTTATTTTTTGTACAAGCACAAAGCAAAATCGGCAACAAACACAGGATTAAAAAGCGTTTTAGCATAAATCCATTACATACTCCATGTTGTCATCTTTTATGTTTAGGATAAATTTATGCACCCCAACTCTTACTATATATCTGATTGTACCATCTTTGAATTTTTCACTAACACGAGTTTGTAATTTTTCAGTTTTTAGGCTTTTATAACTCTTGAGTTTCAAGACCTTTTCACCAATGTATCCCATAATTGCATAACCATTGCTGTTTTTAACAAGATAGCAGCCTAATTTGTCCGTAAAATTCGATTTTGAAACAATTTCAAAAATTTCATTATCAACTATAAATGTTTTTATATCTTCTTCTTTCGGTAAATTTTTGTTTTTAGGTTCAACATTAATTTTAACTTCTTCTTGCTGTTGTTCTGAAATTTCTTGTTTTTGCTGTTTTTCTGCTTGTTTTTCTTCTATCAGTTTTAAAAGTTTTTCAGCATCTTCTGAAGGTTTAATTTTTGCTTGTACCTTTTCCTTGCTTTCTACAGTTGAATCGAGTACCAAAAGATTGTCACCTTTATTCTTGTCAAAATCAACAAACTTGTTATCATAGAGCGATTCAAAATCATCTACAACACTACTGTCATCAGTACTTGCGACCTCTTCCTCATTAACAATTTCAAAGTTATTATCTAATTGATTGAACTCTTCTTGCATATCAGAAACGGTCGGTGTCGTACTGTTATCAAAATCATTGAGAATTTCTGATTCTTCATTTCCGTCATAAAACGGTTTAAAACTAATATTGGAAATACTTCTAAGAAGTGCTTCCGCGTCAACTTCCACAGGAACTTCTTTTTCCTCATATTTTTCGGGATTATTTAAAACATCTTCCAAATCTGGCAAATCATCAGAAATAGACATTTTAGCAACATCATAACCTGATTCTGCAAGCGCAACCTCGTCAGAAGGTCTTGATTCATAAGCCGCATCATTATTAATTTCTACTGACAAATCCGGAAGCTCATCTTTAAGAGAAAGCGTGCTAACATCGTATCCTTCGCTATAGTAAACAACTTGAGGCTGTGCATTTGATTCAATCCTACGTCCACCCTGCTGTTTCAATGCTTCCGACAAATCAGGCAGCATGTCTTTTACATTTAATGTTAAAAGTTCTGACGATTTATGAGGTTTTGAGCTTCTTTTTTCAATTTCTTGACGCATTTCATTGACACTATTTGGATTTGTTCTCAAATCAGTAATAAAATCATTATCCAGCTCTACGCTTATCAATTTATTCAATGCATCCACATCATCTTTTGAGAAAGAAACATTTTGATTAACAGTATATGCGGTAACAAAATTTTCCAACATCTCTCTTTTTGAAGGCTTTTTCTCAATAGGATTTGTAACTACAAAACTTTCGATATTCTTCATTGTTTCATCACTAATTTCTGAATTTAAAAGTTTTTCAATTTTCTCAACATCAGATTTTGAAAATTTTAAGTTTTCATCATTAATAAATTTTTCGTACAATTCTTCATCAAAAGCTTCTTGCTCTTTTTCATTTTCAAGAAAATTAGATTCATCAAAAGAAAATCCACTCAGAAAATCTTCTAACGCACTATTTTCTTCATCAGTTTCTTCTAAAGTATCAACTTTTACTTCCGGTGTATTAGTTTTTTCTTGGAAAAGTTCATCCAAATCAACAATATTTTCAACTTGAGGTTCAATTTCATTCACTGCACTTGGCGTAATTGAAACCGTCGGTTCAATCGTAATATCATTGACAGGCATTTTTGTCGGTTGAGAATACATTTTGTCCAGTTTACGAATTGTGGAGTTTATTTGTTTTCTCTTAGAAGCTCGTTGTTTTTCTAACTCTTTCTTCTTATCTGTTTCATCATCTGAAAAATCCGGTTGTTCACCAACAAGAGCCGCCATTTTATCTCTTGCTTTTATATAAAAGAACACGCATAATGCCACAACAAGCATTACTGCTAATACTAATAACAAGATGTCATTAAAATGCGACGAATCAGATGGTTCTGTAGAAAGTGCTGAATCTGTAAGATTATTCTGATTTTCCTGTAAATTAGATTCCGTATTGGATTCAAATTGCTTAACACTTTTCTTTATATCTACAGGGGCAGTCTGACTCACACCGCTACTTGAACGAATAGAATCTTCACTGTTCCTTACTTGTTCTAAACGATAATTATCATTTACAACATCTGTTCTATCTCTATCAATTGTTCTTACCGGCTCATAAGAAGGTTGAGGCTGAGGAGCAGGAGTTGTTTCTGTTTTTGCACTTTTATCAGGAATATACAATGCTTTTTGTGTTGTTAACATTGCATTTGGAGTAGTTTTAATTGTAATTTTAGTATAACCTTTACTACTTGTAGTATAAGGCATAGTTCTAACATTGACACTTTCAACATCACCTGCAAGTTCAGGGCTTGAAGGCATTTGACTGTTAGTTTCAGGAAGCATTATTACATAAGTAGTTGCGTCTTTTTTAACAGGACTAATTGTTTGTTCATAATTTCTTTTGGTGAGCAAAGTCATATTTACAGCACCATTTGAGCCACTCTCAAATTTCAGTGACATCAAACTGTTTTTGTAATTCTCTGCTCCAAAAGCTCCAACTACCGTAATTACAGAAGCAAGAACTAATGCGATTGTTCTCTTTTTAAACTGCTTCATATAGAAAATATTTTAACACAATACTCACAATGTGCCTATACTTTATTTATTGTAATTGATACTACATATCAGTAATTACAATTCGTTTATCTTCCGCAATTCTCTCAACATTCAGAATTGTATATAGAGTTTCATTGTAAATAAACTCTTTTGAAAAATACCCGTCACCCGAATTATCAACTCCATCATCTTGAAATTCAAATAATTCGTTAATCTTATCAATCAGCAAGGCAAGTTTAAGTTCGTTGTATTTTACAATAATCACCGGCTTTTTATCATAGTTTACGGTTGAACCTAAATCCAAAAAGTTCTTTAGATTAATAACAGTAATATAATCCCCTCTAAGATTCATGATTCCTTCAATAAAATCCGGCGTTCCGGGGACATTGGTGATAGAAGTATCTTTCAAAACTTCTTTTACATAATCAAGCGCAATGCAATAAGAATCGTTATTCAGATTGAATGAAATGTATTTGTTTTTAACATGTAATTCGCCTGACGCAAGACGCATATTAGATTTGTCAACAATTGCATTTGTACGCTTTGTCATTAATGCTTTTGAAGCTTCATCTTGCGGAAAAAGCGATGGTATATCAACTTCCTTCCAATCTTTATGCTGTTTCAAAAGTGTTTCAATCGAATAAATATTAATTATAAAAATAGTTTCCTGATTGATTTTATACAAAGAATCAACTACAGTTGACGAGTCGGCATAAGGAATAGCATCAACCAACGCGCTATCAAACGGTAAAATCCCGATAACCTTATCCGTAATAATCCCAAAAATCAATTCATCTGTTTTTACAATCAAAAGTTCATTTTGCGCAGTATAAGGTTTAACGTCAATATTCAAATAAAATCTTACGTCAACAACATTGATAACAAAATTATTGTATTTCAAAAGCCCGACAATGTTGTTCGGTAGTTTTTGCGGATAATCTAAAGCCGGCAGTTTCATGATTTCAAGCACGTTTTCTGAATTTACGGCATACTTGTTGTCACCAACTTGAAAATACAAATGCGTATTCTTTTTTTGTTCAATCAAATTATTGTTCATGCAATACTACTCTGTTTCTTCCGCTCTCTTTAGCTTTATACAAAGCTTCATCTGCAGATTTCAAGATATCCGCAGGAGAATTAAATTCCTGATAATTCATCGTTAAGCCGATACTTGCCGTAACCTTTGCTTTGACTCCGTTATAATCAAAGTCATACTCTTCAATCATACGTCTTAAGCGCTGTACGGGAATAATCGCACCTTCAATATTGGTTTCAGGCATAATCATGATTAATTCTTCACCGCCATATCTGTACAACAAATCAGTTTTACGAAAAGCTTGTTTCATAAGACTTGCAACCGTTTTTAAAACATAATCGCCATATTGGTGACCATAAGTATCGTTAACCTTTTTAAAGAAGTCGATATCCAAAATCGCAAGACTAAAATCTGACGGGTGGCGCTTTGTACGGTTATATTCCTGCTCCAAACCGATTTCAAACTGACGTCTGTTATACAAACCTGTAAGTCCGTCAAGAACTGACATGAATTCTTTTTCTGTATATTGATATTTCATTTTGAATATAGCAAGAAGCTCGCTAATCATAATATCAAAATACCTGAATGACGCGTAATCCATATTTTGACGCGTGTAGAAACAAATTCCGCCTATAAGTTTTTTATCAAACATCAATGGAATTATGATTTTTGATTTTAAATCAGAAAATTCGTAGCTTAATTCTTTGCCAAGCAGAATTCTAACGACTTCAAACTTAGTATTTTTAAGTGTTCTGAATTCTTCCATTTTTTTGAAGAAATCATATTGAACATCGGAAAGTACGCTTTTATTGATGTTTCTGCCTAATGTATCTATGTATAAAATGTTTTCTGCGTAATCATCGGGAGAGGCGAAAAACACACCCGCAACGCTGTATTCTACAAAAGAACTCATAAGAGAAAACAGTTTTTCTACCAAAATTCTTTCGTAGTTTAAAAAGTCGCTTAAGTTTCTGAATTCGTTTGCAAAAACGGATTTAAGCAGCAAATCGTTCAAAATAGTATTTAATCTTGTTTGCGCAGAATTATCGCCATTAGCCTTTAGCGCGATATTTGCCTTGTATTCATCCGTTAGCGGATATCTTCTGAGGGTTGCATTGATGTTTTTGACAAGTTCGTTCATATCGATTGTTTTAGATAAAAACAATTGCGCACCTGCTTTTTTACCCCAAAAACTGTCAATTTTTTTGTCTAAAACCGTTAATAAAATTACGGGAATTTTTCTGGTTTCGTCAACGTTTTTAATCATTCTGCACAATTGATAACCATCAATTACAGGCATCATAATATCTGAAACGACAATGTCCGGAATATATTCAAACAGTTTTTTGTAAGCTTCTGCACCGTTCATAGCGGTTTCAACTTCAAAACCGTTTTGTGCCAAGCCATCTCTCAAAAACTTTAATTGTGTTTCACTATCTTCTACTAATAAAACTTTTACTGCCATAAAATATTCCAATTTTAACAATTTTAGTATAAAATGATTATATAATAAATTTCAAAAAAAAACTATATAGGAGAGATGAAGTGGCTGAAGTTCAAAATTTTGAATTAAAACAAAAATTCAATATCAAATGTATGATTGACGTATTCGTTTTCACGGCAATTTGTATTATGTTTTTATTCTTTGCAAAAATCAAAAACATTGCACCTTATGATACGTTCGTATTTTTGGCTGTAATTATTGTATTGAGAACGGTTGTGCATTTGATTACAAAACAATGGATTTCAAAATCTATTAAACAATCTTTGACCACTCAATCAAGCTATTTAGCTGAAACAACAACTGAAATTTTGGATTCACTTAGTGAACAAAAAAGAAACTTTGAAGCTTTAGCCGCTAATTCAAAAAGTATTTCTTCTCTTGTAGAAAAACTCAGAACTCTTTCGGAAGATTCTGTTACAACTTCCAAAAACACTGAAAAACAAGTAAGCCAATCAATCAGTTTTTCTGAAAAAGAGCATGACGCAATTTCTTCTAATGCAGATAAAATGCTTGTTTTAAGACAAAAAATTCAGATGATTGCCGAATTAATTTTGGAACTTTCAGAACACTCTCAACAAATCGGTAACACAATCAGTGTTGTTGACGATATCGCCGAACAAACAAACATGCTTGCACTTAACGCCGCAGTAGAAGCAGCTAGAGCAGGTGAACATGGTAAAGGTTTTGCGGTTGTTGCAGGTGAAATCCGTAAGCTTGCAGATGAATCAAAAC
>CAZYWC010000007.1:0-87723 GCA_964651125.1 uncultured Vampirovibrio sp.
AAACCCTAAAACCGACTTTTTTTTACTTTGTCTAGTTTTAGGGTTTCAGTTCATAAATGGTTGACGCTTTTTTATTATTCTAAAATAATCTTAAGATAAAGATTATATAAATATTTCAAGAAACTTCTATTTTTTATATTATACTTTTTCTTGTAGATAAAATTTAATGGAGAAAGAGAATGACAGTTTTAGAAAAATCATTAATTCATCCTTCAGCGGTAATTCATCCATCGGCTGAAATTGCAGAAGGAGTTACAATCGGTCCTAACGTAGTTATCGGAGAAGGTGTAAAAATCGGAAAAGGTACAAGAGTTATCGCAAACGCTTATATTGAATTTGCAGAAATCGGTGAAAACTGTACAATTTCTCCATTTGCGACAATCGGTTCTGAACCTCAAGACCTTGGTTACAAAGGTGAAGCAACGAAAGTTGTAATCGGTGATGAAACAATTATCAAAGAAAACGTAACTATCCATAGAGGTGCTGCTTGCGGTGACTTTACAACAAGAATAGGTAATAAATGCTTGTTAATGGTTGGCTCTCACGTTGCACATAACTGTGTATTGGCAGACCAAGTTATTTTGGCAAACCTTGTTACATTGGGCGGTCACGTTCACGTTGGATTTGGTGCATTTGTTGGTGGTATGAGCGTATTTCACCAAAATATCAGAATCGGTGATATGGCTATTATCAGTGGCTTTTCAGCTTCTCGCCAAGATATCTTACCTTATTCAAAAGGCGAAGGCAGACCTCCTGTTCCACGCGGATTAAACGTAATTGCTATGAAACGCAGAGGTGTTTCTCAAGAAATCAGAACTGCTACAAACGAAGCATTTAAACTATTGATTTCAGAAGAATATAATACATCTCAAGCAATTGAAAAAATCAAGGCTGAAATTCCTATGAATGAATATATAGAAAAGATGATTGATTTTATTCAAACTTCAAAACGCGGTGTGCTTCTAAAATCACACAAATCAGGTTATCAATCTTTAGATGAGTAATTTATTTAAATAAATAATTAAAGCGGCTGATAAAATATTTTATCAGCCACTTTTTTGAACTTAATAAAGTAAATTTTAGTTAACATTCTATTGTCCTAAAAATAGTTTTTTACTAGAATATTTTCAAAGGGTAAAACTATCACATTTTTTAGGAGAAGGAATGAGCGAACAATCAAGACGAAACCCTTATATGGACTATCGAAATGTAGTTCCGTTTATGGATTTATCAGGTTTTGTAGTCAGACAACCCCACGCTTTAGAAGAAAAACCTGCGATGTCTTTGCAGGAAGAACTTATGAAAAAGAAATTTGCAAATATGATTAATCTAAGGCGTTTGAAATATTGTAAATTGTGTGAGGCATACAGAAATGGAAGAAAATAATTTTCAAGAAATCGCAATCAAAGCTAAAAATGCGTCAAAAAAAGTTGCAACTCTTTCAACAGAGATTAAAAACAATGCACTTTTGAATATCGCAAATAATTTAAAAGCTAATCAAGACAAGATTTTTGAAGCTAACAGAATGGACTTGGAGTTAGCCAAACCTCTTGTTGAAAGCGAAAAACTATCGCAATCTGTTTTCAATCGTCTAAAATTGGATGAAAACAAAATGCGCGATATGATTCAAGGTATTGTCGATATATCAAATCTTGAAGATCCGATTGGTAAAACTCTTCTAAAACGCCAACTGGATGATGGTTTGATTTTGACAAAAATTTCTTGTCCAATTGGTGTTTTAGGTATTATTTTCGAAGCAAGACCTGATGTCATTTCACAAATATCATCACTTGCAATAAAATCTTCTAACGCAGTTATCTTAAAAGGCGGAAAAGAATCTGTTAACACTAATAAAGCTATAATGAATGTTATTCAAGAAGCTTTAGCAAAAACGGAAGGCTTCCCTGAAAATGTTTTGACTCAAGTTTTCACGAGAGATGATGTTAAAAACTTGCTTTCTATGGATAAATATATTGATTTAATTATTCCTCGCGGTGGAAACAATTTGGTTAAGTTTATCAAAGAAAATACAAAAATTCCTGTATTGGGTCATGCGGACGGAATTTGCCATATTTTTGTTGACGCGTCTGCTGATTTAGAGAAAGCAAAACGAGTTATAATAGACGCTAAAACTCAATATCCGAGTGCATGTAATTCTGTTGAAACAATTCTTATCCATAAAGATTTTAAATATGAAACAGAATTGCTGAAGGCTCTTGAGGATGCTGATATTGAACTTATTGCGACTCCTGAATGCTGGCACAAAGAGTATTCTGATAAAATTTTATCTTACAAATTTGTTTCAAGTCTTGAAGAAGCAATTGAACATATTAACGAATTTTCATCAGGTCATACGGAATCAATTTTGACGGAAGATGAAAATAACGCAAATATATTTATGAACGCAGTTGATTCAGCAGGAGTTTATCATAATGTATCAACAAGATTTGCAGACGGTTTCAGGTACGGTTTCGGTGCCGAAGTAGGAATTTCTACAAACAAAACCCATGCCAGAGGCCCTGTCGGTCTGGAAGGTCTTACTATTTATAAATACAATTTGGAAGGCAATGGCGACATTGTAAAAGATTACGTAGAAGGTGTGAAGAAGTTTAATCATAAGGATATTTAAATGAAAATCGGAGTTATTGGTTTAGGTTTAATCGGCGGTTCTATTTTTAAGCGCGGAAGGGAAAAATACGAAATGGTCGGTGTTTCGCGTTCTGTTAATGAAGCGGGAGTAAGTAAAGACTATGCGTCACTAAAAGGTTGTGACTTGGTTTTTGTTTGTACTCCGATGAACAAGACGCTTGAAATTTTGGATAAATTGGAAGAATTTTTGGATAAAAATACAATCGTTACGGATGTTTGCAGCCTAAAAGAATTTGTTTCAAAAAAGAGCTACAAGTTTAAATTTATCCCGTCACATCCGATGGCAGGTACCGAACATAGCGGTTGGGAACATTCATTCCCTGAACTTTTTGAAGGTGCAAATTGGGCTGTAACATTGAAAGATGATACTGCTTTAGAAGATTTCGAAACTCTAAAATCCGTTATCAAAGATTTTGGCGCAAATACGGTTATGACAACGCCACAAGAACATGATAAGGCAGTTGCTTTGATTTCTCACGCTCCAATGCTTGTCGCTCAAGCTTTGTGTAAAAATATAGAAAGTAATGAACTTGCTCAACAATTGGCTTCAAGCGGTTTTCGTGACACAACAAGATTGGCGCTTTCTAATACGGAAATGGCAAATGATATGATTTTGATGAACGGTGACAATATAAAAGATGTTGTTACTCTTTTAGATAAAAATATTGATGCAATATTAGAAAGTGATTACAAAAAACAGGCTGAACATATCAAAGAATTTAGACAAAATCTTTATGCAACAAAAGTTCGTTTGTAACATAAGAAAAAACATGCTAAAATAAGCTTATGGAAGGCGTTAATCAAGAGTATTTAGACGAGCTTAAACAAAAAGTTCATGCAAAAGTAGAGAATGTTGATTTATACCAGTATAAAGGCAGTGTTTCTAAACTGCTTGGTTTGACTGTAGAAGTTAAACTTCCGGGGCTAAAAATCGGTGATTTATGCTATATTGAAGCCGCTAATGGTGAAAAAAAACCGGCAGAGGTTGTTGCTTTTAAAGGTGATGCCGCACAATTACTTTTGCTTTATGATGGAGCAGGTATCGGTCAAGGCAGCCTTGTTACAACAACAGGCGGGCCAATCATCATCCCTGTCGGTGACTTTTTACTTGGCAGATTGATTAACCCGATGGGAGAACCTATCGACGGCAAACCTTTAGATATTGAAGGTGCAACTTGGCGTCCTTCTGATGGCCCGCCTCCCGGCCCGTTTGAACGTCCTATTATAACAGAAATGTTCTCGACAGGCGTAAGAGCAATAGATTCTTGTTTAACATTCGGCTGCGGACAACGTATGGGGTTATTCGCAGGTTCTGGGGTTGGTAAAAGTACGCTTCTTGGTATGATTGCCAGAAATTCTGATGCGGATGTTAACGTTGTTGCACTAATCGGCGAACGTGGAAGAGAAGTTAAAGAGTTTGTTGAAGACGCACTCGGTCCTGAAGGTATGAAAAAATCAGTTCTTGTTTGTTCCACAGGTGACCAACCGCCTTTAATCAGACAAAAATGCCTTTTGACTGCAACTGCCGTATGTGAATATTTTAGAGATCAAGGCAAAAAAGTTTTCTTAATGACAGATACTGTTACACGTTGTGCGATGGCAGGACGTGAAGTTGGTTTGTCAATTGGTGAACCTCCTACAATGAAAGGTTATCCGCCATCAATTTTCTCTTGGTTGCAAAAGGTTCTGGAAAGAGCAGGTAATAGCCCGAAAGGTTCAATTACGGCTTTTTATACAGTATTGATGGAAGGTGACGATATTAATGACCCTATAGTAGATACCGTGCGCGGTATTACAGACGGTCACATTTTCTTATCAAGAAAAGTTGCAGAGGCTAACCATTATCCTGCGATTGATATTTTGGGAAGTATTTCCAGACTTATGTCCGCAATCGCTTCTAAAGAACATAAAGAAGCTGCGGGAAAATTGCGTAAAATCATGGCAATGTATCGTGAAAACAAGGACTTGATTGACGTAGGTATGTATCAACCCGGTTCAAATCCAAAACTTGATATTGCAATTGAGATGATGCCGAAAATTAATGCATTTTTGCAACAAAGAACAACGGATAGCGTTAATATGCAAAACACAATTGATACTTTGATAGAGATGATGTCTGGTGTAGACGTTTAATTGTTTATGAAACTTTTGTAAAAGTGGTAATGGTATTATTAACAAATCTCGGTCATTCCCCCTCCTTGCAAGGAGAGGGTAAGGGTGAGGTGTTGACCCGCAGGGGAAAATGTGTTGTATCAGAACACTTTATACCGTATAAAAAAAACCACTCGGTGTGTGTTTCGAGTGGGTTTGTTTTCTGCATCCTAATGGTCTTTTTTAGTGTTTATTATCTAGGAGTTTATATGATTTTTGGGGGGTTATATATTTTCTATTCTTTTACTATTTAGTGTTTCGGCTACACTTAAAGTGTGTACTAATATTATTGCACATAAGAACTTAAAGTCAAGCGTGTGTCTTTAATTATTTTATTAAATTTTTGTAAAGCTGTAAAACTGAGTGAATAAAGGAGTTTTTGCTGTTTACAAATCTTAACAAACTAATAAAAATCCATTTTGAAAATAATAATTGTACTTTGTACGCTTATTAAAAATAAAGTTCTTTATAACTTATACTTGATAATTTTTTATATTGTTGGTATAGTTATTATGTTGGAATTGATTTCCACCTTTTATGCGCTTGTAGCCCAGTTGGATAGAGCGTTTGGCTACGAACCAAAAGGTCGGGGGTTCGAATCCCTCCAAGCGCAATTTAATTTAAAACTCTCGCGAGAGAGTTTTTTTGTATCAAAAATAGAGTCGTTGGGAGTTTTATATGAAAAAATGTGACTGCAAATCAAAAGTGAGTTTTTGGCAAGATTTGAAAAGTAATTTGTCTTTTTTATTTTCTTATCAAGATATTGATGAACATTTTGTTATAAAGTTTTTTGGAATAAAATTCTGCAAGAAACATAAACTTAATTATGAATTTGTTCCTGTAACAGAATATGGTCTGACGCAAGAAAAAAGAAATCCGAAACTTGTAGTTTCTTTAACAACTTTTCCTGCAAGAATTAATGTTGTGCATAAAACGATTTCAACTTTGCTTGAACAAACACTTAAGCCTGATGTGGTTGTTTTATGGCTTGCAGAAAGTCAATTCCCAAACAAAGAACTTCCAAAATCTTTGACGGATTTAGAGCAATTCGGTTTAACTATCAAATGGTGCGAAGATATTAAGTCTTTCAAAAAACTTATTCCGACTCTGCAAGAATACCCTGATGATATTATTATTACAGTCGATGATGATACTTATTATGACAAAAAATTAATCGAAACTTTGTATAACGAATATTTAAAACGCCCTGATTGCATCCACGCAAGACAAGCGTTTGTCTTAAGGTTGGATAAAAAAAATAATGAATTATTTATGCTGGCAAGAAATTACACTTATAATTCAACTTATTTGCCAAGTTTTTGGAACGAACCTGTTGGCTGCGGCGGAGTTTTGTATCCACCGCATTGTTTGCACGAAAATGTTCTGAATAAAGAACAATTTACAAAGGAAATGCCAACTCATGATGATTTGTGGTTTTGGGGGCATGCAATCAGAAATAATACAAAAATTAATGTAATTAAAGGAAATTATAAACTCAAAAACCTTGTAATAGATGGTTCTCAAGAAGATTCATTATGGCAGAAAAATATGATTAATTCGACTTCTACTGTCGGTATGACAGGTCGTCAGGCTTTAAATAAAGTTTGCAGTCTGTTCCCTGAAATCAGAGAAAAATTAGAAGGAGAAAAGCGTGGCTGTTAAGGTTTCAGTTATAGTGCCTGTTTATAACGTGGAAAAGTATTTGAAAAAATGTTTGGATTCCTTAGTTAATCAAACACTCAAAGATATTGAGATTATTTGCGTTAATGATGGTTCTACTGATAATTCTCTTCAAATTTTACAAGAATATGCCAATACACACCCTAACATTGTTATTGTTGACCAAGAGAATCAAGGTGTAAGTTTAGCCAGAAATAATGGAATAAAAAAAGCAAAAGGCGGCTATATAGGCTTTGTTGACCCTGATGACTGGGTAGAAACAGATATGTATGAAACACTTTACCAAAAGGCAATTGAAACTAATGCCGATATCGTTGAATGCGATTATAGAATGGTATTTGAAAATTCAACAAAAGTTAAAAACAGAACCTTGTTTGGTTCATTGCATACTTGGAAAAAATTCCCGATAGCCTGCGGTAAAATTTTTGATTGGAAATATATAAAGAATGATATTTTTGATGGTCTAAGATGTATGGTTTGGAACAGGCTTTACAAACGAAGCTTGATTCTTGACAATAATTTAACTTTTCCTGATGGGAAATGTGAAGATTATCCGTTTTCTTTAGATGCAGTTTTATCTGCAAAAAGTATCGTGTATTGCCATAAAACTTTGTACAATTATCTAATCCGTTTTGGAAGCCTCTCTATTAGAGAAGATACAATACAAGAAAATAAAGAAGAAGATGATAAGATCTACAAAGCGCGAATATTAAAAATCATAGACAAGCATGGACTTAATGATGAGCTTTTAGGAATTTACGAAAAAGTTGCAAAACATCAAGATGAGAATTCGTTTTTAGAAAATATTTTTTCTTGTAAAACGAGTATTCTTAACGGTAAAAACTTAAAACGTATAACAATTTTAGGAATAACTTTTCATATAAATAAGAAATAAGGGGCTATTATGCCATTTGAATTTGAACCACAAAAAATTAAAGACGTAATATTAGTTAAACCAAAAGTTTTTGGTGACAATCGCGGATTTTTTATGGAAACTTACAAAAAATCTGATTTTGCAGCAAACGGTATTGATGTTGAATTCAATCAAGACAACCATTCAAAATCATCTGCGCATGTTTTGAGAGGTTTGCACTTCCAAAAAGCACCTTACGCTCAGGCAAAACTTGTGCGCTGCGGTCGCGGCAGAATTTACGATGTAGCGGTTGATATAAGAAAAGATTCTTCGACTTGCGGACAATATGTTAAAGTTGAGTTATCAGAAGATAACAAACACATGTTATTTATACCCGAAGGTTTTGCTCACGGTTTTGTCGTTTTGTCAGAAGAAGCTGAACTGATTTACAAAGCAAGTGGTGAATATGCACCGAATGCTGATTGTGGTATAATTTGGAATGACAAAGATATAAATATTGACTGGGAAATTGATTTTGAGCCTGTTCTATCAGAAAAAGACAAGGCGCAAAAAACATTTAAAGAAATTGTAGGAGTTTAAGATATGACAACTGTTTTAGTTACAGGCGGTGCAGGATTTATCGGAAGCTGTTTTGTAAGACATGAATTGAAGAAACATCCCGATTACAAGATTATTAACCTTGATGCACTTACTTATTGCGGAAATTTGGAAAATCTTAAAGATGTAGAAAATAATCCAAACTACACATTTGTGCATGGCAATATATGCGACAGAAACCTTGTTAGAGATTTGGTTAAAGAATCTGATTTGGTTGTCAATTTTGCAGCTGAATCTCATGTTGATAACTCGATTAAACATCCTGAAATCTTTGTAGAAACAAACGTTCAAGGGACTTTAAACTTGCTTCAGGCATCAAAAGAACTTGGAGTTGAAAGATATTTGCAGGTTTCAACAGATGAAGTTTATGGAACGTTAGGTAAAACCGGTTATTTCTATGAAACAACTCCGCTTGCACCAAACAGCCCATATTCAGCAAGTAAAGCAAGTGCCGATATGCTTGTAAGAGCGTATAGAGAAACTTATGGTTTACCGACTCTAAACACTCGTTGTTCAAACAATTACGGGCCTTATCAGTATCCTGAAAAACTTATTCCGTTTTTTATTTCTCAATTATTAAAAGGTGAAAAAGTTCCTGTTTACGGTGACGGTCTGAATGTTCGTGACTGGTTGTATGTTTATGACCACTGCGAAGCAATTGATGTTGTTTTACATAAAGGTAAAGTCGGTGAAGTTTACAATATCGGCGGACACAACGAAAAAACAAATATGGAAATTACTCGTCTGATTTTGGATGCTATGGGAAAAGACGAAAGCTCTATCAAGTATGTAGAAGACAGACTCGGACATGATAGAAGATACGCAATTTCTAACGATAAAATCACGGCAGAACTTGGTTGGAAACCGTCTTTAACGTTTGAAGAAGGTATCAAAATCACTATTGACTGGTACTTAAACAACCAAGAATGGATGAAAAGTATAGAAAATAAGAAGGCGAGTTTGGTATAATGAAGGGAATTGTTTTAGCAGGCGGAAGCGGTACAAGGCTTTATCCGAGTACAATGACGGTTTCAAAACAATTGTTGCCCGTATATGACAAACCAATGGTTTATTATCCAATTTCGGTTTTAATGCTTGCAGGTATTCGAGAAATACTTATTATCTCAACTCCACACGATTTACCAAACTTTAAAACGCTTTTGGGTGACGGTTCACAGTTTGGCGTGAAGTTTTCTTATAAAGAACAACCATGCCCTGACGGATTGGCTCAAGCTTTTATTCTTGGAGAAGAATTTATTGGAAACGATGATGTTGCTTTGATTTTGGGCGATAACATATTTTATGGTGCAGGATTTTCTGCACAACTTAAAAACGCAGTTAAAAATGCAAAAGAAAAACAAGAAGCGACAGTTTTCGGATATTTGGTAAAAGACCCTGAAAGATTCGGCGTTGTTGAGTTTGACGAAGATGGTAAAGCAATTTCTATTGAAGAAAAACCGACAGAACCTAAATCAAACTACGCAGTAACAGGCTTGTATTTCTATGACAACAGTGTTATTGAGAATGCCAAATCATTGAAACCTTCTAAGCGCGGTGAATTAGAAATTACTGATTTGAATAAAATCTATTTAGAACGAGGCAAGTTAAATGTTGAAAAATTCGGCAGAGGATTTGCGTGGTTAGATACAGGAACTCACAATTCTTTGCTGAAAGCAGGACAATATGTTCAGACTATTGAAGAAAACCAAGGAATTAAGATTGCCTGCTTGGAAGAAGTTGCAATAAGAATGGGGTATTTAGGCAAAGATGAAATATTAAAAAATATTTCATTATATAAGAATAATGAATATTATAATTATATCAAAAATTTGCAAGTTTAAATTAATTTTTTGTTGCATGAAAAATAATTCTATGTCATAATTAAATCAAGGTTGGGAGCCTTGAGGTCGGGAACCTCGTAGTAAATCTTTCGATTCGCTATTTTTAACATTTTAACCCGCAAAGGATGAGTACCTCACATTAATGAGCGATTTTATGTTTGATTATAAATTTTTGAAGAAAAATGCAACGCCCGGTAGCTGGAGGCGTGGTTACGAGTATTACCAAAAAGACATGATTCTTGAAGCTTACCCTGAAAAGAACTTCTTTAAAGGACGAGTAAAAGGTAACTATCAAGATTTTTACGTTACCGATTTAATCTTTAAGAAAAACAAAGTGGAAGCAAGATGTAATTGCCCGCTTAAAGAAGAATGGTGTAAACACGCAGTTGCAATCGGACTAAAAGCAATTGAAACTCGTGCTTATGATAATTGGATGTACGAAAAATATGGCGTTGAGCCTGATTTATCGGATGTTGATACAACTCTTAAAGAAGCTCCGAAAGGCAGTTATATATTCCACTTTAACCCAAAAAGACGCCAAAACTTTTTCTCAATCTTAGTTAGAGATAGAGCAACAAATAAAATTGTGCGTTCTTTAGAAAATATTTTGAGAGCTTTAATTGATGTTCAAAGAAATGATCCGACATTTGAACTCAACGACGCTCAAAAAGCAGAATTGGCTTTGTTCCAAACACTTTTGAAAATCGCTAAACAGGATAAAAAAGCCGGTTGGTATGATATTCCGATTACAAAATTTGCTCCTGTATTCCCGCTAATGGCGGAATTGGAAGAAGTTTTGGATGAAAAAACAAAAGATAGAATTCAATTTACCGATAAAATTTGGGATTTGAATTTGGATGTTTCAACAACAAGCGTGAATGGCGGTACAAACATTGTGCTTGAGCTTTTCTGGACTCGTCCTGATAAAGATGAAATTTATCCGTTTGAAGAAGTTAAGTATTTTTCACGCCAAATCAAGTGGGGAAGGTATGAAAATATTATTTTCCCAATTAATATCGCAATGAACGAACTTCCTCAAAGTATTATTAAATCAACATTTACAGACTTAAAAGAAGCTGATGGCGGTAAATTTGTTTATGAAGAACTTCCACATCTTCAAGAAATTATGAATGTAACAATTGCAGAAAATATTTCTAAATTGTTGCTTGAACACAAACCACCTGTAAATATCGTGACTTTGGGTATTGACTATGACCAATCTTTAAAAGCTTCATTGGAATTTGATTATTCGGGCGTTAGAGTGCCTTACTCTAAGAGCAAAGATAAATCTCCTTATCTTTCAGTGAAGAGCAAGGAGGAAGAAGGTCTTGTTTATTGGATAAAAAGGGATTACGAGCATGAACAAATGGCTTATAATATGTTGCTTGCTTGTAAATTCGTTCCGATGCAGACTAATAACTTGGCTTTAGAAAAAGAAACTGCAATTGATTTTTATAACTACTATAAACAACAAGCCGGTGAAGGTTGGATATTTGAAGAACGCGACGATATGAGTTTCTTCAAATTGCTTGATGAACCGTTCAAAATGTGTGCGAAAATCGACTTTTCAGAAGATTCCGCAGACAGTATGGAAATTCAGTTGTACGGTCAAGTTGGCGAAGAAGTTATTAACTTTGATGATATTTATGAAACAATTCAGAGCGGTGAAAAATACGCGCGTGTTCGCAGTTTGGGCTTTGTAGAATATCCCGCTCAAAATATCTACCAAATCATGCGTTCGTTTAACTCGTTTGATGCGTATAGAAACAGCGATAACACGTTCTTGGTTAAAACTTATCGTGTAGGTTTGATTACCGAACTTCAAAACCAAGGATTTGAACTCGTTATGAGCGATAAATTCAAAGGTTTTTGGGAACAAATTTCAACTTTCTCAACAACTTCTGACGGTGTTGAAATTCCTAGCGGAGTTAATGCAGAATTTCGTGAATATCAGGTTAAAGGTTTCCACTGGTTGTGGTTCTTGTACCAGTATGGTTTGAACGGTATTCTTGCCGATGATATGGGGCTGGGTAAAACGCTTCAAGCTTTGAGCTTATTGCAAAAAGCTAAAGAAGTTGACGGGCCTCAACCGACTTTGGTTATTGCACCTACGACTGTTGTATTTAACTGGGAAGCTGAAATTCAGAAGTTTACGCCTGATTTAACTTGCTTAAAACTTGCAGGACCTGAACGTAAAACTTTGTTCAAGCATATTCCTGAATACGATATTGTTATTACAAGTTATGCGCTCGTAAGACGTGATATTGCGAAATTGAAGAAATACAATTTCAGATACATTATTTTGGATGAATCTCAAAATATTAAGAATGCGATTTCTCAAACAGCGCAAGCGGTTAAAGAATTGCAGTCAGACCACAAACTTGCTCTATCAGGTACGCCAATTGAAAACAAACTTGAAGAACTTTGGTCTGTATTCGATTTCTTAATGCCGGGCTTCTTGTTTAACGTTGCAGAATTCAATTATCGCTATGTTACGCCGATTATGGAAAGACAGGATAAGACTGTTGAAAAACGTCTTAAACTTCAAATTTTCCCATTCATCTTACGTCGTATGAAACGAGATGTTGCAAAAGACTTGCCTGATAAAGTTGAAAACATGGCGTACTGCGAACTTACGGACGAACAACGCGACTTTTACTTGGAAGTTCTTGATAGTACGAAAGAAGAACTATTCAAGAGCATTGAACTTAACGGACTTGAAAAGAGTCGTATGTCAATTTTCTCTGCGTTGCTTAGATTACGTCAAATCTGCTGTCACCCTAAACTTTATGACAAAGAACATGTTAAAGGCGTGATGAAATCAGGTAAGTTTGAATACTTAAAAGGCATGTTAGAACAGATTATTCAAGAAAAACACAGAGTGCTTTTATTCAGCCAATTTGTTGATATGCTTGATATTATTAAAGGATGGCTTGAGCGCTCAGGTATTCCGTATGAATATTTGACAGGTAAGACTAAAGACCGTCAAGCTGCAGTTGAAAACTTCAATAATAATCCGAATATACCTATTTTCTTAATCAGTTTGAAAGCGGGTGGTACAGGTTTGAACTTGACAGGTGCAGATTATGTAATCCACTACGACCCTTGGTGGAACCCTGCGGTTGAAGATCAGGCAACTGACCGTGCTTACCGTATCGGACAAACCAAGAAGGTATTTGTTTATAGACTTATTACAAAGAATACGGTTGAAGAAAAGATTCAAAAAATCAAGGGCAGAAAACGTGACCTTGTTGATAGCGTAGTTTCTATAGATAGAAATATTACAAAATCGCTTACAATGGATGATATTAAAGAAATCTTCTCGGTTGACTAGAGTTATCAATAAAAAAGGAGTGCCATCTGGTACTCCTTTTTTGATTATCTTATTTCGCTCTATTCATTAATCGTAACTTAAGTACTCTTGCATCAAAAATGTCGGAGAAGCAATCAGGCATTTTCAAGAATTCTTTATCCTTTGATGATAAATTCTTTAGCATGTTTTTAACTTTGCCAATGTATTTATTTGTAAGATTTGTTTCCTCTGGGAAAAACATGTGTGACAATGTTGGTGGGGTAGTTGGCTCTTTAGGATTTAATAAGTAATTTATCGTTACTGCTAAATCTGTTCTATGGAGTCCCAAAAGACAAGCCATATAATTTTTACCATTGTCCATCAGATTGAAAAAATCTCCAAGCTGCTGCACAAATTTTGCGATAGTTGCTCTTCTTTCTTCTAATGTCATTTTTCCGGCAAAAGGTGCATTAAAAATCGGCATATTATCTCTAATTTTAAGATTAAAGTAATCTAATCCATTTTTTCTGCAATTTTGGGCATATCTGGATTCATCACTGCCTTCAGGTCTTAAATCAATAATAGTGTTAATTCCACATTCTTTTAATTCAGTAAGCAATGCCGACGATTGATTTGCAAGAGTTACTCCTCTAACAGAGTTTGAATCTATTAGACGAAAATGGGAAATTCTAAGATTTTTAAGTCTGCCGATGTCAAGACTTCCTGTACTTCTTACAAATTCGTCATGGGTAGGAATCCCATTGTAAGGGGTTGTTGAAGCTTGCTTGAAGGTAGTTCTTTTTGCAGATGTTACATTATTTAAATTAGAAAAATTTAAAGATAATATATTCATAGTATTTTTTTTAAAACACGTAAAAATAAAATTTGCTATCTAACAGAACGAGAATGACAAATTGCTATTGCAATTGCGTCAACCGTATCATCAAGCTTAGGTAGGTTTTCACGCTCAAGTGCAATTTTTACCATTTGCTCAACTTCTTTTTTTTCAGCTCTTCCATAGCCTGTTAAAACTTGTTTTACAACCATTGGGGTATATCCAAAAGTTGGAATATTGAATTTTTCAAGAACAGTTAAAATAACTCCGCGAGCTTCCGCAACAGGAATGACTGTTTTTTGATTTTTAAAGAAAAACAATTCTTCTACGGATGCACAGTCAGGTTGATATTTCTCAACAACGGTTGTTAAATCATTAAAGATTTCTAACAGCCTTTTTGAATCAGGTAAGTTTTTGTCTGTTTGAATAGAACCTGATTTTAAAAGCTCTATATTTTCTCCGTCTGTTTCTATCAACCCGTATCCGACAATTGCCATTCCTGGGTCTATTCCTAATATCTTCATAAGTATTATTGTATCACAATATAGCTTAACATTTGCACACATTTTGTGACACGACAAATAATTTGCGATAAGATAAGACTGTACGTATATTAAAAGAAAAGGTTTTTTCATGGAAAAAGAAATGGTTATCGGTATTCCGAGAGGAATGTCTTTTTACAACAATTATCCGTTTTGGTACGGTTTTTTTACAGATTTAGGAATTAAAATTGTGTTATCTGACCCGACTACAAAGCAGACTATGTCTGATGGTTCAGCTTTAGTAGTTACGGAAACTTGTTTACCTATAAAAATTTATTTGGGTCACATATTGAATTTGTTATCAAAGGGCGTTAAGAATATTTTCGTACCTTCACTTCAATCTGTTGCTCCTAAGATTTACAACTGCTCTAAAATTAGAGGTTTACCTGATTTGGTTAGAAACGTAATCAAAGGTGAAATCAATATTATTGAACCTACTTTAGACAAATCCGCTAAAAATCAAGGTCTTTACACATTCTTAGAAGAAGCTGTAAAACCTTTCGGGATTACAAATCTTGACGAAATCAAGAAAGCTTCTAAACAAGGGTGGAAAGTTTATAACAACTTTTTGGTAATGATGCGTTCAGGCATGAGTTACAAAAAAGCGATGAATTATGCACTTCAAGGTAAAGTATTCATCGAAAACCCTTCTAACTCTGCTCCAATCAATGTTGCGCTCGTCTCTCACGGCTACAACATTTATGATGAAAGAGCTTGCATGAAGATTTTTGAAAAGCTTGAAAAAATGGACGTTAAAGTGTTCACTTCGCTTCAATTAACTGATGAACAAATGGAAGAAGGTATTGCTTCTCTAGGTCAAAAACGTTATTGGGCTAATGAATACGAAATGACAGGTACAGCAGGTCATTATCTTAAGGATAACAAAATCGACGGTATTGTAACATTGAACGCATTCGGTTGCGGTCCTGACTCATTGATGATTGAAAGGATTACAAGAAAAGCTAAAGAAGCAGGAAAACCGATTCTTTCACTAACAATTGATGAACATACGGGCGAAGCAGGTTTCATTACTCGTTTGGAAGCGTTTATTGATATGCTTTACCGTAAAAAACGTTCTAAGATTATTAATAAAATTTCTATGGATGGCGAATATGATTATGTTCCACAAACAAATATTTGCGATTCATTGTTTGTAGAAAAGAAATAGGTTATTAACAGAGATAGGATAGACACCTCACCCTAGCCCTCTCCTGCAAGGAGAGGGGATAACCACCACTTGTTAATTTAAGACTAAGTGTATAAAACTAAACAAATCTTGGTCATTCTCTCTCCTTGCAGGAGAGGGCTAGGGTGAGGTCTTTATTGAATGTAGGTTGGGCTTTCAGTCCAACAATAACTAACAAAAGAGAGAACTATGCTAGATTTCAAATCCACCTTAAAAATGGCTATTAACTCACTTCAAGTAAACATGTTGCGCTCTGCCCTAACAAGCCTCGGCGTAATTATTGGCGTTAGCGCAGTAATCATCATGCTTGCGGTCGGTTCGGGCGCGAGCAAAAAAGTTACTCAAAATATGGAATCTATGGGAACAAATCTTCTGACAATTCGTTCAGCTTCGGCTAAATCGGGCGGTGTTCACATGGGAATCGGTACAAAACCGACTTTGACATCAAAAGACGCTTTAGCTATCGAAAAGAACGCAAGAAATGTTTTGGCAATCTCTACTTTATCTTCTGAAAGCAAACAATTGACTTATGGTAACCAAAACTGGTCAACAACAGTTTATGGTATTCAGCCTGCTTATTTGTATATCAAAAACTATGAAGTAGGTTCAGGTAGAGGTTTTGTGCAAGAAGATTTGCAAAACAGTGCAAAGGTTGCTCTTATGGGTGCGACAGTTGCAACAGAACTTTTTGGTGATGTTGATCCTGTCGGAAAAGTAATCAGAGTCGGTAATATTCCGTTTAAAGTAATCGGTCTGTTGGAAGAAAAAGGGCAGTCAGGGCCGTTTGACCAAGACGATTTGATTTTTATTCCAATAACGACTGCGCAAAAGAAAGTTTTTGGTACGGATTTCCCCGGAACGGTAGGACAAATTGTTGTAAAAGGTCAAGATGCTGATATGCTTGATGCGACAATGGAAGATATTAATGAGATATTGACCAACCGCCATAATATCGGAAATAATCAGGAAAAGGATTTTGAAATCAGAAACTCTGCAGAATTCCAAGAAAAAATGAAATCTACTGTTCAGACTTTTGCAATATTATTAGCATCAATTGCGTCTGTTTCACTGTTAGTCGGCGGTATCGGGATTATGAATATCATGCTTGTATCTGTTACGGAAAGAACCAAAGAAATCGGTATCAGAATGGCAATTGGCGCAAGAGTTAGCGACATAAGATGGCAATTTTTGATAGAATCATTTTTACTTTCTATGATAGGTGGTTTAATCGGCGTTGTAATCGGAGTTGTAGGCTCATATTTGATTACGGTTTTTGCTCCATCAATGACGATATCAATTTCACTGTTTTCAATCGTTTTAGCACTCGGTTTTTCGGGAATTGTCGGTGTAGGCTTCGGGTATTATCCGGCTTACAAAGCGTCTTTGTTGAATCCTATTGATGCTTTGAGATATGAATAGTAATTTAACGTAATTTTGCGCCAAGTCATTGCGAGAACGATTAGCTCGAAGCAATTCATATTAAAAATTTATTTTCCCAAATGGTAACCAAGCAATGTAAAAGCCAAACCAAACACGCAACTCAAAACCATATAGCCTGCGCCTAACAAAAATTTTCCATCTTTTAGCAGACAAAAAGTTTCGTTATTAAATGTGCTGAATGTCGTAAGCCCGCCCAAGAATCCGACTGTAATAAAGAGTTTGGCTTCATTTGGCAGATTGATTTTATCCATCGTTATTCCAAACACATAGCCAATAAGAAAACATCCTGCAATATTAGCTATAAATGTGCCAAGATGCGGCAATCCGCAAATGTGGTGGGAAAAACGAGTTACTAAGTATCTGAGGACAGCACCTAATCCTCCGCCGATAAAAATTGCTAAAACTTCATTAAACATAGACTTCTCCTTTTTTGTTGTAGAAGCCATCAGCTCGAAAGCGGTTATAGGTGAGCCTCATCACCTTTTTTATTATAAAACTTTGAAAAAGCTTCATATCTTTTAATAAGTTGGATTGCTTCGTCACTATAAAAATTGCTGTTTCTCACAATGACCGGGTGTCAGACTTCCAAGCGTGTCGTCATTGCGAAGGCGATTAGCCTGAAGCAATCCAGCTTTTCATTAACTATTATTTTAACTATTTCAAAAACGCCTTTGCAATAGACTTATTATAATCAGGTCTTAAAATACCTTTTTCCGTAATAATCCCTGCAATCAATTCATGCGGAGTTACGTCAAAACCCGGATTAATAACATTAATACCTTCTGCACAAATGCGTTTGCCGTTAATATGCGTAACTTCTTCGTGCGAACGTTCTTCAATAGGAATTTCCGCACCTGATTTGATTGATGTATCAATTGTTGAAAGCGGAGCCGCAATATAGAATGGAACATTGTGATATTTTGCAGCAATCGCAACCGTGTAAGTGCCGATTTTGTTTGCAGTGTCACCGTTTGCAGCGATTCTATCCGCACCAACCACAACCATGTCAATCATGCCTTTGCTCATAAAATATGAACACATACCGTCTGTAATCAATGTTACAGGGATTCCGTCCATTGCAAGTTCAAAAGTTGTAATTCTTGCACCTTGTTGACGCGGACGTGTTTCATCCGCAAATACTTGAATAGTGTTATCTTTAGCATAAGCAGAACGAACAACACCAAGAGCCGTACCGTATCCGACTGTTGCTAATGCGCCTGCGTTGCAGTGAGTAAGAATTGTAGCACCTTTTGGAACAACTTCTGCACCGTAGTCACCGATTTTTTTATTAATTTCGATATCTTCGTTTTCCAATTTAATTGCGTTTGTTTTTAATTCCGCAATAATTCCATTGATATCAGATTTAGAATTTCTGATAACTTCTTCTTGTTTTTCAACCGCCCACATTAAATTAACGGCTGTCGGGCGAGAAGTTTTCATGTATTCTGCTTTTTCAAGCAGCCAATTTACAAATTCTTCTCTTGATGTAATTTCTTTTGCGCCTTCTTGAGCAAAAAGAATAACGCCGTGTGCGCCTGCAATTCCGATAGCAGGTGCGCCGCGAACTATCATGTTGCGGATTGCATTAAACATATCCTCACCTGTTGTAATATTTACAAACTTGTATTCGTAAGGCACAACGGTTTGATCTACCATTTTTGAATATGTATCTACCCATTCGATTGTTTTTATTTTTGATTTAAATTCCATTATTTTCTCCTGTTATTTTTTGTTTCTTCCCCTCACCCTCAATCCCTCTCCCACAAGGGGTGAGGGGAGTCTAGTTCCGTTTTCGCGTTGTAGTTGAACATTGTCATTGCGAGGGCGATTAGCCCGTGGCAATCTAAAAATGTAGGGTGCAATTTTTTGCACCAATAACTTTACTTAATTTCAAAATCCACACTGGTATTTTGATTATTTTCTTTTTTTACACCCGTAATAAGCTCATAAACATAAGCCGTAACAAGTCCTGCAAAACCGTTAAATAACGCACTTATGCCTGCCATAAGAATCATAAGAAGCAACATTACGATAAAAGAACCGAAGCTTCCCATAAAAAATCTTAAAAATCCCTGCGTATAAGAAGGAATCAACCATCCTAAAAGCATACTAATCGGTGCGTAAACGACTGAAAACGCAATAAATGATACAAAACCGATTACCGCTCCGAATATACAACCTTCTCTTATGCTGATAATTCCGATTAATTCGTTTTGCTTGAGATACGCAAGTACAAATGCTGACAAGCATAAAATTAATATCATAAAGCTCAAAAAGCTTACGTAAGGTACGATTGTTATGAGTCCTAAAATAACGCCTGCAAATGCGCTTAGGATTGATAATTGTTTTAAAAGTAGTAAGTTCATAGTTTTTCCTTTTTTATCAAGCCCCCACCCGAATTTCTAAGTTTCCAACCTTACGGCTGTCAACAAGAAATTCTACCCTCCCCCTAGGAGAGGGGTTTTGCTTTATTCCGCTGAAATATATCCTCTTAGAGCTGTATACGCAGCTACATAAGGTGATGCCAAATAGATAAATCCTTTTGTATTACCCATTCTGCCTTGGAAGTTTCTGTTTTGAGTCGCCAAACAAACTTCACCGTCGCCCAATATTCCGGCATGGACACCAACACAAGGACCACAACCCGGAGCAAGAATTGCTGCGTTAGCTTCTACAAAAATATCAATCAAACCTTCTTTTAAAGCTTGCTTGAACACGTCTTTAGAAGCAGGTGAAATCAACATTCTAACGTCAGGATGAACCGTTTTGCCTTTCAAAATATTTGCAACAACTCTCAAATCTTCGATTCTGCCGTTTGTGCAAGTACCTACGTAAACTTGATTTACCTTAACATCTTTTAGCTCTTCAACGCGCTTAGTGTTATCAACTGTGTGAGGACAAGAAACCGTATGCGGTATATCTTCAGCTTTAATATTAATAACTCTTTCATAAACTGCGTCCGTGTCAGGTAAAATTTGTCTGAATTTATCTTCTCTACCGCGTTTTTTCAAGAATGCTTTTGTTTTATCGTCTGCGATAAATAAACCGCACTTGGCACCTGCTTCTACCGCCATATTTGCAAGCGTAAATCTTTCTGACATAGTCATATTGTCGATTGTGTCGCCTGTGAATTCTAAAGCTTTATAGGTAGCACCATCCGCGCCAATCATTCCGATAAGATGGAGCATCAAATCTTTTGAACAAATACCTTCTTTGAATTTACCTGTAACAACGATTTTGAATGTAGCAGGAACTTTCAACCAAGTCTTGCCGAGAGCCATCGCAACAGCAATATCGGTAGAACCCATGCCTGTCGCGAATGCACCCAACGCACCGGAAGTACAAGTGTGAGAATCGGCGCCGACTAGGACTTCACCGGGGTTTACAAAAGTTTCGATTAATCTTTGGTGACAAACGCCTGCACCAATATCGGATAACACTGCACCATACTCTTTATGGAATTCTCTAAGCACCATGTGTGTGTTAGAAAGCTCTTTTCTAGGGCTTGGTGAAGCGTGGTCTATAAATAATATAGTTCTTTCGGGATTATTTAGCTTAGATTTACCGAGTTTTTTAAACTCTTGAACAGTTAAAGGCCCTGTTCCGTCTTGAACGGCAGAAACATCAACCTTTGAAATAACAAGCTCCCCTGCGTGTACTTGCTTACCGGCATGTTCTGAAATAATCTTTTCTACTAATGTTAATCCCATACTCTAATCTCCTAAACTCGTTAATTATTTTAGCATAAAAAGAGGTAATTAAAAATATGTGGGTGTATTTATGTTAAAATAATTGAAGTATAAATGGGTAAAAATAACCTGCTTAAAATGGATTGCCACGGGCTAAACGCCCTCGCAATGACAGTACACTTGAAGGTCAGACGCCAAGTCATTGCGAGGAGCAACATTTAAAATTAGCGACGAAGCAATCCACAAAATCAGCGTTAATCGAGAGCGTAGGGTGGGTAAAGCTACATAAATTTGAGAAATTGTTCATAGGTTTGTAGTATAGCGTACCCACCGTTAAATTTAGTAAACATTGTAAGCGCATCCCCTCGCCCCTTGCGGGAGAGGGAAAGGGTGAGGGGTAAAATGAATCAAAAAAAGCAAATATTATTATTCACAACAATTTTTCTAATCTGTCTAACCCTCTCTTGCCTCACAACCAACTACGACTACGACTTTTTTGCTCGTATAATCGTCGGTGAACGCTTCATTGAACAAGGCATTTTGCCGTTCAAAGATTTTCTATCTTACACACCGACTCATCCTTGGTACGACCACGAATGGGGTTCAGGCGTCGTATTTTATTTATTTTTAAAATATTTTGGCGCATTCGGAACAATACTTTTGCAAACAATTTTGATGTTTGGAACTGCATTTTTTGTAATCAAAGCTCAAAAACTCCAAAAACACGCATTCCCGCCATCGCTTTTATTTATATCCGCGTTCTTGCTGATGTTTTATCACCTCAATGCATCAGGCGTTCGCTGTCATCTTTTTAGCTTTTTCTTTTTCAGTATGTTCTTATACCTGATGGAAAAACTAAGAAAAGACGATTCGACAAAACTTGTTTGGTTTATTCCTCCTGTCGTAATTTTATGGAACAACCTCCATGGCGGCGTTGTATCAGGTTTAGGTCTGATTTTTATGTATCTTGCGGGAGAATTTTTGAGCAAACGCCCTTGGAAAAAATACTTTGCTTTACTTGCAATTTCAACTCCGCTATTAATAATTAATCCTTACGGCATAAAGTATTTAGACTTTTTATTTGGCGCAACAACAATGAATCGCAAATACGTTGTTGAATGGTGGAGTTTTTTAGCTAAAAGACATTTTTTGCATTATTTGCCGATTAGTTTATTTTGTATATTTGGTACTGTAACAAACTTTATTTCGAAAAAGAAATTTGATATAACAAAAGCCATTATTCTTTTGGTAACTCTATATTCAGGATTAGCGCATGTTAAATTGCTTTCTCTATCTCTAATTACGGTTTGTGCATTATGTTATAACGATATCTTAAGATTATTTAATCGTTTCCATAAGATATTTAAAACAATAGAAAAGACTCTTTATCCTGCCGTTATCGCCCTTGCATTGTTTGTAATTCCGCTATCGTCACCTGCTTATCCAAGATGTGATGCGAACAAATATCCTTTAATGGAAACAGAATTTTTGAGAATAAATAATATTAAAGGCAATGTAGTTGTGCCGTTCGGTTTGGGAAGTTATTTTTCATACAAACTTTATCCAAACAATCTTATTTATATGGATGGGCGGTATGAAGAAGTTTATAACGACAAAGAATTTTTGACTCTTCGTGATTATGAACTTGCGGAAAACAATTGGCGCGATATTATTAATAATTATCCGACAGAAATCTTAATGCCGCTTAAGTCTATTGAAGTTTACAAAGTTTTACAACAAGATTCTGACTGGGTACAGATTTATGAAGGCAATGTTTGTGGTATCTTTGTAAAGAAAGGTTGCGAAAAATCTTCATATATTGAACCAAGTTACGATATTGATTATTATAAAAGAACAATGTTTGATAGTGTAACTTTCGGTAAAAAACTAAAATTTATGGTGAAAAATAATGACTAATCCGTTAAAATATACTTGCTTATTTGGTGGCGGTGCTATCCGAGGAATGGCTTATATTGGCACAATTAGAGCGTTAGAAGAGTTGGGAATAGAATACGATATAATCGGTGGTTCTTCCGTCGGCTCAGTCATTGCATCTCTTGTTGCTTGCGGATACAAATCTTATGAGATGGAAAATATTTTTATGAAGGTTAATTTCGACCTGTTTAAAGATATTCACCTAGGATTCGGTAAAGCTTTTGCACTATCAAAAGGCGAAATTTTCCAAGATTGGTTGAATGAGCTTTTGTCTAAAAAAATCGAAACGGTAAGAGGACGCAATATAAATTTTAAGGATTTAGAAAAAAATCTTGTAATTATAACCACAAATTTGACTAAATTTTCTACACAAGAGTTTTCAAAAAACGTTACACCTGATTTTGAAATTGCGCAAGCAATCAAAATTTCTTCAAGCATGCCGGGACTAATGGCGCCTTACAAATACGAAGATTCGTTTTTGGTTGATGGTGATTTGCAAAAAGCTTCTCCTATGTGGAGATTGTCCGAAAATTTGGATAATTCAGAAAGCCGTATTTTAGAATTCCGTTTGGAAGGCGATTACAGCAAGGATGAAGCTAATCCTATTTCGTTTATTAATACGATTTACAGCTGCGTAACCGATGTTGCTACGGATTTTGTGACAGAAATGTTTGGCTCAAACGACCGCTACGATTGTGTGAGAATTGATACGGGCGATGTGTTTTTCGCGGATTTCAATTTAAATAAAGATGCTCGACGCAACTTGATAAATGTTGGTTACGAACAAACTATGAACTACTTCAAAAACGTTCTGCCTAAGAAAAAAGAAAAAATCTTGGAAGCTTATACACCGATTTCAACTTACCTTAAAAAAGCCTTGAAAGGCTTAAAAGCCAATAATGTTGAAGAAGTTCAATGGTGGTTCGGAGATATATTTACAGTTCTTTGCGAAAATAAAGAAATCGTTGACCCTCAAATTTACAATAAAATCAAAGAATTAAAAGATGATTTAGTCAAAGCAACTTCAACAATTCTGTTTTTCCATGCTTGCTTTAAAGGCGCAAAGCGTCTTGAAGCACAGATGAAAGATGTCATAATGACTGTTGATACAAGAATTGCAGACCTAAAATTGTATTTGCAAAATGCAGTATAAATTGTTAAGTTTTGTAAAAATATCTTTAAAAATGGGTATTTTATGTAATATTTCTTTACAAATGTATTGAGAAATATATACTTCTGATATATTATAAGTATATAAGAAAACTTTGTTATGTGTTTATCTTAATTCGTGTATCGTTTCCCCATTAAAAATTATTACCCCATTTACCCATAGGAGCTTATAGTATGAAAGAACAATTTATCTCAATGAAAACAACATCAAACCCTGCAAAATTTGTTTCAGGCTGCGAAGAAATCAGTGCTTATTCAAGAAAAGCAAACTCATTCAAATCTTTGACAGCAGAAGAAGAAAAAGAAGTTGCTACAAGAGCAAAAGCAGGTGACAAATTTGCAAAAAAAGTTTTAGTTCAATCAAATTTGAAATTAGTTTTGACAATTGCAAGAAAAGTTATCCATGTTGCAAAATTACCAATGATTGATTTGATTCAAGAAGGCAATTTAGGTTTGATGATTGCAGTAGAAAAATTCAATCCAGAATTAGGTTACAGATTTTCTACTTATGCAAGCTGGTGGATTAAACAAGCTATGTTTAAAGCTATTTCAGAACAATCATACTGCATGAAGATTCCTGTATACATTCAAGAAACTTTGTCAAAATTTTCAAAAGTAAAAGCTGAAATGGAAAGAGCTTACAACTGCCAAGTTACAAACAAAGATGTTGCAGAAAAAATGAACTTGGAACCTGAAAAAATTGATACATATTTATCAGCTTATTCAACAACAGTTTCTATTGAAGGCAGTTTTGACGGTAAAAACGGCAGTGAATTAAATGTTGCAGATGTTTTGGAAGATGAAAACACTAACGTTGAAGAAAATATTGAATACGAACAATTGAAAAACGATTTGTCTAATGTTGTTTCAACATTGAAGGATAGAGAACAAACTGTTATTAAAATGCGTTTCGGCTTAGGTGATTTTGCAAAAACTACTTTAGAAGAAATCGGTAAAATGTACGGTGTAACAAAAGAATGCATCAGACAAACAGAAGCTAGAGCTTTGAATAAATTAAGAAATAATTTGGTTTTGGCTTGTTATGCGGATTAATTTTACCTTTACTGGCTTATATAAATGAACGACTTTAGGTCATTCCCTCTCCTTACAGGAGAGGGCTAGGGTGAGGTGCAAATTTATAACAACAAAAAATGCGCTCTTTAAGCGCATTTTTTGTTGTTATAAATTTAATCATTTCTACATTTTTTCAGGTGCTGAAACTGCCAAGATATCAAGCGCATTCTTTAATGTAGTCTTGATTGCAACCATCAACGCCAATCTTGATTTCATCAACTCTTTATCATCACAAATAACTCTGTTTGAGTTATAGAATGAATGGAATTCAGCAGCAAGTTCTTGAACATATCTGCAAATTGTGTAAACGGTTCTGTTTTGTGCAGAAAGAACTATTACTGATTTAAATTCTTCCAACTTCAAAATCAAAGATTTTGCGCTATCTGCTGTTTTCAAAATAATATCTTTGTCGAAATTATTAATCAAATCATCTAATTCAGCCTGAGTCATAGGAGCAGGAGTCGTTTCGCCTGTTTCAGCGTTAACTCTTTCATTCACTGCGTTTCTCAAGATTGAGCAAACTCTTGCGTAAGCGTATTGAACGTAAAATACAGGGTTTTCGTCAGTAGAGCGTTTCGCAAGTTCAATATCAAAATCAAGTGTCATATCGATGTTACGCATTTCCATCCAATAACGAGTCGCATCAATACCAACTTCTTCTATCAAATCGTCCAAAGTAACCATGTTTTTACGTTTACCCATACGAACTTCTTCACCGTTTACAACAAGGTTTACAAGCTGTCCTAACAATACTTCTAATTTATTAGGGTCATAGCCTAAAGCTTCAATAGATGCCTTAACACGTGCAACATAACCGTGGTGGTCAGCGCCCCAAATATTGATTAATCTGTCATATCCGCGTCTTAGTTTGTCGATGTGGTAAGCAATATCGGCAGTTAAGTATGTATTTGAACCATCAGCTTTTTTGATAACTCTATCTTGGTCGTCGCCGAATTCAGAAGACTTAAACCACATTGCACCTTCTTTTTCGTACAACATACCTTTTGCCATAAGCTCCTTGTAGCTTTCCTCAACTTTTCCTGATTTGTGCAAATCAAGTTCTGAATAGAAGTTATCAAAATGAACTCTAAAATCTTCCAACAATTTCTTTTGGCAAGCTTCCATTTCTTTTTTTGCAAAATCAGAGAAAATTTTAACGTCTAATGTGTCAACATCAGCGCCTGATTTAACATCCGCAATCTTTTCAGCCAAGAATTTTTTCGCAACAGGTACTAAATAATCTCCCGGATAGTAATTTTTTCTTTCAACTTCGTCAGTCGGAAAATCTACGTTTTCGCCCAATTCCTGCTTAACTCTGATTTTTAAAGAGTTACCTAATTTATTGATTTGGCTTCCTGCATCGTTGATATAAAATTCTTGATAAACTTCATGCCCGTAGAATTTTAGCAAATTAGCCAAAGCGCTTCCCATAGCAGCCCAACGTCCGTGACCGATGTGGAATGGGCCTGTTGGGTTAGCTGAAACGTATTCCAACAAGATTTTTTCGGTCGGAACATTTTCAGGACGTCCGTAGTTTTCTTTTTTCGCCAAAACTTCTGCAACAGCGTTTGCCAAAAGCGAATTTTCTATTTTGAAGTTAATAAAACCACCAACAACAGATACTGAAGAATCTTTATTTGAAAGATGCTTAACAATAGCATTTGCAATCATTGGCGGTGCAATTTTTGCAGAACGTGCTAAAGATGAAACATTTACCGCGAAATCTCCAAATTCAGGATTTTTAGGTTTTTCCATAATGAGAGAGTATTCGCTTTCTGCACTCATTTGCCCAAGCTCGTTTGCTTCTATGGCTTTTGTGATACCTTGTTTAACTTCGTTTAGAAAAAAATCTTTTAACATATTTATCCTCGTATTTTTAGTTTTATTTTTCGGTGGGAACGTTCACGCTTTTCTCACTCTACTTTTATGTTTTGTTGTGGATTACTTTGTCACTCGCCGTTTCTCGCAGTGACTTGGCGTTTAGTATTGAAACGTGCTGTCATTGCGAGGGCGTTTAGCCCGTGGCAATCCACCTAAGGGTGAGGGGTATGAACCTTCACTTCTCTATTATAATATAAACATATTAAGCGTGTTTTCTTGCATCACTATTTGCATTATGGTCTGCAATTGTACCCATTAACAAACCACCAAGTCCGAATGAGATTATATTTGATATAAACATAGCAGCGCCTGAGTTTGGATTATGTTTACTATGTGCCAACGCTGCAGCTGCAACTCCGCAAATCGCACCTAAGCCAAAACCGTATTTTTTACCCTGATTAGATTTATAATAGGCTCTGCCGCTATTTGATAACACTAAGTCGCGGTCTTCTTTAAAAGCATTTTTCATACCAACCTGTTTTACAAAATCTGCACTTGCCTGTGCTTTTTTATTCCTTAAGTAATCAACTAATATACCGCATCCTAGTGTTAAACCGGCAGCAATAATTGCACCCGGAATAGCACGTCTTTTCATTGTTTTATAATATTCAAGCTGTTTTTCCGAATCTTTCATACTTTCTTTTAAGCCCTCATTAATTGCTTTTTGCTCCTCTGCAGAAATATTTTTAGGCATAAACATATTTAGCATATTTTTTGATTTCTTTTCCAACTCTTCCTTTGTAGTTGGTGCATTCAAATTAATTAACCAAGTTAAAGCTGCCGGCACAGCCATCACAGAACCTGCAACTGTTCCTGCATTAGTTTTATAATATGGAATTCCATTTTCTGATTTTTGAAACGAACCTTTAAAATTAGGTTTAACAACATTTCCTTGACTACAATTTAAACTAATTGGCATACTACATTTCCTTCATTTTCACACACTATTATAAAGTTCTAAAATAAATATTTTTGCTCTTTTTGACAAATAAATTTACAAAACTTAACTAATTAAAATAAAAAGTTAACTACAAATAATTTGAACAAAAAGAAAATAGTTTATAATAAGCTAGATTCTTCGAAATACAGTTTCTCAGAATGACATGGCGTAAAATGACCAATTTGGCGTCATTTTGAGGTGCGATTAGCACCGAGAAATCCAGCTTTTTAATAACTCATATTTTTTTAACAATTACTTAATTTAAAATAATTTTCCATTTTCCACTTTCAATTTTCCATTAAAACAATGTTATGCAACAATTTTTCGTGCCATGATTTACAAAATATCCAACGGATCAACATCAATTGCCAATTTAATATCTTTTGGCAAACTTATCTTGCTCAAGAATTTTGACACAAAATCATGCCCTTTTTGAGAAAGCTTATTCTTTATCAAAATCTGAAAACGATAATACCCGTTCAATTTTTCAATAACACAAGGCGTTGGTCCCAGTGTTTCCAAGTATTCTGTAAAGCCGAATTTTTCTGTCATTGTAACCAATCGCATTGCAATTTCCATCGCTGATTTTTCAGCCCTGAAATTGTTTTGAGAGGACAAAATTAAACGAATAATTTGGCTAAACGGCGGGTAATCAAACTCTTGTCTTGCCTTGATTTCAGTTTCAAAGAATTTTTCATAATCTTGAGCCTTCGCGGTTTGGAATGCATAATAGTCAGGATTATAAGTTTGAAATAAAACTTTTCCTTTAAATTCACCTCTGCCCGCACGACCCGCAACCTGTGTTAAAAGCTGGAAACCTCTTTCTGACGCTCTAAAATCAGGGATGTTAAATCCTGAATCGGCACTCAAAACCCCAACAAGAGTAACGTTTGGGTTGTCTAAACCTTTTGCAATCATTTGTGTTCCGACCAAAATATCAATTTCTTGGTTTTGGAATTTGTTTAAAAGCTCAATATGCGCATTTTTTCTTGTTAAAATGTCGCTATCAATTCTTTCAATCCGCGCATCAGGATAAAGCTCTTTTATAAGCATTTCGATTTTTTGTGTGCCGACTCCTGATGTTGAAAGCGCATCACTTCCGCATTGCGGGCAATAATTCGGAAAACTCATTTCTCGGTTGCAATAGTGACATTTGAGTTTCTTAACACTCGTGTGCCAAATCATTGGGATTGAACAATCCGGACACTCGATAACCGTACCGCAAGCCTTGCATTGAGTATAAGTCGAATATCCGCGCCTGTTCATAAGCAAAATAACCTGTTGCTTGCGCTCTAATGTTTCGCTTATTTCAGTCTGCAAAGGTTTTGAAATTATTCCGCGATAAGACGCTTTTCCGTATTCTTGCATATTAATAACTTGAGGTTTTGCAAGCGGTGAATTGTTAAAACGTTTGCGCATTTCAAACAAATTGTTATTGTTTGTTGCGTAATAATATGTTGAAATGTCAGGCGTTGCAGAACCTAAAAGAAGCGGAGCTTGGTGGAACTGCGCAAGGCGTCTTGCAACAACTCTTGCATCATATCTGGGCGCAGGATTTGTTTGTTTATAAGCACTTTCGTGTTCTTCGTCAATAATAATCAAACCGATATTTTGCAGTGGCGCAAAAACAGCAGAGCGCGCGCCTGCAAGTATTTTGATATCATTTTTATAAAGCCTTTGCCAAACATCGTATTTTTCACCTTCCGAAATACTGCTGTGCCAAATTGCAACATCTCTTATACCGAATTTGCGTGCAAGACGTTTTGTAAGTTGTGATGCTAAAGCAATTTCAGGAGCTAAGAATAAAACATTTCTGCCCGAATCAATAACATCTTTGATAAGTTTGAAATAAACTTCTGTTTTCCCTGATGCTGTAACGCCGTGTAATAAAATCGGATTTGGCGATTTTAATTTTGATTTAATTCCTTCGTACGCAGTTATTTGCTCACCTGATAATTCAAACAGCGGCTCTGTTTCGACATCTTTAAAAATTGCAAGCGGGTTTCTGTAAATATATTCTTGCTCAATTTTCACACAACCTGATTCAGCAAGCTTTTTCATTGTTGCGCGCGTAGTTTTAGCAATTTCTTCAAATTCTATAAGCGAACATTTTCCGCGTTCTTTTAAAAGTGCTAAAATCTCTTTTTGTCTTTTTGTCAGCCCTTCAATGCTATCGTTAAGGAACTCAACAGAAAGCTCAATTTTTGCATTTTTTTCGATTAATTTCATCGGAAGAGCTGCATTCAAAACAGTTACAAAATCGGTACAATAATAATTTGCAACCCATTCTAAGAGTTTCAGATATTTTAGAGAAAACAAAGGTGTCGGGTCTAAAATCTTGTTGATTTTTTTTGCTCTGAAATCCCCAGGAAGATAATCCGAGAAACCTACAACAAATGCGTTAATCAAACCTTGACGTCCGAACGGTACAAGAACCGCCTGTCCTATTTGAATGACAGACTTCATTTCTTCAGGTATTAAATAGCTGAATGTCTTAACTCCCAGCCCCTTAATATTAACTAAAACTAACGCATATTTCATAGGATTATTATACAGAAAAGGTTAGGCGTTAACAAGTTAAACTACCAAAAAAGTCCTTGTTTGCATCTAATGTGTCTTGACTTGCTACGATAGAATATGTTGGCGGATTTTTGAAAATTCTTTCTGCAAAATTTGTTACATCTTCTCTTGTCATGCCGTCAATTAAAGCGTAAAGTTTGTTTTTATAATCTATTCCGTATTTAGAATTCAAACCGCTACTTAAAGCGTGCAATTTTGCACTTGTTCCTTCGCTATCAAGCAATTTAGCTTTCATTGCAAGCTTTGCATTTTCTAAGTCTTTATCTGTAAATTTACCGTTTTTTAGTTCTTCGATTTGGTTCGTAAAGCCTTCAATTGACTTTTTAACATTATCGTAAGAGATTTCGCCAATATCTTTATTATCGGTTGTAGTCAATATGTTGCAAGAAACTTCACCCAAATTACCTTCTCTTTCAATGTTAGAAAATACAGAGTATGCAAGGTGTTGTTTTTCTCTCAAATTATCAAACAAACCGATGCTTGAACTTGATAAAATTGTGTTTGTAATTTCACCTAAAACGGCTTCTTCTAATGTATTGTTACATTTAAATTTGTAAACTTGCATTATATCAGCTTGAGAATTATTATTGGCTTTTGTTAAAACTCGAGGTTTTGTGTTTTCGCTATACAAATCCAATGTCTGAACTTTGTTAGGCTTAACTTTATCCAAACTCATGCCTGCGTCAATAATATCTTTTTGGCAGCTATCTTTATCGGCTTTTGGAATATTTGCGGTTATAACGCCTCTTGCGTTATTCAAAATATAGTTTTTGCAATCTTCTACATCGGCTGTTGTTATGCTATCCAATGATTTTAATATTTCGTCTTTAGAAAATGCATAAGGGTTTGTTTGAGCTTCATTATCGCAATACAAACTCAAGGCGCTGTCTTGACGTCTTTCCAAAGAATCTCTAACTATTTCTTTTGCTTTATCCAAATTTTCTTGAGTTATGTTTGGATTATACAAAAGCTCTTTAGTCTTTTCTAACGCAAGTTTCCTATCATCTTGAGAAGATTGAGCAGAGGCAAAAATACTGTATCCGCAGAAGCCTGCGTTCAATTTCAAATTATTTTCTTCTTTAAAATTATTCCAGTCATTTTCACTGCTGTTTTTTGTTCCCATTGAATAAATAGCGTTCAAAACTTCCGTTACACCAGCTTTTTTGTGATACGGAATATCTGAAACCAAAGACACATTATAGTTGAAGTTATTGTTTTTAGTTTCGTAAAAACCTATGTCGAAATTATTTGGAAGAGTCTGTTCTTCAATATTTTTCATATCAATAGGTTGTCTTGCTTTTCCTTGGAAAGATACATTTGCTTGTTTTTCAGGGTGAACAAGTGTTACCGCTGTTTTATTCAAATCAAAATATTTTTTTACAGCATTATTTATATCATCTTTTGTTAAACCTGATAAAATATTTTCGTATTCGCTCAAATATTCCATATTGTTGTCTAACACGGCTTTTCCGATATTATCGTTTACTGTTTGCGAAATTTCAAACGCTTCATTTCTATCTTTAATTAATCTTTGTTTTAAGCGCTCTAAGTCTTTATCTGAAATATCTTTTAGATTAGAAATTGTTTCAAACAATGTTTTTAAAACTTGTTCACTCTTTTTATCGTCAGAATTTACTGCCAAATAAGTCATTCTCGGACAATTTGGATTTGTTCCGATTTTTTCGTTATCAATATAAGGTGATGCGTTATATTGTTTTAAATTCTGTTTCAAGCCTGACGAATAAGATTGTAAATAAGTTTGCGCTAAATCATAAGCGACACGTTCTTTTACGTCACTGTTTTTAGGACCTGCAAAGCCTAAAATAATCTCGGTAGAAGTCGCTTTATCACTCACAAAATCCTTTCTAACAGTTTTATTAATTGGAGTTAAATTTTCTTCAAATTTTCTGCCTTTAGAAACTTTGTTGGAGTTAAAATTCTTCGCAACAATTTTAATCACATCATCAGGATTAACGTCACCCGTCACAACAAGATTCATATTATCAGGCGTGTAATACTTGTCGTAATAGTCTTTTACATCTTGTCTTGTTAAATTCTTGATACTTTTAACGCTCCCGCCGACCATTTCATCAGTAGGATTTTTGATATTATAAAGAGTTCTGACTGTTTGGTCCAAAGCAATTGTTTGCGGGTCGTCCAAAATCATATTAATTTCAGAACAAACAGGATTTTTTTCTTTAGCTATCATTGCGTTTGAGAGTTTTAAATCCTCTGCCATAGACGCAATAACCTGAATTTGCTTTTCTAAATCATTTTCACCCAAAAGCGGAGTAGAATTTACATAATCCGTGATGGCGTAATTTGTACTTGCGTTTGCCCAACCACCCATTGCGTCAATCTTTTTGAAAGAATCGCCGACTTTTAGTTTTACATGCCCGTTTTCTCCGTTTGTTCCGTTAAACGCCATGTGTTCCAAAAAGTGGCTGATACCTTTGATGTTCGCTGTTTCGTTCATTGAACCGACATTGACATAGTTTTTTACAACGGCAGGAGAGCCTTCCATCGGTACAACACTTACTTTATATCCGTTCGCAAGTTTGTAAGAATGAATTGCTAAGCCGTTATCCAGTTGGGTCACACCCAGCTTTTTATAAGGAGTTGGCAAATTTACCTTAAAATCAGGTGTAACGTTTGAAAGTTCTCTTATTGAGTTAGAATTTGGCGCAATATTACCGGCATGGGCTGAATTATTTTCTTTGCCTCTAAAAAAAACATTATTAATATTGCCAACTTTCATAACCATATTATATAAAAAACATTTAGACAGGAAAAATTGCCTAAATGTTAAGAAAAATAAATTGTTGTGTCTTATAAATTAACTGTTGATTAGCAAGAATAACTTGAAAAACTTCCGCCTGAGAAGCTGCTGCCTGATGAAACAGAAACTGAAGCAGATGCTATTGAACCGCAAGATTCACCACCGCCTGTGTAAGCAACAGAACCACAAGATTCGCCAGCTCCTTCATAAGCGATAGAGCCGCAAGATTCACCAAATGCCATGATTGTTGCATCAGACGGACCTGAATAAAAACTGCAAGTATCAGCGCTGCCTTCGTTTGAAGTAGGAGCAATTAGTGAAGTGTTATTTGAAATCAAGTGAGTAGTTTTAGGTGCAGAATCAGCGCCAATAAATTTAAAGCATGTGTTATGTGTTTCTTCTGATGATTTAAATGTTAGCATAATCTTAATCCTTACAAAGTGTTTACATATATATAAAGTAAAAAAGATAAGTCAAATTTCACGACTTATCTTTTTCTTTACATTTGTTTACAATTAAAAACTTTTATTAATCGATTTCTTCCTGATGGTGTTCAAAATCATAAACACCTGGGAATGCATCAACACCAGTAGTTTTTCTTGTTACATAATATTGGAATTTTGGAATGAATGTTGATAAGAATGCAGCTGCAACTGCAAAACCTGCTGCAAAATTCAAACCATTGTACATTAAGTTTTTCTTTTGAACTTTTTCTAATAGTGCTTTATCAACCTTACCATCTTTTGCTGCTTTGCAGATTGTATCTACATAATCAGCCATTTCTTTCTTTAATTTATATAGCTTTTTATTAGAAACATATTTGTATTCAGAACTGCTTGCGCCACCTGTAAATTCTTCAAATACCTTATTCAACATTCTTGGATCGTTGATTTCAGCTTTGTTGAAAGAATCTATCAATTGCTGTTTTGTTAGAACCGCTTCACCCATTCTTTCAGGTTGAAGTTTTGACATTTCCCTGACTCTTTCGAGAGTGGCGGCATCTTTAATATATTTTTCAGCTTCTGATAACTTGATTACTTCAAGCGGTTTTTTGTTAAACATTTTATCTAAGCCCGAAAGTTTTTCTGTTTCAAATTTAAAATCAGAAGATAAAGCCTGTTCATTGCCTAAAACAGATTTTTTAAATTCATTTACATCCATTTTCTTGTCACCAAGATAATTTGCCAAATGTTCATCAAGAAGTTTAGCTGTTGACGGATTTAGTCTTGTAGCCCTACCCGATTCTGCCAAGTTTAAGACATTTCTAACATGGCCTTGCGCCCACATGTAGAAATAGATTGAGCCAACGTCACGAATAAATACTTCACGTCGTTCTTCTTTTCTTCTGGCGTTATACATACGGCCGCCTGCAATGCCCGCATCTGAAGATAACAACTTACCGGTGTTTGTATTTTCTATACAGTTTGTAAATTTATTAATTGCACCAATTGCTCCTGCTGCACCACCTTTAAATGCCGGTTGATTAGCTTTGTTATTTAGTTGTTGGTTGTGTTCTTTTTCCAAGCGTCTTTCATGACGTAATTTTTTAGTCAAACCTTGGTTTACTTTTGGCATTACAAAACCTATGAACAAGTTTGCCAATACAATACTTGTCATAACCTTTGCGCCTTTTATTAAAGCTACTTGTTTTGGAGAAAATCCTTTTGGTGCAACCTTTTTCATAAAGTTATCAAAAGGAGTTCTTAATAATTTATCTGTACCGACATCAAAATTAGCACCGGGTTTCTTTAAAATTTTTCCGATTAATTTATCACCAAGTTTATTTAAAGATGCAACACCACAGAGCCAAACAATTGACCCCATTGATTCTTCAATAAAACGTTCTCTTGCTTCGTCCCATTTGCCACGTTTGTAAGCCTGATAAGTTCTACCGCTGACAACGGTTGCTTCTAATGCAACAATAGGTGCCATTGCATCAGCTTTTGTCATTCTGGTGACGAATTTTGACATGTTATGATTAGATATAGGATTCAAAATCTAAAAACCTTTCATATTATACGGCTGGTGTTTATAAAAAACGTGAAGATTATTTTTTGACAATCTTAAGCAAAAATGTTACAAAAGTAAACATTTCTGTAAAAAAACTTAACCTCTACTTGTTTTTAGTTTTTGTTTTATTTATGATAGTTCTAAAAAGTAAAAGTTAGTCAAAATATAAGGAATAGCAAAATGAATCCTATTATTAAAAATTTAGAAGCAGAATACACTACAAGAGAATTACCGGTTATGAATCCTGGTGATACTGTTAGAGTTTCTGTAAAAATCGTAGAAGGTAACAAAGAAAGATTACAGGCTTACGAAGGTACTATTATCGCTGAACACGGTTCAGGCATCAATAAAACAATCACTGTAAGAAAAGTATTCCAAGGTGTTGGTGTTGAACGTGTATTCTTAGTACACTCTCCACGTATCGACAAAATCACTGTTCAAAGACGCGGTGATGTTAAACGTGCTAAATTGTACTACTTAAGAGAACGTTCAGGTAAAGCAACTCGTATTAAGGAAAAAATTGAAAAAAGATAAGTTGCACATTCACTGGTACCCGGGTCATATTGCGAAAGCAGAGCGTCAACTTAAAGAAAAATTAAATCTTGTTGATGTGATTATTGAAGTACGTGATAGCAGATTACCTTTAAGCAGCAGTTATGCAAACATTAAGAAGCTCTTGGGAGAAAAACCAAGGCTTCTTTTGTTGAATAAAGCTGATTTGGTTGATAAAAACGAACTTAAAAACTGGGTTGGTTACTTAAAGGAAACGACAGGCTGTCCCGTGATTATTTCTGATGCAAAAAGTGCGAAAGAATTGCCGCAAGTTGTAAAACAAGCTGTTGAACTTAGTGAACCTAAAATCCAAGCTTTGATGGCAAAAGGACTTTTAAGACGTCCTGCAAGAGCAATGGTTGTCGGTATGCCGAATGTTGGTAAATCAAGTGTTATCAATAAGCTTACAAAATCATCTAAGACAAAAATCGGTGCAAAAGCAGGTGTTACAAGACAGCAACAATGGGTTAGAATTAATCCTAAATTAGATTTATTGGATACTCCGGGGATTATTCCAACAAAACAGGATGATCAAATGCAGGCTGTGAAGTTGGCATTTGTAAGTTCTGTTTCAGAAAACGCTTATTCTCCCGAACCTGTCGCAAAGGTACTTTTAGAAATGCTTGCAGAAAAGCACAAAGAGGAACTTTGCAAACATTATAATGTTGAGAATCTTACGTTGGAAGATATTGCAACTAAACGCAACTGGATTATCAAGGGCGAATATCCTGATGCCGAAAGAACAGCTATATTTATTCTAAAAGACTTTAGAGAAGGTCGTTTAGGATTGTTTATATTAGATGATTTGCCAACTGATAAAGAAAATTAATAACTAAAGTATTTATCGAAATCGACATCTTCAAAATTACAAAGTAAGTGAAAAATATCATCATCGTCATCTAGACGTTGAAAATTGTATTCGTCAAAAAGCCAACACTTAGGATTTATCCCCTTAACGCGCACAATATTCTTCTCTTTCAAAATTTGAAGCTTCTTTTTAACTTCATCTACGGGTAAATTTACAAGTTTTGCGAGTTCAACAGCCGTAATTCCGTCTGCATGACTGTACTTTTCAGGAGTCAAAAACATTAACTCCAAACCAACCATCTTTAAATTTGTATCTTCCGCTTCTGTACTCATAGCTTGATTATAACACTATACGTTTGATTAATCAATTTATGCAGACTATAATTATTGTAAAAGGGACGAGGATAAGGAATATGGACAAAGATACGACAAAAAAAGCAATAATTTGGCTATGTTTAGGGCACTTAATAGCAGATGTATACAGCGGATTTCTTAATCCTATAATGCCGTTTATTGCATCAAAACTCGGCTTCTCAATGGCAATAGCAACAGTAATAATAAGTATTTCTCATATTTGTTCGTCTATGCTTCAGCCCGTTTTCGGATTTTTTGCCGATAATATTCTTAAAAGATTTTTTATATTTTGGGGTTTGGTTTTAGCTTCTGTCTTCATTCCGCTGACTCCATTAGCTCCAAATGTATATGTGTTACTAATCTTTATGATTTTAGGCAGCCTTGGCGGAAGTTTTTTCCACCCTCAATCTATGGGATTTGTAAACCATTTTTCAGGCAAAGACTGTTCCAATAACATGGGAATTTTTATCAGCATGGGGTCGTTAGGTTTTGCATTTGGTCCGCTTTTAGCTGCTTTAATTACCCAAGTTTTGGGCTTATCAATGATATCTTACACATCACTAATCGGTTTAGCTTTGGCTTCTTTGATGTTTTTCTGTGTACCGAAATTATCAAAACTCGAAAAGTCTCCTATTAGAAAAGAATTTTTCAAATCTTTTAAAGATATTTTGTCTAACAGGCAAATGAACTATTTAATGCTGATTTCTATGATGAAATCATTGATTACAAACAGTTCTTGCATATTACTTCCGTTCTTATGGAAATCAATGGGATATTCACCGTCCTACATCGGGTTTGCCTTATTCTTATTCGTATTTGCAGGAGCATTCAGTTCATTTTTGAGTCCGAAAGCAGAAAAACTTTTCGGTTCAAAACCTGTTGTGTATTTTTCAATGTGGGCAACTTTCCCAATGATGGTGTTGTTTGCCTTGACTTACAAAACTCACCCTGTATTATCACTTGTAATTTTCTTTGTAATCGGATTTACAACAATGTTGGCACAGCCTGTTACGATGGTTTGGGCGCAAAGAACCTTGCCTGAGTATAAGAGTATTGTTGCAGGATTCATTAACGGATTTTGTTGGGGAATTGTCGCTTTATGCATGTCAATATTAGGCGCTGTTGCGCAAAAATTCGGCATCATGAATGTGCTTGTATTATTGAGCATAGTACCTGCGGTTTCTTCTTACTATGTAAGATTTTTGAAAGAAAAATCGTAAAAATGAACGACACATACGATACGAGCGTGCAGCGATTAGCGTTCACTGATTGGCAAAGCAACCTCCATGGATAGGGAGGTCGGAGCTGTTGGCGAAGCTTTGCTGAGCCTTACAGATACGGGGGGGTTATGGCTTTTGAGTGTTGGAGATATATTATTGCCGAAGGCGGGAGAGGGTATTATCAACAAAAAACATTTTTAGCAACCTTGCTACTATATCTCCCATCGGCTTCATGCTAAAATTATCTTATGGAAAAAATCGCACAAATCGCAAACGCAGAATTAAATTTGGTTGACGAAAGTTTGTATAATTTATTTCAAACGGATAATGAAATATTTAAAGAGCTTAATCAATTCCTCAAAAGTCCTAAAAAACGCATTCGTTCGCTTTTGACAATTCTTTATACAAAAGCTTTTTCAAAAAATGTTGATGTAGATTTGTTAACGGTTTGTGAACTTATTCATAATGCGTCACTTTTGCATGACGATGTGATTGATAACGCTGATTTTAGGCGTAATGATAAAACTTTTAATAAAAAATTCAATTCTCATATAGCAATTCTAAGCGGTGATTATTTGTTATCACTTGCAACTGCAAAATTAATCCAAATTCAAAATTGGAATGTTATCAATAATTTTCAAACCTGCATACAAAAAATGAGCGAAGCCGAGTTGCTTCAATATTCTTTAAGAGGAAAATTCCCGACAAAAGAAGAATACTTGGAAATTGCAAAAGGTAAAACCGCAGAATTATTTGTGGCGACACTGAAAAGCTCCGCAGAATTAGCAAATTTGGATATCAATAAGGCGCAAAAATTTGCAGAAAATTTTGGAATTTTGTTTCAAATAAAAAATGATTTAGAATCAAATTCCGAAGCCGCGGATAAAAATAATAATATTCATACACTCAAAGATATTTTAGGGATTGAAAAAACTCAAGCTTTAATGGATAATTATTTAGAAGAGATGAGGAGTGAGATTGGGGATTTGCCTCAAAATGATTACTCAAAAGGTTTAGAGGAATTATTAAGGTTAATATGATTGATAAAGAAAAATTTAGAGCGAATTTAAAAGAAACTGTTGATACAATCATTTTTGTAGTAGTTGCAGTTATTCTGATAAGATTTTTTGTTGCAGAATTGAGATGGATTCCATCAGGTTCTATGAAACCGACACTTGTTGAAGGCGATAGAATTGTAGTTGAAAAACTTACAAAATTCCCGAATTTGATTAAAACACAGCATTTTGAAAATACACCTAAGCGCGGTGACGTAATGATTTTTTACCCGCCGTTTGTAAAACTTAAAACTACTCCATGGGCTGTGTTCAGCCGTCTGACAGGATTTTTCTGTAAAGATATTGCTTATATTAAAAGAGTTGTTGGACTTCCGGGTGAAAAACTGGAAATCAAACAAGGAACAAACGGTGCTTACAAAGTTTATATCAATGATAAACCTTTGCAAGAAGATTATATTATGAGTGAATATGATTTTCATAAATGTAAAGCCGACATGTTCTGTGGTCCGCTTGTAATTCCTGAAGGTCAATATTTTATGATGGGCGATAATAGAGGAAACTCTATGGACAGCCGTTTTTGGGGTACATTACCAAAAGAACGATTTATCGGTCGTGCAGTATTTTTATTCTGGCCTTTAAATCATATAAAAAATTTATAAGCCCATAAAACTTCCAACTTAAGTTTGAAAAAATTCTAACTATTTTAGAATTTAATTCTTGCTTGAAAACATTTATTATGATAGTGCGAAGAAGTTAATATCTATCGCAAATAAAGGCTATCACAAAGATTACGCCGTGGCTTTGGCGTCCAGTTTTGTGATGTTCAAGGAAGAAAACTTAAGAAAAGGAGATCAAGTTATGGCTTCAATCACTATTAACACAAACCTTGCGTCATTAACAGCGCAAAAGAACTTGTCCAGTGCTACTACAGGCATGAACAAGGCAATGGAAAGATTATCAACAGGTTACAAGATTAACTCAGGTAAAGATGATGCAGCCGGTTCTTCTGTATCAACATTAATGGAAGCACAAATTTCAGGTTATGATGTTGCAGAATCAAACGCATCAATGGGCTTATCACTTCTAGATACAGCAGAAGGTGTTTTGGATATCGTTGGTGACTATTTACAACGTATCAGAGATTTGACCGAACAAGCTGCCAACGGTACTTATGGTACATCTTCTATGAACGCAATTAAAACAGAAGTTTTGCAAAGAATGGAAGAAATTAACAGACTTTGTCAAGTTATCGACTTCAACGGTATTCAATTACTTGACGGTACAAGTACTGCTGCTACAACAAAAGCAGGTGTAAACATCCAAGTTTCAAACAATTCAGGTCAAGAAAATATTATTAACTTGAAATATACAATTTTCCAATCAGCAAAATGTACAGCATTGTTTATGGATTTAAACGGTAGAAAACAAGATGATTGGTATAAGAGAGGTCAGGGTGACCCAACAGGTGATGTTAATTACTCAACTTCAGCATTATATGCAAGAATAACAGGTCAAAAAGTAGAATTGTCAAACGGTACGGTTTATGACTATTCTGATGAAAAACAATATGGAGAAGCTATTGCAACCAGAAAGTATGATGAAAATAATGATGGTACAGGTGCAGTAAACCCTGGTTGCATTACAGCTATTTGTGACGCTGTTTATACAGATGATGCTACAGCTCGTGAATTCTTGCAATTTATTGATGATGCGATTGAAAATGTTTCAAACAGAACAACTCTAATCGGTGCTTACATGAACAGAGTTGAATCAGCTGTTGATGCGATAAGTGTACAAAAGGAAAATATTGTATCTGCTAACTCTTCAATTAAAGATGCAGATGTTGCAACAGAATCTTCAAACTTCATTAAGTATCAAATCTTGCAACAATCAACAGCAACACTATTATCAACTGCAAACCAAACTCCAAGTATTGCGTTGAACTTAATCTAAGATTTTTCTTAAATAGTGAATGAAGCCCCCTGCTGCGCAGGGGGCTTCTTATTATTGTTCCTCGTCATGACTGAGCGTAAGACTTTCAAGTGTGGCGTCATTGCGAAGGCGCTTAGCCTGAAGCAATCCGGCTTTTTATTAACTGTTTATTTTGAGACCGTACAATACAAATTTTACAGGACAATTTTGAAATAACTGCATTTAGTGAATTATAGATAAAATCTATTTGGACAGTAGTGTCCTGTTAGAGATGGGGTGGGGAATAGTCTATAACTTACGCTTCGCTTATTTTTTCGAGCATAACAACAGCTTGTGCTTCAATTGCAAGCTTTTCCCCAACAGAATCCAAGCCTTCTTTTGTTTTGGCCTTGATTGATATATCTGTTTCATCTAATCCAAAAACTCTTGCTAATATTGTTTTCATTTCAGGAATATATGGCATCATTTTTGGTGCTTGTGCAATGATGTTTGTATCAATGTTATTTATCCAATATCCTTGTGCTTGAACCTTTTCATAAACTTTTCTTAATAGTTCAATGCTATCAGCATCTTTAAATTTATCATCCGTATCAGGAAAAAGCGTACCAATATCATCCAACGCAAGCGCTCCGAGTAAAGCATCTGTAATGGCATGAACCAAAACATCAGCATCCGAGTGACCCAAAAGTCCTTTCTCATAAGGAATGTTTATGCCACCGATTATTAATTTTCGATTTTCTGCTAATTTATGAATATCATATCCGATTCCGATTCTAAATTTTTGTTCTGTCATGGATAAACCTCTCTCATACGTCCTGTATACAATTATAATACCACATATTCTATATGAATAACGCTTTTTTAAGTTGTTTTAATATATCTTAACTTTATTTATATTATGCCCTTTTTTTGATAAAATATTAATGTCATAGGGGATAGAGCAGTATGAATAAAAAATTATATATACCTTTATTAGCAGTATTAGTTTCTTTATCGTCAATTTCAGTCGAAGCTAAAATGACAAAAGAAGCACACGCACTTTATCAACAGGCGTGTAATTACGAATACAGAAGCGATTATGCAACAGCTATCAGCATTATTCAAAAGGCAATCGCAGTAAATGGCGATGATGCTATGCTTTATACCAAAATTGCAGGATTATATTCCGATACGGGAAATTATGAAGAAGCTTTAGGTGCTTACAAAAAAGCCGTAAAACTTCGTCCTAATGATGCGTTTATTTATATCAGTATCGGCAATATTTTGCAAACTTTAGGTGACTATGAAAACGCTTATAATTCATTCATGCAGGCTCAACAAATTTACCCTGAATACAAATACAACTATTTAAATTTGGCAAATATTGAATATTACAGAAAAAATTATGCAAATGCGATAGAAAACTATAATACGTTCTTGAGTGCTTATCCTGAACACCAAGAAGCGACAGAAAATTTGGCAAATGTTTATTACGCATCAAATCAGCCTGATAAAGCATGCGATATTTACTCATCCGTTTACAAAAAATATCCGTCTGCATTTAAAGATTTTGCAAATTATGGTATGGCATTATATGACACAAAGCAATTTCAAGCTTCTGCCGAGATGTTAGAAAAAGCTTTGGATGACAATCCTGATGATGAAGCGATTTTGGCAAAATTAGCTCTTTCTTACCAAAATATCGGTGAAAACGAAAAAGCTCTTGAAACATTCAAAAAAACATTTGAATTGAATCCTGAACTTACGGCACTAAAATTCGATTATGCGAATTTGCTTGGCAACATGGATAAAAATGATGAAGCTATCGAACAATATAAGGCTTATTTGACGGCTTATCCTGATGATGCTGATGCATACAGAAATTTAGGTTTGGTTTACAAAAAACTTAACAACAACGACCTTGCGCTATTCAACTTTGAAAAATCATATTCAAAAGATTCTTCAAACAACGAAACCAAGAAAGAACTTGCGCTTTGCTATCACAAGAAAGCAGATTACGTGAATGCACTTAAGTTCTACGATTTGGCTTTAAAATTTGAACCTGACAATTACGAATTGCTTGCAAACAAAGCTCTTACTTTGCATGCAATGGACAATTATATGGCAGCGATTGAGATTTACAAAAACCTTTTGGAAAAACAGTCAAACGAAAGATTGAAACAAAATTTGATGGCAGCTTCTATTGCTTACGGGTATAAGCTTTTAGACAAACAAGATTACGGTCAGGCAATTTTGTATTTTGAAGATGCAATTGATTTGAACGACAAAGAAGCTTCTGCATATTTTGGCTTGGCTCAAGCAAACGAAAAAATGGGCTGCACAGATATCGCTTTAACAAACTATGAAAAAGCCGTTTCTTTAGCTCCGGGGAACAGAGAATACAATGTTGCTTTAAGAGATTTTAAAACTGCAAACAAAGCTAAATTAGAAGTTGAAAAACCACAAGTAAATGAACAAGCTCTAGGATATGATGAATTAATCAAGAAGGGTGATGAAGCTTATAAAGCTCAAAAATACAATGATGCGATCGATTATTACACAAAAGCGGTTATTTTTACTCCACAAGATAAAGTAACAATGTTAAAAATTGCAAATTTGTATAAACTTGTAGGAAATAATACAAAAGCATTGAGTTTCTATAATAAGATTTTAACATTGGATAACAAAAATACAGATGCTATGTTTAACAAAGGTTTGATTTTAGCTAGTCAAAAGAATTATGATGAGTGTATAAAATGCTTTGAAAAAGTTATAGAACTTTCACCTGATTATCCTTATGCTTACTATTCTCTAGGTTTAGCTTACGAACAAAAAGATGATACGGATAAAGCTTTGGAATACTACTACTTGTATTCCGGCATTGAAAAAGATGAAAAAATGTTAAATGTAGTAAATCAAAAAATCAAGCAGTTGGAAAAATAATGAGATTTTGGAAACTACTGATTGTTCTTGCTTTTTGTTTAATCGGATTAACGGCTTGTACTTATGAGCGCGGGCTGATATTGTTTAATGTTCAACCGATTACAAGAGAAAACGCTCTGCAAGACCAAAAAGTTTTTAATGAGGGGCAAAGAGTTTATTATCTTTTTATAGCGCCTAAAAAAATGAAGAATGAATTTATACGCGTGCAGATATTCAAAATGACGGATAAAGCACCTTGGGGCGGGAATGAAGTAGTCAGAACAAAAGACTATCGCCTTATGAAAGACGAAAGATATTATCAGACCAATTATTTTACTTTATACGAAAAAGGACGTTATGTAATGCAGGTATTTTCGCATGAAGATTTTCAGCACCCGCTTGCATTGAATGATTTTTATGTACAGTAACAAAAAATATGGTATGTTCGTTTACATACCATATTTTTTGTTCTGTTAAATTGTTCTATGCAATAAGCATAAAGTTATGGTCTTTTGCATCTACGTGAGCCAAACCTACGCCGTCTTGACCTGTTGCAATTCTATTTCCTGCTTCATCCTGTGTATAAGAGTGATTTTGCGGAATAGAAATTCCATATTGGTTATCAACGGAAGGGGTTGGGGTTACGCGCGGTTGTACGGTTAAACCGCCAAACGGAATTTTACTTCCTTGACCATAAAGACTATATTGATAATTTTGTTCGATTGGAGATACACCCATAGTCATATCCTTTTCAACTTGTATATATATAATAACGTTTCAAAATTTAAAAAATTGCTTTGTATATAAAAATATTTACAAAAGTTAACGAAAATATTCTGAGTGATTGCAAACAGCGTCCCCTCTCCAAGGGAGAGGGTAGAATTTCAAGTTGAGAGTCAGCTATTTTTTAGACTCGAAACTCAGAAATTCGGGTGAGGGTTCAAGCAGTGAGTCAATTAGCTTTACAAATATAGCGTAAAATTATATAATCATTCTATGAAAACAATTGGAATTATTGCACTTTCGGGTGCTTGCGATAAAGAAAAAGTTTTGAATGCTAAAAAGTTTTTTGAATTAGAAGGTTTTAAAGTCAAACTTTCTGAAAATATTTTTGATAAAGACAAATATTTGGCAGGGAGTGATGAAAATAAGTTGAAAGAATTACACAAATTCTTTTCTGATTCGGAAATTGATATAATTATGTGCGCAAGAGGCGGTTATGGCGCAATTAGGTTAATTAATAATATAGATTACGATTTGATAAAAAAGAATCCTAAAATATTCTGCGGATTTTCGGATGTAACTGCGCTTTTGTTGATGATTTATAAGAAAACAGGCATGGTGGTTTATCACGGGCCGATGGCAACGAGTGATTTCGGGAACGAACCCCACCCCCTAACCCCCTCCCTCAAGGGGCGGGGGAATACCTACACCTGTTTTTCGGATGCAATCAAGGGTGAAAAATTACAATTTCAAGGTGATAAAATTTATAAAGATGCTTCTGCGCAAGGTATTATTTGGGGTGGTAATTTAGCAACCGTCGTATCTTTGTGTGGTTTGGATTTTATACCGAATGAGGATTTTATATTTTTTACAGAAGATTTAAACGAGCCTGTTTATAAAATTGATAAAATGTTCCAACAGCTTATAAATATAGAGAAGTTTAAACAAAATTGCAAAGGAATTGTGTTGGGCGATTTTTTAGATTGCGGGAATGAAGAATGGTTGCAAGAATATTTTAAAGAATTGGCACAAAGACTTGAAATCCCAATTGTTGGCGGATTTAAGATTACACATGAACGAGAAAAAATAACTGTTCCGATTGGCAGACAAGCTAAACTTGCAGGCAATAAGCTTGTAATCCTTTAAATTTTATGTTAAGATTTCTTTGCCGTACTCCACGGGGACGTAGCGTTCTCTCGACTCGAAGCGTTTGCGAGGTGCAGAGCCTGCTGTGAGGGGTACAGAAAAATTGCCTATGTTTATAGGGTTGTTGATAATTTAGATTATGATGGCGCAAGATATCGAACCGTGTCAGGATGGAAGCATAGCAGCACTAAGGTAACCCTTGCGGGTGTCATATTTCTAAAAAGGAGATTTTATAAACAAAATCAATTTGGCTGTATTTCGATAGGTAGTGGTACGGTATTAAAAAGGGCAAAATCGGTAAAACCGATTTTGCCCTTTTTAATGTCATATTTAAAATTTCCCAATGTTCAAAAAAATCTAATCAGTTGGAGCATATAAATTAACTTAATATTACATAATAATATCTATTATATGAAAATATTTTTTAGTAGAATATTTTTCAGAAGGGTAAAAGCTGATGAAAGAATTAGTTTGTTTAGCAGTATTTATAATCTTGGCGACACTTTTTGCAATAGCAATGGTGGTTGCAGGTTTTGTCTGCCAATATAGAAAAAAATCTGCTGTTAAAAACGAAACTTATGAATGCGGTATTGTACCTTCTTCTGATGCTCGTATTGAGTTTGATGTGAAATATTTTAACTATGCGATTTTATTTTTGATTTTCGACATCGAAACTATTTTTCTCTATCCGTTTGCAGTATCAGTAAACGCTTTAGGGTTATTTGCAATTATTGAAGCGTTTGTATTTATAACACTATTGCTTGGCGGTTTATTTTTTGCCATAAACAAAAAGATGTTGAGGTGGTTGTGATGAATTTTGTAGTAACTTCAATTGATACAATCCTTAATTGGAGCAGAGCGAATTCTTTGTGGCCGCTTACATTTGCTACTTCTTGTTGCGGTATTGAAATGATGCAGACGGTAGCTTCTGATAATGATATTGCAAGATTCGGTTCGGAAGTATTTAGAGGTTCGCCTCGTCAAGCCGATTTGCTGATTTGTGCTGGAACAATCACATATAAAATGGCGCCCGTACTTTTAAGATTGTATGAACAAATGCCCGAACCTAAGTATGTAATTGCAATGGGTGCTTGCACATGCGGTGGAGGAATGTTTGCAGAAACCTCATACTCTGTAGTAAACGGAATAGACAAAATTATACCGGTAGACATATATTTACCTATGTGTCCGCCAAGACCTGAAGCTTTAATTGATGCAGTTAGAAAATTGCAGAAAAAAATTAAACAGGAAACAGTTATGGATAGAAAAAAATTTGTAGAGTCGCATGTTTCCATGCTGGAAGAAAACAATGGAATTTTAGAACTCAAAGGAGGTACGCGATGAACTATAAAGAATTTATGAGAGTTTTTGAAGATTGCGAACTTGAAGGAAATAAAATAGTTATTAAATCTAATTTGCATGAAGTCATAAAGTTTGTCGTGGAAACCTATACTTACGATATTCTAAAAGAAATTATTGCAGTTGATGCAGGAGAAGGCAAAACAGAACTTATCTATCATTTGTATTCAACAGGTGATGAAGAGGATTTATTTATTGCAATTGCAGTGAAAGACGAAGCAGAAACCGTTACGGATATATTTAAATCAGCGATTGCTGATGAAAACGAGATTTTCGATTTATTCGGAGTTAATTTTAAAGGTAACGAAAATCTGAAACGACTTTACATGCCGGATGACTGGAAAGGTTTCCCGCTCCGCAAAGATTATGTTCAAGACGATACGAGGTTAGCGTGGAATGACGACGACAAAGCTTAAATTAAACCTTGGACCGCAACATCCGTCCACACATGGTGTTCTTCGCCTGATTTTAGAATTGGAGGGCGAGAAAATTTTGTCGTGCGAACCCGATGTAGGTTATCTTCACCGTGGCATGGAGAAAATGGCAGAGAAACTTAATTATATTCAATATTTGCCTTGCGTTGACAGAATTGACTATTTGGCAGGATTTTTCTATTCTCAATTACTTTGCGATATCGTAGAAAAGGCTATGAATGTTGAGATTTCGGACAAAGTTCGTGCAATAAGAGTTATGCTGCTTGAACTCAACAGAATTTCTTCTCACTTACTTTGGATTGGTGCATTTCTTATGGATTTGGGCGCTGTTTCACCGTTCTTTTATGCTTTTAGAGAACGTGAGATGATTCTCAGATATTTAGAACGCTTGACGGGTCAGAGAATGATGTATAATTATTTTCAATTCGGCGGAGTGCGTAAAGATATTGACTATTTGGAAGATGTTGAAGAAATCCTTTCGATTTTGCCTGAAAAATTGGACGATTACGAAAAACTTATTACAGAAAATCCGATTGTTTTAAGAAGAACTGTCGGCAAGGGGATTTTGACACAAGAAAAAGCTTTTAATTACGCGATTACGGGAGTTAACTTAAGAGCAAGCGGTTTTGATTTGGATTTCAGAAATCAGGATTCTTTGTACAAAGGTTTTGACTTTAGAACGATTGTTATGGATGAACAAGATTCTTGGGCGCGATATAAAGCAAGAATTTTGGAAATAAAAGAAAGCATGAATTTAGTTCATCAGGCTTTGGATTATTTGAAAAAAGCCGATAAATTGGAGCAGAAACTGATAAATCCGCTAAATCTAAAATTGCCTGAAGGCGAGTATTTCTCTCAAATTGAAGCTCCAAGAGGGCTGGCATGCTGTTATGTGAAATCCGAAGGCTCTGACAAACCTTATCGTTTAAAATGGCGTACGGGTTCTTATTATTCGGTAAATCTTTTGAGAGAATTATTGGTTGGAGAATACCTCAATGATGCTATTGCAATAGCAGGTTCTTTAGATATAATTTTGCCAGAGGTCGATAAGTAGAAGTGAATTATCTTTATTTTTTATATATAGAATTTTTAGCAAAATATAATATTCCTAAGCTTTTTGGGGATATTACTTTCTACTTTATTCCTTTTTGCATAGTTGCAGCTGCACTTTTGGTTGTTGTAATTTTTCTTGTGTTAGCTGAGAGAAAACTTTTAGGATTTTTTACTCAAAGAAAAGGCCCGAACAGAGTCGGATATTGGGGACTTTTGCAAACCGTAGCCGACGCTTTAAAGCTTTTGTGCAAAGAAAATATTACGCCTAACAAGGTTGATAGAATATTATTTAATATTGCACCGATTCTTGTTTTTATACCGATGTTTGCAGCTGTTGGAATAATTCCGTACAGTTCGGAATTTACGTTTGTAAACACTCAAACTAACGTAATTCTTTATTTGATATTGGTTGCGTTTCCTGTTTTGAGTATTTTTCTTGCAGGTTGGGCAAGTAATAACAAGTATTCGCTAATGGGTGCAATGCGAAGCATTGCGCAAATCTTAAGCTACGAGCTTCCTATAACCTTTACTGTTTTATCGGTTGTAGTTTTAGCTTCATCAATGAATATGACATCAATCACTTTAGCGCAAAGCTCCAAGTGGGGCATTTTCGGTTGGTTCGGCATTCCTTGTATTTTAGGGCTGATAATAATGTTTATCTGTGTTTTAGCAGAACTTAACCGTTGTCCGTTTGATTTGCCAGAAGCCGAAAGTGAATTGATTTGTGGCTATAATACCGAGTATTCAGGCATGAGATTTGCAATATTTTATTTGAGCGAATATGGTTTGATGTTTGCAAACGCAATGTTTATCGCGATTTTATTCTTTGGCGGATATCTTTCTCCGTTTGGAAAATATCTTTTCGGCAATTCGTTTTTAGTTTATTTTGAACAAGCTTTTTGGCTGTTTTTGAAAGCTTCTTTAATAATATTTGTTATGATTTGGATAAGGGCAACTCTGCCAAGACTTGCGTCTTTTGATTTGCTTAAATTCTCGTGGGCGTATTTGCTACCGATTTCTATATTAAACCTTTTTGCAATGGTTTTGATTAAGTTTGGAGGTCAACTGTGTTAGATGAAATCAAAGCTTTGTGGGAAGGTTTGTGGACGGTTTTTAAACATTTGTTTAGAAAGCCAGTGACTTTAGAATACCCTGAAAAACGCCGAGTATTAAACGACGAATTTCGTGGTAAATTAAAGATAAAAGGCTGTGTCGGTTGCAGAATTTGTCAAAAGGTTTGTCCGACAGGTGCGATTAGTATTGATAAAACGCCTGAAAAAACGGTTTACAAAATTGATATGAAAAAATGTATATTTTGCGGAAATTGCGTTTATCATTGTCCGAAAGCGGCAGTTAGAATGACAAAAGAATATGAACTTGCAACGGACAAAAAAGAAGATTTGGTTTTGACATTTGAAGAGGTGAATAATGCTGAATAATCCTGTATTTTTCTATATAGCATCAGTCAGTATAATATTATTTGCCTTGTTTTCATTGTTTGCAAAGAATGTTATTTATTCGCTTCTTTGGGCAATTTTGGTATTCTTCTTCGGTGCCGTAATATTTTTTATACTCGGGTCTGAATACAACGCAATAATTCAGGCGGCTGTGTATGGTTTGGCTGTGCCTGTGATTATTGGTGTTTCAATAATGTTTAGAGGAAAACCTCAGAAGGATGATAGCGGTGCTAAAAAATTTGCACTACCTTATGTGACAATAATGTGTGCGGGAATTTTTGTACTTGCGTTTGTTTATTTGATTATGATGTCGCTTGTTATGATGCCTGATACTTTTCACTTGATGGAAGCTGTGCATATAACGGCATTTGATAATATTTCAGCGTTTGCAAAAGGAATTTTTGTAGATTACGTTTGGGCATTTGAACTTGTTTCACTACTGCTTTTGATTGTGATTGCAGGAATTTCAATCTTAGATAGGAAAGGAAAAGAATAGTATGGCTATAACACTTTACCATTATTTGTTCATAGGTTTAGCACTTTTCCTTATTGGTTTAATTGGTTCGGTTCTCTTGAAGAGCGTTATAAAAATTCTAATATCAATTGAATTTATGCTTTTGGGTATAAATATCAATTTCATTACATTTGCGACATTCTGCGACAACGTAAATTTCGAAGGCTACGTTATGTCTTTGTTTTATATCGGCTTAGGCGCAGTAGAACTCGCAGTTGCACTTTATATCTTTTATCTTATGTTTAAGAAAAAAGAAAGTGATAATATAGAAAAGTATACTGATTTGTAAAAAGAGAGCGGAAAAAATAAATTATGCCTAACGTTATACTAGACAATACATACCTTATTTTACTCTTGCCATTATGGATATTTTTAATCATAATGTGCGGAAGATTTTTTTCTGTTTATGTAAACAAAAGAATTATTTATACATTAACACTTCTGTCCTCATTTTTAGGAGCGTTACTTTGTTCTGTAAGCCTACTGCAAGTCGGTGAAACCATCGAACAAAGCATTCCATTCATCAAAATAAACAATTTCATAATAACTTGCGGTGTGCATATCGACAAATTGTCACTCATCATTGCACTTTGCTTGTTTGTAATAAGTTTTTTGGTGCAAGCATTTTCAATTGCTTACATGAAAAACGAAGAGAAAAATTACAGATTTTTCGCGTACCTGAATCTGTTTAATTTCACAATGGCTGGGCTTTTATTTAGTCCAAACCTTTTTCAAATGTATTTTTTCTGGGAACTTGTCGGAGTAATGTCATATTTGCTAATTGGTTTTGACTACAAAAAGAAAGAAAAATCCGAAGCTTCAAGACGAGTATTTTTGATGAATAGAGTTGGCGATACTGCTTTAATCGCCGGTATAATTTCGCTTTCTTATTTTATGTATACATATTCAGGAAATTCTTCTTTTGCGTCACTTTCGTTTGAAGATATGAATGCGATTTCAACGCTTTTGAACGCGTACACTTCAACACCTATGTTTTATTTGATTTGCGGTTTGTTTATTGTAGGCGCAAGTGTAAAATCTGCTCAATTTCCGTTTTATACTTGGTTACAGGATGCTATGGAAGCAAAACTTCCTGTTAGTGCGCTTTTACACTCTGCAACAATGGTTGTAGCAGGCGTTTATTTGCTTATAAGAATGTTACCGTTTTTTAGCTTAGATAACAATTTACTCACTTTTATAATGAGTTTAGGACTCTTAACTGCACTTATTTGTTCAATTCTAGCTTCTATTGAAACTCATCCTAAAAAAGTTTTGGCATATTCAACTTCTGCGAATTTAGGCTTGATGTTTTTAGCAGTCGGAGTGCAAAACGTGAAAGCCGTAGTTGTATTTTTAATTGCTCACGCTCTAATTAAATCGATGCTGTTTTTGTCATTAGCTACAAAAAACAGCTATGTCGTATATGTTACATTTTTGCTCGGTGCGCTCAGCCTTTCAGGTTTAATCTTTTCAGGCATGGTCGCTAAAGAAATTTTGTTTGGCTCACTTAGCGGAATAGGCGCTGTTTTATTCTGCGTAGCTTCCTTTATGACAGCCTTTTATATAATTAGAATTTCTATATTGATGATTTCAGACGAAAAATTGGAAAACAAAATCGATTGGGCAGAGTATTTGCCGATTGCTATATTATTCGTTTTAAATATTGCGTTTTATTTCTTTATAAGACGTCATAGCGAATACAAAATTGCAGAACCTTTTTATACAGCGCTTGCAGGTTGGATTTTCGTCTATATTTGTTATACAAAAAACTGGCTTACAAAATTAACAAAAACTCCAAAACTTTTAGAGAAATTCTACAATCATGTTTTAAGTTTTGTTTATGAAAAAATCGCCTTAGCTTGCGATTTTGTTGACGTGAAGATTTTAAGCAACTATAAGCCTTTTGGTGCGGTTTTAAAATTTGGCGTCAAGGTTTCTGATTTTATTGAAACATACATAATGAATGGCGTTGTAAACATTGTAGCGAACGGTTCTAAAAAGATTTCTGAAACAGATTCCATATTGCAGAGCGGAAATGTACAAACGTATAATGCGTATGCGTTTATTTTGGTTACAATAGTTATAACGTTCGTAATTGTGACGTACAAATGGGTGCTTAGCCAAATGGGGGTTGGGTAGCTCGGGTTACCCTCCCCTTGAGGGAGGGTCGAAATCTTTGATTTCGGGGTGGGGTAAAAACTTTTTACCACGCAAACAAACCCCACCCTTACAGTTCTAACTTTCGCTCAAGCTCAAGAAGAACTGTTTCCCCTCCCTCAAGGGGCGGGGATGACCAAACAAAATAATAACGGAGAAAACGATGAACATATTTTTATCAATACCATTTTTAATATTCATGCCACTTGTAGTATCACTCTTTGTGATATCACCTCTGTTTACAAAAAACGAAATAGTTGTGCGCCGTTTTACAAAAAGCGTTTGCCTGTTCCACTTTTTGTATTCAGTTTTGATGCTGGCATGCTTTGATGCCGCAAATCCTTATGTGAGCGAAATTCACTTTTTCGGACTTGATTGGGTGCAATCAATCGGTGTTAAGTTTGCTTTCCAAATTGATTCCGTATCAATGATTTTAACGGTTTTAACTTCGTTTGTATTTTTACTTGCAGCTTTTGCAAGCAAATTAAACATAAGAAAAAGCCACAAGTTTTATTACTCAATGCTTTTACTTTTAATGTCATCAATTCTCGGTATTTTTACGGCGTCTGATATGTTCGTATTCTTCTTGTTCTGGGAATTAGAACTTATTCCTGCATACTTCTTAATCGGCGGAAAATGGAGAGAAGAGGATGAAGCACACGCTGAAAATGCTAAAAAATCTGCCGTAAAATATGTTCTGTTTACATTCTTAGGCAGTATGGTAATGCTTTTGGGTATCTTACTTTTGCATTACTATAACTTTATTTCAAACGGAATTTTATCAGCAAATTTTGCGGATATTGTAGATTCTGCAATACCTGATTATATCCAAAATCTAATAGCAATTTGCCTTCTTATCGGTTTTGGCGTGAAACTTCCGATTGTGCCTTTGCACACTTGGTTACCTGACGCACACACTAATGCACCTACTCCCGTAAGTATGATTTTAGCCGGTGTTTTGCTTAAGACGGGTGCGTATGGTATTTACAGATTTAATTATGAAACCATGCCTGTTTCATTCCATTGGCTTGCACCTTCGTTGGCAATTTTTGCTCTGATAAATATAATCTATACTGCATTTATTGCTTACGCACAGACTGATATTAAGCGCATTGTAGCTTATTCAAGTATCTCAAATATGGGTTTAATCCTGTTAGGTCTTTGCGCGTTTGATAAAATCGGACTTTCAGCATCAGTTTTCCACATGGTAGCGCACGCGCTTGTAACTTGCGGTCTGTTTATGGTTGCGGGAATTGTTTATTTGAGATTTAAAAACAGAGATATCAATACTCTTGGCGGAGTTGCAACAGTTATGCCACGCTTGTTCGGTTTTGCAACGCTAATTGTTTTGGCTTCAATCGGAGTTCCTGCGTTTGCACCGTTCGTGAGTGAAATCTTGACAATAATCGGTGCGATGAATTCCGACTTGAGCGAAGTTTTGAAATTCACAGCCGTATTTTCTCTACCATTGTTGATTTTAAGCTCTTGTTATATGCTAAAATTCTTGCACCGAGGATTTTTTGCAGAGCTTAAGCCTGAATACGAAAAAATCAACGATATATCAGTCCATGAATTTTTGATTCTTGCCGCAATTCTCGCCGGCTTGGTAATTTTTGGATTGTATCCGAACGCAATATTGGGAATGATAGGTTGAAACTTAGAAATTCGGGTGAGGGGAAAATACCCCACCCCTGTGGTTCTAACTTTCGTTAACACTCAAGAAGAACCACTTCCCCTCCCTCAAGGGGCGGGGAAACCATAAAGAAAGGTAAACAATGCTAAACGATATATTTAATGTACTTCTTCCACAAACCTGTTTAGGATTTTTTATAATCCTTCAACTGATTTTATCTATGTGCGTAAATCCGAGAAAATTCCGCTTTGCGCGCTTAATTTCAATTGTCGGAATTTCATTAAGCATTGTTTTTCTTTCAACTGTGCAAACAGAACCGCAATATTTTGCGTTTCGCAACTCGTTGATGACAGACAGTTACACTTTGTTATTTGATTTTGCAATCCTATTGTGCGGATTTTTTGTTGCACTTCTCACTAAAAATCTTTTTAAAACAATGAAACGCCACGCATATACTTTTCACGCAATTCTTTTGACAGCTGTTTTTGCGGCTATGAATATAATTTCCGCGAACGATTTTTTGATTCTTTTTGTGTCAGTTGAATTAATGAGTTTTTCAACTTATTTTTTGATAGCATCTTCAAAAGGCTATTATTCAAAAGAAGCAAGCTTTAAGTATTTATTGACTTCTGCAATCTCAAGCGGTGTATTTTTGTTTGGAGTTTCATATTTATATGGAATTACAGGTTCATTGAATCTTACAAAAATTTATGAAGTTATATCTAATCAAGAACCTTCAATTATGTACTCAATTTCAGCCATAATGATAGTATTAGGACTTATTTCCAGACTTGCGATATTTCCGTTTGCAAACTGGATAATTGATGTTTATAAAGGCACGGGAACTTCAATTTTGGCGTTTTTGTCAACAATCCCAAAACTTGCAATTTTTGGAATCTTATGCAGACTTTTGGTTTTCCCTTTGAGTAACAGCTTTGAACTGACTTTTGCGGTTGCAATAATAGCTTTAATTACAGCACTTTGGGCGAATACTTACGCAATTCGCGAACACAATGTCAAAGTGATTTTGGCGTGTTCTGCCTCTGCAAACTCAGCTTACGCGCTTCTAGCGGCGAGTCTTGTATCTGTTTATAATCTTTCTACGGTAATTTTTTATCTTGCTTGCTACGTGATTATGAATATCTCAGTTTTTGCGTTTTTAAATATTTATGGCGACAAAAATTCTATGAACGTAGAAGATTTTAAAGGTATTTTCTACAAAAACCATGGCTTAACAGGTGCTTACGCGATTTCAATACTGGCTTTAGCCGGAATTCCTATTACATCAGGATTTATTGCAAAAATTTATTTATTCACAGCAATTGCAAATTCTGGATTAATCTTTGTTCCGTTTTTGCTCGCACTTTTACTGTTAACCGTTATTGCGCTTTATTATTATTTAAAAATTCTGCTTCCATTATTTGCAGAATGTGACAAAAATACGTTTGTTCCGACTCTAAACGCGAATTTTTCACAAAAATTTGTACTCGTCGTAACGGCTATTGTTACCATGCTTATTGGAATTTATCCTGAAAGAATTATTGAATTGTGTAGATTTATTGCGTACAATATCTAGGACTAGCAAAAAATATTTTTACAGGTTTTATATAAAATATAAAATAAAAAAAATAAGGAAAAAGGGATATAAATATGAATAGAATAGATGGTTATAGTCAAGTCCAATTCCAAGGTCGTGGACTTAGTTTAAAAAGAAGAAAATATATTCAACAAAAAGCTGCAGAAATTTTACATCAGAATTTGAGTGATATTGCAGAAATGTCTAAAAATGCGTCAGAAAAAAAGATGTATTTTTTAGATTCATTGGTAGAAAAATATAACCAATTCAATTTTTACAGAAGACCGGAAGAGGTAGAAGATTCAAGAACTATAAACACCATTTTTCAAAATATAAAAAAGCCAAAACCGATTCATTATGACTTAGTAGAACGTTTTTCAAATTCTTTTTCAGACTTGGCAAAAGTTTTAATCGATTCAAACGGTGATTTAAAAACATTGCAATTTGTAAAACAGTTAAACGATGAAGTGTTGAAATCTAAGGACAATTCTCCAAAAACATTAGCTTATAAACTTTTGGAATCACCTTTTAAAAAAGAATATGTTAAGAAGTATTCTGATATAAAACCTTTTCTAATTTTGAATAAAGATAATCCTGATGCTGTTAAGCAATTGGATACTCTTTTTGAATCAAGAACTTATGATAAAGATTTATTCCAATTAAAGCTTAATAAGAAAAAGATACAAAATGAATTTAGATTGAAAGGTACAGATGTATTAAACAAAGACGTTTATTTTGAAATTTATAACCAATATACAAGCAATTTTATGAAATCTTTATCGCACCATTTAGGCTTAACAGAGGAAATGCTTAATGGTGGTGCAGATAAAGATATTTTAATATCTTTGCAAACTTTGAATAAAAAGAATTTGAAGTTACGTAAAAATCTATTAAGAGCATTTGATTATTCATTTCATTCTTTAGAGGATTCTAATAGACAAGAAACTTATGCTGCTTTGGTAAGAATTTTCGAAAAAGCAGATAATGATAAACATGCCAAACGTTTTTTGGAAAAATCTTTAGTCGAATTTGTAAATTATACACCACAACAAGTAGATAATGTTTTAAACAATTTTTCAACAAAGCAATTGGATATTTTTAGAAAAAATGCTTGGAAAATTATTCATAGTACTAAAGAAGAGGAAAGAAATACTGTATTAAAACAAAATATAAAAGATCCGTTTTATGATATCAAAAAATTTAAGGCTCGAGAATATGAACGAGTAGCTTATGGTTTCGGACCGTCATATTCTATTTTTAAAAAAGCATATTTAAAAATAGAAAATTATATTAATATATTAAGAAATAAATTAACTTCAGACTCAATCTCCGCAATGTCACTTTCTACAACAGCAGATAAGGCATTGGATGCAGCGTCAGAAAATACTTCAAAACCATCAAATGTGAATGTTTTGGCTAAAAATGTTAAAGAAATCCAAAAAGAACATGTTTCTCCTAGGGCTTTAAAACAGATTGTAGCAAATAATGTTCTTAATTTTGTAACTCCAAAATTAGGCGCAAAAACTCTTTCAAGACAGAGTGATTTATATACAAAAAATGCAACAAAAATGAGATTAGCAATGCTTCCTGAAATTTTTGCTTCTGTAGCTGATACAAGAAAAGCTGATAGAGCTGTAGGAAAAAGAAGAATTCGTTCCGCAAATCAAGATGTTCTTGGTTTATATTTAAGAATTAATGGTAATAATAAGAAATTTGTAAACTACTTGCTTAAAAAACGTAATGTAGACAATACACGTATGTTTGAAATTAAAGATATCATTGCAATGATAGATAAAGCAGATGCAAAAATTGCAAAAGATAAGAAATTAAATCCTGAATATAAAGCTAGAGATGCAAGAAAATATTACAATCACTTGTATGAAGCTAAAATTGAACAATATGGAAAAGTAAAACCTCAAAGAAAACTTAAAACAAATGCGTAAGGGTGTATTCTATGCAAATATCAACTAACTATTGTAATACAAATTTTAAATCAACATATCCGGTCGTTCATTGGGTAGCAGAAGTAAATGGTAGTTTTGCCCCGGTGTCGAATTTAGAATTGGTAAAAAAATTACAAGGTAAGTTGGTGAGAGTGTTAAATAAGCCTCTAGCAGAGAGTAAGAAACCATTAAACCCTGTTGAGCAAAAGATTCGTGCTTATATTGGAACAACGGATGCTGATTATAGAAATATTCCGCATGTACGCTCTTTTTATAATAGGATAGCGAATAACCTCCAAAAATTTACTTCTGTGTCATATATTATTTCTGGTACAGACGTTGGAATATTCGAAGAATATTTAGCAAAAAATATTGGCAGAAAGAGAGCGCAAGCACAAGAATTGTATAATCATCCATACTCAGAAAAAACTATTAGTGCAGTAAATCTTTATAATAGAAAAGGTTTGGACTTCGTAAAATATGACGGAAGCCAAATTAAAGATGAAAATAATATTGCATATATATTGCATACAAAATTTGAAATAATAAGAAATAAACTTGGAAAAATAAAAGACTACAAACTTTTGGATGTTAGATTTTTGCCATCAATGGGAGCAAAAAATCCTTTAGAAAGATTAAAATAGTAATATTCACTTTTGCCCTCTGGTTAAAATTCAGATTTAATGGTAATATAAAATAAAGCGAGGACGAAAAAGTGAAAGCAGCTGAATATTTTAATCAAGGTTATTCTTGTTCCGAAAGTATAGTTATGGAAGCAATCGAAAAAGGTTTAGTTCCAAAAGAACTTTTGCCTGTTGCAACTTCTTTTTCCGGCGGAATGGGTTCAGGCTGTTTGTGCGGTGCAATTGCAGGTTCACAAATAGTTTTAGGTTACTTATTCGGTCGAGAAAACCAAGCAGGAAACGATGTTCTGGCAAGACCTGCTGCAAGAGAATTTATTTCAGAATTCACAAAAACTCACAAAGCTACTTGTTGCAGAGTTTTGACAAGAGGAATGGATATGGCATCTCCTGAAAGAAAAGCTCACTGCACAAATATGGTTAACGACTGTTCAAAAATTCTTGAAAATATGATTAAGGCAAAGGTTAGTGTTTAATGTTCAATAGAACGATGTTTAAAAAACGAATACTTTTTGTTGGAATTCCTGATATGGCTTATATCGGGCTTGATGGTCTGTTGATGGCAGGCGTTAATATTGTTGGCGTGCTAGGCCCTAAAAAAGACCATAACATGTATTACGATTTCAAAAATTTCGTTTATTCAAGAAGATTAAATTATATTGATTATGACGAGTTGGACGAGCCTCAATTAATCGAAAAAATCCGTGCATTGAATGTTGATGCCGCGGTTGTTTGTTCGTTTAATTACAAAATTCCTCGAATTCTTTTAGAAGCTACAAAGGACGGATTTATCAACGTTCACCCTTCAATGCTTCCGAAATACAGAGGTGGAAACCCTTATTCCAGAGTAATTATGAACGGTGAAACCGAAACCGGCGTTACTATTCATTTTATGGATGACAGGTTTGATACGGGCGATATTATTGCACAAAAACCTTATCACATTCATTCAAAAGCAACGATGGGTACGATTTTCAATGAACTTAATGTTATTGGAATTGAGCTTCTTTTGCAAGTTTTGAGAGCTTATGAAAATCAGCCTTTGCCAAGAATAAAACAGCCAAACGGAGATTTTATTTCAGGAAAAGGCTTGAGCGAGCAGGAATTATTTATAAATTACAATAGAACCGCAGAAGAAATTGAGTGCTTTGTAAGAGCATTAAACCCGTTCATACTTGCAAGTACAACTTTTCGCGGTAATATGATGAAAATTATGAAGGTAGAAGTTGCTTCTGACGCGTTTTGCGTTCCACACCCTGCAGGAACTGTTGCAAAAATCGAAGACGATAGATTTTTCATTGCAACATCAAAAGGATTGATTGCGCCAACCGTAATGCAGTTTGGAAGCTTCTTTATGGGCGACAGCAAAGATTTTATCAGAATTGTTAATCCGAAAATCGGGGAAGAGTTTAAGTAATAAGGTAAGATTATGGATAAATTGAATTTTCTAACAGCAGGCGTACCGCTTAAGGCAGAAGGCAAAGGATATGAAGTCGGTTTTAAAGTTCTTGATGATATGAATTTGGACGGCCTTGAGTTGGAATTTGTACGCGGAGTCAGAATAAGTGACAAAAGTCGTGAAGCTGTCGGTAATTCTAAAAAAGTAATCACTGCACATGCTCCTTTTTATGTAAACTTGAACGCAAGAGAAGAAGAAAAAGTTGAAGCAAGCACACAGAGAATTATTGAAACAGCAGAAACTGCAAATGAACTTGGCGGTTACAGTATAACTTACCATGCGGCTTATTATTTGGGAATGGATGCAGAGCTTGTATATAAACAGGTTGCAAAACAAACTCAAATTATTGTAGACGCGCTTGCTAAAACAAACAACAAAATTTGGATTAGACCCGAAACAACAGGTAAAGCTACTCAATGGGGCGATTTAGAAGAAATTGTAAGACTTTCTAAAGAGTTTGAACAAGTTTTGCCTTGCGTGGATTTTTCACATCTCCATGCCAGATATAATGGTATAATGAATACTTATGATGAGTTTTCAAAAGTCTTTGAAACAATCGGTAAAGAGCTTGGTCAAGTTGCACTAGACAATTTCCACGCTCATATTGCGGGTATTGAATATGGTGCAAAAGGCGAAAAGAAACATTTAAACTTGGAAGAGTCTGATTTTAATTACAAAGACTTATTAAAAGCCTTCAAAGCTTTTGGTGTAAAAGGTGCTGTCGTTTGTGAAAGTCCCAATATTGAAGATGATGCTAAATTATTAAAAGAATATTACTTGAGTTTGTAATTGGAAATTAATTTTCTTCTACGCCTCTATAAAATTCGTTTGTAATCAGCTGTGAATACTTTTTCTTTTCGCTGATAGAAAGAGCAAGTTTTTCTGAACCGTCAGAAGTTGTAACACTTGCAACTATGCCTGAAACATCAGAAAACGGAAGCTTTGTAACGTGTGCGTCAAATTTTGCATAAGGAACTTGCTTTCCGTAAACTTTCATTGTCCCGCGATTTGTAACTTTTATATCTTGGACTGTTATTGCCTGATACTTAAATTTTTCGGATAAATCTTTTAACTTCGTTTCAACTTGTGAACTTTTAATATCTTCTTGAGTTAATAAAGGTTTTTTACCTGAATCCACAATAATCATCTTTTGACCGGAAGCTTTATGCTCGGCAAGCACTGCTTTGTAGCCTACAAGGTTTACAGCGTTATCAATTTGATATTCTTCGTTCAGATTAGAAAAATTGCCGATTTTTTTTGCACTTTCAAACGCATGCTCTTGGATAAAATTTCCAACGCTGACTTTTACCGCTTCAACATATTTTTGTCCGCCAATAGCGTTAAATCCCATAATTGCAAGTACAAGAAGAAATGCATTAAAAATTATTTTAATTAATCTAAACATATTTATACCTCGTGGCTTAAATTATACCATAATGAAACGTAAAGTTTTACAAATAAAACTTGCACCGCTATATTATATTATGTACAATTATTGGTATGACAAAGCCTGAAATTAATCTAGTAAATACAACTGATGTTTGTGTAGAAGACGCTACACCTGCGATGCAGAGATATTTGGAAATAAAAAAAGAACACCCTGATTGTTTGCTTTTATATAGAATGGGTGATTTTTACGAAACTTTTTTTGAAGACGCGGTAACTATGTCACGTGAACTTGAATTGACTCTGACAGGGCGTGATTGCGGTGCAAAATTGGGTAGAATTCCGCTTGCAGGTATTCCGATTAAAGCGGTTGACGGTTATTTGGAAAAACTTGTTGCTAAAGACATCAAAGTTGCAATTTGCGAACAATTGGAAGACCCAAAACAGGCTAAAGGTATTGTTAAACGTGGCGTTGTCAGAATTATTACGGCAGGAACGCTTTTAGAAAGTAACTTTTTGAACCAAAACAGCAACAATTATATGTGTGCTATTTTTAAAAACGGTGAAAAATGGGGCTTTGCGTACACAGATATTTCAACAGGCGAATTTAAAGCTTCTGAATTAACCTCAGAAACTCTTATTACGGAACTTGCTCGTATTCAGCCTGCGGAAATCGTTGCACCTGCTAAAAAAATGAAGCTTCAACCGTTCCAAATCGTACCTGAAGAAACAGTTGATTTGCCTGACGAGATTACAAAGCTTTATAACTGCTCAAAAGTTCCTGCAAAAGTTTTTGAAGAAGATTTTGCAAAAAACAATTTACAGCAGGTGTTTAAAATCAGCTCACTTGATGCAATCGGCTACAATTCTTGCCCGATAGGTTATAGAGCAGCGGCAGGATTGCTTGCGTATATTTGGGAAAATCTAAAAGAAGGATTTCCGAAGTTTGAAAGAATTGAAACTTACGAACTTTCAGAATATATGGCAATTGACGCTAATACGCGTAAAAACCTTGAATTAACCGAAACGTTGAGAGAGAAAAATAAATATGGTTCTCTACTTTGGGCGATTGATAAAACAAATACAAATATGGGCGCACGACTTCTAAAATCTTGGATTTGTCAGCCTCTAAAGGATTTGAACCGAATTCTGAAACGTCAGGAGGTTGTAAAACGTTTGGTTGAAAATTCCAACGAACGTTACGAAATCGAACGTCAATTAAAAAATATTTATGATATTCAAAGACTTTCAACACGCCTGAGCAACGGTACGGCTAATCCGAGAGATTTTTTGAGCATAAAAACTTCACTTCAAGCTTTGCCTGATTTGGTGAATGTTGCAAAAAGCATTGGGCTTTCTGTTTTCGATAAAATTGAAAACGAGCTTGATAGTTTGAACGATTATGCGAATTTGATAGAGCGCACCATCAGTGAAGACGCGCCAATCACGATTAAAGAAGGCGGTTTGGTAAAACAAGGCGTAAGCTCTGATTTGGATTACTTGCGCGATTTGATGTGCAACGGCGAAAGCTGGCTTAAAGAATTTGAACAAAGAGAAAAAGACAGAACAGGAATTAATATCCTGAAAGTCGGTTACAACAGAGTTTTTGGCTACTTTATTGAAGTTACTAATTCCAATTTGAGCAAAGTTCCTCCTGATTATATCCGAAAACAAACACTTTCAGGAGCAGAAAGATTTATTACGGATGAACTAAAAAAACACGAAGATGAAGTTTTGACGGCTCAAGTTAAAGCATTTGAATTGGAATACAAACTGTTCAGCGATTTTAGAAATTATTCTAAAGAGTTTGTAACGGTTATCAGAGAAACCGCAGAATGTGTTTCTGAACTTGATGTATTCACTTCATTTGCAGAAATTGCGGTTGAACAAAATTATACTTGTCCTGAACTTGATGAAAGCGGTGATTTCTTTATCAAAAACGGCAGACATCCTGTTTTAGAAAAAATTCTTCCACTCGGAACTTATGTAGCGAACGATATTGAGCTTTCAAGCTCCGATAAATCAAAAACAGAATTTATGATTTTAACAGGGCCTAATATGGCAGGTAAATCAACTTATATGCGCCAAAATGCACTTATTGCGATACTCGCGCAAATCGGTTCATTTATTCCTGCTGACTTTGGTAAAATCGGTATTATTGATAAAATCTTTACGCGTGTCGGTGCAAGCGACGATTTAACACTGGGCAAATCAACATTTATGGTTGAAATGACCGAAACGGCTTACATTTTGAATAGTGCAACAGATAAAAGCCTTATTTTGATTGACGAAATCGGACGTGGAACAAGCACTTATGACGGCGTTGCTATTGCTTGGTCAGTTGCCGAATATATCGCAGGAAAAATCGGTGCGAGATGTATTTTTGCAACCCATTACCACGAATTGAACGTTATGACCAATTCTTATCCGCAAATAAAGAATTACAGAATAACCGTGAGCGAAGAAAACGGAGAAATCGAGTTCTTGCGTAAAATTGTTCAAGGCGGTGCAAGTAAGAGCTATGGTATTCAGGTTGCTAAAATGGCAGGTTTGCCAAACTCTGTTGTTAAGCGTTCGGAAGAACTTATGAGCAGAATGCAGAGAGATTTTTCTAAGAATCTAGCAAAAGGAAAATCAAAAGCAAAAGTTGATGCTGAAATCGAAGTTCAAGCACCGCAATTGAATTTGTTTGGGGAATAGTCTCCAAATTTAATAGTAAATTTCAGGGATTTCTGCTTTAGATTGTTTTACGCTATGAACAAATTCATCTTTGGTAAACCCTGTAGGAGTATCAAATCTGAAAAATTTGATTGGTTGCTTTCTTTGTTTAACAATCGAATCAAAGTTTTTAATAGGTGTAAATTTTGTAAAAATTGGTTTTATCATATTTAACTTCCTTTCTTTTAAGTAAATTAAATAAAAAAGTTCGTCAAATAGATATTAGTCACCTAAGCAATTCTGTTATACCCAATTGGGGGATATTAGGACAATTTATAACAGAAATGTTTTTGATATAATTGAACTACTAGGAGATTTTTATATGAAAATACTTATATCTAACGACGATGGAATCTTAGCTAATGGTATTAGAGCCTTGATAGAAGCTCTTTCGCCTTGTCATGAGGTTTATGTAGTTGCACCTGATAGGGAAAGAAGTGCTGCAGGACATTCCTTGACTCTTCAAACTCCTTTGAGAGTGGAAGAAGTTGATGCAAAATACGGTGCAAAGCGTTGTTGGATGACAACGGGAACTCCCGGGGATTGTGTAAAGCTTGCAATAAACGCAATTTTAGAACAAGATGAACTTCCGGATTTAGTGATTTCAGGCATAAATCACGGGCCTAATTTAGGTGCGGACATTTTGTATTCAGGAACTGTTAGCTGTGCGATGGAAGGTGCAATGATGGGCTATCCGAGTATTGCCACATCTCTAGCCAGTATGAGTACGGAATATGAGTCTTTCAAAGTAGCGGCAGAATTCATTGCTACACTTTTAGATAAGATTGATATTAAAAAATTCCCATCAAAAACAATTTTAAATGTAAATGTTCCTGGGCTTGAAAAAGAAGATATCGGCGGAGTCGAAGCAACTGAACTCGGAAGCAGAATGTTTACGGATGCTTATGAAAAGCGAGTAGACCCTCGCGGAAAAGTTTATTATTGGATGGCTGGAGAATTGGTAAACGAACCTGAAAATGCGTCTACTGATATTGCAGCCGTTCGTAATAATAAAATCTCTATAACTCCAGTAACTTATGAAATGACAAGGACAAACATTATTCAAGAACTTGAAGAAGATTTGTGCAGAGAAAAACTTTGCAATTGGTTTATCTGATATTTTTGGGGCTAATATCCGTAATAATTCATCCCGCCTGTACCAAACGTAAAGTAGCCGTTCTTTGAACCGTAGCTTCCCGGATTTGTAATCGGTATACCGTAATCAACCGAAATCGGACCAATGCCCGGAACGTAGACTTTCAAACCAACACCTGCGGTAATTGCGCTCATAGGTCTATCATACAATCTGCTTGAAATTGTCGGGTCAAAGACTTTACCTGCATCAACGAAGAATGTTAAGCGGATTTTTTGGAAGAAATCCCACTTAACTCTGTCTGAAAACGGTAGTGGTGTAGCAAGTTCTGCAGAACCCATGATGAACGCATCACCTGAGCCGACTCCACTCATTTTGAAACCTCTGATTGAATAAGGACCGCCAAGCCTAAACGCCATAACTTCAGGCATGTCGTCGCCGTGAACCTTAATACCGCCTCTTGCATTCAAGGCAAATGATGATTTCTTGAGGACAGGGAAATATTTGGTGATGCCGCCTGCAATTCGTCCGTTGGTATTTTTAATCGAACTTATACCGACAGCTTCAATATACTTGGCATTTGCAACAATACCGTTTCTCGGGTTTTCATCCGAATCAAGCGTTGAATATTTTATACCTGGAGCAAAGTTAATAAATGTACCGCCTGTCAATTGCTTAGCTCTTTGAACAATGTCTAACCCTCTAATTGTGTACATTCGGGAAATCTTGTTATAGTCGCCTTCGCTCATGCTAATATGTTCAATACCTGTCGTAAAATCAGCCGTAACACCTTCTACGCTTCGGAATTTATGTTCAACACCCGCGCTTATGCCAAACCGACGCTCAATAGCAAGCGGAACTTGCCAACTGCCCATATCGCGGTAATAAAGCTTGCTCATAAGTGAATTATCGGCATTCAAGAAATGAGGTTCAAAGAAATTCAATTCAAATTGGTAATTCATTCTGTTTTTGATTGAAGCGTCACTTAGTAAAATCCCTGAGCCTAAAATCCCTGTTGCAGAAAGCTTTTGACCTCTGCCGAGGAAGTTATTTTCGCTTATTGTTAAAGAACCGAATGCACCCAATCCGTTATCAATACCACCACCTATCGCTAAACTGTTTGAACTGTCTTCTTTTACAACGACTTTGACGTTGTATTCGCCATCCACAGTGTCGCTTGGGAGAATTTGCCTGTCTACTTCTTTGAAGATTTTTGTCGAATAAATTCTGCCTAAATCTTCTTTGAGGTAGTTTTCGTTGTAGACAGTCCCCGGTTGCGTCATAATGTTACGCTCGATAACATAATCCTTCGTTTTTTCGTTACCTTCGATTAGGATTTTGTCAATAATACCTTCTGTGAGCGTAAAAGTTAATGCGCCGTCAGGATCATCGTCAACCGAGCTTATGCCGGCTAATATGTAGCCTTTTTTGTGATAGTAACCGGTCATGTTATCAATTGCCGTATTTATGTTGGTGATATTTTGAGGAAGTCCTTTTAATGGCATTACAAACGGCATTAATTCCATTGTGGAAATTACGGTATTACCGACAATCGAAACGTCAGAAACTGCAATATTTTCTTGGAGTTCAAACGTTAGAGTAACTGTATCATCTGAATTTAGGGTTGGCTCAATCGCCATTTTATCAGTGAAAAATCCGATAGCATAAATGCGCTGCAAATCCTGTTGCAGCAAATCTTCGTTAAACAAAGAACCTGATTGGGTTTTGATTTTTGAGGAAATTATTTCGGGAGAAAGCAGACGCAGACCACGAAATTCAATATCGCTAATAATTTTGCCTTCCAAATCAACTTGTTCTACGTTGTTTGTGTCAACTCCCGCAACATAAGTCGACTCTTCCGCTGTTTCAATGTTTGGAAGAGGCTCGTCTGCAACGTTAGGCGGCGCAAAGAAATCTGAATTTTCTTGTGTGTCTCCTTGAAGCGGCGGTGGTGTCGCAACTTGGGTTGGAACTTCGTCCGTGGTTGTATTTAATGTTGGTAGGGGTGTTGGGGCGTTTTCGTCTATTTCAGAGGAGAAATAATCGGCTTCACTTAATTCGCCGTTGTAGGGAATTAATTTTGTCGTTTTAATAACGGGCTTGACTGTTTTAGTAGTGTCTAAATACAGCGGATTAACCAGTTTTATCGGTTTTGCTTGAGGAGTTTCAAAACAGCTGAAATTTGGAGCAGAGGATATTAAAAACGGTGTGAATTCTTCTTTTTGGGTTGTGATAGTTGTGTCATTCGCAAGTGCGAGGAGTTCTGAATATTGAGGTTCTGCACTCATTATGATATTGATAGCAAAAATCGGAGCGCAACTCAAATACGCTGCTAACAGCGAAGCAGCCGCCAATTTTGTATTAAGTTTTCTCCTCTTCTTTTTTACTTCCATTTTTTCTTTTTTATCCCCACCCCTTGAGGGAGGGGAGCAGTTCTGCTTGAGCTATGCGAAAGCTAGAAATGCGGGGAGGGGTTGTTCCTCAAATATATAAGACCCCACCCCGAAATCAAAGATTTCGACCCTCCCTCAAGGGGCGGGTTTCCAAAATTATATATCCGCTTCCGTCAGCGACAACACCGCCTGATAGAACCCTTTCGGATCATTACCTGCAAACGACGACCTTAAAACATTTGAGCCGACATTTACGGTTACAAAAGTTGTGCCGTTTTCTGCGTAAACTTCATACTTGCCTTTGCCCGGCAGGTATTTGTGCTTTGCGCCTATGATTGAAGTCACAGGATATGCAACAATCCCGGGACTGTCTTTTGGTAAAGCTCCCATTTTACAATTCGCTAAAGCTTGCGATTTTGGCTTGTTTGCAAGATTTGCAAACGCGATATACACTCTTCCGCCTTGCTCAAACATTGCTTCTTCAAACCCGCCATCTGTTATAACATTTGCTTTTAGGTACAAATTTGTAGTTTCAGAGCTGTTTGAAATAACTTTGAATGTTGTTGAAAGCGGTGAGTATAAATTTCCTGTTCTGTCTGTAATATTTGCAGTAAGTACAGGACTTGAAACCGCTTCAACTTTTACAAAACGAGGAAGAGTTATGCTAAAATTCGCACTTGCAGTATTGCTTTCCGCAAAAGACGCAAGTGTGCTTAATATAAGCACAAAAAATGATAATGCTAATTTTTTCAAAACGATTTCCCCAAATCCAGCTTAGCCTTAAATAAGGCTAATGCCATTCTCCTCTAGTCTATATTAACTTATTAATCCTTCTTTTGACAATTTGTAACACATTGTAACGAAATTCTAAAAATCCCTAAAGTTTTTCCAAAATTTGCCGTTAAACATGAAAACAAGGTTGTACATTTTTAAGAGGATATTCTCTGCAAACTGTCGTATAAAAGGATGATTTTATTCAAATTTGCATTGAGGTTTTGTTACAAATTGTTACAATAAGAATAAGAACTTTACTATATAGAAAGATTTTTTAGTGAAAAAGTTATTGGTTACAGCATTATTTGCGTTTTGCTTAAGCGCACCATCTGAGGCATCCTTTGTCATTGTTGACTATCAGGGTGATACAGTTGTACGCCAACAAAACATTGAGCGTAATTTGATAATCAATAGCGACGACGGAAATGTGTATAATATCGCGGTGAGGCCGCTTGATGATGCTGTAAGAAGTTCTGACGGCAAGGTTTCTATTCCGCTAAATAATTTGTATATCAATAACACCAGAGAAGATGTGTATTTGCGTTATAACGAATACTCAAATATATTTGACGGCTTGACTATGGGTGGAGTCGCAAAAAATATGACAGCCAAAATTCGTGATTTTGGCATGGTTCCGGCCGGAACTTATAGTATAAATTTTGAAGTTCAGGCAACAGACGTTGATACAAATCAAATCGCTTCAACTACTACGTTTAATTTGCAGTTTTTAGTTCCGACTATGCAAGAAATCAGTTTGCATGGGGAAGTTCCAAAGATTACGGTTGGGGCGTCTGATGCGTTTGATAAGAATAAAAAAGTTACAAATGAAACATCACCGTTAGTTTATATTAATTCTAATTGTGATTGGGAATTGTCTGTAAATGCCGATAATTTTGGCGAAAGAGCGGGCAATTATTATGTAAGAACTGTAACAGCTTCTTCTAATGTGGGCGAACGCTTGCAAGAAAGAGTTTTGTTACAGGAAGGTAAAGAAATTATTTTAGCTAAGGGCAAAGCTCCGGCGAATAATGAATACGTTTCGGTTGAGTATTCGGTCGAAACAAAAGACGGCAAGTTTTTACCTGCCGGCAATTATGACAACAAGGTGCGCTATATTCTGAGAGAAGGAAGCTAGGCGCAAAACCCTCACCCCTTGAGGGAGAGGGAGCAGTCGTTGGCGAATTTAAGAGCCTTACGAATGCGGGTGTGGGGTAATAAGACAAGCCCCGCCCCTATGGTTCTAACTTTCGCTCACGCTCAAAAAGAACCATTTCCCCGCCCTCAAGGGGTGGGGAAGACCCAAAAAAAGGAAATAACATGTTCAAGACACTAAACAAAAAAATACTAACAACAACTCTCGCGCTAATGATGACCGTACCTGCGTTCGCGTCAGTCGCGGTTTCACCTACGAAAATTGAGATTAATGCGAATAAACTTAAAAGCAATTATGTAACAACAGCGATTGAAGTTAAGGGTGATTCACAAGTCCCTATGCGTTTCAAGGTTTATCCCGGATATTTCACAATCGACAATAAAGGCGAAGTTGTAATGATTGATAAATCAACAAACGATGCACATGATTTGTCTAAAAAAATCCGTTTTGTACCATCAGAATTTACTGTTGCTCAAGGCAAAGCTCAAAAATTACGTATCAATGTAGCAAACTTAAATCAATTGCCTGACGGAGAAAGCAGAGCAATGCTTTATATAGAAGATGTTAATCCTAAAGAAATGAACTTGCCAACCGGAAGAGCAGGCATTGGTGCGCAACTAATCGTAAAAACTCGTGTTGGCGTTCCTGTTTATATTGATAAAGGTAAAGTGTCCAAAATTGCAGAAATCGAATATTTGAATATTGTGAAAGAAAAAGACGGTTATTATACAGATATGAAGATTGTATCTAAAGGTAACAGCAAAATTCGTTATGATATAAAGGCTCAAATATTACAAGGTAAAAAACTTATTGAAGAAGCAAGTTTGTTTGGTGGTGTTGTTGGTGACAATAACTACTATATAAGTAAAAACAAATTGCCTGTCGATAAAATCAAAGAAAATGGTGAATATACTGTTAGGCTGATAGTTTCATATTTTGATGCGAACGGTAAAAAAACTTATATAAAGAAAGAAACAAATTTAAATATACAAGGTAAAGTGTAAAATACAAATTAAGAAAGGAAGGTTTACCCTATGAAAAAAATCGTACGCTTACTCCCAATTGCATTTGCATTGGCTCTTTTAAATCCGGCTTTTGCAGAAAATTTAGCACCTGGTACAGCAACAGGACAAACGACAACTGACTCTGCGCAATTAGAGTTAACGTTACCTGAATTTATTGATATTACAACTCAGGCAACAAATCGTTCTTCAAATGTTACATATGAAAATAATTATTCAAATTTGAAGATTACAACTCCTATTTTAGCTAAATTTCAAGTTATTACAAATATTAAAAAAGCAACAAATGGGGTTAAATTAACAGCAAAAGCAGGTTCATCCGAATACAACGCATTAAGAGCAACTGGCGAAAGTGATTTTTATTTAGTATTTGCTAATACAAGCAATATGCCTGATTCAACTTCTATTGCAAGTGCTGCATCAGCTTCACCAAAATCAGAAGAAAATCCAAATGCGTTTGCTGTACATGTAACTCCAAAAGTTGACATTGTAGCTAACACCGGTGCAACTGCTCCAACTCCAAAATACGGAACAACTTATGTTGATTATCCTTTGACAAATGGTATTTATACATTTACTTATACATTAGACCAAACAGCTTTGGATTCAACATTCTCAACTCTTGATACAGACGGTACTTATCAAGCAACATTAACATTAACTCAAGCTACACTATAAGGAAGCAATGAATAAAACGACTTTTAAATTATTATTTTTAATAATGACTGTATCATTCAGTACAGTAAAAAGTTATGGCTATGCAGAAGCTGAACAGTCAGTACAAACGACTGTTCAGCCAAGTGTGGCAATTGCTAAACAGTCTTCTTCTATTGACACTGGTTCAATAAATCCAATGACTGGTGTTAGCACAGGCTTAAATACGGTTTTCAGCATTCAAACTAATGGTAGTGATGATGATTATGATTTTGTAGTACAAGCTACAATCCCTGTTGATGAAGGTACGGTTTCTGCTTACGGGAATGATGGTAGTTTATTATTTGCGAATATTATAAGTTCACCAACATCAGCAGCAATAGAAAATGCAAAATCAGGAGGAAGCAATAATGAAAATGTAATTGCTTATCCTGTAACAGTGACAACTTCTGAACCAATGACATCAGAGTATCAAAAGAATTATGGTTTATACGGAGATTGTTACGTAATAAAAGTTAATAGCAGTTCAAACGGAACTGTAACGCACATCGTGGGACAAACTCCGGTGCAAGGTACATATAGCGTTGGACAAGACCAAGCAGGGACTTATCAAGCGACGGTCACGTTCACGGCTTATAGCAAGTAACCCTCACCCCTTGAGGGAGAGGGTAGAAAATCAAGTTGAGACATTTGGTCGAAACTTAGATTTTCGGGTGTGGGGTAACAAGGCAAACCCCGCCCCTATGGTTCTAACTTTCGCTCACGCTCAAGAAGAACCATTTCCCCGCCCTCAAGGGGTGGGGAGGCATGTTAAATAGAATTCAGGGCATGGATGCTCTAAGTGGAAGAATTGAACATTGAAAAAGTGAAGAGAAATGAGGGAAAGTAAAACCCTCTCCCTAACCCTCCCCCCCAAAGGGAGGGAATGACCGAAAATGCGAGTTTGGCGTTTTGTCCTTCTCCGAGGGAGAAGGTAGAATTTCAAGTTGAGCTTCGCGAAACTTAGAAATTCGGATGAGGGTTCGAGCCGTAGGCTATTTGTTTTATGGATTGCTACGCCTCTCACGAGGCTCGCAATGACAGCACGTCTGGAAGTTGTACGCCAAGTCATTGCGCGGAACGACAGTTTAAACAGGTGACGAAGCAATCCAAAAAATTAATAAAACCCTCTCCCTAACCCTGTCTTGGATTATTCGGGCGAGCATAACATTCCAATAACAACAAATCCATAAGGATTTTATTTGTTATTTCCATGTTATTTGCTCTTACGGGCTTACGCCCTACCGAAAATCCGTTCCCCCAAGGGGAGGGAATGACTGAGATTTGCGAATTGGGCGTTAACTCCTTCCCTTGTCAGGGAAGCGGATTTTCGGTAGGGCGAAGCCCGTAAGGTGGAGGTCAGACGTTACTCTGCCGACACCCCGAATAATCCAAGACAGGTTGGGATGGGTATCAATTAAAGAAAGTAAAACAAAGTGAAAATAAGAAATTTTAAAACAATTTTCCATTTTCAACTTTCCATTTTCCATTAATAGAAACCCATCCGCATCTGTAACGCTCAGCAACACTGTATCCCCTCACCCCCACCCCCTCTCCCACAAGGGGCGAGGGGAGAATATCTCTCTTCACTTTTTCAACCAATAAGCCATCATGTTAGATAGAATAAAGAAAAACTTAATAATTGCAGCAATAGGCTTGGCGCTAACCATGCCTGCTTTTGCTGTTGATTCTACTATCTCATATATTTCTATCAATGATATGGCTTATCAGGATGTTGAAATCGTTTTAACCGAAAAGAACGAAATTCTTGTTCCTTTCAAACAATTAGCCGATATTTTCAATATCCAATATAACGCAAACCGCGTGGATAAAATTATTGCCTTCAAAACTCTTGACGGCAAAGACGGTGTTGTTTCTCAAAAAGGCGTTTTTGTAAATGATTACGCAATTTCAAACCATCCGACAACTTTTGTTCAACAGGGCATTATGGATGGCGTGTTTAACGAAGCCTATATAACAGCGGATACTGCATCAAAAATCTTCGGCGCAAAGATAGAAACTAACTTTAATGACCTGACTATAGTTGCAAATGTCGAGCGTGATATTCCGATTTTGCACAGCAGTAACGTTATTACGGCAGAAGACAAAGGTCCTAGAGCGCACCAAGATGTAGTTTGTCCAAAACCGCAAGGCAAAATCACTTTAAACACAATCGGTTTACGTTCAAACCTTTTGAACGACAACATGCGAGTTCGCGGTCAAGGCTTTAGCACAACTAACGATACTTTTTCAGGCGCAACCCAAGCAAGCATTAACGGTAACATTTTAGGCGGTAAATATCGCGTAGAAGCGACTGAATACCACTACCGCTCTGATGCGTTTATGTTCGGCGGTTTAAGCGCAACTTACAAAAACAGCGTTAAAGACAAAGAAACAGGCAAAGACAAATATTTTTACGAATTAGGTAAAGTTAAAGGTGTGAGCGATGTTGATTCAACACTTGGTACAAATATTTTCGGTGCGCAAGTTTGGAATTATGATTACGAAAAAACTCCGCCCCAACAACTTAACGGCTATGTAAAACCGACAAGCTTGGTTCGTTTGACCGTAAACGATTTGGAGCCGACTTTACTTAATACTTATGCAGGATATTACACATTGCGTGACGTACAACTCCCAAACCCAGTAAAAAATATCAAGTTGGAAGAAGTTAACGAAGATGGCACAATTGAGTTAATCAAAGAAGAAAGATATTCGGTTTTCGGCAACAGACCGTTCGAAAAAGAACAACGCGGAACAGCTTACGCAGGTGTTTGGGGTTACCAAAACAGATTCTTTAGAGAAGGCGGAAATATTTATCGCGGAAACAACAAAAAGGTTACAGCCGGCGTGGATTACCAATACGGTATTAAAGACAACGTAACTTTCGAATCAAAATTGACAGGCGATAAATTGTACGAAAAGAACGGCTCAAGCGTAATTTATAGAATACCGACTAACGATACTTTGCTTGTAAGCGGTACTCAAAAGAGCGTAAACTACTTGGAAGGTGCTACAACTCTAAACAGCGTTGAATGGGTAAATCCAAACAACAAAAACATCAAGGGCAGATTTACTGCCGGTGCAAGCATTGCGCACGATATTAGAGAAGAATACACTCATGCCGGCTACATCGTAAAAGGCACCGGCGAATACGAAAAAGATTTGTCTAAATACTCAGGCAAAATCCTTAAGCCAAAAAGATTCTTCTCAAAAGCCGAATTATTCCAAACATCACCTGATTTCTATATCGCAAGCAGTGATTCAACTTCTAAAAACGACAGAACAGGTGGTAAGGTTTCTGGTGGCGTAAGCTTCAATTCTACAAGCGCAAGCGGTAGTTACAGCAGATATTATTCAAACATGAACCACAGATACCAAGGCGGAACAATCAAGTTTGACGAAGGTTCCGTAAATGCATCAACAAAAATCCCTAAAGTTGCTAACTTGAGATTTAACAGCTTTTATAGACGCGGTACAAACGATTTAGGCAGAAACAAAAACTATTTCTATGATGCAAACGCTTCTCGTGATATAAGCCACTGGGCAAGAGTTCAAGTCGGCAGACGCGAAAGCTTGTACGACACAAAATACGATTACGAAACATCTATGAACAGAAATTATCACTCAAAATATGCTGATAATTACGCTCAATTGGATGTTCCAATCCCCGGAAACCACGGTAGATTTACGCTTGGTCACAGTATCGTAAGATACAATACCGCAACTTACAAAAACGGCTATAATATGTTCCGCTTCGGCTACACTTTCCCAACTTGGAAACGTTTAACTCTTGGCGTTGGTTACGGATTCAGATACAGCGGTCAAGGCGGTAATGACTTTAACGTAAACCTTGGATACCGTGCTAAATCAGGTCAAACAATGGCTGTTGGCTATCAATACTCTCAAAACGGCGGTTACTTCATCGACAACATGTTTACGCCGACTACAAACAGACACTCAATCAATTTTGTGTTCAATGACGCGTTCCAATTGTTTAACCACGGTTTGAAATCTGTTGGTCAAGAAGATTTGGATAAAGGTATTTTTGAAGCAATTGCGTTTGTTGACGTTAATAAAAACGGCAAATTCGATAGAAAAATTGATATTCCAATCAAGGACGTACCGCTTATTACAAGTTGGTCAGGCGAAACTTGTTTGACGAATAAACGCGGAAGAACTTATTCTTCAAGCTTAACTCAAGGCGTTTACACGGTTTCTCTTGATATGAACCAATTACCGATTACGGTTGCACCGCTTACAAACGATTTAATCAGCAAAAAAATCAAGATTGACGGTGGTTCTACTACAAAACTTGAAATACCTTTGGTAAGTACGGTTGGCTCTGTTTCAGGCGTGTTGAAAATTTCTGACGAGTTTGAACGCGATTTGAAGATTACGGATTTTGTAGTTGTTCTAATTGACTCTAATGGCGAAGAAGTTAATTATTCAACAGTAGATTCTTCAGGCGAATTCTATATTTCAGGCTTAGCTCCGGGAAATTATACACTTAAACTTGATGAAAGATTTGTGGATGCTTACGGTTTGGAAAAATTACCGTCAAGCGAAATAAGTATTTCAATTCCGTACGATTATAATACGCCAATAGATTTCACGGAACAAAACTTGGAGTACAAAACATTGGCTCTATAAGATGATGGCAGTTGCCATTTAACAAAAATTCTATTTAACATGAAAATTCACTAGCCACTATAAATAGTGGCTTTTTTTTGTCCTATTTTTTCTATAGATATGATTAACTTCCAAATCTGCTTACTTTGTGTTTAAATAAAAAAGGGAGTAGTTTAAATAGGATATGAGAATATGAAACTTGATATGACAACGGCGAAAAACTCGTTTAAATATGGTTGGTTATTAAAGAGAATTTTTCCGTATATAAGACCTTATATATTTAGAATTATTTGCGGGTTTTTAGTTGCAATTCCGCTTGGGTTATTGGATGGTGTAACAGCGTTTGCACTTAAACCTTTCATGGACTACGTTGTTGGCAAGCAAGATTGGATATTTCACCTTTTTGGTCACGAATTTACTCTTACTTGGCAAGTTTTTGCCTTGATTATTCCGTTTGGTGTAATTGCTTTTGCTGCATTCCAAGGCATTTTGAGATATCTTAACGATTATATTTCAGCTTGGACATCACAAAGAATTACAAACGATGTAAAAATTGATTTGTTCCACAGATTAATATACATGGATCCTCAATTCTTTGATGAAAACCCATCAGGTATCATTATCACAAGATATATGAGTGACCCTCAAACAGCTTCATCAGGCATTGTTGACCAAATTAAAACAATTACAACAAGTCTTTTTGGTGCATTAGGTTTAATCGCCGTTATGTTATACAGCTCTTGGAAGCTTGCATTTATTGGTGTTTTAGTTTTATGTATAGCGTTCATTCCAGTTGCACTGATAAGAAAAAGAATTAAATCTGCTTCTAATAAAAACATGGTTATTGGCGGTAATATTACAACAAATATTAACGAAACTTATAATGGCAACAAGGTTATGGCTGCTTATGAGCTTCAAGAAAGACAAGAAGGATATTTTAAAAAGCAAATTTGGGAATCATTCAATGTTAATATGTCTTTAACTAAGCGTTCAGCTTGGATGTCACCTATGATGTACACAATCGCATCTTGCGGTATTGCTTTGGTTTTGGCTTACGGTACTCACTTGATTACGTCAGGTCAAATGACAGCAGGTAGCTTTGCATCATTTGTAACTTCTTTATTGTTGTTATACAAACCTGTTAAAACTTTGGGCGGTACTCTTACAAACATCCAAAATATCTTCGTTGCAATGGGCAGGGTATTTGAATTGTTTGATTTGAAACCTGAAATTCAAAACAAAGAAAACGCTATTGAACTAAGAGGTTTGAACGATAAAATCGAAATCCAAAACGTTTGGTTTGAATATGTTCCAAATCAACCTGTGTTAAAGAATTTGAGTTTAACGGTTAAGAAAAATGAAACTGTTGCTGTTGTCGGCAATTCCGGCGGTGGTAAATCAACATTGGTAAATCTTTTGCCTAGATTTTATGATATCAAATCCGGTTCAATTAAATTTGACGGAGTTGATATCAGAGATTTGACCATCAATTCTTTAAGACACAATATTGCAATGGTTTTCCAAGACAATTTCTTATTCTCAGGTACAATTAGAGAAAATATTCTTATGGGAAATCCTGACGCAACTCAAGAAGAGTTGGAAGAAGCTATTGAATCCGCTCACTTGCAAGAAATGATTGCGGATTTACCTGACGGTTTAGACACATTGTTGGGCGAAAGAGGTATGACGCTTTCAGGCGGTCAAAGACAGAGAGTTGCAATCGCTAGAGCTATGATTAAAAATACACCAATTGTTATCTTAGATGAAGCTACTTCTGCTCTTGATAACAAATCAGAAGCAATTGTTCAAAAAGCTTTAGATAATTTAATTAAAAATAAAACTGTATTTGTAATTGCTCACAGATTATCTACTATTAAAAACGCAGACAGAATTGCAGTTATTAATGAAGGTGAACTTGTAGAACTCGGTAATCATGACGAACTTATGAATATTGAAAACGGTCAATACAAGGCTCTTTATGAAATGCAGTTTAAAAAACAGGAAAGCAATACTTAATGTCTTAACAAAATTGCCAAGGGTGCTTTTTTGTATTAAAATATTGTAAGAGAGGTGAAAATGGATTTTTTCAGACAACATAAAAAATTAATAGTAGGACTTATAACAGTATCATTCATCCTTTGGACAGCCGGTATGGGCTTGTTGATGTTACTTCCGGTATTCAGCAAGTAGGTTTTCTAGGGAGGATAGCTGTTTGAAAAAACTATTAAGCTTATTTGTTATTTTCTCAATTATGTTCAACACATTTGCGTGCTGTACATCTTATGCTGCGCAGGATTTGGAAACAAAGAAAAAACAAACAAGAGCAAAAATTAATCACCTCAAATGGCTTGAAAATGTTGAAACAAATAAGCTTTACAAAAACCAACAGAAATTAGAAAATGCTAATAACAACCTTAAGCAATCAAAGACACAAATCATAAGCGCTCAAAGAGAATTAAGCGGAATGCAAGCACAGCTTGATAGAGCGTCTAGTGAATATAACAGTTTAAACTATGTATTAGCAGGTCACATTAGAAAAGTTTTTAAATCACAAAGAAAAGCGTTCTTTGAATTATTAATTTCTTCAGAAGATATTAATATGCTTGTAGATAGAGTATATTTCCAAAAAATTCTTTTGAAAGAAGATTACAATAGAATGGCTGTTGCGAAAAAGAAAGCGCAAGAAATTGCTCTTTTGAAATACAATATTGAAGCTAAAAAACGCAACTTAGAACGTTCTGTTGCAAATATAAATAGCGAAAAAGCTTATATCGACCGTGCAATTGCTAAAAACGAAAGCATGATTAACAAACTTAGAACAGACAGAGTTGCTTACCAAAAGGCTGAAAGAGAACTTGCTAAACAATCCGCAAGTATCGGTTCATATATCAATAAAACTGCAAAAGCGTCTGATGTTCATGTAGCATCAGGCTTCATTAAGCCAATCCAAGGCAGAATTACATCACCATTCGGTTGGAGAACTCACCCGATATTTAACAGCAAATCTTTCCACTCAGGAGTTGATATCGGCGGACCAAATTTGGGTGCAATCAGAGCTTCAAACTCAGGTAAAGTTATTTATTCCGGTTGGTATGGCGGCTATGGTAAAGTTGTTATAATTGAGCATGGTATTGTAAACGGCAAACCGATTACAACTCTTTATGCACACATGAACTCAATTGTCGTATCAAACGGTCAAAGAGTTTCAAAAGGTCAAGTTGTTGGGTATGAAGGTACAACAGGTTACAGTACAGGGCCTCATTGTCACTTTGAAGTCAGGGTAAACGGACAACCTAATAATCCGTTGAATTATATATAGGAATTGGAATTTTGAATAAAAAGATAGTTGCATTATTAATATCATCTCTTGTAGCAGCAAATGCGGCGTTTGCTGATTATTCGTTCGTTGACCCCGCGGATTTTACGGGTGATGCGTTTTTCATTCCGCCAGCTGTTAGAGAACAGCAAGAAGAAGCTTCTCATGCGCCACAGAGAAAAGCGACTTTGCCGCCTCTAAAAAAAGCGCGTTTGATTTTGAAGAAAAAATTAAAAGAACGTGATGCAAAAAAATATGAACAAGCTCCAACAGCTCCAACTGATGATATTTTTTCAGCAGAAGCTTCAACTTCCGAATATGCAATTAAAGATTTAAAAGAAAATTTTGATGAAGATATGATGCCTGATGGTTTTGAAGCTGATGAACAATCAGTGGAAGAACAAAAACACCATTTTTGGCATAAGAAGAAGAAAGCAGAAAAAGCTGCTGAACAAGAAGATACTGAAAACATAATCTTAGACTGCGACAATATGGATTATGATACAGAAACTTATTGCATGGTTGCAACAGGCAATGTTAATGTTGAATTCGTTAAACAAGAAACTGTTATTAAGGCAGATAAAATCACTTATGACAGAATGAATAATACAATTAAAGCAGAGGGAAATGTTCGTATATTAAAGAACGGACAAACAATCAACGGTGATTATATTTTCGTTGATATGAACGAAGAAAATGCTTTGATTGAAAATCCTGTAACTCAGACTGCTAATATTGAAATAAAAGCAAAAAAAGGTTATGTTTACGGTGACAGAATCGTTCAAGAACACGGTTCAATTACGGTAGACGAATCTTTTCCTATCAACTTCCGTTCAAGTATGGCAGGTCCTAATATTTCTCAAATGATAGTTCCAAAAGACCAGACAATGTCAGCAGATATGGAAAAAGGTATTATCAAATTGCAGGCAAAAGAGTTAAAAATTACTCAGAACGGGAATTTAGAGACAATTGCTTTAAGACACGGTACTTTATTCAAAGGTAAGAGAAAAATATTTAAAGTTCCTGCAATAAAAGTTTATACAAATAAAAACAATGACTTTGCAGAATCAAACTCTTGGGAATTAGGTTCTCTTAGAGGCTTGGGTATGTACATCGGTCCGGGATTTGTATTCACTTCCCCTCATGGCGCTGTATTAAAAGCTATACCTATTTTAAACTATAACCACCGTATTGGTGTCGGTGGTATCGGTCGTTACCAAAGTGCAACAAACAGAACACAAGTAGCGTATGGTACTGCTAAAAGTAAGTTTTTGATTAGAGGTAAACAAAAACTTGATGATAATTTATACTTGCAATATGGTATGAATGATTATATGAACGAATGGTTCTTAGGTAGAAGACGTCCTAAATACGGTTTGGATTTGGTTTACGAAAAAGCCTATGGCAGCGATGACTTTTTAATAAAAGGACACCGTTCACAATTTGCTCACAGATTAGATTTTGGTTACTATCATGATATTGATGAAGATAAAAACTTTAATAGGTTGCACGGCGCACAAATTGGTACTTTGCGTGTGAGATATATGATGCAGGCTGATCAAAATATTTTTAACTACTATAATGAAGAACGACAAAAATCCGTTCAATTTGATATTTCTTCTCAATTATCAGCCGCTTTATATGGTACAGGTGATACTCAGGTTATCGGTAGAATCGGTCCGAGATTACATACGCAATACAGACGTTGGATGCAAGATATCGGATATTACCAATCTGTTTATGATGACAATTCACCATTACCGGTATTTGATGCTTACAGATACGGTAAATCTAACGTGTATTTAAGAGAATACTTGAGATTAAATCGCTATGTTACAGTTTCATGGTTTGGTTCAATAAACTTATCCGGAGATTCTCCAAACGGCAAACCGTTCCAAGAAAACTCTTTCTATGTATCATTTGGACCGGAAGATTTTAAGTTTAACCTCGGTTATGACTTTATTCGAGAAAATACATTCTTTACTGTTGCTGTAATGATGGATGCAAAGGGTACTAAGATTGATTACGATAAATTAGAAATTAAACAAGAAAAGAAGGCTAAAAAAGAAATGGATTTAGAAGACGAGGATGAAAATTCATTCAAAAATTCAGACAAAGCTCCTGTACTTGACCATGCTGTAGTAGAAGATGTAAAAACGGTGGAAGATGTTATCTAAAGAAGTTAAAAAAATTATTGAATATGGTAAATTATGCGGAGAAAAAAATTATACTCCCGGATATTCGGGAAATATTTCTGCACGGTATAAGGATGGAATGCTCATAACAACTTCCGGTTCTTCTAACGGATATTTATCAGAAAACGAGATTGTTTATACAAATTTTGAAGGTAAATCTTTAGAAGAAGGCAAAAAGCCTTCCAGCGAAAAGTTTTTACATATTGAAATTTATAAACAAAGACCTGATATAAATTATATTATCCATGTACATGCGCCATATTTGAGCAGTTTTGCTTCAGCAGGTAAAGATTTAATGGCTCCGATTATGGCAGAAAATGTGTTCTATTTCGGCGGTATTCCGCTTGCTGATTATGCTCTGCCTTCAACAATGGAACTGGTTGAAAATACAGTTAAATTTTTTGATAAGTTTGATGCAGTTCTGATGGCAAACCACGGTTTTGTAGTGGCTTCTAAGACGATAGAAGATGCGTATATGAAGCTGGAACTTGCAGAATCTTATGCTCAAGTTGTTTTAAATACATATCTTTTAGGCGGGGCAAAACTTTTGAGCAATAGCCAAGCAGATGAAATTTTAGCGTTAAGATAGTTTCTATAGTTGGGCTGAAAGCCCAACTTACTCTTGCTATTCAAAGCTTCTTACGTTTTGCGAACCTTCAAAATAATTTCTGTTAGCAAATTGAATTGAATCAAAAGCTTCTTTGAATACTTTTTCAGCGTTCACACCGAATTGTGCAGCTCTTTTTTCATAATTTTGATAAACTTCCGGTTCGACATTTTCTTTAACACTACTTTTCAATTCAGAAATGTACTCATTTCTGGAATGGTTGCACATAACGACACTACCACAAACCAAAGTTCCTAAAGCTATTGTTTTCATTTTAGTTGGCATTGAAATTTTGTTGATGTTCATATAATATTTCCTTTATTTTACTTGCTATGAACTATAAAACACGTAAAAAATAAATTTGCTAGTTAATATAAAATCAATTTAACCTAACAAATGATGTATTAATATTGCATACAAAATTCCGTAAATAGCGCCAACAAAAACTTGCATAGGAGTATGACCGAGAAGTTCTTTCAATTTTCCGCCTGCTTCTTGCAAATCTTGTTTATATAAATCCATAATGATTTTATTCAAACAAGCAGCTTGTTTGCCTGCTGCACGTCTTACGCCTGCTGCATCATACATTACAATAAAAGCGTAACCGAGCGCAATTGCAAATTCAATAGAGCTAAAACCTTTAATCAGACCAACCGCTGTCGAAAGTCCCATTACACCTGCCGAGTGTGAGCTTGGCATACCGCCTGTTGTTGTAAATAATCTTAAATCTAAACTTCTTTTTATTATAAGATGCAAAAAACATTTGATAATTTGTGCGGTTACAATGCCTGAAAAAGCAACAAATATTACTTCATAGCCTGTACCGTAAATCTGTGATAAATCCATTAATCTCCAACCCTATTTTCTAATTTGTCTAATATTTCTTTGAAAATATCAGAATTGTACTTCTCAATTATACCATAACATTCCCTAATTAGGTAATTGAATTTGTGTTTAGCCTCTTCTAAGCCGTACAATGAAACGTACGTAAGCTTTCCGGAGTTTTTATCCTTGCCAACGGTCTTGCCCAACTCTTCAAAAGAAGCAACTTCATCCATGATATCATCGTAAATTTGGAATGCTAAACCGAATTTTTTTGCAAAATTATCAAATTCATTTAGTGTGGCATCATCCGCTCCTGCAACAATAGCCCCGATTCTTACCGCTAATCTGAATAACACAGCCGTTTTATTCAAATGAATAAAATCCAAAGTTTCTTCAGGTGATTTAACAAGTTTACCGCCTTCTGATTCTATATCAACAACTTGTCCTGCAATTAGTCCGTAAGCTCCAGCAAATCTTGTATATTCGTGCAAAATTCTTACAATTTGAGTCATAGAAAGCAAGTCTTTTGATTTTTCTATAATAAGCTGTGGTGCGAAAGTTAAAAGTGCATCGCCTGCCAAAACTGCGTTAGCTTCTCCAAAAACTTTATGGTTAGATGGTTTGCCGCGTCTGAAATCATCGTTATCCATACAAGGTAAATCGTCGTGAATAAGACTTTGAACATGCAGCATTTCAATAGCGCAAGCGGAAGGAAGTGCTTTTTTTATGTCTGCTCCCAATATACGAGCAGTTTCCAAACACATTACGGGTCTTAAGCGTTTCCCCGGTAGCATAAGCGTGTATTTCATAGCTTTAAAAATATCTTCGGGATACACGATTTGTAAATATTCGTCTAAGTGTTCGTTTACTAAATTAATTAATTCCTTCATCTTCAATGTCCTTATAAATATTTTGTTTCAATGTGTTTCTTGCGCTTTCACGCTTGCGAGAACTGATTTTTACAGCCGTTTTGTTGTGCTGTTGTTTATGAGTGCTTTCTGTTTTAACGCCTTGATATTTTACGCGCTCTTTATATTCTTGAGCTTCTTTAACAAATTCTACATAGCTTTGATAGCGCGTTTCATCAATTTCATCAAAATGCTCTTTTACGCAGCAACCTGTTTCAGATAAGTGCAAACAGTCTTGAAACTTACAATATTCTTTATATTGTGCAATTTCAGGGAATAATAAATCGACTTCGTTCGGCATAAGAAAATCAAACTTTAAATTACTGAACCCCGGAGTATCAACAATTCTTGAGTTATTATCAATCGGAATAATTTCACAGTGTCTAGTCGTGTGCGTTCCACGTTGAGTTTTTTCACTTATTTCTTTTGTGCGCAAATTCAGATTCGGGCAAACTGCGTTAATTAAACTTGATTTTCCAACCCCTGATGAACCGCAAAGAACAGAGGTTTTGCCTGATAAAATTTCTTTAAATTCATCTATTCCAAAACCCTCTAAAGCAGAAGTGAACAAAATATCGTAACCCAGAGGTTGATAAATTGAAAAAACTTTTTCAATCGTTTTATCATCATTAGAAAGGTCATTTTTGTTGAAGCAAAGAACCGTTTCAAGATTATGATATTTTGCAAAACTTATGTATCTGTTCAGTTGTGAAAAGCTTAACTCAGGCTCTTTTACGGCAGAGATAATAATTACTCTATCAATATTTGCAACTGTTGGTCGAGTAATATAGTTTTTTCTTGGCAAAATTTTCTCAATTGCACCATCTGCGAATTCAACAAAATCACCGACAAAAATCCTTTGCTTTTGTTTCTTCAAAACTTCGCGCACTTTGCATTCGTACTCTTGATTGTTAGAATTAACGTAATAAAAATCTGAATGAATTTTAAAAATTTGACCATTTGCCATAAGTTAATTTTATCATACTCGCTTTTTATTTTAATTCTCTGATAAATATTTGTAACGAAATGTAACAACAAATCTCTTTGTTGAAATCCACCCCAATAAAAATACTTTATATAAATGTAAGACGAAATTCAGAGAGTAAAAAATCAAGCAATCCAAGTTAGATCAAAATGAATAATAACTTCGGATAAGATAACTTTGTCCTTATTAGCTATAAACAATAAGGTCTTAAGTAAAAACGCTCAAATGAGTCGGAAAACGAGGTATTTATGGCACTATTACAATCATATAACATAAATGCAATGGCAACTCAGATATCAAGAGAATTTTATATTAACGAAAATCCTGCTGAAGACAAATCTTATGTCTTAATGGATGAAATGCGTTTCTTCGCAATGGATTTGAAATCCCGTGTAACTTTTATTTCCAGGGTGAAAAAATAGAAGTTATCAACAAGAATAAAACTAATACCAATCTTAATCTTACTTACTAATTTAATTTTCCCAATCTTACTAATCTTTTAGCGCCTGAATTGAATTTCAATCAGGCTTTTTCTTTTTTATAAAAAAATTTTTTATAGTATAATAATCTTATGAAGAACATAATTTTTATATTTGGAACTCGTCCTGAAATTATTAAACTTGCGCCTGTAATCCTTGAGATGAAAAAATATCCGCAAGATTATAACGTTATTATTTGTAATACGGAACAACAAAAACAGTTGTCTAATCAAACTTTGGAATATTTTGGTTTGAAGGCTGATATTAACCTTGATTGTATGAGAGAAAACCAATCTTTATCATCAGTTCAAGCAAGAATTCTAACGTCTTTAGACAAAGTTTTTTGTGAACATGATATTGATGCAACTATTGTTCAGGGCGATACAATGACTGTTTTGTGCGGTGCTTTAACAAGCTTTTATCACAAAATTCCTGTGTTCCACGTAGAAGCGGGACTTCGTTCTTATGATATATATGAGCCGTTTCCGGAAGAAGTTATGCGTCAAATGACTTCTCGCGTTGCAGCCTTGCATTTTGCTCCAACGGAAGTTAATAAAAAAGCTTTACTTAAAGAGGATATCGCGGAAAATAAAATCCATGTTGTCGGCAATACTGTTATTGACGCGCTTTTCTGCTTGTCAAAAGAAGTGATTGAGAATTCTGAAAATTTCTACAAAGAAAAAGGAATTCCTATTGATGATAAATTAGTTTTAATTACTGCTCACAGACGTGAAAATCATGGTGAAAGAATTGATAGGATTATTGAAGCAATCAGTTATTTGGCTAAAAAATATACTGATCATACTTTTGTAATTCCTGTTCATCCAAATCCAAATGTTAAAAATAAGATTCATGAAAGACTTGGACACTTCGATAATATTCATTTGTTAACACCTTTGGATTATCCATATTTAGTATATTTGATGAAGCATGCAAAACTTATTTTGACCGATTCGGGCGGAATTCAAGAAGAAGCTCCTTCGTTTGCATGCCCAACTCTTGTTATGCGTTATGAAACAGAACGTAAAGAAGGTGTTGAAGCAGGTGTGTCAAAACTTGTTGGTGCTGATTATGACAAGATTCTGGAAGAAGCGGAAAAAGTTCTTTCTTCTACAAAAGAATTGACTCGTCTAAAAGCTCAAAACCCTTATGGTGATGGCACTGCATCAATTCAGATTGAAAAAATTGTAAGAGAATATTTTAAATAGATTTTGTTATAAGTAGCAAAAAAAAATATTTTAGAGTTTTGTTAAAATTATGATGTTAAAGACTCAAAATCGTTGTGCGCCAAATACATTGTTACCTTTTAAATTGATAAAAGGTAATGTAAAAGAGCGTAATGCCAATGCTTGGAAGTTTTGGGGTAAATTTTTAGACAATTTTATGCAAAACAAAGAGTGTTCTGTTGATACTTTTAGGAGTTCGATAGATAAAGCATTAGAGCCGTATAAAATTAATTATGAAATTTTGCCGGAAAAAAGCCTTTCATCTTTGGGGGTCTACGGGCGTTAATATTTCTGTACTACCTCATTCCAACGGTGGTTTGTATATAGAACGTATTGGTTACAAAATAGGCTTACCGATATCTTCAAAAGATAGAAAAACAATTTATAATGATACAACGGCAGTGCATGAAGCCCGCCACTTTTTCGAATATCTTTTTCAACCTAAATCAGCATGTATTAGGGCGAAAGAACTTGTAAATAATCCGAATTGTGACGATGATGTGGAGGAACTTAGAGAAGTTGTTTTGAAAGATTTTAGTAGCAGGTTTAATAAAAAACATTTTACACAAAAAGTAGAAGGTATTTTAAACAAACTTCCCGATAATGTTGCAATTGAAATCCTTCAAAAACTCAGATATTCTTTAAAAGGAGAATATGATGCAATGAGCAGTGAAATTAAATATTTGGTAAATGGTTGTCTGACGCCCAATACATCAACTTTATCAATTCATGCAAAATAGCATGACCTACTTCAAGAGGTATCAAAGAAGAAAGCTCGTAAAGTGGGTAGTACATCTGCAAATACAAAGACTAATACTAAGTTGCTGGTTAATATTTGTTGTAAGTTTGGAATTAAAGTATTTGTATTTACATCTAAAAATACAAGAGCTAAAACAGCATTGGCATTTGTTATTACATCTCCACGATTACCAACAATACCGGAAATTGCCAGTGCAACATTTGAAAGTGATATATTTAATTTTGATACGCTGCTGTTATCATCTCTCGTAATATCGCTATGACTAAGTGGCGCTCCAAGAAATTCTTTGTTTCCATATTGCAAATTATCTAGAGTTTCATTGTCTAAAATTCTTATACCACCACCCGGGATATCAATTTCTAATAATTTACGCGGTATAATCTCATCTTTTTCAACTTCTAGAAGCGGGTTCGCGGTTGGGAATACCTCTTTTAATTGTATTTGCAATGTTGCATAGCCTAAGCGGTCTACATCCATTTGTAAAGTATCGGAATCAAAGCGCACATGATAGGTTTTATCGTCGCCCCCGCGTTCTT
>CAZYWC010000008.1:0-84144 GCA_964651125.1 uncultured Vampirovibrio sp.
TGCGCTTGGCGCGATTCGAACGCGCGACCTATCCCTTAAAAGGGGAGTGCTCTACCTGCTGAGCTACAAGCGCAAATTTTATAAAAATTTGTAAAATATTTATTTATCAATATACCTTTTATACTTCGGCTGTGGACTAACCACAAGATTAATCTTATCAGGAACAAAATTTACTGTCAAGAGTTTTATTTGATATTTCTTTTATAATTTCTCTTATTTCATCCGAAACATCTGTGTCTTCTGAAATATTTGCCCTTACAAGTTTTGCAAATTCGGCTTTCTTGAACTCATGCAGCCCTTTAGTTTTAAAAATATTTTCTAAGTTTTTTGCATTTGGAATATCTTCTGCTAAATCATTTTCATTAATTGAATTAAAGTTTTCTAAATGTTTATTTACTGTTTTGATAATTAAGGATTTTGGAAGTAAATCTTCAAACTCTCCGCATGCTACTAAATGAATTTTATCGCATGCTCTCAATTTAGGTTTAATTTGTGCAATATTATCTTCCGCATCTTTATCCAAAAGCAAAAATATTGGTAGTTTAAGTTCTTCTGATAGCCTGTAATACATTTTGACAACCTGACTCTTTCCTCCGGCAGGAATAACTTGGATTCCTTTTTGGTAGAAGTCATGCTCTAAATATTTTGAGAATGCAGGCAAAAGAGTTTCTTCAGTTAAACCTTCTACTAACAATACTTTTTCTATCGGAAATTTTAAGCAGTGTTCTTCGCGCATGATTTTTAAATCGGCATTTTCTGCTAAAGATTTAAGCCAACGCAGATTCACAACACAACTTTCATCAATTAATTGAATTGCAGCATGATAATTTATATTATTGTCCAATATCAATTGAGTTTCTATGTCATTATTAAATATAGAATTTTCATAATCTTTTAATTTTATATTAATACTATTATCGGCTTGAGCGGGTAAAGTCTTTACAAATGTTTTAATAGAAGCATTAAGAACTTCGACTGCAAAATCGCGGATTTTTTCTACATCTAAATTCTCAAGTTCAATTCGTTTGAACTTAGGTTCTATAATATTGCCCAAAATTATGTCAAAAAATACTCGCAAGTATTTTTCTTTAGTAGGCTTAAAACGTGTTAAGCGGTCTAAAGATATTAAAATTTGTTCTTTGGTTAACGTTTTGTATTTCATGCTTAGGATTATTTTATTATTTATTCTGTAAAAATTCAATAAGAAAGGAAGTTTGCCTTTATTTTAAGTCCAGTTTCTTTTATTGTTTTATTTAAGGTTGAATATGGTTGTAAACTTCGAATATAGTGGCTTTTGACGTTAATGTATTTTGCAGAATAAAAAATTATGTAAAGATTTGTAACAATTTCGTTAAACATGTGAAATTCTTTACTCTAGGAATACTTTATATATATAAAAGTACAAAATAAACACGGAGACTAGATACAGACAATGGCATTCTTGATGTTACTACATGAAAAAATGAGGCTTCAACGTAAAGTCAACAAATTGACTTTACAAGAACTTCGTCTATCTAGTCGAAAGGAAAGGATAACGAAGAACATTTCCAGAGTACAAAAAATGTATTCTAGCAAAATGTCTCAACTTGAAAAACAAGCACAAATGGCTCAAAGTCAATTCAGTGTATGGGCTCAAAATGCAGCAGGTTTAGGCACAAATGGTCTTAATCCTATGAACTATGGTGGAGCTGGTGGTGTTTCTAACTTCATTATGCAAGGTCTATCTGCTTGGGCAGCACAAGGAACAAAAGATAAAGATGGTAACTCAATTGTATCTTCTGACAGAGCAGCAGCAATGCTTCAAGCTTATCAACAAGGTGGCTTCCAAGCAAATAATGATGAAAATGGTAAACCGGTAAAAGATGCTGAATGGAAAGATATTAACGGTCAAACATATTCCGCTCAAGAATATCAAGCATTCCAAGGTGCATATAACCAAGTAAATCAAATGCAAAGTTATGCACGAATGCAAGTTCAACAAATGTCTTCACAATACCAAAGCAATGTTTCAATTTGGTTAGAAGCAGCAAAATCACAATTAGAAGCAGAACAGGATGCAGCTCTTGCTCCATTAGAAGAAAAAGAAACTGAAATGGATTTGGACAAAGAATCTTGCGAAGCTCAACTTGCAGATGCAAAGGCAAGATTGGAAAGTATCAAACAAGCTTGTTCAGAAGGAATCAAGGACTCAGCTCCAACCTTCGGTTTAGGTTAATCAAATATCGGATAGTAATTATTATAATAATTGACTCCGCCTGCTCCTCCGGAGCAGGCGTTCTTGTAATTTTGTGTGAACACCTTCCCTTGTTAGGGAAGGATGGGATGGGTATTTGCCCGTAGGGAATAAGATATTAAGAGCCTATAGAAACCCACCCGCATCTGTAACGCTCAGCATAGCTTTCGCTAACAGCTGCGACCTCCCTAATCATGGAGGTTATAGTTTGTTCGTTGTTTCATTAGATAGTGCGTGGGCGTAATATGCGTTAATTTAACACGAGTAATTCCCTCCCCTTTTATTATTTTACATGGGGAGGGTGCCGAAGGCGGGAGAGGGTGTTATTAGCATTCATCATTAAATAATTTCCCGTATTATTTTTATGCTAAAATTAAGCAAAAGGGAGAGGTTGTATGTCAAAGATTAAAGATTTTGTATTAAAACATCAAGAATTATTTACTATTCTTGGCTTAGGCATTTTGTTTTACTTTATATTTTTCCATAACATTTGGGCTTATGCCTTGATGGATGTTGATGAATCAAGATATGTTTCTATGTCAAAAGATATGTTTAATACAAAGGACTTTTTGACATTGTATTTAAATAACGAGTTTTTCTTTGAAAAACCACCGCTTTATTTTTGGGGTGAATGCTTGTCATTTGCTTTGTTTGGCAAAATAACCGAATTCACTGCACGTTTTCCTGTTGCATTATATGGTACCTTGTGCGGATTTTTGACATATTTTGTGGGAAGAAGAATTGTTTCAAGAACCTATGGTGTGGTTTCAGCTTTAATCTTGTCTACATCTTTAGAATTTTTGATTCTTTCAAAATTTGCAATTCTCGATATTGTCGTTGCAACTTGTGTTTGGTTCTCTTTATGTTTCGGCATGCTTACAACCTTCTGTAAAGAACAAAATAAAAAATATTTTTGGTGGTTATTTTATATCTTTTCAGGTTTAGCTGTTATGGCAAAAGGTATTCCGGGATTTGTAGTGCCTTTCGGTTCAATGTTCTTTATTTCAATATTTTCAAAGAAATTTAAAGAAATCTTTAAACCACAATATTTCTTGGTAGGTTTTATATTATTTTTCTTAATAACACTTCCTTGGCATATTGTCATGCTAAAAATACATGACCCGCTATTTTTCCAAGAATACGTAATTAAACACCATATTGCAAGATTCTTAGGTTCAAGTGAATTGGGACGTCAACAACCGTTCTATTTCTACTTCTTAACTATTCTTTGGGGTTTCTTCCCTTGGATTGTTTCAAGTTTGGTTGTATTCATCAGAAAATGCATTAAACGTGATTTCGTATTCAAAGATTTAACCAATACGCAAAGATTTTTGGTTTATAATGGAATAATCGCAGTATTTACACTGTTGTTTTTCTCATCATCAAAAACAAAATTAATCACATATATTTTGCCTATTTATCCTGCATTGGCTTGTTTGGGCGGTTATATTTGGACAAAGTATATTGAAAAAGGCGAATACAGTAGATTTATTAATAAAACCGTATACGTTTTGGGTGGAATATTCATTTTTGCATCAATTGTTGCAATATTTACACCGCTGTTTTTACCTGCTCAATTGGTACAAGATATAGCAAGTGCTAAACCATTATGTATAACGCTTTTATTTGCGTCAGGCTTGGCATCAATCTTGTTCGCAAAATGCGGAAGATATTTGGGCGTATTTTTCACTTATGTGCTTTTAATGCTTGTTCTTTCTGCGTTTGGTACAGAAAAATTCTTTAAAATAGATTACAAATTCGGTCAGGATGATTTGCTAAAATACGCGCAGATTGCTAAAAGCGAAAACAAGACTTTAACTTGTTACAGATTCTCTCACAAGTATTCATTGATTTATTATGGCGGAAAACCTGTTGAATACGGCAAGGACTTCACTCCTGCCGATTTAAAAACAGCATTAGATAAAACTGATAACCTTGTAATCATTCCTCATAAGGCGATTGATGAAGAGGTTGAAAGTCTTGATTATAATGTAATTGAGGATGGAAGAAAGTATATGTTGGTTGAGGGGAAATAGACACCTCACCAAATAAAATGGATTGCCACGAAAATTAAAAATTTCTTGCAATGATGCCCAACTTGTAAGTAGCACATCAAGTCATTGCGAGGAGCGTTAGCGACGAAGCAATCCACACGATAATAAAGGATAAACATGAACATTATTAATATAACAAGTGAATTGATATTCAGACTTACAAAACCGTTATTAAAGATTTTGCATACTAAAGCAGGCTATTCGGATGATTCTTTTAATCGTAAACTCGGTAACTTTGAAACACCCGACTTTATTGAAAAGCGTGTAATAATGTTCCATGGCGTTTCTGTTGGCGAAATCAATGCAATTGAAAAATTGATTAAAGCTGCAAGAGAAACTTTTCCTGACGCAAAAATCGTTGTAACAACAGGAACGAACACAGGTCAAGAAATTGCTCATAAAAAACTTGATAACGTTGCGGATTTGATTACGTATTTTCCTTTCGATACTCCAAGTTGCGTAAATAAATTTTTGGATAAAATAAAACCGACTGAAATTTTGATGGCTGAAACTGAAATTTGGCCTAATTTTGGTGGAATTTGTAAAAAACGCAGAATAAAATTGTATATAATAAACGGACGAATTTCTGACAGAACATTCAATTCTTATAAAAAATTGAAATTTTTCTTTAAACCGCTCCTACAAAACTATACAGGCATTTTTACGCAGTCAACTGAGGACTTAAATAAGTTTTTATCACTCGGTGCAAATACTGAAACAACAAAGCGCATGAACAATTTGAAGTTTGATATTACGGCTCCGAATTTAGATTTTGATTTTGAAAAAGGCGGACGTGTATTCTTAGCCGCTTCAACTCACTCAGGTGAAGATAAAATTGTATTTGATACTTTTAAAAAACTAAAGTCAAAACATGCTGATTTGAAATTCATTATTGCTCCAAGACATTTATCAAGATTAGATGAAGTAAAATCCATTGTTAAAGAATATTGTTTGCGTTCCGAAAGCGGAAGTTTAAACCAACATGACATAATGATATTGGATACAATGGGTGAACTCGGTAAGATGTTTGCATTCGCGGATGTTGCGTTTATTGGCGGAAGCTTCAATAAAACAGGCGGTCACAACCCTTTGGAAGCTACAATTTTCGGGAAACCAGTTATATCAGGGCCTTCCATAAATAATTTTAAAGATATTTATGCGATTATTCAAAACGCAAAAGCAGGTTTTGTTGTTAAAACTGAAGATGAATTATTTAATATTGCAGACAAATTGTTTAGTGACAGTGCTTTTTATCAGATAACGGCTCAAGCTGGCAGAAAAGTTTTTGAAGAACAACAGGGCGCTTTAGAATTTGTACTTAATGTTTTAAAAAGCTCAATGTAACAATCTTTAATATTTTTGTTACAATTTAGCAAATTTATTTCTTTACGTGACTTTAACTATATGTAGAAATGTTTTTATGGTAGGTCATATTTGAAAGTACAAGGTTCAATAGTTCAAAATATTAGTAATAATGATAAGCAAGAGAAGCAACATGTCGCATTCAAATCAGGAATGGCAGGTGCTTTAAATGCTTCCGGTGCTTTAATGCAAGGTATTGAAAACGGTGGCTTTCTTGCGTCATTTTTAATTCAAGACGGTATCGGCATGACCGTTCCGCGTACTGCTGCAGGTTTTTTGCGTGATAAAGAACATACAGGTCACTATAACATGCAAGAAGGTTTTGAAGTACTTGGCAGAGAAGGCATGACAGGTCCTTGTATGATGGCTGTTGCACCTGTTTCACTTTTGTTGGCTGCGAAATTCGGTAAATCAACGAGTGTAAATACTCAATTAATTAAGCGTTTTGGAAACAGTTTAAAAGAAATTCTTGCGAAACCTGAATTTGATAAGTCGTTATTAAAAAATGCAGATAAATTTAAAAATGAATTCTACAAAACGAATCTTGAAAAAATCTTGGTAGATACTGTCGGCAAAGAAAATACAACCAAAGAATCAGTTGATTATGTTATGAAACAAATTGCCAATTTGGAAAATATACCTTCAGATGCAAAATTAGAAAAGTTTAGAGGAAAAGCAAAATACAGAAATCAGTGTATGCAAAATATCGTTGAACATATCAATAATATTAAATACTCAAAAAGTGCTGACTTAGATATGCTTCAAAAAGTAAAATTTGGTTCCGATAAATTGGATAGCAAAAAAGTTTTTGGAACAAAAGATGCTATTGATGCAATGATAAAATACACAGATGATGCTATTACTGTTAATAAACATTTAGATAAGTTAGATGAATTACAAGCTGATAGTATCAAAAATAAATCTTTAGCAAAACGTATGATTACAAATATTTCTATGATGTTTGCAACATTAGGAGTTTTGTCTGTATTACCTAAAATTTATGCTAGAGCCAGTGTTGCTCCGGGGGCAAGAAAATCCACTGAAGAAGATACAAAAAATGTTGATAAAAATATATCATTTAAGGGAAAAGGAAATCCAAGCTTATTAGAAAGATTAGGTAAACTAATTGGCAAAAACAATAGTGATTTTGTGTCCTCTGAACTTGAGTACAACGGTCATAATTTTACTAATACTTTGATGGCAGGACTTTCTATCTTTGGTTTGCTTACTCCAAGAGGTATGCACGCATATAATAGAGCGCAAAAAGATGAAAACGGCAAAAAAGATTTGACAGAAGTATATGAAATCTTATTGAGAGATTTGACATCAAGTTTAGCTGTTGTATTTGCTGTTCCAATGGGAACAAGAGCATTTGTAACTTCTTATGAAAAGAATTCAGGTTTTGTTTTGATGCATAAAAACAGAAATATGAGTAAGACAAAAACTGTTGCTGATTTATTCAATCCATACTCAAAATCACATGTTCTTACAAATGCTGAAATCTCTGCTTTATATGACAATATTAATTCAAAAGACAAAATGTTGAACTTCTGCAAATACATCGACAAAAACGGTGGTGATTTACAAAAAATCATTTCTAAATCAGAAAATGTAGAAGAAATGTTTAATAGTTCTACTTTGGATTTAAATTCGTTAAAAGGAATGAAAAAAGCTGATAAGAACAAAAAGATACTGTCTTTTGTCGAAAAATTCAATAAATCTGATGAATTAATTGCTAATGTAATGAAAGGTGCAGGTAAAGCTCGCGGTAATAAGATTGCATCTTTCGCAAGAGGATTGAATTCTATGCCCGGATTGTTAACAACATTCTTTATTTCTCCATACTTATTGGGTTGGTTTATTCCTAGATTGACTTACAAAAATACAAGAAAAATCCATGAAAAACAAGACAGAGAAAGAGAAGCAAAAAATCTTTCTACAAATGCATAAGTATGTGTGAATTTTTATTATTATACATGTTTGTAATATAATAGAGTCATGAGTTTAGATGCCGTAATAGATAGCTTGCTATCTCCAATAGCTGATAAAGTATCAGGGATAATATTTTCGTATGTTACGATTAACGGAGTGAAGGTAGAATTTTTAATTGCGCTCCTTATCTTTGCTGCAATATATTTTACGATTAGAACCGGATTTATCGGAATTTGGGGCTTTAAACACGCAATAAAACTTATTACTAATAATTATGAACATAATAATCCAAGCGGATACCAGAGAAAGAAAAAAGGCGAATTATCATCTTTTCAAGCTCTAAGTGCTACAATTTCCGCCTCTGCCGGTATAGGTAACGTTGCAGGTTCAGCAGCTGCTGTTTCTATTGGAGGCCCCGGTGTAATTTTTTGGATGATTATTGCAGGATTTTTCTCAATGGCATTGAAGTTTTCAGAAGTACTGCTAGGGGTTAAGTTTAGAAATACAAATCCTGACGGCTCTGTTTCGGGCGGTCCGATGTACTATATTCTTGTAGGTCTTAGAGGAAAATATTCACAAAAGTTCGCCCCCATTTTAGCTAAAACTTATGCTATTTGTTGTATATTCGCTATGATTGGCGGTTGGAATTTGTTCCAAATAAATGCTATGACTGCACAATTTACGGAAGTAACTGGCGGTGATAACAGCTTTTTTGCAAATAACGGTTGGATTTTAGGAACTATTGTTGCTGTTATAACTTGGTTTACGATTATTGGTGGAATTAAAGCTATAGGTAAATTTACTTCCAAAGTAACACCTGTTATGTGTTCTTTGTATGTTGCAAGTGCATTTTTGGTATGTTTGGTTAATATTCACCACTTGCCCGAAACTTTAATTTTAATCGTAAAAGAAGCATTTTCTCCAAGAGCAATGACCGGTGGTGCTTTTGCGTGTCTGCTTTGGGGATTCAGAAGGGCTATGTTTGCAAATGAATCAGGATTGGGAACTGCTCCTATTGCTTTTTCTGCGGTAAATACCAATAAGCCTGTCGCGCAAGCGTTTATTTCAATGCTTCAACCGTTTGTCGATACTGTTATCGTTGGTGTTGCAACTGCGTTTGTAATTGTTGTTTCTAAGGTTTATTTGACGGTAGATGGAATTGCAGGTATAGAATTAACTTCAAAAGCTTTTGCAACTATTTGTCCTGCTTATCCGATTTTGTTAACTGTTATGGCAAGTTGTTTCGTATTATCAACAATGCTTTGCGGTTCATTTTACGGTTTAAAAGCTTGGGGATTTTTGTTTGGTGATTCCAGAACTAAGACAAGAGTTTTTCAGGCAATATATTGTCTATGTATTATAGCAGGTTCAGCAATGAATTTTCAGAGTATTATTAACTTATCAGATGCCGTAACATTGTTTTTGGCAGTGCCGAATTTGATTGCGGTTTTTGCACTTTCCGAAATTGTTATAAAAGAGCTTAAACGATATTGTGAACGATATAATGTTGGCAATAATGTTGCAAAATTTTTAAAATAAAAAATATTTGGAGGGAATATATGTTAAAAGAATCAGCTTTTGGGAAAAATGATATTAGAGGGATTTATGGTGATGATATCACAGAAGAACTTTTCTATTATACAGGTAGAGGTTTTGTACAGTTTTTGGTTAAAGAAACAAAAAAACAGACTTCTGAAATTTGGATAAGTGTTTGTAGAGATGCAAGACTACACTCGCCTTCACTTTCTAAGGCATTGATAGAAGGTATTCGCTCTTGTGGCGCAAATGTTGTTGATATGGGCTTAGCACCTACTCCACTCGGTTATTATTCAGAAGTAGTAGGTCTTCCTCCATATATTACAAAATATATGCCTGTAACAGGTGCAATGATTATTACTGCGAGTCATAATCCTAGCCAATATAACGGTATGAAAATGACTTATGCAAAACAATCATTGAATGAAGAACAAATTAAAATTGTTAAAGAATTGACAATGGAAGAATACAAACTTGCAATTCCTCCAGTACCATTTGGAATTTTGAACGAGTATGACTTAATTCCTGATTATATCGAAGAAATGACTAAGAAATTTGGACGTATAGGCGAAGGAATTAAGGTTGTAGTTGATAGCGCAAACGCAACAGGCGGTGTAGTTGCACCTAAATTATACAGAGCTTTAGGCTGCGAAGTTGTAGAACTTTATTCTATGCCGGATGGACGTTTCCCACATCACCATCCTAACCCAAGTGATGAAAAGACTTTGAATGATATCAAAAAAGCTGTAGTAGCAAATAAAGCTGATATTGGTATTGCATTTGACGGTGATAGCGACAGAATCGGTGTAATTGATTCTGACGGAAACTCAATGACAGGTGACAAGCTTCTTTTAATCTACGCAGAAGAAGTTATTAAGGAATACAACGAAAAAGGTATTAAGCCTGTAATAGTATCAGAAGTAAAATGTTCACAAGCTTTGTACGACACAATTAATGCAACAGGCGGTGTGGCAGTTATGTGCAAAACAGGTCATGGTTATATTAAATCAAAAATGAGAGAAACTGGTGCTGTTTTAGCGGGTGAAATGAGTGGTCACACATTCTTCAAAGATAAGTATTACGGATTTGATGATGCGATTTATGCAGGTTGCAGAATTATAGAAATCGTAGCTAAGAAGAAAAAAGAAAATCCTAATTTCAAAATTCGCGAATTATTAGCACCGTTTGACGCTTTGTATAGTTCATCAGAAGTTCGTCTTCCATGCCCAAATTCTTTGAAAACACAGACTTTGGAAGAATTCAAAAAGGTTATCGCCGAAATCCCTGACTTCTTCGGTACACCAATCAAGGATATTATTACTCTTGATGGTATGAGAATAGTGTTTGATAAAGGGTTTGCTCTAATTCGTCAAAGCAATACCGAACCTGTGTTCACTTTACGTTTTGAAGCTGATTCAAAAGAAAATGCTCAAAAATACGAAGATGCAATGGTTAATAGGCTTTTAGAAATTATAAAAAATATATCTGTAAATTAATATTGGAATGTTATATTTGCCCGAATAATCCAAGACAGGGTTAGGGTAAGGTGAATACCCATAAAAGGAAAGAAGGTAACAAAAAAGCAGTGAAGTTAAATTCACTGCTTTTTTTATTATTAGTTTATCCTAAAATCTAGTTTTCTTGTTTCTTTAAAGTAGGGAACGCGATTACATCACGGATTGTAGGAGAGTTAGTTAATAGCATAACCAATCTGTCAATACCCATTCCCATACCGCCTGTTGGTGCTAAACCGTATTCAAGAGCGTTGATGTAATCTTCATCATAAGACATTGCTTCTTCATCACCGTTAGCTTTTGCTAAAGCTTGTGCTTCAAATCTGTGTCTTTGGTCGATTGGATCGGTTAATTCAGAGAATGCGTTTGCAATTTCCCAACCATTAACTCTTGTTTCGAAACGTTCTGTCAATCTGTCGTTATCTCTGTGAACTTTGGCCAAAGGTGAAATTTCACGAGGATAATCAATAATGTGGCAAGGTTGAATTAGAGTTGGTTCAACTGTTGCTTCAAATACAGCTTCAACAATTTGTCCCCAGTTCATTTCTTCATCAACTTCGATATGCAAAGCTTTTGCTTTTTCGTAAGCTTCTTTAGCAGTGAAGAATTCGCCAAAATCAATGCCTGTGAATTCTTTGATAGAACCTAACATTGTTTTTCTATCCCATGGCGGAGTTAAATCGATTTCGTTTTCACCGTATTGGATTTTCATTGTTCCTAAAACTTCTTGAGCAACATAAGCTACAAGGTTTTCAGTCAACACCATCATTTCGTTGTAATCAACATAAGATTGGTAAAGTTCAATCATTGTAAATTCAGGGTTGTGACGAGTATCAATACCTTCGTTACGGAAACATCTAGAAAGTTCAAAGATTTTTTCGCTCAAACCACCAACCATTAATCTCTTTAAGTGAAGTTCAGGAGCAATTCTTAATGTCAAATCCATGTCTAAAGCGTTGTGGTGAGTGATGAATGGTCTTGCATTCGCACCTGATGCTTGAGTATGCAACATAGGAGTTTCAACTTCAATAAATCCTTGTTTTGTTAAGTATTCTCTAACTTTTTGGATAATCAAACTTCTTTTTCTGAACGTATCTCTTGTTTTTTCGTTCATAATCAAGTCTACATATCTTTGACGGTACTTAGTTTCAGTATCGTTCATGTTGTGATATGCCTTCAATTGTTCCAACTTTTCTTCGCTAATTTGTTTGTTAGGAAGTGGAAGAAGTGATTTTGAAAGCATTTTAAAAGATTTCGCTTTTATAGATAATTCTCCGCGCGGAGTTCTTCTGATTGAACCGTAGAAACCTAAAATATCGCCGATATCAACTAATTTTAAAGTTTTTACCATTTCAGGGTCCATATTTTCTTTGTGTGAGAAAATTTGGATTTTGCCTGTTGCATCCATTAAGTCGATGAACATGCCTGAATTTCTGATTGCCATTACACGGCCAGCAACTGAGTAGAAATCTTCTGTTTCTTCACCTGCAGGAAGGTCTTTGTATTTAGCTTGCAAATCAGCTGCATCAGCGTCTTTGTCGAATGCGTAAGGGTATGGATTAATACCTTTGTCTGCAAGTTCAGCAAGCTTTTGAATTCTTGTCTGTCTTATAGTTTCTTTTGCCGAAATAGGCTCTTTTGTTTGTTGTGTCATTTTATTTTCCTCTTTTAAGAATACTGTAATAAAATTTTACCATAAAATTTTTTTGTGTAAAAATAATGATATGAGAGTTTCACCAGTAAAGCCAAATATAAATTCAGTAAAAGGTAAATTTAAATCAGGTACAAAGTATGTAGAAAATAAAGTCGGCAGCGTTGTACCACAGAAGTTAAAAGTTACCTATCGTGAAAAGATGCCTAAAAAAGTTACATGGAATAACTTTCCTATAGTAGCCGGTGTATTTGGTTTTTTTACGCCTATACCGGGGGCTAGTGTAGCGTTATATGGTATCGCAAAAGCTATTCAGATATTAAGAAAAAAAATTCTTCACAAACCTTAATATTCAGATTTACAAATGCATAAATATTTGATATACTCAAAATGTAAATAGTTTCTTAGAAAAAGAACGGTACAATTCCCGTTCTTTTTTTATTAGGAGAATAAAATATTCTCGAAAACAAAGGAAGGAGCGTTATGAAGCAAGATGTAAGCAGATTTGAAGTCTTAGAAAAAATTACACCTCTTATTGAAAATACGGCAATGCGTTTTAACCTTATTCCTATTGAAATTGAATTTGTGAAAGAAAATCACAAATGGTTTTTGAGAATTTATTTGTATTCTTACGAAAAAGATATTACGTTGGATGATTGCGAGAACGTAACAAGAAGCCTGAATGACTTTTTGGACGAACTTATTCCAGTAAAATACTATTTGGAAGTATCTTCTCCGGGGTTAGAGAGAAAATTCAAATCCGATAAGGAATTTTTAATCTTTAAAGGCAGAAGAATCAGTTTAAAGCTAAAACAACCGCTTGAAGGCGAAACAGAAAAAATATTTAAAGGTGAAATATTAGATTGGAACGAAAACACAGGATTAAAATTCTTCCGATTCGATGATGGAACAGAGTTACAAATTCCAAAAGAAAATATACAATCTGCGAAATTATATATAGATTAGAAAATCGTTTATTTAAAATATATGAGCGTTAGCGAATAAAATAAACTTTTCAACCTTTCAACTATTCAACTTATTGACTTAAATATAAAGGAGACAAACATGATTAAAATCGGTACAGCATTATTTGAAGCTTGTGAAGAGCTTGAAAGAGAACGTGGTATTTCTAAAGAAGTACTTATTGCATCATTATGTGATGCAATGGTTGCCGCTTATAAGAAACACATGCACGTTAAAGAAGCTGCTAATATAGAAGCAATTTTAGATGAACAAACAGGTGAAATCGGCGTATTCAGCACAAAAACCGTTGTAGAAGAAGTTGAAGATCCTGATACACAAATTTCATTGGAAGAAGCTCAAGAAATTGACGATGAAGTTGAAGTTGATGATGAAGTTAAGATTGAAGTTACACCTGACCAATTCGGTCGTATCGCAGCTCAATCTGCAAAACAAGTTATCACTCAAAGAATCAGAGATGCTGAAAGAAACAACATTTTGAACGAATTCTTGGAAAAGAAAGGTACTTTGGTTACAGGTATTATTCAAAGAGTTGAAAACAGAAATGTTATCGTTAATATCGGTAAAACTGATGCGATTATGCCTCAAAAAGAACAAATTCCTCGTGAATATTATAAACCAGGTAACAGAATCAGAGTATTTGTTCTTAACGTAAAAGAAACAAGCAGACTTCCACAAGTTATTGTTTCTCATGCTCACCCTGAAATCGTTAAGGAATTGTTTGAACTTGAAGTTCCTGAAATTGAAGACGGAATTGTAGAAATTAAATCAATCGCTCGTGAAGCAGGATTCAGAACAAAACTTGCAGTTTGGTCAAATGACCCTGAAGTAGATTCGGTTGGTGCTTGCATCGGACCTCGCGGTTCAAGAATCCAAACTATCGTTGGTGAATTGAAGAACGAAAAAATTGATATCGTAAGATGGTCACCAGATCCTGTTGAATACATTGTTAATGCTATTTCTCCTGCGAGAGTAGTGTCTGTTGATATTATGACAGATGACGAAGAAACTAAAGACGCTTTGGTTGTAGTTCCTGATGATCAGCTTTCTTTAGCTATCGGTCGTGAAGGTCAAAACGTAAGACTTGCTCACAGATTGACCGGTTGGAAGATTGATATTAAGAGCGTTTCTCAAATGGAAGACGAAGAAGCACGTAAGAATTCTAATTACGACTACGAAGAAGAAGCTGTTGAAGATGAAGAAAGAACAGTTGATTCAGATGAAATCCAAGAAGAAATTGCAGAAGAAATGAATCAACAAGCTCTTGATGAAGAAGATATTCAACAAGAAGAAGTTGAAGAAACTTCTGAAGAAGAATAGTTTAATAAAATATTAAAAAGGTGGGGCATGTATTAGCACCCCACCTTTTTTATTGCAATCTATAAATTATTAATTAATCTTTTCTAACTTTTATTGCTCCCCATGCTCTTATAAATCCTTTTTCATACATAATTAAATAGTATCCGCCATCTTGAACATACTCAATAGTTGCTTCCATGTGTTCATATTCCTTAGGTGGAGTTGCACCTGTTTTTGCATATTTCGCATTAATTATATTTTGAAATTTTTCTTTTCTTTTTTTGCGCCTTAATTCTGCTTTATCTTCTTTTGACAATTCTTTATTCTTTTCGTAGTACTTTTTTAGTTCTTTTTCATTTTCTGCCAATTTAAAAACAGGAATTACTGCTATAAGGTCTTTTGATTCGATAAAATATAAAAATTCTCTGTCATCTGATAAAGCTAATTCATAATGTCCGGGTTTTATAAAATTTCCGTTATAATCAGGAATGTAGTTTAATATGGTGAGTGTCGGCTGTTCATCTGTTGGAATTGCATAACGATATAATGTACTTTGATGTACGGTAATTCCTGATGGAATTACAGGATAAGGTGCTGCCGGTGCTAAGTAATCAATATCACGTAGTGCAGGAGTTACAATCCCATCTATCATAATTTAGCCACCAATTTTTTTACCGCAGAATCTATTTCTCTAAAATCTTTTCCAAGAAGTTTTGAAGATGCAACAAAAATTAAAGACATGCAATTTGTATTAAGTGAATTGTTCTTAATAATAAGTCTTACGCTTTCTCGCATAAGTCTTTTAATGCGATTTCTCTTAACAGCTCTTTTATGTATTTTTTTGCTTACTACAAAACCTATTTTAGTCGGATAATCTCCTGTTTTGTTTTTTCCGCAAAACAGCGTAATACCATCTTTATGAATGGTTTTACCTGTCTTATAGGTAGCATTGAATGCGCTTTTTTTCTTAAGTCTGTTTTCTTTAGGTAACATAATAAAATAATACACTTATGGCAATTTAATGTAAACCTTTTTAACTATTTCCTTCAACATTGCAAAATTTTCTTGTATAGTGTAATATATGAATTATAACTATAAAAGGTATTCGAGAGTAAATGGACCTGACAGACATATTTATAAATATTTTTATAATTTTATTTTTACTATTTGTTAACGGTTTTTTTGTGGCAGCCGAGTTCTCGCTTGTAAAAGTCAGAAAGACCCGCTTAGAGCAGCTTTGCAATGAAGGTAATTCAAACGCCAAGAAAGCTATGAAATTGGTTGATGATGTTAATAAAATGCTTGCAGCCGCACAACTCGGTGTAACAATCGCAAGTATCGCTTTAGGTTGGGTTGCAGAATCAACAATAGTACAATTGATAGAACCTGTTATAAGAATGTTTGCAGGCTCTTTAGCGCACGTATCTTCTCACGTAGTAGCTGTTCCAATTTCATTTGTATTAGTAACTTATTTCCATGTACTGTTAGGCGAACAATTACCGAAATGTATTTCACTAAGACATCCTGAAACAATTGCTCTATTGGTTTCAACACCGATGGATATGTTTATAACTATATTTAAACCTTTCGTTTGGTTATTGGAAGTTTCAGGTAACAAAATCCTTTCAGCATGTCATGCTAATTCAGAAGATGCATCATTAGTGCATTCGACAGAAGAATTAGATATGTTGGTCGATGCAAGTTACAACGAAGGTGTTTTAAACGAAACAGAAGCCGAAATGCTTCATAATATGTTTAAATTCTCTGACTTGATGGCAAAACAGGTTATGATTCCAAGAACAGATATGGTTTGTATTCCTGATGATATTACTTATGAAGAATTAAATAAAGTTGCACTAGAAAACCAATATACAAGATATCCTGTGTATGAGGAAAACATTGATAAAATCTTAGGCTTCATTCACGTTAAGGATTTATATTCATTGGCTATGAAACATGAAGCTTTTTCTGTTCAAAAGCTTATTCGTCCTTTGATGTTAGTTCCTGAAACAATGACATTGGACAATTTGATTATTGAATTCAAAAAACTTCATTGCCAAATCGCTGTTGTTATTGATGAATTTGGTGGAACGTCAGGTTTAATCACATTGGAAGATGTTTTGGAAGAGATTATCGGCGAAGTTCAGGATGAATTTGATGAAGAAGTAGAAGCTGATATCAAGGAAATCAGTGAAGATACATATATTGCAAATGCTATGATGAGAATTGATGAACTTGTTAAGTTCTTTGATTTAAAAGAATCATTGTTTGAAGAAGATGATGTTGATACAATTGCAGGGCTTGTTGTTAAACTTTTGGGAAGAATTGCGCAAGTCGGCGACACTGTTTCATTCAATGGTTTGACATTTACCGTAAAAGAAGTTGATGGTGCAAGAATTACTAAGCTTCAAATTTATAAAGAACATATAGAAGAGAGTGAAGAATCTGAAGAAGCTTAAATTTTGTAAATAATTGTAAACATTTTGTATTTTTCTGCAATTTTATTTTACAAAAATACTTTATATATATGTAGTGTGTTTATATTAAAGTAGTGAAGGTAAGATTACAGTATGTCAGGTTTAGCAATTTCAACATTTCTTCCAGCAATAACTTCAGGCGGTATTTTCTCAACAAGAAGAGCTTCTTCTGCTGCAAACACAAATAATCCTTTTTTGGGTGCTATGAATGCTGATATTGCAGGCGGACAAGCATTAAATGTTGCTAAAGGTGTTTCGAACATTGCTAAATATTCAAACAATACTTTGTCAGCAGATATTATGAGTGCAGAAGAATCAATTAAAAATTTGGCTAAAACTGATAAAGTGATTGGTGGTATCAGTAAAGTTTTAAACTTCACTGCGGATAATATTAACCCTATAATTTGTGCAACTGGAGCTGTAAAAGTAGCTTGTTCAGATAATAAAAAAGAAACTGCTATAGAAGAAGGAACTGCATTGGGTGTTATGTTCGGTTCTGAAGCTTTAGCAAAACGTATTATCGGAATGCCTAAAAATATGACTTTTGATTCTAAAACTATGGTAGAAAAAGCTGATGGCATCTATCAAACAATTGATGGAAATGAAACATTAATAGCTGAAAAGGGAAAATATAAATTAAACGGTAAACAGCTTGTTGTAGAAAGAGATGGGTTGTATAAAAAAGTTTCCATCTTGGATAAAGCAACAAAAATGTTTAAAGACAAACAAGCAGAAGCTTTGAGTGATACTAAAAACACATCAAAAGCTGTTCAAAAATTGATAAAAGTAGCTCCAGGAGCTGCAAAAGGCTTAGCTTTTGTTTGTTGTTCTATAGGTGGTTATCAATTGGGACTTTCAGCAGCAGACAAAATTTTGGGTAAAAAACTGCTTAATTAATAGACTTAATTTTCCCGCTTTGTTTGTATAAAGTTTGAAACATTGATTGAGAACGTCTGTAATTATTAATTGAAGCTTCTAATGAAGCATTTATTGTTATATAAATTATTGGGATAGAAATTGCAACTGTCAAAATTGCAACAACAGCATGTTTAATAACTGTTTGCACCATTCTGAAACGTTGTTTTGTGATTGCAATATCATTTTGTTCTTTCAGTATTTTATTGATTAGATTTTTTCTTTCTTTAACAGTCAGGCTTTCTATGAAATCAACATTTTGCGGGTCAATATACATGACATATTTTGAATATTTTACATTACCATCCAATAAATCTAAGCTGTCATTGTAGCTTTTTATTTCAGGTGTGAGTGGCTTTTCTGTAATTTTACCCTTTGAAAGTTCTTCTATGTTGTTACTCTCAGTCTGTGGCATATCTGTAAATGCTGCATTGCAGATTGTATTTTCATCAACGGTTTCGGAGTCTGTAGATTGTCCGCTTTGTGGCTTCTGCTTATTTAATTTTGCTTTATATTTTTTTATAAAATTATCATCAATGCTTTTATCAAGGCTGACTGCTTTTTTAGGTTGCGGAGTTTCTTCTTTTTTTTCTACAACATCATCCTGTTTTTCATTGTTTTCAGTAAGATTTTCTATTTGTGCGTTTTCAGCAGGTGTTTCTTGATTTTGAACTGTTTCTTGTTTTTGTACAGGTTCTTCAAAAAGAGTCGAATCATCGTTTTCATCAAATTCTGTTTTAGGTGGTTCACCACTTAAAGCTAGAGCTTCTTGTGCAAGTTTTTGTTGTAATTGCTCAATTAATTCAGGCGAAATATCATCATTAAGTGATGCTAATTCATTAATATCCATAGTATCTTTATCACTAAAAATGTTATTCCCTGCCATGTCTAACTCTCTTTTCTTTTTTGTAGTAAGATATAAATACATTATATATGATATTTCGTGTTAAGGCAATGAGAGATTGAGATGGATAAAGAAAAATTAGTAGATTTGATTAGAAAAATCGGCGACTCAAAAATTCTTGTAGTCGGAGATATGGCGCTTGATGAAATGGTTTACGGCGATACTGAAAGAATTTCAAGAGAAGCACCTGTTTTGATTTTACAGCATACGCATACTAAATTTATTTTAGGTGGAGCGTCAAACGCTGCGCATAACGTTTCTGAAATCAACGGTGGAAAAGTTAGCGTAATCGGAATTATCGGTGACGATTATCAAGCGAATGATTTAAGAAATGCGTTTAAAGAAGCTAATATAGATTGTTCATCTCTAATTGTTGATAAATGCAGAAAAACAATCACTAAAACAAGAATTTCAGGCTCTTGCTCTCATTCAATTACTCAACAAATTGTTAGAATAGATAGGCAAACAAATGCACCTATTTCTAAAGAAACAGAAGCAAAAATGATTGCAGAAATCGAAAAACTTGTACCTTTGCATGACGCTGTGATTTTATCTGATTATCATATTGGAACACTTACTGATAACGTAATTAAAGCGGTTGTTGATACTGCAAAAAAATACGATAAAAAAGTTATAGTTGACGCTCAAAGAGATTTGGGAAGATATAAGGGAATTACCTCTATGACCCCAAATCTTCCTGATACTCAAAAATACGTTGGCTTGTATTTGAGAAGCAAAGAGGACTTTCTGAAAGCAGGAAATCAATTGTTAAAAGAAACAGGCGCGGATGCAATTTTGATTACTTGTGGAGCAGACGGTATGGTTATTGTTGAGCCTGATAACAAGTATACACATATTCCTGTATTCAATAAAGCAGAAGTTTTTGATGTTACAGGCGCCGGTGATACTGTTACCGCTGTTTACACTTTAGCTTTAGCCGCAGGAGCAGAACCTGTTTATGCTGCAATTATCGGAAATATTGCAGCCGGAATTGTAGTTAAACAATTTGGTTGTGCAACAACAAGCATTGATGAAATTTTAGATTCTGTGCCAGAAAGAATTGTATTAGAAATTTAGTTGAACGTTAGGTTCGCGCATGTTCCCTCGCCCCTTGTGTGAGAGGTAGGGTGAGGGGCAAAAACAAAGAAAGGTAAAATATGAAAAATTTTCACTTAGTAGATATTTTAATCGTGTTAGGCGTAATTATCGCACTTATTGTTGGAGTTATGACAACAAAACACTTTAGACAAACTGCTGATAAGCAAATTGAAGCAACATCTCCTATTACTTTCCAAGTATTTTTAAGAGGTGTAACTGTTACAGGCGAAGATTTTCCAATTAAAGCTAATGATAAAACATTTATTACAATCAGAAACGTACCTTATACAGAATTGAATGTTTTGAATGTTTCTTCTGAAGCTAGAAAGACTGCAATTGCATCTTCTAAGGCGGTTGATCAGTATATCTTGGTTAAAGATCCGACTCAACCTGCTATCTTTGACGCAGTTGTAACAATCACTGATACAGCTAAAATCACAAAAGATGGTGCAGTTGTTGGCGGAAACAAGATTAAAATGGGCTTGCCTGTAACTTTGGAAGGCGGAAGCTACAAGTTTAACGGAACGATTTCTGATGTTCGTGTAACAACTGACGTTGATGTTGAAGATGACGGTGCAAATAATCAAGTAGGTTAAACCTACCCAAATAGGGAGGTCGCAGTTGTTGGCGAAACTTTGTTGAGCCGTACAAATGCGGGTGGGTTACGGTTAAGTAAATACCCATCCCAACCTTCCCTAACAAGGGAAGAAGCTATCCAACGATGAGTTTTGGTCATCCCCTCTCCTTATAGGAGAGGGCTAGGGTGAGGTGATATCCCAAAAGGGGAAATAATTTCAAGAGGGAATAAAAATGTTCTTAAATAACATTTTAACTTTTTTTCAAAACAAACTAAGTCCGATATATAATAAAAGCTTTTTCTTGCAAAAAATTGATTGGCTGATTGGCGCGAATATTTTACTTGTGATTCTATCATCAACGATTGCACCGTCTGATTATATCGGCTATTTTGCAATTTTTGCAATAATTTTGACTGCCGTTAAACTGCTAACAAAAACAGGTGAAAAATTCGAACTTACTTGGGCGGATAAGCTTTTACTCATCTATTTTTTGTTTGTTGTAATTAGTGTTGCAGGTTCATCTCTTTTATATTTAAGCCTAAAAGGCTTCTTCAAAACCTTTACTTACCTTGGTTTTTACGTATCACTTGTTCACTATTTTAAAGATAATCGTGACAAAATCAAATACATCTTTTGGGCGTACGCTCTTTGTGTTGCGTTTGAAACGGTTGTTGCGTTCTTGCAAAACTTTGCCTCTGTGGGTGAGATTTCAGGTTGGCAAGATACTTCAAGATTAAATCCTGAAGAAGTTATGACGAGGGTTTATGGAACGCTAAAACCATACAATCCAAACCTTTTTGGCGGATATATGTTAGCTTGTATTCCATCACTAATAACTTTGCCTAAAAAATGGGGAATACCAATTGCAATTTTTGCATCTGTAGCTCTTGTGCTAACAGGATGTAGGGGGTCTTATATCGGTTATTTCTTCCAAATTTTATTGCTTGTTGCAGTTTTGTATAAATTCTTGGAACCTAAGTTTAAAAAACTTTTCGCAACTGTTGTTGCAGGCGCAGGCGCATTGATTTTTTGTTTTATGATGTCCGTTTCTGCTCTTAGAGCAAGAATTTTTTCAATCTTTGCAATGCGCTCTGATAGTTCAAATTCGTTCAGATTCAATGTTTATAATTCTTGTATTGATATGTTTAAAGACAATTGGCTGCTTGGAATTGGCGTTGGCAACCAAAACTTTAGAGAAATCTATGGTTTATATATGAAAACAGGATTTGACGCATTGAGTGCTTATAATATTTATTTGGAAACAGCTGTCGAAAGTGGAATATTTGCATTGTTGGCATTCTTGGGATTTGTTGCGTTGATTATAAAATATGCAATCAAAAATCTAAAAAACGTTTACGTGCTTGCTGCACTTGTTTCAATTACGGGTATTTTATTGCATGGCTTTGTCGACACAGTATTCTTCCGCCCACAAATCCAATTTACATTCTGGATAATGGTTGCAACGATTAGAAGCTTAAGCGTTAAGGAGTAATTTTGAGCATAGATACAAAACAACTTTTTGAGCATGATTTGAAAAATCAACTTGATGCGCTTGAAAAAGAAAGAATAAAAAAAATCCATAAAAAGAAATTTTTTCAGATATATGAAGATTGGTATTACGATAGATACTGTTCTACATTAATTAGTGAATTCGCAGTATTATTTCTTCTTTACTATTTAATGAGTTTGGTTGATGGATTAAAAATTACAGATAGTATCTATCTTATATTAACGTTTGGAATCGTCTACTTAGCGATTATTTTGACATTAAGCGCTTTGTATTCTAAATACAAAGCAACAAAAGAAAATGCCGGTTCAAAATTTATCAATAAAGTTAAACGAAAAGTTTATCCTTCTTATATCAAAAGATTAGATACTCAACTTAATTATGCTGTAAGTGTTGATGCTAAAAAATCTATTCAAGTTGATAAAATTTTAAAAAAAATATTTGATTATACATCTTTAAATTTAGAAGATCATATTTGGGGAAAGTATAAAAACTCAAATATAGATATTGTTGATTTTAAAATCGCTTTCAGTAATCAAAAAACTTTCAATGTTAATGGCAAAACAGTTTTTGTAGATGAATTATGTAGAGGTTTGTTGTTTAATTTAAAAATAAAAAAAAATTTAACCTCTAAAATTATTGTTTCTAGCAACAATTTTATTTCTAAAGCGACAATGGGGCGTTCTAAGGTACAATTGGAAACTCAAGAGTTTAATGCCAGATATGATGCAATTTGTGATGACCAAGTAGAGGCAAGATATTTTTTGACACCTACAATTACAGAAAGGTTAATTAATTTTGATAAGCAAGATAAGAAGCTTTGCTTATTGGCTGAAGGCAATGACATTTTTGTAGTATTATCATCAACCAAGGATTTTTTTGAATTTGATATGACAAAACCGATAAACGACTTTTCTCAATATGCAAATGTAATTAATGAGATTAAGGAAGTTTTAGATTTTATTGATGTATTAAAATTGAATTTAGATGTAGGATTATAATTTTATGATACAAGAGAGAATTAATTTTTTAAAAGACGCGTTGAATAAATATTCGTACAATTATTATGTACTCGATAATCCTTTGATTAGTGACTTTGAGTATGATGAATTGTTTACTGAGCTTAAGACTTTAGAAGAAAATAATCCTGAATTTGTTACACCTGACAGTCCGACGCAGCGTGTTGGCGGAATTAGTTCAGGCTTTGAAGAAGTTAAGCACAAATACCGCTTGTATAGCCTTGATAACACTTATAACTATGATGAATTAAGAAAATGGTATGAGAGAGTTACAAAAGAGTGTGGCAAGGATTTGGAACTCGTTTGTGAACTTAAAATTGACGGTCTAGCTATTGCTCTGACTTATCATAACGGATTCTTCGTAAAAGGCGCAACTCGCGGAAACGGTATAATCGGCGAAGAAATTACGCAAAACCTAAAAACAATTAAAGCAATACCGCTCAAACTTTTTGAAAACGCTGATGTTGAAGTGCGTGGTGAAATATATATGCCAATTTCATCTTTTGAAAAGCTTAATAAAGAATCGGAAAAACCGTTTGCAAACCCAAGAAACGCGGCAGCAGGTTCTTTAAGACAGTTGGACAGCACAATTACAGCCAAGCGTGACTTATCAATGTTTACGTACACAGCGATTATTGAAAGAGCAGAAGTTGAGCCAAAAACACACTGGGATAGCATTCAATACATCAAAAAATTAGGCTTCAAAACTAATCCGAATATCAGGCTTGTTAAGGATATTGAAGGTGCAATCCAATTCTGCCAAGATTGGGAAACTCAGCGTTTTGATTTGGATTATGCAACGGATGGAGTTGTAATCAAGGTAAACGATTTGGCATGCCAGCGCGAACTCGGTTTTACTTCGCGTGCTCCGAAATGGGCGACTGCGTTTAAATTTCCTCCGGAAGAAATGTCAACAAAACTTTTGGGTATTGAAATCGGTGTAGGGAAAACTGGTGCAGTAACTCCTGTTGCCGTATTAGAGCCTGTTTTACTTGCGGGAAGTACGGTTTCAAGAGCAAGTTTGCACAACTTTGATGAAATCAAAAGATTGGATGTAAGAGTAGGTGACAGAGTCTTAATCAAAAAAGCTGCCGAAATTATTCCAAAAGTAATTAAGGTTGTTGATTCTGATGAACATTCAAGCTTGCCTGTTTATGTTGCGCCTGACACTTGTCCTGAGTGCGAAACAAAGCTTGAAACTCGAGAAGGTGAAGTAAACCTTTATTGCCCTAACGAAAATTGTCCGTCTGTATTGAAGGCAAAATTGGAATATTGGGTTTCTAAAGAAGCTATGGATATTGATTTTATCGGGCCTTCCGTTATTGCGCAATTATTTAGTTTAGGCTTGGTTAAATATCCTGTGGATTTTTACGAACTTAAAATCGAGGACTTTTTAAAGTTGGATTTAGTTAAAGAAAAATCCGCTACTAACATGTACAATTCTATTCAAGCAAGCCGAAAACAACCGCTTTCAAGATTTGTAACCGCACTTTCCATAAGACACGTTGGCAAAGAAACAGCGGACATTTTGACTTCCGAATTTCCTGATTTGGACGCTCTAATGAACGCGTCTGTTGAAGATTTGGCAAATATTGAAGGTATCGGAGAGAAAATTGCAAAAAGCGTTTATGAGTATTTCAGAAATCCTGAAAACAAAGCGCGTATTGATGAATTTTTATCACTCGGTTTCAGTTTCGAAAACACAGCACTTACAAGAACTGACGAATTCGCCGGTCAAACCTTTGTTCTAACAGGAACATTAAGTAGCATGACAAGAGATGAAGCTGGTGATAAAATAAAAGCGAGAGGCGGAAAAACTTCATCTTCTGTTTCTAAAAAAACATCTTTTGTTGTTGCCGGAGAAAATGCCGGTTCAAAATTAGACAAAGCAGAAAAATTAGGTGTTATAATATTAAATGAGGATGAGTTTCTCAAAATGATAGGTGAAAACTAATGAAAAAGAATTTTAACGTTATACAGATAAATGGGGTTAGAGGATTGATTATGGCAGGTTTTATCGTAACTTGCCTTGCAGCAGGTTTTGGTGCGTTCCCAGGTTGGGTTTGCATGCACCTTTGGAACTTAGGCGCATCATTCACTGACTCATTACCTTCAATCGGTTTAATCCAAGGTCTTTTGCTTTGGGGAATTATGGTTGCTGCGTATTTTACGTTCAGAAAACAAAAACTTATTGTTTGTATGAAAGCACCACAAGGTTTGAGCGATGAAGAATTAAAAGCAGTTTTTGCAGATATAAAAAAACAAGCTCAAGACGATACAATCCTTCAAGCAATGATTAAGGCTCGCGAAGCTGAATTGAAATTAAAAGACGAACAAAAAGAAATCGTTAAAGACGAAGTTAAATCAAATCATAATTAAAAAATGCGCCGCTTGGCGCATTTTTTATTGATTACACAAACTAAATTCTTCAATTAAAATTGCATAGACGCTTTCACCTTTTTTAGCTTTATAATGGCATCCCGGAGTAATTAAACCCAGTGCCAAACCGACACCGCAACCGACAGGAATACCGATAGCTAAGCCGGTACCGATTTTAGCAGGGGTTGGAATAAACGCGAAGCCCACACCTGCACCAGCGCCCGCAATACCAAGAGTTAATGTAGATAAAGTCAGTTTGCCTGCTGTTGTCCAAGGTCCTTCTTTAAGCTTATAGTCTTTGGTAAATGGTCGAGCTTTTATATCAATACAAGTGTTGTCAGGCAAAACTATTTTTCTGAATACTAAACTTACTCTGGCGTTTTTGTTGAACCATTTCGGTTTTTCTACATTTGTTACTTCCGCAACAATTTTTGTACCGCAAGGCAATAGAAGTGTTCCTTCTGTTGTATATAGAGCTTGAGGTACTGTAAAATGTACCAAAGTTCCTGCTTGTGAACATTTTGAGAAGTATTTTTCATCAAAAACAAATTGTAATACATTACCGCGTTCAACTGTTTTTCTAAGGTTAGTAATTGTTACAACATTGCAAGGAGCATTTTTATGAACATCCAAATGCTCAATTGCTTTGGTTGTTTCACAACACTCTGCGAAGATTGGCAAAGTATTCATACCAATAGTTGAAAACAAAATCATTGTTGAAAGAAATTTATTAAACATAAAAATACCCCTAACATTTTTCCTCAGTATAACTCTTTATTAAATCTTTCTCAATACTCCTCATAGAAAAGAAATGCTTATTGAAATCGTATATAAAATGTGATATAATAATTTTGTCACAATCAATATGAGGTTTAGTTATGGATATAAGTTCTATTGGTGGAAGTGCAATGACACCTGATGTTCAGGCTCAATATGCAGTAAAATGCCTAAAAATGTCACAGCAATCAACTTTAATCGCAGGAGCATTAATCCAAGACACGGCAGAAATTTCTGCAGAAGCATTAGCAAAATGTACAGCAGAGATGAATGCAAGTTTAGAAAGAATGCTTTAAAAAACGGTGCAATTTATTGCTCCGTTTTTTTAATTGAAAGTTGAAAAAATACTTGTACATTTTTGTACAAGTATTTTTATTTCCACCTGTTCTCATACTCATGAACAGCCAAACAAGCTTCATCTTCAGAATATTTATACTTAGATAAACTCAAAATAATTCTGCCTTCGCTTTCTTCAAATAACTTTTTCTTTATTTTGTACGGATATGTTTCGTTTCCTTGAAGATTTCCCTTGTGGATTTCATCAATTATATTATCAATATAAATTTGTGAGTATTTAGGAATATCAGGAAATCTTTTTATATATTCACATAGAGGCATATTTTCTCGATACCTGTTTCCGCTTGCAGAGGTCAATAAGAAGTTCCCTATTGTGTTCAAACCGCCTTGAGAAGCAGGCGTTATATGCTCAATAGAACCTGTTGATGCGATAAAAAGACGCCTTACGATTTCTGTTTGCTGACGTTTAGAATACTTCACGACAAATGCGTTTCTGCTGCTTTCGGATGTAGGAAGAAACAGAGCTTTGTTTTTTATGTCATTAAAAATTTCTTTTTCATTTAAATTTGGAATAACTGTTTCCAAAGACTCTAAAAAAGTTTTTCGCTTAAAAGTATCGTGTTTTGAATTTGCTAAAATAATTTGCCTGCACTTGGTAGTTTTTTCTCTGATTTTTAAAGCTGTTTGAGGTGATAATTTTCTTGTTAAATAATCAACGTCATCAAGTACTTCCAATTCTTCTAATTTTAACTTTGTTAAACAATTCATCTTAATCATTTGCAGACAATTTTGCAAGTCATCTTCGGGATTTAATAGAGAAAAATCCTTAAAAATAGCAAACATGGCCTTTTCAACAGGTAGCATGTAGTCTTGATATTTGCTCAAAAGCAGTATTGATTCTTCTGCTGTAAAGCATTTGCTCAAACCTTTTTCAAAAGGCTTGATTGTTTCAGATGGAATTATTTTCACGCCTCTATATGGACAAGTAATGTTTTTAAGCTTACGTAACGGCTTGCCTGCTGATGTCTTGCCTTCATAAGGTATGTCGTAATAATAATTGAGGTAATTTTCAAGTGTTATTTTTTTGAAATTTGTTTTTGGCATAACGCGCCTTTTGTTGCTATCCGTATTTTCATGATAACAAATTGAGGCGGGTTGTGCAAGGTTGGAGATATGAGGGGCGGGCTAAAGCCCGCCCCTTTCTCTACCTAAAGACTACAATGTCCGTACTCACAGCTTTCAATCTGATGCCTGTCACAGTTATACATGAAGTAGCCTGAGGCAATTGCACTCAAGCCGACTAAAGAATAGATTATTCTGGACATAACCATTTAATTTTACAGTCAAAATAAAAAGTAAGGTAGGGCGGCGTAAACGGTTCCCATCATTTATCTAGAATAAAAAGTCATGATTTAAATAAATCATGACTTTTTTCAATACCAATACTCCCCATCTGAGTAATATCTAATTGCCGACCTGTCGAATAGCGCCACAACCCTTATCGGAGTTAAATATAATTATTAAATCTTTTTCATACTTCCAGCTATTCTTAATTCCAAGAGCCGTTCAGGCTCTTTTTTTTACCCTCGCTCCTTGTGGGCGAGGATAGAATTTCAAGTTGAGAGTTAATTTTTAAGACTTGAAACTTAGAAATTCGGGTGAGGGACAAAGGCATATTTAGTCTTTAAAGAGAAAACACCTCACCCTTTCCCTCTCCTGTAAGGAGAGGGAATAACCAAGTCTTGTATGTAAGTAGTATGACACAATGTAAACTTATATTTTCTTTATGTACAAAACCTGCTTTATATGATATTATAAAATCAGTAGTAGTATAATAAATTTTTTAAAATATATGCGATAGAGAAGATTATTGAGAATATTTAATAGTTGCCGAGTAGGATACATGTACTCGGACTACGTGTATATATAAAAAAATAGAAAAGGAAAAGGTGCTAAATGAATGCATTGTTGACTGTTGCAATAATTGCGCTGGTTGTACTTGTTGCTGTTATTGCGGTGCAAAGAGTTAAGTACAAAAATCTTGTTCAGCAAACTGAACAATCCAAAAAAGATTTGCAAGAAAAAGAAGCTATAATGCAAAAAGAAGCCCTAATTAAGGCGAAAGAAGCATTACACAGCGAAAGAGAACAATTAAACGCAGATGAAAGAGAACGCAGAAGAGAGTTTGCAACTATTGAAAATAAACTTTCAAAACGTGAAGACCAACTTGAAGATAGAATACAAGAAGTTTCTGATAAAGAATTGGAACTTGACAGATTAAAAGACCAATTGATAGAAAAAGAAGACTTTTTGGCTGAAATCGTTCAAAAACAAACTGTTGAACTTGAACGTATAGCAGGGATGTCAACAGAAGAAGCTAAGAGAATGCTTTTGGAACAATTGAAAAGTGATTTGGCGCAAGAGCAAATGCAATTAATTCGCGAAAACGAAGCAAAAATCAGAGAAGACGCGCTTGAAAAATCAAAAGAAATTCTTACTACAACTATGCAAAGATGTATGATGGAGCAGGTTGTAGAATCAACTGTTTCTGTTGTTTCACTTCCAAATGATGAAATGAAAGGTAGAATTATCGGCCGTGAAGGTCGTAATATCAGAACTTTAGAAACTTTAACAGGTGTAGATTTGATTATTGATGATACTCCTGAAGCAGTTGTATTGTCAGCATTTGACCCTGTAAGACGTGAAATTGCAAAAATCGCTCTTGAAAAACTTATCCAAGACGGTCGTATTCACCCTGTTAGAATTGAAGAAACCGTTGAAAAATCAAGAGAAGAAGTTGAAAAGAAAATCATGAAAGAGGGCGAAAATGCTGCTCTTGATATGGGTATAATGGGCTTGAATAAAGAACTTATCAAAAATTTAGGCCGCTTATATTATAGAACAAGTTATGGTCAAAATGTTCTTAAACACTCACTTGAAGTTGGTCATATTGCAGGAATGCTTGCTGCTGAACTTGGCGCAAATGTTTATATCGCAAAACGTGCAGGCTTACTTCACGATATCGGTAAGGCAGTTGACCAAACTCAAGAAGGAACACATATTCAATTAGGTGTAGAATTAGCTACAAGATATGGTGAAAAACCTGAAGTAATTCACGCGATTGAAGCTCACCACGATGATGTTACAGCAAATACAGTTGAAGCTGTTTTGGTAAAATTGGCTGACGCGATTTCTGCAGGTCGTCCGGGGGCAAGACGTGATACTTTAGAAATTTATATTAAACGTCTACAAAAGATTGAAGAAATCGTAAACGGTTATGAAGGTATTAAACAATCATTCGCGGTTCAAGCAGGTCGTGAAGTTCGTGTAATTGTTCAATCAGAAATGTTTGATGATTTGGCTTCACAAAAACTTGCAAGAGATATTGCGAAAAAAATTGAGGATGAACTTGATTATCCGGGACAAATTAAAGTAACGGTTGTAAGAGAATTCAGAACAACTGAGATAGCAAAATAGTTGAAAATGGGGAATTAATTTTCCCCATTTTATAATATTTATAATAAAGACATGGGTTGTAATACAATGAGATTATTATTTTTTGGAGATATAACAGGCAGACAGGGGAGAATTGCGATAAAGAATTATCTTGCTTTGCGCGATAGCAATCCTGAAACAAAACCTGATTTTGTAATCGCTAATATTGAAAACGCTTCTCATGGCTTTGGTCTTACAAAAAAGAATTATGAAGATTTAAATGTAGCAGGTATTGATTGTTTTACATCAGGCAATCATATTTGGGATAAAAGAGATATTTTTGAATACATTGATACTGCCGAAAATTTGCTTCGTCCTATAAATTATCCGACAGGAACGAAGGGAGACGGAGCAAGGGTATTTGAAGTTAACGGAGAGAAATTAGCCGTTATAAACGCTCTGGGACGCGTATTTATGCCGCCTATGGATTCTCCTTGGCAAGTTGTAGTCGATGAAATCAGAAAACTTCAAAAAGAAGGTGTACAACATGTTTTTGTTGATTTTCACGCAGAAGCTACGGCAGAAAAAATTTGTTTTTCAAAATATTTAGCAAAAGAATTTAATAATGAAGAAAACGCTTTAGTGAAGGGGTTCTTTGGAACACATACACATGTACAAACAGCTGATGAAAAAATATATGATGGAATGGCATATATTACTGACGCAGGATTTTGCGGAACAGAAGACAGCGTAATCGGTATGGAGTTTGAAACTTCCTTGAAGCGTTTATCAACATCGCTTCCAGAACGCTACGAAATAGCGCAAGCGACAATCACTCAAATCAATGGTGTTGAGGTTCTTTTTGATAGAACACGCGCAACACAGATTAAAAGAATTAATTTAATAGTAGATAACAGTAAAAATGAAAGTGAGGTCAACATTGGAACAGGCGGTTGATAAAGGAGGAGGGGGGTTAAAAGGTGATTACCATATACACACCTATTATTCTGATGGCGTCTTTTCACCTGAAAAGATTGTCGATTTAGCGCTGGATGCAGGGTTGCAAGTAATTGCGCTAACCGATCACGACAATGTTTTGTCTTATAATGTTGCAAAAGAATATTTAAAAACTAAGGATGTTGATTTTAAATTAATCCCCGGGATTGAAGTTAACACTCTTTATAAAGACTATGAAGTTCATATTTTGGGATATTTTCCTGATGTTAATAAGAGTGATTTCAAAAATCTTCTAAAAGTTCAGCAACATGCCAGAATTAAACAAACAAAAGAAATTTTGAGTCTTTTGAATAAAAAAGAAGGTATTAAAATCGCATTTGAAGATGTTAAAAACATGGTTGCAGAAGGCGGCAGTATTGGACGTCCGCATATCGCTAAAGCAATTACAAATGCAGGCGGAACAAGCAATGTAATGGAAGCTTACAGTAAATATATTCACAGAGATTCTCCTGTGTATGTAGAAAGAAAAACGGTTTCTCCGTTCGAAGCTGTTGAAGTAATCTACGATTCAGGCGGAATTCCCGTAATTGCACACCCTTACGATATTGATATCGCTGAAAAGCTTATCAAAGAACTTATGGCGTGCGGTTTGAGAGGTATTGAAGCTTACCATAGAAAACATTCTCCTGCGATAGTTGAATATTTTTCATCAATGGCAGAAAATTTGGGCTTGATTGTAACAGGCGGTTCGGATTTTCATGCACCAAACATCATGAACGGTCAAATCATTTTGGGCAAAAACTTTGTGCCTGAATGGATTTACGGAATGCTGATTGATGAAAAGAAACATTTAGATATGGCTAGAGATTAAGAAGATAAAGGAAGAGGGCGGTATGAAAAAAGCGTTCACAATTGTTGAAGTTTCTATATTATTTGTAATATTCCTAATAGTTGCGTTTCTTGTAGCACCACTATCATTGGATGATTCGTTGCAAGCCAAGAATGCTTCAAGGTGGCGCAATGTACAGTCCGATTTTGCAAATATCTTTTATGCGGTTAATGCTCAAAAAGAGGACGAAAACTTCGATTTTAAAACAGCGTTTGAATCAGTTATGAGTGGTGAGGTAAAGGGTGATGTAGAACCTTATAAAATTACATTCTTGAACGGAACATTTCCAAACAGTACATACAGATTTAATGATTTTAAATTAACTCAAACAAATTCTGTTGTATCTTATAAGCTCTATGATACATCTCAAGATGGCGTTTTAGGGCTTTTGTTGTACGACGTAAACGGTTCTGTCGGCCCAAATGTTTGGGGTAAGGATGTTTTCGGATTGAATATTTATTCAGACAGATTTGAACCATTTTGCAAAAACGATACTATAAGCGAACAAAAACAACAATGCTCTAAAAACGGAACAGGTTTGTGCTGTTCTAACTATTACTTGCAAGGCGGGAGTATAGAATAATGAACAATGTCTGTGTTTTTGCCTCTTCTTCTAATAAATTAGCACCTGTTTATTACCAACAGGCGGCAGAACTCGGTAAACTTCTCGGTAAAGGCGGATACAATATTGTTTATGGCGGAAGCCGATTGGGTATGATGTACGCTTGCGCTGGCGCTGTGAAAGAAAACGGCGGGAAAATTTACGGCGTAATGCCTAAAAAGCTTGTAGATTTTGGGGTTGCGAATCCTGATGACTGTGATGTTTTTATTAAAACAGAAGGCATGAGAGAACGCAAAGCTAAAATGGATGAGCTTTCTGATGCAGTTGTTGCCTTAGCAGGCGGATTTGGTACTCTGGAAGAAATTTCTGAAATGATTGTACAAAAACAGTTGGGCTACAATTCAAAACCTATTGTTTTATTGAATATCAATCATTTTTACGATAATTTAATAGGATTTTTTGATACTATTATCAAAGAAAGCTTTGCCAAAAGCAGTGCAAAAGAGCTTTATTACGTTGCAGAAACACCTGATGATGCAGTAGCATATTTGAATAACTATAAGCCAAAAGAAGTAAGCTTGGCTTCAAAATTCTAATATCCTATTGTATTGATGTTAATAACTTGATTGACAACAGTAAATATTGCAGCTTGTACTTTATTATGTACTCCCAGTTTTCTATAAATGCTTTCAACATGTGCTTTGACGGTATGAATGGAAATCGAGAGCATTTTAGCAATCATTGTATTACTATGCCCTTTAAGCAGTAGCTCAAGCACCTCTTCTTCTCTTTGTGTTAAATTAAAATTATTAGTTTCGTTCATACTTTAATAATAATACTTTTTCGAAAAAATGCTCTAATGTATTTTCCAATCAGTAAATTCTTAACAAATTTTAACAATTATGAAGCTATTATGTATTAAAGATTCTATCACCTGCATCGCCCATACCCGGAACAATGTAGCCTCTTTCATTCAAGCAATCATCAACTGCAGCTACAATCAATGTGATATTCGGGAAGTTTTTGAAAACGGCTTCTATACCAACAGGTGATGATATCATGCAAACACAGCAGATGTTTTCTTGAGGAATTCCTTTATCAACATATAGCCTTATTGCTTCTATTAAAGAATTTCCGGTTGCTAACATCGGATCTGTGATATAAACATAGTAATTGTCGGGGTTATCCACCAGCATAGGAACTTTATTATAATACCAAACCGGTTTTAATGTCTTTTCATTCCTATACATTCCAATATGGCGAATTGTAGCCTGTGGCAGAATATCTACTGCTTCATCAGTGAAAATCAGTCCAGCCCTAAGAATAGGTGAAATAATAATTGTAATATCAGGGTTGATAGTTTTTGTTACAAACTTTGTGAGTGGAGTTTCAATTTCTATATCTTTTTGCGGTAAATTTTTTGTTGCTTCATACAATAATATCCTTGTAAGCTTTCTGGCAGCAAGTCTAACACCTTGTGTATCAGTGTTTTTGTCACGCATCGTGCATAAACTTTGATTTACTATCGGATTTGATATTATTTTTAGATTATTTTTTTCCATTCTCACTTACTCCACCTAATTTATTTTCTAAATCTAAAGCTTTTTTATTCGCATCATTTACCATCTTATCTGCATAATTAACAAATGAACCGGCATCTTGTGTGTTTCCTGATGGTAAATTAATCTGTTTAACTTTTTGTCCAAAAGAAGATGATGTGAATATAATTGCATTAATCTTATCAAACATTTCATTGAGAAGTCCCATTGCATCATGCAAACGTTTTGGCGGATTTACAGCCAAAATAGGTACATCATTATTAATATATGTTTGTTTATCAGGTAAATATAATTCCAAAGATTTAGAACCCGCCATTCCGCTAAATTCAACAGTTGCAACTGTTCCTTGCGGAATTATTATTGATTTATCTGGGATTATAAATTTAACGAAAACTTCATCATTTGTTGGTTTAATTTTTGTAATATGGCCAACTTCAATCCCCATTATTCTGACAGGAGAACCTACTATAAGACCATCAACATCAGGCAGATAAATATTATAATCATTATCTGTTTTTACTTTATTAATATAGTTAAATGTAGAAAATGCAGTTATAACAAGAATTATAACCAACCAAAACAGCAATTCCCCACTATGAGTTATGTAAACGGTATTATTTTCTTTTTTTGTTTTTGACATATTAGATACATTATATAAAAAATTTAGGTTTTGCACAAGTTTATTCTAATAATAGAGAATAATTTTTTGACTTTTAAATAAACAAAAGTATATAATATTATAAGTTGTGAGGATGGTTGTATGAAAAAGATATTTACACTATTAATATTAGCAGGATTATCTATGACGCCTTCTATGGCTAAGTCTTACGAGCCTGTGCCTTCTAATGTAAAATTACCTTCAAAATATACTCAAGAATATATAAACAGCATTTCGGATGAATATAAAGATGTTTCAAATGAGCAAATTTTTCATGTTGCACTGGACATGCTTAAAGATACATCAGGTGAATTCTCCAGAAAAGCATTATTAGGCTATAATGTTACCCAAATGCCTGTCAAAGTAATGTTTAAAGACCTTTCAGAAATTAATGAAGCTTATGCAACTTTTGACGCTGTAGGTTGGAAGAAAAAAGGACATTTATACGTTTATATAAATCCTAAGCATGAATATGCACCTCCCGGAGCATTAGCAGCATTACTTGCTCACGAAGCTTTGCACCAAGATGAATATAACTCATTGAGTGAAGAAACTTACGCTTGGACAATGGAAGCTATTGTGTGGACAGAAATCTTGAAACGTTATCCTGAATCTAATAATTTGGAATCAGCGCTTGTAACCAGAGAAAATGTACTTAAGCAGCTTCTAGAAAAAGGCAATTACACCAATAAATACATAAAGAAAACAGTTTTTGCCAATGAAGGTTATAAAAGCTTGCCGTTGACTTCTCCGGGGTTTGATAACAAATAAAATTTTACATAATCTTTACTTGCTCACGCGCGATAAATATTGTACAATAACTCCATCACAAGGGAGGTATTATGCCAAAAATTTATTTCGTGGATGTAACAAACAGAGATGGTGTTCAAACATCAAGACTTGGACTTGCAAAATTACAGAAAACAATTATCAATCTTATGCTTGATGATATGGGAATTACACAATCCGAGTTCGGTTTCCCGACTACAATGCACGAATTAAATTATCTAAATGCCAATTTAGAGCTTGTAAAACGTGGCGTTATCAGAAAGACTAAACTTTCAGGTTGGATGAGAGCAATAGCTTCTGATGTAGAAAAATCGTTTACAAATTGCCCGCTATTAGAAAACTGTAACCTTTCACAGTCTACTTCCGAACAAATGATATACGGAAAATACCTGGGCAAAAAAACTCCTGACGATATTATAAAAATGACTTGTGAAGCTGTTGAATGTGCGGTTTCAAAAGGTGCGAAAATAATTGGTGTGAATGCAGAAGACGCTTCCAGAAGTAATTTGGATTACTTGATAAAATTGGCTAAAGAAGTAAAAAAACGCGGAGCATATCGTTTCAGATACTGCGACACTCTAGGTTACGAAGATCCGCATACAACTTATACAAGAATCTATCGACTTGCAAAAGAAACTCAAATGCCTATAGAAATGCATTTCCATAATGACTTGGGTATGGCTGTCGCTTGTTCTGTTGAAGGCGCTCGAGCAGCAGTAGATGCCGGCGTTGATGCTTATATTAATACAGCTATCAATGGTATGGGAGAACGTGCAGGCAATGCGGATTTAGTTTCATGCTTGTTAGCAGTACTTAAATCAGCCGGCTTTAAAAATTCAAATGGAATATTTAAAGTTGACGAAAATATAGATTTGAGTAAAGCATGGAAACTCGCTAAATACACTGCTTATGCGTTTGGATTACCAATCCCTATAAATCAGCCTGCAGTTGGTGATAACGCGTTTGCTCATGAATCAGGAATCCACGCTGACGGCGCACTTAAAGATAGAAGAAATTACGAATTATATGATTTTGAAGAACTTGGACGTGGTGAGCCTGAAATTATTGAAACCGGCCGAATGATTACGACAGGCGAATATGGCGGAATTAAAGGCTTCAGAAATGTTTATGACAAGTTGGAAATCGAATTTAAAGATGAAAACGAAGCCAGAAACATTTTGGAATTGGCACGTTACGCGAACGTACATACACAAAAACCTTTGACAGAAAGTGAATTGAAATTCATATACCATTATCCGGATATTGCAGCTAAAATAATGACAGTTTCGCCATTTTATGAACCTACAGGCGAACTTCAAAAACGTTTGGATAAAGGCAGTATTGCAATGCCACATCATATTATTTAATTTAACAATATATATTGAAACCTTGCTTAAGAATTCCATTTTTAAGTTATAATATTGTCTATGAGGGATTATGAACCGTATTATACAGAAGATGGCTCAATAGGGCTGTATTCATTTACAGACAAGGATGTGTATCATTCCAAGTTTGGTGCTTTAACTGAAGCTTGGGAGAAATTTATTCTGCCATCAGGTTTAGATAAAAATAATAATTCGGAAATAAAAGTTCTCGATGTTTGTTATGGAATCGGATACAATTCAAAAGCTTTGATGAGTTTTTTTATAAATAAAAATAGAATTTATAAAAAAAATTTTTTGCAAAAAACTTTTTCAAAAACATGTAATATCGTATCGAAATATGCCAATAAAAACACTAACGGAAAATGTATAGAATTATCAGCACATAACGAGCCGATATATGATAATAAAAATCAAATTTTGAAAATTGACTGTTTAGAAATTAATAAAGAAATTGTAGAATTATCACCTCTGTTTAAAACTATAAAAACTCCGGATGAAATTTATACGAATTTTGTTCCACAGTTTTTAGATTGTTTTGATTCTTACTATAAGCTCAAAGATTTGTTTTCTGATTTAATGTCTTATTTTTTACCTAAGAACAGAAAAGAGATTAACGAACTCTTGGATATAAAATTTAGAAATATGCATATTGAAAAAGAGTACAAAGTTAATCCGTTTGTTAATTATATAATCCTAAATTCACTTACGGAAAAATTTGGTTCTGATTATCCGGATGAAGATTTGAAAAAAATCCTTCGAGAAAATAAAAATAAAAGATTTTTTGAAAAATCTCTTATAAAATATGCCAAGTTTAATCAAAAATGGGGGTATAATAAGTCATCTAATAGTCTTTTATCAGCCTTTTTACATAATATATATTATGACCATTTATCGAAACGAAATAAAAAGATGGATTTTAAGGCCATTGAGAGCCTTATTACGTTAAATTTTTGGATAAATGATGCTCGAAAGACTATTTTAGAATTAAACGAGCAATATGACTGTATATTCTTGGACGCATTTACATACACAAAAGCTCCGCAGCTTTGGTCAATGGAATTTGTGGCAGAGTTATACAAAAAACTTGCTCCAAATGGCGTGCTTATGACTTATTCTAATTCGGTGCAAGTCAGAAACACACTTTTAGAAAATAATTTCTTTGTAGGAAAGATTTATAATAAGAAAAATAAAAAGTTTGTAGGAACGATTGCATCCAAAGATAAATCAAGAATTAAATATCCCTTGAATAATTATGAATTGGGTTTATGTTTAACAAAAGCAGGAATTCCTTATCATGACCCGAATTTATCTTTTGACAGCAAAGATATTTTAGAGCTTAGAGAATACGAATACAGGCATAGTACGCTGATGAGTTCGTCGAAATATATTAAGTTGAGAGGTTCAGAGAATGAATAAGTATGATGTAACTATTGTCGGTGGCGGAACAGCAGGGTGTGCTTGTGCCTATATTGCAGGTAAATTGGGACTAAAAGTCTTATTAATTGAAAAGAATTCTTTTTTAGGCGGTTCAATTACTACTGCTTTAGTCGTTCCGGCTATGAAAACCTCTGATAATGCAATTAATACCGAGTTCTTCGATACATTATATAAAAAATTACACTCAATCGGCGGAGCAATAACGTATTCTGACGGTAACAAAGGTTGGTTTAATCCTGAACTGACAAAAATTGCACTTGATGAAATGATGCAGGAAGCTAATGTAGAAATCCGATTTGAATCTTATATAGAAAAAATAGAAGAAAAATTATCGTCATATATCGTTACGATGAGTGTTAATAACATCCTAGGTTATAAAAAAGAATTATCATTCCCTATCGAAACGACATATCTTATAGATGCGACAGGTGATGCAAAAATTTGTGAAAAATTAAATTGTGAATTTTTAGAAAAAAAATCTCAACCGATAAATTTAAGATTTATTATGTCAGGAGTTGATGTAGAAATATTTTCTAATTGGATTATGGAATTTGATAAAGATAGAGATGTTACAACGAGCTGTGTTGTAGATGGTAAAACCTATTTATCAACGGCGTATACTTGGGATAGCGGTAGGAATTGGGCTTTAAAGCCTTTGTTTAAGCAGGCTATTAAAGATGGGGTTATTACAGAGGTGGATTCCAACTATTTTCAGCTGTTTTCGGTAGCAGGAACGTCAGATTCCATTGCTTTTAACTGTCCTAGACTATTAAACCCTCAAAACCCTTATATAGAGGGTCGTGCAAGCATATTTAGGCTGTCAAAATTTTGTAAAAAATACATGAAAGGCTTTGAAAATTCATATATTTCAAGCATCGCAAACTCCCTCGGGGTGCGAGTTTCGAACCGAGTTAAAGGGAAATATGTTTATACACAAGAAGATTTGAAGAGCGGCAAAAAGTTTGGACATCCAGTTGTAATATCAAATTATCCTATTGATATTCATTCAGACAAAAAAGACGCATCAAAGCTCGAAAGAGTTTATCAAGAGTATCAACTGCCAATTGAATCCCTTATTGTAAAAGACAGGCTATTTGTAGTCGGACGCTGTATATCAACTGATTTTGAGGCGCAAGGTGCATTGCGTATAATCCCTTCTTGTTTTTCAATGGGTGAAGGTTTAGCAAGATATTTGAAAGCTTTAAGCTAAAACAACTCTCTTGTTTTACGTCTTATTTCTTCATCAATTGCAAAAATTTCATCAATATTAGGATTTTTTACAACTACATGTTGAGCCATCATTTTTTCAACAGAGTCAATAATATCAAATAATTTGATTTGGCCTTTTAAGAATGCAAAAACAGCTTCTTCGTTTGAAGCATTTAGGCATACCGTTGCAGAACCACCGATTCTACCAGCATTATAAGCTAATTTAAGAGCTTTAAATTTATCCCAATCAGGTTCTTCAAAATCCAAACGTGCAATTTCTGCAAAGCTAAAACTTTTTGATTTTATACCTTCATATCTTTCAGGGTAAGTAATTGCGTACTGAATAGGAATATGCATGCTTGGTAAACCTAATTGTGCAATTACACTTCCATCAACGTATTCAATTGCTGAATGCACAATACTTTGTGGGTGGACAACAACTTGAATATCATCATAATCCATACCAAATAAATGATGTGCTTCAATAACTTCCAAGCCTTTGTTCATTAGAGTTGCACTGTCTACTGTAATCTTACGACCCATATTCCAACGAGGATGTGCCAATGCTTGTTCAACAGTAGCATTTTTCATATCATCTACAGTTTTCTTCAAAAATGGCCCACCTGATGCCGTTATTATCAATTTGTCAACTTGTGAAATATCTTTTATACATTGGTGAATTGCGCAGTGTTCACTGTCTACGGGAACTATTTTAACGCCTTTTTCTTTTGCTAAAGACATAACAATATCACCTGCCATAACAAGTGTTTCTTTGTTTGCCAGAGCGATATCAATTCCATTATTAATAGCAGTAATAGTCGGTTTTAAACCGATTCTGCCGGAAACCGCAACCAAAATTATGTCATTTTCTTTGTTTGAGCAAATTTCTTCTAAACTCAAAGGTTTAGCACCGACAATTTCGTTTATTTTTTCTGCATAAGCATATTTTGGTTTAAACTTTTTTATTTGATCGTTTAAAAGTTTTGTATTAGCACCAGCAGTTAGAGCTATAATTTCAAACTTATCCTGAAGCTTTTCAATAACTTCAAGAGCTTGTCTGCCGATTGAGCCAGTTGAACCTAATATACTTATTTTCTTTTTCATTTTATTCCTCTATTCTCAAATCTAAATAATCATGGAGTGCGTCTTTCCAAAATCTGCAAATTTTGTTATTTTCCATTACGCTATAATGAGGACGCTTTGCAGGTCTTGGAAACTCTGAGGTTTTACAAGGCTGTAAATTAACATTTAGTCCAAGATAATCAAATATTTCCTTTGCAAAACCGTACCAACTTGTTGAACCGGAACCGCAAACATGATATGTTCCGTAATTTTCTGTTTGTATAAGCTTTGTGATTGCAGTTGCAAGTTCAACAGTCCAAGTAGGACAACCTATTTGATCATCAACAACATTTAAAACATCCTTGTCTTTTAGTGAAATCATTGTTTCAACAAAGTTTTTGCCATGGTGACCATAAAGCCAGCTTGTTCTTGTAATAAAATATTTGCTACAATTTTTTTTAATAGCTTCTTCTCCCTGATATTTGGTTAAACCATAGTAGTTAATAGGATTTGGAGAATCCGCAGGCAAACATGGAGTTTGTTTCTCTCCATTAAAAACGTAATCTGTTGAAATATAGAGTAACGGTATATCTTTTTCGGCACAGGCTTTTGCAATTAATTCAGTACCCAGAACATTAACTTTTGCAGCAAGTTCTTTATCTGTTTCAGCCTTATCTACATTTGTATATGCAGCACAATTTATAACGTAATTAGGAGTTACTTCATTGAAGACTTTTTGTACCATTAATTCATTTGTAATATCAAGATTAGAATGGTTTGTTTCTATTACATCAAAACCATAATCTTCTAATATCGGACACAAATCCTGACCTAACATTCCATTTGCACCCGTCACAAGAACTTTCATTATCACTCCTCTGTTTATAACAATGTGATTTTAGCATAAATATAAACTTTTGTATATTTAAAACACTCTACACCTTAATTAAGATAAAAGTAGTATAAATAATAGATAACTGCTATAATCAGCTACAACTTTATGTCAATATTTGCTGATATTTTTTATAATTGATGGTTGAATAGCTAAGCTTTAAATCACAATTTATAGTGGTAACAAGGTGGTACTACTATGAAAAAATTTCTTGCGACATTCCTAATATTTATGTACATATTTGGTTTTACAGGATTTAGTGTTGAAGCTGCAACCCAAAAGTCTGATAGTTTAATTACAAAAATTGAAAACGATATTTACGGGTTCGACTATTCAAATGATACAGCGCAAAATCGTATTTCACGCCTTGAAAAAACTGTTTACGGTAAATCCTCAAGCGGTGATGTTAATAAAAGAATCAAAAAACTTTCAGGAGATATTTCAGCTGACGTAATCGGTTTGGAAATAGAACCGACTGAAGACAGTTTTAAAGAAAATGAAGCAATTGCGGATAGTTCCGTTAATTATCCGATAGTGGATAAAATTGAGCAGAAAATCTTCAATCAAACATATAAAAATCGTGATTTTCACTCACGCATTGTCGCAATCGAACGTAAAATATTTGGTAAAATATACGATGTAGACGATTATTCTACAAGAATGGACAGAATTAAGGCAAAAGTTATGCCTGAAACTATTGCTAAAAAATCTTACGACGATGATTTAGCAGGTCGAAATTATTATGACAACGATTCTTTGACATCAAATGATTTATCAGGACTTGGCAGAAGTCGCTTTAAAATGCCGTTTGGTCAAAAGAATTACACAAGACCTTACGCAAACTACGGCGATATGACAGGCGGTTCTGCAATGCTGCCTACAAATCCTAATTTGAATGACGAACTTGCACAGCTTGAATACGAAACATTTGGGACGGAATTTTCTAATGAAGATACCGCAACACGTATTAAAAGACTTAATAGTGTAACTAAAGCTAAAAAATCTGCTTCCAAGTATGATTCGAACAAGTTCTCACAGCGCATGTCAACTGCTATGGAGATTGGGGCAATGATTTTGATGATTCTTGCAATGGTCTTGTAATAATTTATTCTTATAAATAAACAAAATTCCCCATCCAAAATGGGGAAATACCTCAAATGTTTATTCAATGCCTGCTTGCATCGAAGCGCAACGATTAAGTAGTATAATCCTGCGGATTGCCTGAGTAGTCAGCAATGACGCCGGTTGTTTCTTCTTCTTGAACAGGCAAAGCTTCATATCTGGATTCTTTATAAGCCAAAGCCCTTTTGTTCAATTCGTCCATTGCCATTGGACCTGTTAAAACTTGAATGACTTCACCGTCTTTGTCATAAATTTTTAACCGCGGAATTTCTACACCCTGTGGTGTTTTAAATCCCATCAAAGATATTTTTCCGTATTCGCCAAAACCGTCTTTAATTTCATAGTAAATATCTTTCAAATCACCTTCCTTAAGGCAATTCCTTGCAACATCATTGCAATCTTCTCTATTTACCCAGTTTTGAACGGTTGCAGTTTCATTATTCAACTCTTCTAATTGAGCTTTTGTAGCTGTTATACCTCTAAACAACGGGTCTCCGCCACGACCGATAGCTGTTGGCCCTTTTTCTCTTGGGGCATGTATTTTGTAATTTGCTTCATCAATTACTTTTCGCCCTCCATTTATATTTTGGGGAACTTGTCCGCTTGCCGGATTGATTTCATTTGCCATTATATTACTCCTTATAATATTCTTTACGGCATTTTTTTGAAAAACTTTAGACCTTTTTTATTTTTTTTTACAATCTGTAACATTTATAATAAATCCATAACTATATTTAATCCATTATCGAACGACTTAGTTCCTTCCCTCTCCGAGGGAAGGAACGCACCTCCCTTGTCAGGGAGGTCGCAGTTGTGCGAACGCGAGTGAGCTACAAATGCGGGTGGGTATTAACTATAGAAGAAAAAAAATAAAAAGCAGTTATTAATAAGCTGAATTGCCACGGGCTAATCGCTCTAACAATGATAGCACGCTTGGAGTACTACGCAAAGCCATTGTAACAGTTACAAATCAAAACCAATTGATTACGCCAAATAGTCTAAAATAGCTCCGCCGATTTCTTCATTAGGATCAAACGGACAGTCTTGAGGCGGATTTATAGAATTTCTAATAAGCATTGCACACAAAGGCCCAAACGCATCAGGAACTTTTATTTTACGATAAATTCCTGCAAGGTAAGTTTGTATATTTGGAGAATTCGTATCATTGTATTTTGACAACGTCGGATAAAGTTCGACAACATCTTTATTACCTTCATCCAACATTAAATTAAGCATGTACAAATCTTCCAAAACCTCATCTTCTGATTTTGGATTTTCTAAAGAAGATTTTATTTGCGCCATATTCTTACTGTCCTTGATATCAAAAGTACAGTAATTTCTATATTGATTCGGATACGATACACTCATAACTAAAAGTTTACACTAAAAAATATATAATATAAAGCACCCGCTGCAAGTGCCGGAACATAAGGCAAATAATTACGATTTTCTTCACGTTTAATATTTTTCATAATAGAAATCGCAAGCATAGCACCTACAATAACTAATGCAGCTAACGTCCCGTAATTTTGCCATAATAGCTTAAATACCATTACTGCAAGAACAAAAAGGATTGATAAAATACAAGTTTTTTTATTGTTATTTTTATACTGATTATACAAAAACATAGGTACAATAAAAATCATAGAAGCTATTAAAGCATAGAGAAGTACAAATAAAATATCTTTTCCAACGATAGTGCCAATAGCAGCAGCAACATAGGTATCAGCCTCACCCATTGCTCTTGTTCCTGCAAAAATATAACCGCTTCTTGCAACCAATTCCAAAACCAAAGCACCAACCGCCAAGCCAATAATAGAAGTAATTAGACCTGAAATGCCAAATTGAATAAAATTATATAAAATACCTACAACACCCATCGCAATTGCAATATTGCAGTCCACAAGTTTGGCTTTAATATCTGTTGCGGTCATTATAATAAAACAAGAAAGCCAAAATAGAACAAAAATCGTTTTTATATCAATTCCAAATTTCACAAAAGTAACACCAAACAAAAGCATAGTCAGCAATTCAACTATCGGATATTGAACACTGATTTTTTCTTTACAAAAATAACATTTTCCGCCAAGTAATATATATGATAAGACAGGTATATTATGCCAAAAATACAGTTTATGATTACATTTAGGGCATTTTGAAGCAGGAAATACAATACTTTCATTGCTTAAAGAACGCAAAATTACAACGTTAAAAAAACTGCCCAAGCATAAACCGATTACACAAATCCAAAATAATAAATAGTGAAACAAATCCATTCTATACCTCGGTTGAATTATCCGCAATCATCTTATACAACATACTAAATGCTTTTTTCATTTTTCTTGAAATTCTCATTTGTGTCATTCCAAGCTTTTCTGCCATATCTTTCTGGCTCATATCATCGTAATAGTACATTTTTACAAGTGCTTTATATTCATCAGGTAATTTTTCAATCACATCTTTCAAAACGATTTTGTCATCTTCGTTTTCACGAGCTTCTTTATAATCATCATGTGCAGAAAGCACTTCTTCATAACTTAAACTATCAGAATCTGAAAAAATATTTTCCAACGAAACAATTGATTTTCTTCTATCAGCCTGCATAGCAAAATCGACAGCTTTTGGTGTTACCTTTAGAGCCTCTGCTACATCATCATTAGTCAAATCATTCAACTGTTCATAAGTTAACGAGTTAGTAAAAGTATTAATACGGAAAGAAAGTTCTTGAATATGTCTTGGAACTCTTATTGTATTTAATTTATCACGCAAATAGTGTTTCATCTCACCAATTATTAAATAACCGGCATAGATTTTAAAATTATCATTTACATCTGCAGAATAACTGTCAATAGCTTTCAACAAGCCAATCGCGCCTGCTTGCACCATATCATCAATAGGGTCATAAGAACGTCTTGCAATTGTTCTTGCAATTCTTTTAACTATCGGAAGCATACGCGTCACAATAAGAGCCTTAAGTTTAGCTCTCTCATACTTATTTGCGGATGACTTATAAGCAGCAAGCCAGCTCGTTACCAATTCATACGTTTGATTTTCGTTCTTATTACTTGGCATAGTATACCTATGATAGCACACACGTATAGGATTATCAATTTTTATTCATTACATTGTTTGTAATTTTTTTTGCGTTATAATCATAATATGGAGTGTGTATCATGCAAATCAATAATATTTCTCAGCAACAACCTGTTTTTGGCAAATTAGTCAGCGGTAAACATTTAAGAAAAACATTAGCGCCCGATAAACAAGATTTAATCAATAAATATAATGTTATAAGCGTATTTATTCGCAGTGAAAAACTACACAAAATGAATAATGTAGATATAGTACTGGATTATTCTGACGTACATGGTTTTTACGGAATGATAAGAACTAAATCAAAAAACATTGCTAATAATTTAAAAGATTCCTACTGCAAAGTCAATTCCACACAAAAAGCCTTACAGAATTTCAAAGAATGGGCTATAAAGTGGCAGCAAAAAATTTCATAATAAACATTTACAAATTTTCATGCGCCGAATCAACAACATCTGAGATTGAGATTTCAACCTCATCACCTTCTGTTACAAGCCAAACCAGATATTCGATGTTTCCGGCAGGGCCTTTGATAGAAGAATAGGTTAAACCCTTAATAATATAGCCTAAATCTTTAATACAAGCTAAAACATTAGCAATAACAAGTTCATGCGTTTTCTTGTCTTTTACGACTCCGCCTTTTTCAACGAGTTCTTTTCCTGCTTCAAATTGAGGTTTGATTAAACAAATCATTTCATGTCCATCAGGGTTGAGAAGTGTTTTTAAGTTCGGCAACACTTTTGTCAAAGAGATAAAAGACAAATCAGATACCAATAAATCCGCCATCGGTTCGTCTTCCGAGTAAATATCACTTTTAGTACAAATCTTTAAGTTTGTTTTTTCAATAGTTTTAACTTGATTAGAACTTCTGATTTTCCAATCGAGTTGACCATATCCGACATCCACGGCGTAAACAAATTTTGCACCGTTTTGGAGCAAACAATCCGTGAATCCGCCTGTTGAAGCACCTGCGTCAAAACAAATCCTGTCTTTTACCACAACATCAAATGTTTCCAAAGCTTTTTTTAATTTAAAACCACCGCGAGAAACGAAAGGCATTGATTTAACTTTGAAATCATATTCTTTAGAAGGGTCAATCTGAAAACCTGCTTTTGAAATAACTTCTGTTCCAATCATTACATTGCCTGCTAAAATTGAAGCAGCCGCTTTGCTTTTTGTTTCAAAATATCCTAAATCAACAAGAATTTTATCTAAACGTTCTTTTTTCAAATCTTAAACAACCTTTCTGCATTCTCTGTTGTTATTTCTATTAATTCGTCAACAGGCATTGCACGCAAATTTGCAATTTCTTCCGCTACATATTTTACATAAGCAGGATAATTAGTTTTTCCTCTAAAAGGAACAGGCGTTAAATACGGTGAATCTGTTTCCAAAACAAGCTTTTCAAGCGAAACTTCTTTTGCAACATCTTTCATTTTTATTGCATTTTTAAATGTTACAACACCGCCAAGTGCTATATACCAACCTTGTTTAACACATTCTTTCATAAATTCTACACTGCCTGAAAAACAGTGGAATAACACATCCGAACCTTTGTTTTCGGATTTAATGATATCAAAAGAGTCTTTATGAGCTTCCCTGTCGTGTACTGCTATAGGCAAATTAAGTTCATTAGCGAGTCTTATTTGCTTTGCAAAAACTTCTTTTTGAAGTTCTACAAACGATTTATCCCAGTAATAATCCAAACCGATTTCGCCGATTGCAACAATTTTATCTGCGTTGGCTCTTATTTTTTCTTCAATTTCGGCTGTGTAGGTTTTTGCTTCAGAAGGAAATATTCCAAGCATTGCAAAAATATTTTCGTTATTGTTTGCGATTTCAAGAACCTTATCCATTGTATCGACTTCAACGGATGGAATAATCGCCTTTTTAACGTTGTATTCTTGCATTAAATTCAATGTTTCATCCAAAGGAAGCATATCTATATGAGCATGTGTATCAATTAAATAGTTTTTCATATCCTGATTATAACATAGTATAAAATGTTACATACCCTTTTTATTTTCCAATTCTGCGCGGTATCTCTTGTATTGATTGTTTAATTCTGTTAACTCAATAGCCTTATCAATCGCATCAAGCGCATTTTCATAGTCACCTGCAATCTCATAAGCGTGTGCCAAATAGAAATATGAAAACGGCGTGTGTTCCATCTCTGCAATAAGTTTGCAAGTGTTAATTCTCTTTAAATCATACTTTGCCTTGAGTCTTCTGGACTCTGCATAATCGTCGTTTGCGCCCTTAATATCACCCAAAGCTTTTTTGATTTTGCTTCGTTTTTCATACAAAAAATATGATTCAATATCGCCTTGAACCTCATCTATCGCCAAATTAATATACTTTAATGCTTCTTGTTGATTGTTTCCATTATAATATTTATCCGCACAGTCAACGTATTCACGCATTGTGTCAGTTTTTACGATAGAGGTATGAAAATTATATTTGATAGTTAAAGCATCTTTTGTCGTTGTTGCGGGGAATTTATCAAAAGGTTCGGATTTTCTCAAAGCTTCCATTGCAGACTCATCAAACACTTCATTATTAGAACTTTTTACGAATTCAGCGTTAACAATTTTACCCCATCTTGTAACTTTAAACATAACTGTCGCATCGCCATCTTCAACAAAATCAGGCGGATTCCAGTTGCGCTGAATTTTTGTTTGCAGGTCATTCATATACGAAGCAAAGTCGTTTTGCAGCTCAGTATTACCTCTGTACTTGTTATAGTCAAATTCTGACGCGTACACAGGAAATAAAAGCATTACAAAAACGCCTAAAAAAACGAGATATTTTGTACTCAACCCCATAATTTAATTTTATACAAAAAGCAAAAAGCTGTAAACTTTTTCTAAAACAGCCTGAGCAAAAGCTTCTTTCATTTGTATTCGCTCTAAATCAGGTGAAAGCAGAACTTTAAACGATTCCGTTTTATTTTTTGAATAAATTGTAGAATACATTAAACCAACAGGTTTTTCTGCAGTTCCACCCGTAGGCCCCGCAATCCCTGTTGTTGAAACACAAATATCTGCACCGGTTACGTTATGCAAGCCTTTTGCCATCTCAATCGAGCATTCTTTGCTCACAGCGCCAAATTTTTCCAAAGTTTCGTTGCTAACACCAAGAATTTTGTGTTTTGCTTCATTAGAATAAGTAACAAAATTCAAATGCACAAAAGCTGAACTTCCGCTCACATCAGTTAATTTGGAGCTTAAAAGCCCGCCGGTACAAGATTCGGTTGTCGCTATGGTTAAATTCTTATCAATTAAAATTTTTGCAATTTTCTCTTTAATAGTCATATTAGTATGTTGTTCTTTTCAAAATTACTTCTGATTTTTTGTTATACAAATTGTGTTTATACCAAACTCCTTCAAAATCACCTTTAGGTGTAAACAAATATTGGCAATCTTTTGATGCGAAATAAATTGCACTGACAGGAGTTCCCGTAATTCTGTATTGAATAGAATAGTAAGGATAATCAGGATACTCACCATAGATAAAATCAACATATTTTAGATGACCTAAAGCATCATAATAGAAAGCCTTTGATACATCTTTTTTATCTTGAAGTGCGTACATATAAAGACTTTTCATTTTTTTGAAATAAAATGCGGAAATATTATTGCCTTTATATTCTTTATAGCCGGCAGCTGCAGCCATATAGTTTTCAAGATAATTTTTATCTTTCAATTTGTCTTTAAATTGAGAACGAAAATCCCTTTGCTTTTCAACAGGTTGCTCAAAAATAATATCTTTAACCTCTTGAATAATTGCTTCTTTTTCAACTTCTGATTTGTTTATCCAATCATAAGTGACATCCGCTATCAAAACATCATTAAAACTTGCAAAAACTGCAGTTTGACTAAGCAATATAATTGTAAACAGTATTTTTTTTATCATAATTTACTCCTATTTAAGTATACTCAAAATTTTAGAATCAGTCTACAAAAATTTGAAAGTTTTTGATATCATAGGGAAAGTTGATGGTTATCAAGGAGAATCTATCATGGAATGTCAAAGAGAAGAAAATTTATTGGAATGCACATGTTCTGCAATAAAATGCAAAAACCGCGGTATGTGCTGCGAATGCGTAAAACATCATAGAGAAGCAGGACAAATTCCGGGCTGCTTTTTCCCAAAAAGCGCAGAAATGAAACACGATAGATCTATTAAATACTTTTTAGAAGTATTCTCTAATATTGAGAAATCATAATCCGATAAATAATACCCAACTATACGATAAAATTATGCAACCATTCAAACATAATTAAAATATGAAAAAATTTCTTATTTTAATGTTAGGTGCTATTTTAGGAGTTGCAGGTTTTGTATTTTTAGTACATAACTTGTACAATATGCATATTACAGCTGTTTTTGATGATTTGGAACCGTTTCCGAAGAATCTTAATGTTTATTATAAGGGATTTAAACTGGGAAGAACCGTAAGAGTCCATCCTTCAAAAGATTTTACGGATACACACGTAGAAATGATTTTAAATGCCAAGAATTTAAGTTTGCCCGATAATACAACAGCTAAAATGAAATCTAAAAATAAAAAAGATTATATAGAACTTGAGTATCCAAATGCTCCATCAATAACTTATCTAAAAAATCACTCTATAATTCAAGGTAAAAAAGGGCTAAATATTGGCGATTATATAGATAAGCAAGCTGAAGCAGGCGGGTTAGATGAAATTAAAGATAATTTGAATGATACTGTAGCTTCCGCCGGAGATACATTGGACGCATTAACTGAATTATTCGGAACTGCTAATAATATTTTAAAAGATATACGTCCGTCACTTAAAATTACTGCCGAAAATTTAGCAGAAACGAGTCGAAACTTAAAAGAAACATCGGAAGAAATTAATCAATCACTAAAACCCAAAAGATTAAGCAATTCTGTTGCTAATATTGAGCAAACAACAAAGAATATCGAACGAACAACCAAGAATCTTGAAACAGCAAGTATTGATATTAGAAAAACAACTGCACATGTAAATAGTGATACAGTAAATATAATTGATTGTGTTATAGCAAATCTCAACACAATTATTGATAATATCAACATTGTAATAAACAACACAAATGATATTGTTAAAGGTTTTCAACAAACATTAAATAAACGTTTTTCAGGCATGAGGATAATATTCGGAAAAGCTGTCAAAAATTAGATATAATACTCTGAATTTCCTAGTCCTAAATTTTTATTAAAATCTCTGACCAATTCAGAAGATATCTTCCAATTAATTTTTCCATTCGGATATTTTATAAAATGATTAGTGGAACACATTGTTGAAACATAACAAGCATCAAGAATGTTCAGAAATGAAATATCTACGCTCATATTTTCGCAATGATATTTTTCTATGTATGAGTTTATAAAAACTGCTGCCTCACAAGGATTCGTAGTTTCTAGGGTAAGCGTGTCGCTTTGGGGTAATAATTGTAGCATGTATATTTTCCTTAACAATTATTTAAACGACATTTTTAGATTTTTTTTTAGTTATTTTATACACAAATCATACAAACGGTTGAATTTTTTGTTATACAATGAAATAAAAGAGGAGATTGTTATGACTAAATTAAATGCTCTGGAAGCTGCTAAAAAGATTAAAATGCTTGTATTTGACTGTGACGGTGTAATGACAGATGGAAGTGTTACATACGATGAAAATGGTGTTGAATATAAAACTTTCAACGTAAAAGACGGTCATGGCATTGTAAGAATGAACAAATCTGGCTTTATCACTGCTATTATTACTGCAAGAAATAACGGTACGGTTGCTCATAGAGCTAAAAATTTAAATTTCACCGAAGTATATCAAGGAAGACAATATAAATTGCCTGCATTGGAAGAACTTATGGAAAAATATAATTTGACATACGAAAATGTATCTTATATGGGTGATGATTTACCTGATGTATGTATTCTGGAAAAAGTAGGTTTAGCATGCTGTCCTGCAGATGCAGTTAAAGAAGTTAAAGAAATTTGTAATTTTAAATCTACAATAAATGGCGGACGTGGTGCTGTTAGAGAATTATGTGATTTCATACTTGATGCTCAAGGTATCGAAAAACAATACATTGTGTCAGAAGGTGCTAACAGATAAACAACCGAAAATCAAATGTAACGATTTGTAAAGATTAAATTAAAATATGCAATTTTGTCCTTAAAAATTACTTTATATATATGTAAGTTATATACACGAAGATATAATAGAAAGGACATAAATATGGCACCGCAAGTTTCAGGAAATTATGGTTCAAGAAGTCATGTTTCAAAAACACAGTCTACTTGGGCTGACTTGCAGAAAGCAAGGATGAATGAAGAAGACAATAAAACAAAATGGAGTCCTGCAGGTATTTTTGATGATGCACGTAAAAACATGCACATGCAAACAAATGCTATTTATAGTTAATCAGGATTTGTTTTATTGAAGTATGATTTTAAACGGAATTTTGTAATGCAAAATTCCGTTTATTTTTTGTTAAAATATATATGTAAGGAGGGGTTTGTAGTGGAAGAATATAAAAAAATGATTGCAGGCGAAGATTATAATCCTATGACACCTTATTTAATAAGCCTTAGAGATAGAACAAGAGGTTTGATAAGTGATTTTAATCAGAAAAAAGACGAAAACAAAAGATTAGAAATCTTAAAATCAGTAGTCGGCAAAATGGGTGAAGGCTGTTATATTACACCTAATGTATTTTTCGATTACGGATGCAATACTGAACTAGGTGAAAGAGTTTATTTTAATGCAAATTGCGTAATTTTGGATTGTGCAAAAGTGACAATCGGCGATGATACCTTTATCGGACCAAATACGCAGTTTTACACTCCTATACACCCTTTAGATTTTAAAACAAGAAATAGCTTTGTAGAATCCGCTAAACCAATTAAAGTCGGCAAAAATTGTTGGTTGGGCGGTTCTGTTGTAATTTTACCGGGGGTAACAATTAGTGACGGATGTGTAATCGGCGCAGGTGCTGTTGTTACAAAAGATATTCCTGAAAATTCTCTTGCGGTCGGCAATCCTGCGAAGGTTATAAGGACGATTGAGCAGAAATAAAGAATCACAATCTGTCTATCCTTACGGGTCTTCACCTCACACTCGGAGAGTGGATGACCAAGACTTGCTTGATTTTTGTTATGTAAATACCCATCCCAACCTTCCCTAATAAGGGAAGGGGATACCTCCCTTGTCAGGGAGGTCGCAGTTGTGCGAACGTGAGTGAGCTACAAATGCGGGTGGGTTTTGATTTTTAGTTAATAATACCCTCTCCCTTCCTCCGGACACCCTCCCCCGAGGAAGGGAGTAACTTGCGTTAATAAAACATATGTTTAGGTTTACAAAAAAATCGAACGACTTTAGGTTATTTCCTCTCCGAGGGAGAGGGAGAGGGTTAGGGTGAGGGGGAGGGTGCTGAAGGCAGGAGAGAGTGTTATTAAATTTTGATTTTAATTAAATAAAAACAGTTATTAATAAGCTGGATTCCTCGGTGCTAATCGCACCTCAGAATGACGCCAAGTCGATAGTTCCGCGCCCAGTCATTCTAAAAAACTGCGTTTCGAAGAATCAAGCTTTTTATTATTATTTAATAATAGTTAATAAATAATTAACAACATTCCTCCTTATCTCAAAGCATGTTATAATCACATTAAGGATATAAGAGAAATATAGGAGAAGGAGGATTTATGGCTAACCCTATTTTGAATGAAAAGTTTGCAGAACAGGAAAGAGTGCTTGATGGCGCACCAATGACCGTTAACGGTACAATTCAAATAACTGCGTTTTTAGGTTTATTGGTTGTTGCCGGTGCTGCATTTACTTGGACGAGAATGACAGCTGGATATACTGATTTAGCAATGATGTTGACTGCTGGTGGCTTTATTGTTGCGTTTATCACTGCTTTAATAGTGTCATTTACAAGAAACAAGTATTTAGTTCCTATCTATGCTGTAGCAGAAGGACTCGGATTAGGTGGTATTTCAGCGACATTTGAAGCATCATATCCCGGGATTGTTTCTCAAGCTGTTGCAGGTACTTTTGCAGCATTATTTTCTATGCTTATCCTTTATAGAGCAAATGTAATAAGATGCTCAGACAAATTTAGAAGTGTAATTTTTATTGCTACACTTTCAATTGCAGGTATTTATTTGATTAACTTTATCGGTGGTTTCTTCCACATGCAAGTTCCTATGATTAATTCATCTTCTACTATTGGGCTTGCAATTAGCGCAGTTATTTGTGTAATTGCGGCTCTTAACCTAATCGTTGATTTCGATTTTATTGAAAGAGGCGTTCAAAACTATTTACCAAAGGATTTCGAATGGTTTGGTGCATTCGGTTTGATGGTAACATTAGTTTGGTTGTACTTGGAAATCTTGAGATTGTTAGCAAAATTCCAAGATAGAAGATAATAACATAGTTCCCTCCCTCGGGGGAGGGTTAGGGTGGGGGCTTTTGCTCGGTGCAAAATTTGATTTCATTTCTGATTGGTGCTTTTATAGCAACACTAATCACTACATTAATATTTCTAAAAAAACAGGCTTCCGAAAAAGAAGAACTCATACGTTTACGCGCAGAATTCAAAAATTATAACTCTTTAGAAGTGCTTATTAAACAAGATTTTGTGCGCTTAGCAAATGAAACGATAAAACAAGAACAAGAAGATTTGCGTAAACAAAATCGCGAAGTTTTGGAAGAAAAAATACTCCCGCTAAAAAATGAATTAGGTGAATTCAAAGCGAAAGTTGAAAAGTTCAACCTATCGGGAGTTGAAAACACTACAAAAATCGTTGAACAAATTCTTAATCTTGAAAAAAACAGTGCTACAATTGCTAATGAAGCAAAAAATCTTACGGAAGCGTTAACGAAAAATCAGAATGTAAAAGGTGCTTACGGCGAAAATCTGCTTGATACAATTCTTCAATCTTGTGGCATGAGAGAAGGTATTCATTACACAAAACAATTTATAACAACTTCTGAAAGCTTATGTGATAAAACCGAACACACAATCCGACCCGATATCGTAATCAATTTGCCCGATAATCGTCATATTGTAGTCGATTCAAAAGTTACTCTGACAAGTTATCTGGCATGCGTTGAAGATAAAGACAAAATCAAAGATTTTAAAGGTGAAGTAAAAAAGAGAATTGCGGATTTAGCAAACAAAAATTATCAATCCGCAGACAAATTGTGGCAGCCTGATTTTGTTCTCATGTTCATGCCGATAGAAACCTCCTTACAAATACTTTATCAAGATTTTGATTTGATTAATTTTGCATACAAATCTAATGTAATAATTGTCGGTACAGCATCGCTTCTTGCAACAATAAGGCTCGTAAACCAACTCTTTGCTCAGCAAAAACAGTGTGAATGCGTTAATCATATAGTAAACGCAGGCACAAATCTATTTGAAACTTTTGTTCAATTCTGCGATGATTTAGTAGATGTTCAAAAGAGATTTGATGAAGTTAACAAAAAACTTAATACAACAATCAATCGCTTTAAACGCAGAAATAATAATAAACCAAGCCTGTTCTCTCAAGTGGAAGCACTCAGAGATTACGGCATAAATTCAGCCAAAGAAATTCCCGTAAAATTGTTGGAATGTGAATTAGAAGAGGATACACAAAATGACGAAAATTCTTGTAGTTGATGATGATAGCGCAATTAACGAACTTATAAAAATAAATTTAGAGCTTCAAGGTTATGAAGTTGTGCAGGCGTTTAACGGCATTGAAGGTTTTGCACTCGCTAAACAAGAAGAACCTTCTTTAATCATTTTGGACGTTATGATGCCTGAAGTTGACGGATTTACGGTAGCGCAAAGAATTCGACAGTGTCCTGAAATAGCTGAAACTCCGATAATCATGCTTACTGCTTTATCTCAACTTAACGATAAAGTAAACGGTTTTAATATCGGTGTTGATGATTATTTAACTAAACCGTTTGAAATTGACGAACTGATTGTGCGTGTTCGTGCGCTTTTAAAACGGACAAAACAGATTCCAAAGTCATCCGCTGTCAGAGAGCTTCTTACTTATAAAGAAGTGACGCTTTTACCTGAAACATATAGCGTTCAAATTAATGACAAGGTGCAAAAACTTACTCCTATTGAGTTTGATATATTTAATTTGCTATTCCAAAATCACGGTAACATGGTGTCTGGTGCAAGATTACTCAAAGAAATTTGGGGATACGAACCCGATGATAATGTTGAAACAATAAGAGTGCATATAAGACACTTGAGAAGCAAGATTGACAAGATTTCAGGTGATAAAAAATATATTGAAACAATTTATGGTGGTGGATATAAATTAAATATTTAAGTTTTGTAACGAATTCTGCAAGAAGAAGGCAATTATATATATAAAGTATACTTTATATATAAGGAGGATATAAATTCTTCAGACTCGGAGTTTTTAATGCAGGATATAACGAACAATTTTTCAATACCACAAGAGTTAATTAAATACTTTCACTCAGGTAACAAATTGATTGATGAAAATTTGAATTTTTCTTCAAATATAGAAGTTGTTCATGATAGTGAAGGTAAAATTTCTTCTTTAAAACTTTATTCTCCTGATAATGAATTAATCAAAACTTTATGTTATGAAAACTCCAAAATTGTTTTAATAAATCATTTTAGACAAAATTTATTATATTCTTCAGACAGATATAACAATGACCTTTTAATTGAAAAGACTGTATATCGTAAAAACGGTTCTTTAGCATATACGATAACTTATGAATATAATCGAGAAAAACGATTAAATAGAATTTGTAAAAAAACATTGAAAAGAGAACTTTTAGTCGGATATCGATATGACACATTCGGCAGAATTACAGAAAAGAATATAAGTTTCAATGATAAACAAACAACAAAACAAGAATATCGCTATGATGTTTTGGATAGAGTTGTTGAATATAAAGATACCAAACAAAAAATACTTGTTAACAAAATCAGTCAGAATAATGAGTTGATATCTTATACAATAACTGATAAAATAGATAACGTTATTAGTGTAGAAAATCATTTTGCTGATTGTGGCTATATTTGTACAACTTTAATGGTAAACGGACATACCACTTCAGTAAATGATGCGAGTTATGTGGACAATGTTATGTTAAAGAAACCATTTGCAACAGAAGATGATTTAGATATAATCATATCAAATTTATTTGTCGGCATGGATGGTGCAACCCAAAGAGCTGCAAGTGAAAGTAATGCAATGGATATTATTGATGATAATATAGAAAGCCGTGCCTTGCCGATTTCTTTGAGAAAACGAGCCTTGTATAACACTCTTGTAAAAGGAGCTTAACATTTTACAAAACTAAAATCATATAGTATAATAGACTTGTTATATTATAGATTTTAGGAGGTTTTTATGAAGGAAGAATTTACAACTAATGCAAGACGTTGGTATGACAAAGATCCTGTATTATCATCTGCAATGAAAACCTTGGAAGAATCAGATGACGAAACACAGATTAAAGTTGCTCTTAATCTGATTAAGATTATTACAGAGCATCATTTGTCCAGCACTGAATACGAATCCGTTGAAGATATTGTATCAGCTACAGAAGACATGATGGATGAATCAAAACACGGAAGATGGTATGACCTAGACGGAACATTAAGAACTGCAATCAGCCTTCTTCAAAATTGCCCTGATTCTACACGCAGCATTATAGCAAAAGAAATGGCTAAAAACGTTATTGATATTATCAAAAAAGAAGAAGATGTCGATGATGTTGAATTAGACATCCCCGAAGAATAAATTTTTAGGTAGCAAATTTTATTTTTAGCAGTTTTCATGTAATTAAACTACATGAAAGGATTTGAATATGTCAAAAATTTTACCTGTATCAACTAACAATAATTACCTAAACATAAAAAAAATTATTGCTAAAAACACCCCAAAAGCTTGTAATATTGATTTAGCATACGAAGATAAAGGCTTTTATAAAATTGGTGATAAATTCGTAAAACAAATTTTTACAAGATAGATTTATTTTTCCTTCTTATAAGAATGATGATAATATTCTATCAATGCTATATGAATAGCTGTAAATATAGCTGATAAATAAGCAAATGGCTTATGCATTTTTCTAAAACTTTTATTTTTAGATATACCGCTTAGTGTTGCAATGCCTAATGCAAAAGTGGCAGAGTAACCTGTCGATTTTGGTGTCAAGGTTTGATTGATTGGTGAAATTTTCATAATGCTAAAATATCATGAATATTTTATAACGACAACATACCATACATAGAAAACTTTCCTTTTTCATTTGGATGTTTTTTTAAATATGGTTTTATTATTTTTCTTGCACTTAAGTAATCATGACGTTTTATATAAATATTCGCTAATTTAATTACATAATCGGAATTATCCACATTCAACCTTATTAAAAATTTATATTCAGCAATTGCCTTCTCTATATCATGTTTTGCATAAGCCTCCGCACGCAAAAAATGTAATTCTTCCGTGTCTTTAATTTCTCTCGCTTTGTCTAAATATTCTAAAGTCATTTCTAAATGGTCGATATAATAATAAGAAACAGCTAAATTATAATAAATTATGTATCTGACATCATTGCTTTCTGCTAAACTTAGCGCTTTTTCCAAGGATTTAATTGCTTGAGGATATTTTTTCTGCGCAACAAAACTTTCTGCTAAATCTATGTAACCACTGGGAAGAGTAGGTGCTTGATAAATATAGTGCTTAGCTTCTTTAGCTTTTGAAATACTTATATCTTCACCATCGCCTAAAACCAAATATGGAACATATTCACTCTTTAGCTCTCCTTGATTTGTAATATCAGGTTTAATTTTATAAAGTAATTTTAAAGTACTAATATCCGCTTCAGTAAGTTCAAGTCTTGTATCGTCAACGATAGTTTTATTATCTTTTGCTAAATACATCACATTCCCGCTGTCATAACTATGTCCCATAAAACCTAAAGCATGGAATATTTCATGTAATGCTGTATTATAAATTTGATTTGCTGAAAAATTTTCACCATCAGGAGCTTGAGTAAAGAATTTTATATTCATTCTTTCTAACTTATTAACATTTATATCAGGAGTTGTATAAGCAACTACATATTTTCGCCCGTATTCTAAATCATTAGTTTTATTTTGTAGAAATTCAATTCTGATATTTGCATCATTTGTATTTAATTCAGCAAACATAATTGGCGTAAGCTTCTCCCAGCAGTCAAAAGCTTCTTTTATTACTGTTATATATTCTTTGGGTGCAAGCTGAGAATTTACAAAACAATAGGTAATCGGGAGTTTGCTCCATCTTACAATTTTTTGATTATAAGGTGCTTGTCTTATGTAGTTTAACGGATAATTTCTATGAACTTCACGTCTTAAGTCATAAAGAAAATATTTTGCTTTAACTGCTGCACTGTCCAAAATTGCATCTTCTGCTATTTTAACAAGTTTTTCTTGAGAATTTACAGTAAGTGGAGAATTTATAATTGAATTAACATAAACTTCTCTTAAATCGGAGTCGGTATTCCCAAGCGAAAACGACTTCTCGTAATACATTTGTGCCTTTGTAACATTATTATGTTTGTAATAATAATTACCGATTTCTGCATAAATATTAGCGGTATTTGCATGAAAATATAACGCTCCAATTAAAAGCGTTACTAATAAAGAATAGAAAATTATGCGAAATTTATTCATTGATTTTGCCCGTTGAAAAAATTGGAGAGAAACTATTGTTGAGGTTCAGCATCATCTTTAACACCTTTATCAATATTAAGTGTTTTAACCAAAGCTCTTACGTCACCCTTGAGCTTAAAGTATTCTGCAAATTTAGGTGTTGTCTTAATATTATAAGAACGTCCGTTTTTGTCCTTATGACGAGAAATTAAGCCTTTTTCCAACAACTCTTGTACGTGTTCATAAGCATTTGAACCTCTCAAATCTTTTAACAAAGATTGTCTTATCGGCTCTTTTAGAGCAATAACAGTGAGTGTTTTTAAAACAGGCGGCTTCAATTCTACCGGACAAAGCTTTTCTACGATATCTAAATGCTCTTGTTTTACTTGCAGAATATAGCCGTTTTCATCGTCAATTTCTAATGCACCATCTCTGGAAGCATAGTCCATAATCAATTCCAACAAAGCTTCTTCTACTTTTTCAGGCTCTTCATCCAAAATTTCAGCGATGTCTTTTATTTGAAGCACTTTAGCTGTTACAAACAAAACAGCTTCAATTCTTGATTTTAACTGTTCCATTATGCACTAACCTCACTATTATCAACTAAAATACTCTTTGCATTATCTATGTTTGAATCTAACGAGTCAATTCCCTCTTCTTGAGAAAGCAATGAAAAGGAGGCATGTTCTTCGTTATTCTCTTCAACATGCGGGCGTTTTACAACATATAAATCAGAATAGAATTCATCCTGCTCTAAATCGTAATCACTTTCTACCGTCAAAAATAATAATGAAATGTAAGCGCTAATTTTGTCCATTCCAAGAAGCGTAAGTTCATTAAGTTCAATTTTATCTTGTCTGCTTAAAATTTCGCACAAATTCGCCTTTAGTCTTTGCACGCCGTTTTCAATATATTCATCGTGTGCCAGATTAATAATATCGTCAGGAGAAAGCTTAGCGTAATTCTGAACACGTCTCTTTGCACGTTCATGAGCATTCTTTAAAGACTGCTTCTTATCAAGCATTTCATAGAATTCCAATTGACGAATCAAATCGCGCAAAGTTACGACACGATTGTGATTTAATCTCACACTTGTTCTTCTTTGCAAAACTTCATCAATAGAAATAACATTGTTTGTTGGAACGTACTCTTCGGGCTGATAATCCAAAGGAGCATCGTCATACTCTAAATCAATTTCAGGTTGAGGTTCAAAATCTAAAACATCAATACCTTCTAAGACATTTGATTTAAGTTTCAACAAAATTGCAGCAAATAAAAGAGTTCTGCCCGTCAAGCGCAAATTCTGTGCTTTTGACTGAAATAAATGCATTAGGTATTTGTCTGTAACTTCAACAATATCAACATTCCAAGGATCAATTTTACCTTGCTTTGCCATATCAACAAGAATCTCAATACCGTCGACTTCTGCTTCTTGAACATACTCATTTTCTTTTGCAGTTAAAGTATGAGCATTAGCCAAATTACTATTCAAACTATCTATATTATTTACTGCCATATTTATATTTTAAGTTGTACCTTTAATCTTTTAATCCTCTGTATTAATGAAACAATTAAAAGACTTTATCTTCCAAATCCCTTTTGCTATTCTATCACACAAGCGACCATGACTGCAAATCTTTACAAAACTTTTAATCTCTTAACTTAACGCCTGTAACTTTTGAAATACCTTTTTCTTTTTGAGTTACACCAATTGTTCTGTTAGCTGATTCAATCATAGGTTTTCTGTGGCTAACTACGATAAATTGTGTTGTTTCGGCTTGTGACTGAACAATATGAGCAAGTTTTTCTACGTTTATACCGTCAAGGCTGGCGTCAACTTCGTCAAAAGCGTAGAATGGAGCCGGCATGTATTTTTGAATAGCAAATACAAATGATAAAGCCGTCAACGCTTTTTCACCGCCTGACATACCTGCAAGACGTTGTTTTTTCTTATCTCTAGGTTGTGCCTCAATATCAAGTCCGCCTTCAAACGGTTTTTCTTCATTTTCCAAAACCAGCGAGCCTTCACCATCAGAAAGTCTGTGGAAAATATCTTTGAAGTTTTCGTTAAGCACATTATAAGTTTTTAAGAATGTTTCTTTCTTCAAATCCTCGTAACCGCGCATACGTTCCAAGATTTGTTCTCTTTCAGAACTCAATGTTTCAATTTGGCTTTGCAATTCTTGTTGACGTGCAAGCACTTTTTCGTAATCTTCAAGCGCCTTCATGTTTACTGCGCCCAAATCATCCATGCGCTTTTGCAATCTCTGAATACGGCTTGTAATCTCTTCGATTGACATTTCAATAGGTGTAAGTTCATTCGTATTAACGCCTGATTCAGTCAGAAGTTTACGAGTTTCTTCCAATTGCGGCTCTAATTCGCGTCTGCGAGCCTTAAATGACTCAATTTGTTCTGCGATTTTTTCGATATCGGAAGCTTTTAAGTTGCGTTGAGTTTCAATATCAACCAAATCCTTATTGATATCGTCTCTTTGTTTAAGAAGTTCACCTAATTTATCAGTAATTTCTTTAATTTGAACGTTTAGAACTTCAAGCTGTTCATTTAAACCTTTAATTTCTTCCGTAAATTTAGCTTTATCAAGCTCTAATTCTTTATTCGTATTCAAAGAACGCGCGATTGTTTCATTGTGCGTATTGATTGTTGTTGTAAAGAAATCAATCTGTTGGTGCAAGCCGTCAATATCGTTTTGAGCATTCGCCATATTTCTTTCGTAACGCTTGATTTCGGCTTCCACACCGGCTGTTTTTTCTTTCAAATCCTTCAAATCAGAATCGTTCATAAGTTTTTCAACTTCAGATATCGAAGTCTGGACATCTGTCATTTTTTCTGAAAGAATTATATGTTCTTCTTCCATCTTATCAAGATTTTTTTCTAAAGCCGTAATTTCAGGCTCAGTAACCTTGATTAATTCTTGTTTTTCATCAATATTTTTTTGAGTGTTGGCAAAATTTGTTTCCAAGCTTGTTAATTCTAATTTCGCCTTATTAAATTCTGTTGTAGAAGCTGAATACTTGCTTCTGACATCTTCCATTTTTGCTTCCAAATTAGAACGCTTAGAAATTAAAGACGCATATTTGCTTTCCATTTCGCGAAGTCTGGCTTTAAATGTATCCAATTCGCTATCAGAATTTTGTGAGAATTTTAAGCCTGTTTTTCTGATTGCACCACCGGTGATTGAACCTGATTTTTCGAACAAATCGCCTGACAGTGTTACCATTCTGTATTTACCGATAAGTTTATTGGCAACACTTCTATCTTCAACAACAAGCGTGTCGCCAACCGCATAATAGAAGGCGTTTAAATACTCATCATCAAAATCAATAAGGTTGATTGCAAAATCAATTACACCTTTTTCTTTCGGTAAATTCAAACTGCGCGGACATTTTACGATTTTATTCAACGGTACAAATGTCGCACGACCTGCGTTTGCTGATTTCAAGAGTTCTATACAAGTAGACGCTACGTGTTCATCGTCTACAACAATATGTGACATTCTTCCGCCAACAGCGATTTCCATTGCGGTAGAAAACTCTTCGTCAACTTGACCGAGTTTTACAAGCGGAGCATGCACGCCTTGAATATTAGCGTTTACAACGGTATCAACCGCACGTCCGAGGTTAGCTTCTTCGCTTGCATTTTTAATCGCCTCAAGCTTGTAAATCTTGTTGCGTGCTGCTTGAACGTCGTAGCCCATGTCTGTGATTTCGTTTTTAGTTTTATCCAAATCATTTAATGTATTTTTAAGGATAATTTTAAAATCGTCAAGTTCTTTGCCCAACTGTTCTATCAAAAGTTCTTTTGAAGATTTTGTTTCAGAAAAATTCGCTTTAAAAGCTTCTAATTCGCCCAATTTCGCCTTCGCTTCTTCTATCGCTTTCTTTTTAGTCGATAAATCAGCTTCCATCGGCGCTTGCTTCTGGATAAGCTTAGTTTCCTTATCTTGCAACTCTTCAAGTTCTTTTCTTAAAGTGTTTCTTTTTTCTATATGTTTTTCAGCAGTTTCATTCAAGCCTGACATATCTTCTAAAATCTTATGCAAGATAGCTTTCTGCTCTTCAATATTCTTTTCAATCCCTTTGATTTCATCTTGTTTAAGAGAAATTTTTAGTTCTGCATCTTTAATTTTACCTTGTTGAACTTCAATACCGTTTTTAGTGTTTTCAATTGTTTTCAAATTATCTTGAATTTGTTTATCCGCAAAAACGATTGATGAATTTTTTCTTGAAATAGAACCTTTCAATTCTTCTGCTTTTTGCTTAAGTTCAAGCTGGTGACCTTCACCTTTTTCGGTAATAGTTTTTGAAATCTCATCATATTTTTCTTTGATAAGTTTCAAGCGTTCTTCAAGGTCTTTAGACTTTAATTCTTCTTCTTTTTTGCGCTTGGTGAATTCTAAAATATTTTCATGCGCCTTTTCCAAATTGCGTCTTAAATCAAAAAACTTAACAGTGTTAATTTGACTTTCCAAACCTGTTTTTTCTTCTTTTAGTTTTTGATATTTTAGCGCAACTTCTCTTTCTTCATTAAGTTGTTCAAGGCGAGTATTTACTTCGTTTAAAATCAAAGTCGAATTAACAACGCGCTTTTCAACCGTTTCTAATTCGTTAGTCGCTTGGTCTATTCTTCTGTCGAAATCAGCAACTCCGGCAATTTCATCAATAATCTTACGACGCTCATTTGGAGTACAGTTTGTGATACTCATAACGTCGCCTTGCATCATTACATTGTAGCTGTTTGGCGTGATGTTGTATTTTTCTAATCGAGCGTGAATATCAGATAGAGTTGCGATTTTATCATCAAGATAATAAATACTCACAAAGCCTTGAGAAGATTTTCTGATTCTTCTTGCAACAGAAAAATCGCCGTCTTCAGTTTCGCCGAATGTTACTTTTACAAAAGCTTCATTTCTTTTATTGTAAATTGAAATTAAGTGGAAAAGCTTTTCAGCACGCAAAGTTCTGCTTGTAGAAAGTCCGAGAGCAAAAAGAATACTGTCGATAATATTACTTTTCCCTGAACCGTTAGGCCCTGAAATAGTTGTAAAACCTTTCAGCATAGGGATATCGACTTTGTTAGCAAAAGATTTAAAGTTATCAATCTCAAGCTGTTTAATGAACATAACTTCCCCTTCTTAATACTCCTCTATTCATTAAAATTACATTAAAAATCAGGTCATGTCAACAATATAGTCTATAAATAAAAAATAATGATAAATTTACGACCTTAGTCCTATATTATGGGCAGATAATGCTAGATTAGTTTGTTCTTTCTGCCTTTGTCAATATTCCACGAAGCATAGGTAGCGTTGTTTTTATTTGAAATTTCTTAGCTGTAATTTAATTCTATTTATGGACTTTAAATTTGGTTGATACTCGGAATCGATGCCAAGTTCAGTTAACAATTGATTATATATAATTGCAGCTCTTATGCCTGTGAGAAGTATTTTTTTAGGTTTACCATGTTCTCTTATAACCTCCAATAACTTATTTGGAAATATAGTTTCTTCCTTTTCTTCGAACTTACAAATTTCCATATTATACATGAACTCAGATTCTTTATCTAAAAGAACTTGTGCTAATGGAAAATATGGAATACCGTCTAAATCCTTTATTGTGGAATGAAATCTAAAGATTCCACACAACCAAGTATTATTCATTGGTTTCACGTTTTTAATTTTTTGTGCTAATAAAGGATTATAATCTTCTGCATAATAACAATCTATAAAAACATCTTCAGGTAATTTTTTCGTACGCCACGTATAATTGCCATCTTTTCTACATATAAGATAAGGGATAGTTTTGCCAAACAAATTTTTATCATCAGTCAAATGTAATTCATCTATTGATTTAACTTTCAATTTCTTGTCAACTTCAAAACAAGCATAAAATGCTTCCACAAAATGTTGTTTATCAATTTCATTTATATTTGAAGTTGGAAGATGATATTTTAAAAATTTTTCAAACATCGGATATGATTTTATTTGTTTTAAATCAAATCCTGCGTTTTTTAAATTGGTACGAGTCTTTAATTGTGATGTTCTATTCATTTGTGAAGGTTTGGCAAATGAACACATTATACATTGTTGAGAAAATTTTATTTCCGTTTCATCTAACTCCGCAAAGTTTCCTGATGATATTTTTAAATAACTGTTGATTCCTTCATCACCAATATAAATTGCCAAACCACAGAAGGTTCCTGCAGCTCCCATTACACAGCAATAACCAATTTCTCCGTCTGAAAACTTAACTGCAAAAATTTGATTATCCCATAAGGTTTTCCATAATTCTATATCTTGATATTGTAATGCTAATTTGTATAAATTTTTCATGTTTAGTCATTTCTATTCAGATGTGTTACTAGAACAAAGATTTTTATTATTATATAATAAACAATACAAAATAAATCTTGTTATCCTTTTCATAATTTTCAATAGCTTTTGCATATTCATATTCTGTTTTTACTAATTTATAACCTGGAGCTTTCTGATATCCACAATTTTCATAAGCCCAACCAAGTTTTTCAAATACTTCATAAGCCTTTGGATTTAATTCTAAAGCTTTTTCATAATCTTTTATTGCAGAATAATAATCGAAAGTTATGCTACTTTCATCAATAAATTTACTCTCATCCACATTTTCTAAATCACCTCTTTGAATGTATAATTTATAATTATTAGGGTGTTTTTTTATTTCTTTATTTAATTCTTGTATTTTTTCTAAAGCAACAATAGAATTCTTCAAAAAGCATTATTTTAGCTTTATTAAAAAGTCCGTTTCTGTAATATTCTCGTGTTAAATCATAGTATATTAAAGTTGATATTGGATAATGGGTATCCTGACTTTGATTACCTGTGATATGGTTAAATGTAATATTAATATTATCTTCTGTTAATCCAGAAACACCACTTACTAAAAGTTTTTTAACTATTTTCTCAATGGCATTTGAATTAGCATTTTCATCAATATAAATTATTACATTTGCTTTTGTTGGCATAGACATAGATGCAACTTCTATATCGACTTTGCAATCTAATACCGAATTTAACATATTTATAGTTTTACGATATGCTTTATTTAAATTTTTCTCATATCGTTTTTTATTTTTATCAAAACAAACTCCTGAATAAATTTTTAAATTTTGTGTAACAAATATACTATCAGCAAGTTCAACTGCTTTCATTCTTACGTTTTGTTCAGAAACATCATAAAGCCCAATCTTATAAAGGGTTCTGTCTTTTATTCTTACTGTTGAGGTATTGTGTTCAGTAATAAATTCTTGAACATCATTTGCAAGAGTCAAATCGTCTGTTTCTGCAATAAATTTTATATCAGGATATGCTGGTTTAATAAAACTAATACCAAAACATAATAGAAAATTCGCAACTAAAATTGCTGAACATATTTTAATAACTCGCTTTGTAGGGCTTCCATCTTTGAATTTATTATCAAAATGATATTTTTTTATAATTTTTTCTTTTTTTAGCTCTCTTTTATTTTCAGGGAAAAATTCTAAAAATTTTTCGAGGTATTTATCCCTGTTTTCTTTATCACCTAATTTGTTATAACAAATTGCTAAATTCAAATAACAAATATTCTTATATTTTTCTTTCGCCCATTTTTGAGTACATTCATCTATATTAATTTTAGTTTGTTTTTTCTGCCTTTGCCAATATTCAATTGAGAGTTGATAGTATTATTTTAGAAAAAAAAGTACTTGAGCAAGTTTGCTCAAGTACTTTTTGATTTATATTAATTTTATCAATTAATCTTCTACATCGCCTGCTGTTTTACCATATTTTCTGATAGTTGCGTTCAAAAGATTTTCTTGGTGCTTTTCTCTGTAAATTTGGCACAATAGATTGTACGCATATCTGTTGTATGGGTTTTGACGCAAGATTGTGTCTAATTGTTCGATTGCAGATGTTGAACGTTTTGTATAATAATCAATCAATGCAGGTAAGATTTCTGTTTTTTCGTTCATATCAGTTGCTGTTGCAATTTCTGCACAGCTTTTTGCTTTATCGAATTCTTCCGCATCCAAATACATAACAGCAACTTCGTAGTAAACTTCTGATTTGCTTCTTCTGTCGTTTTTCATTTGAGCAACTGCTTGGTATTCTTGAGCAGCTTTATCGTATTCCGCACGGCGTCTGTATTGTTCTGCCAATGCTAATTTTGTATCAATATCGTTTGCTACAACTTCATCCAAATTCTTTGTATCATTTGTTACTGGAACATTTAATGTTGATAAGATTTCAGGCACAGTAAACATTTGAGCTTTTTCAGTCGCAGTCGGAGCAACGTTTGTTACATCAGGAACTACCGAATAAACCAATGCCAATGTTTTTAAATCTCTTGCAGTGATTTCTGTATTGAATTTTGTACCGATTGGGTACATAACATCATAAATACTTGGGCTTTTGCCGTTCAAACCAAGAGAAAGACCGATTTCTTGAAGTGCAGATGAGAACAACTGCTTAGAATCCAAATTATGTCCTTTGTAATCGGTTTTCTTAAAGGTAATAATCGAATCTTTAATTGTATTACCATTCAAAGTAAATGATTGTGTACCTAAAGTTGCTTTGTTATCGTTGATATTTTTGAAATAGCATTTCATATCAGCGCCTGTTGCGTCTTCTACGATTTCAAAACTTACAAGTCCGTCACTTGCTCTTTCCCAGTATTTATAAGCACTCAAAACAACTTCTCTATAATAATCAGGAACATCAGGAGTGTCTTGAACGTAAACTTTTAGAGGGAATGAAGCTTTGTTCCAACGAACAATTTTGCCGTTTGCGGCAACTTCTCTAAAATAACTGTCGATTACAGCAGCTTTTATTGTTTTTTCACTCATTGATTTATCGTAACCAAGAGTAATTGCATAACTGTTTTTTAGATTGAATTCAGGAGCTGTGTCAGAAATTTTGTTGTTAATGTTAAGTAAAGACATTGCGCCTGCTGTAATTAGTAATGTACAAATTGCTATCTTTTTCATCTTTTGAAAAACCTCTTTTTCTTTTATATTGTCACTTATATTATATACTAAAAACCGTCAATATATTTTTTTGCTACTTTTTCTCCTAAAATTATACAATATTTGACATAACTTTACAATTAGTATACTAATTATTGAAAGTTTCAAAATTTTAAGGTAAACTTTACTCATTAAGGAGGATATATGCACGAGTACGTTTTTAAAATGAAAAAAGGTGATATTGAAATCGAATTGAAGTCTGACGACTTGGAATTTGTTGAAGAACAACTTAATAAGTGGCGTGAAGAATTATTGCAGGATAAATAATTATGTCAGTTTATTCATTTAAAATAACTAAAGGAAAGTACATATTGTCTTTGGCAACTTCTGATAAAGAGCTTGTGGAAGAACAGTTTGCGCTTTGGGTTAGAAAAGCGTCCGAATATGTTCAGAAACATAAAGTTCAGCAGTGCAAAGATATGGTAAATGACCAAATCAACACAGAAAAAGAAATTACTCAGAAGAAAATTGATGAACAGCTTAGAAGAATGCCAAAAGCCGAACCTGTTGAAGAACAGCCTGTAAAAGAAGCTTCAAGAGAAGAAAAAAGCAAGAATTTGGACATTTTCTATGCTCCGCCTAAAAAAGAAGAATATAGAACGACAGTCAACGAATCTGTCAGCGAAGGCGGTGTGTTTGATAATATTTTGGAAAAATCAATTAACACTCCTCAAACAGAATTATCATTTAAACCGAGTCCTTCTATTAAAAAAGATAACGCGTTTTTGAATTTTATAAGCAGTAGAAAAGTCGAAAGAAAAATCGACTACTTACTACTTACGGCTTATTATTTCACTCAATACGAACAAAAACCAAGATTTACATTAAAACAATTAAATGCAAAACTTATGCAAAATATTGCCGTAATTATTGATCACAGCGTTTTGCAAGAAGCTATTAACCGCGATTACATCGAATGTTTGCCTGATTTAACAGGTTTGGTCGGAGCTTCAGAATACCGCCTTACAGCTTATGGCGAAAAGGTTTTGCTTGATGAGTAAGGTTGCAGTTGCACTATCAGGCGGAGTTGATAGCAGCGTTACTGCGTTTTTGCTTAAGCAAGCTGGATATGAAGTAATTGGAATTACCGCTAATACGACTAATTCTGATGAAGCGCAGCAAGTTGTGAAAAACGCAAAATCGGTAGCAGACAAACTTGAAATTCCGTTTTACGAATTTAACGCGACTCAGATTTTTAGAGAAAAAGTTATACAATATTTTGAGAACTCCTATAAATCAGGTGAAACTCCAAATCCTTGTATTATGTGCAACAAATATATGAAGTGGGGTGCGCTTTTTGATTACGCAACACAAGGATTGGGTGCGGATTTTGTTGCAACAGGTCATTACGCGAATATAAAAGAAGAAAACGGCATTTATAAATTATATCCGGCTTCCGACGAGCATAAAGACCAATTATATTTCTTGTTTTTATTGGGTCAAGACAGGCTTAAAAAGACTTTGTTTCCGCTATCAATGTATAAAAAAGATGAAGTGAGAAAAATAGCGTTTGAAAATGATTTGCCGAGTAAGTCTTCAAAAGAAAGCCAAGACATTTGTTTTATTCAAGCACCAATGACAACGAAAAAATATTTAAATAATTTGTTTGATCCGAAAGAAGGCTTGTTTTTAGAAGACGGTACAAATAAAATCTTGGGCAAACATACGGGCTTTTGGCAATACACAATCGGACAGAGAAAGGGAATTGGGCTTGCAGCTCCCGAAGCTCTTTATGTCACAAAAATTGATGCAGAAAAGAATGTTGTGTTCGTCGGATATAAAAACAAATTATTTTCTAAGCATTTAACTTTGAAAGATATCAGTTGGAGTTATCCTCAAACAGAAAAAGAGTTTGAAGCGTTAGTAAAAATCAGATATAACATGAAGGCAGTGCCTGCAATTGTCAAAATCAAAGACGATTGCACTGAGATAGAGTTTCAAGAAGAAGTTTCTGCCGTTGCAAAAGGTCAGGCATGCGTAATTTATTCCCAAAAAGACGGGCATTTATTGGGCGGTGCGTTTGTTAAATAAGTTATTGGGCTGAAAGTCCAACCCACAATAAAAAAAGGAGTGTGTATGAAAATTAATTCGATTCAAGGAAATTCTTTTAAAGCTATTACTTATCGTCCCGGAAGCCAGAAATATGTCGCAGAATACCTTACACAACGAGATAAAAGTGTTTTAAACATGGCAAGAAGTGCTATGGCAAAATGTAAAAAATGGGATTTAGAAATAACTGCAAAAGGGCTTCGAATCGCATCAAAAACAAATGCAGATGCAATCCTCGTTGAAGAATCCAAATTATCAAGAGTACCACAGGATAAAACTCTTACGATGGAAGCTATATATGATGGCTATTCTGAAACTTGTAAGGCGGGAGAATATTGCAAATTCAGTTTAAAATTACCAAGTTATCCTGAAGCTATGGCGCAATACGCACGGTATCAAACTATGCCTCTTGTAGAGAAATCAATAGACTTTGTTAAAAAATTTGAAAAACAGGATATAAATTTCACATATGAAAAATCTTTAAAGCGAAAAATTTGGGACTTATTTTTTGAATAATTTATCATACAATTAGATATATTAAAATTAACCGAGGAGTTTTATGAAAAACATTGAAAGATGGTTAGAAAAAGGCTACATAAACCAAGAATTGGCTGAGGTTTTGAACAATGATTTGAAACAAGAACGGGAAAAAGTTTGTAAAACCGCCATGCTCTGCGTTTTGTATACAATAGGAGCGTTATTAATAGGAATTGGAGTCGTTGCTTTTGTTGCAAGCAACGACTGGATTTTGGAGTTGCTGACTCAAACTCCGATTCTAAAAGTTTTAATTCTTCTAATCCTTGCAATATCTTCATTAATCGGCGGATATCAAATTGGTATCAATAAGCAGAATTTTCCGAGATTAGGGCATGCTCTGATATTTTTATCAACAATTCTGATTGGAACTTGCTACATACAAATGGGACAAATATATAATTGGTCAGATAGCATTTCATCTATTATTTTGCTATGGTTCATAAGCGTATTTCCTCTGGCGTTTATATTCAACAGTTCTGCTATAAATTGGTTAAGCATTATATTATTTGTAACGCTTTTCCCGAATTTTTATTTAGAATTAAATTGCGACCCGTATGAAGTTTATACAATATTCATGCCATTTACATTAGCAGGTATTTTATACACCTTTGCAAATTTTAAAACGATATCAACAAAGTTTGAAAAATTTGCAATAAGTTACAAAATGACAGCTTTAATTCCTTCATTTTTTACATTTTTGATTTTAATATTCTCGGTAGAAAAAACTTATGAGCTAAGAAATTGGTATTATATGTCATTTCCAATCATTCTTATACTCATTAACTTGATAACTTTTATCAAAAACAAAAATTTGCTTACAAGAATTGAATCAGGTTTTATTTCAGCAATAATGCTTTTTGTTTTGGCATTGCTTCTCTGTCATAGCGTAAATATTGCATTTGTTATGTTCCTAGCGCAGGTATTCTTGGTAATTATGATATTTCAGGGATTTTATTGGGGATATAAAACAGAAAATATTTCACTCATAAATCTTAATAATTTCTTTTTTATAATTTATATTTTAAGTGTTTACGGCAGATTTGGCTGGAATTATTTGGACAAGACTCTGTTTTTCTTACTTGGAGGTGTAATTCTATTAACACTGGGTATATTTTTAGAAAAAGGGAAAAACAAGTTCATCAAAGCCAAACAAGGAGATAATGAATAATGAGAAAAATTGTTATTGCAATTGCTTTAATTTGGTTGGGAATTGTATCCGAAATTCTTTTTTACAATGAAATGTTAATTGTAAACGGGCAAGAAGTATTATTAAAAATAGTTCCTGTAGATCCGAGAGATTATTTGCGTGGTGATTATGTAAGTTTACACTATGAAATAAATGAAATGCCTAAAAACAGCAAATATTACGATGAATATCATTATTTTAAGGGTTTTGTGACATTAAAGAAACAAAAAGACGGAACCTTTGTTGTAAACGAAGTTCTTGAAACAAAGCCAAAAGACCAATTATTTCTAAAAGGTGAAGTTCATGGAAAAAGTATTTATTACAGTGGGATTAATAAATATTTTGTAAAAGAAGGACAAGGCAAAACTTTAGAAAAAAGCTTGGCACAAGGCGGTTTTGCTAAAATTTCCGTTGGCAAGAACGGCGAAGCCAGAATTAAAGAAATTGTTGATAAAACGTAAAAAAAGGAGATAAAAATGGAACAAACAAACAAACAAACAAAAGAATTAAAATTGTTTTTTGTGGAATAAAGCTTACTTTTCCAAATATATTCGCTTGTACCAACAATTGCATAGTTTTAGAAAAAGATAATAAAATAAAAGTAATTAAACATGTTAGTGGTCTTAAGATAAAATTTTACGGTTCAAATAATACAATAAAATTTATTGACGATATTCCAAGTTTTAAGAATGTAAAAATTGATTGTGGAGATAATACGACAATTTGTATCAACGCCACTAAACACAAAATTAAAAATTTGTACATTAATGCAAGAAGTGACAATACTAATGTTAGTATTGATAAGGATTTTTCAATAGAATCAGGTACATTTGATACACATGGTGAACCTAATACTAAAATTACAATCGGCAAGGATTGTCAATTCGGCTGTAATATTGAATTAGATACGGCAGACGGGCATACTATATATTCAACCAATGGTGAAATAATAAATACTCCTAAAGATATTACTATCGGTGACCATGTTTGGCTATGCAAAAATGTTTCAGTATTAAAAGGTGCAAAGATTCCTAATAATAGTGTTATAGCGAAAGGGAGCATTTTTACTAAACCGTATGAAATAGGAAACGCAATTTTTGCAGGAACTCCAGCAAAAATTGTAAAAACAGAGATTAATTGGTCAAGACTTGCTTGTAAAAGTTTTTATAATGATTCAAAATAAGTTATTACCTAATACTAGTTATTGTCAGGCAATGCCTGACCTACAAACTAAAGACTTTCGGAGATTGGCAAAGCGACCTCCATGGATAGGGAGGTCGCAGCTGTTAGCGAAGCTATGCTGAGCTTAACAGATGCGGGTGGGTTGCAATAAATATGTTATAGATTATTCCCTACGGGTTAATACCCATCCCAGCCTGTCTTGGATTATTCGGGCGAGCATAACATTCCAATAACAACAAATCCTTACGGATTTTAATAGTTATTTCCATGTTATTTGCTCTTACGGGCTTACGCCCTACCGAAAATCCGCTTCCCTGACAAAGGAAGGAGCTATACTAAAGTCGCTCGATTTATTTTTCGACATCCTTAAATTCGACCTTATCTCCTTCTTTAAGATTGTCGTTTATATTCGTAATCAATTTTTCGTCGCCTTTTAAGCCTTCCAAGATTTCGACCTTATCGCCGAAATCACGTCCTTGTTTAACTTTGATAAAATGGATGGTTGAATCGGGTTTTACTTGCGCGACATACTGATCAGGCGAATTAAACGTAGTTAAGCATGCCGGATTGATTGTCAAATATTTTTGTTTATCCTTAACATCAATATTGGTTTTTACGTACAAACCGCTATAAAGTCCTGATTTGCCGTCATTTGGAATAACAAGTGCAACTTCCATCGCACGAGAAACATTATCCAATTTGCCTGAAATCTGAGAAATATATCCTTTGAATTTTTGGCTCGGATTTTCAGGAATATAAACGTCAACAGCCTGTCCGTCTTTTATAAATCGAACATAATTTTGCGGAACAAAAATTGTTGCTCTGAATTTATCAATCTGTTGTATTTCAAAAAGACTTGTGCTTGTTGAGCTTCCGCCTGATACAACGTTAGCACCCGCATCAATATTATATTTGCTTATTACTCCGTCAAACGGTGCAACAACTCGCTTATATCCTTGAAGCGCAGTTAATCGGTTTAAATCCTGTTTCGCTTTATCAACATCCGCTTGCGCGCCTAAATAGTTCATTTCGGAAGTCTTAAATTCGTTATACTTCGTATCTAAATCTTGTTTTGAAATTGCGCCATCTGAAGATGAATTCTTAAATCTTTCATAAGTCTGTTTTGCAAAATTGTATTGATACTTCGTTTCCATCAAGTGTTTTTCGGCAGAAATAAGAGCGGATTTTGCACTCGCTGCTTCCGCATCCAAATCGGGAGTATCAATAGTTGCGAGCAATTGTCCTTTTTTTACGTGGTCACCAAGTTGAACGCATCTTTCGGAAACAAGCCCGTTAATTCTTGAAAACATTTCAGTCTGCAAATACGGCTTCAATTCACCTGAAAGTTCCAAGCCGTCTTGACCGTTCGTCAAAGTCGGTTTTTCAACAAGCGCAACATACTTTGCCTCTCTTGCGTTTATGGAAGTCGTTATAAAGCGCACAACTTTTGGAATAATTCCAACTAGCAGTAAAAGCGCTACAATTGCGATTATTATATTTTTCTTATTAATCTTCATCTTTTTCTACCTCAAATTTTTTGTTTTTGTTCATAATTGCGAACAACAATGGAACAATTACAAGCGTTGCAAAAGTTGCAAACAACAAACCTCCGATTACGGTTCTACCGATTGGTGCGTTTTGTTCGCCGCCTTCACCTATACCCAAAGCCATCGGTAACATACCCAAAATCATTGCAGAAGCCGTCATAATAACAGGTCTGATTCTTGTATAGCCTGCTTCAATCGCAGCGAGAGTTGATGAATAACCTTCTTTCATCTTGTCTGTTGCAAATGAAACAACAAGGATTGAGTTTGCGCAAGATACACCAACCGCCATAATAGAACCCATCAAGGCTTGAACGCTAAATGTTGTATCAGATATAAAGAGCATCCATATTATCCCTGAAAGTGCCAAAGGTACCGGAGTTATGATAATAAACGGATTTCTCCAAGATTGGAAGTTTACAACGATAAGCAAATATACCAACACAAGCGCGAGCATCAAACCTGAAAGAAGGGATGAAAATACATAGTTCATTGATTTTGCTTGACCTAACAGGTTAATGAATGTACCGCGTGGTGCGTCTTTTTCGTATTTTTTAATAACTTTATTAACGTCATTAGAAACACCTGCCAAATCTCTATCTTGAAGGTTTATCAAAATATCAAACACAGGCATAATATCATAATGGTTTACTACACTTGCGGCTTCACTTGAACGAACAGAGGCAATATTAGCAAGTCTTACAGGATTATTATTTGCATAAGCAACGGGAATATCAGTTACGTTTTTCACAGTATCGACATTATATTGCGGAACTCGAAGAGCTAAAATGTAATTTACACCGTTAGTCGGGTCAACCCAATAATTTGGCGCAACCTGACCGCTTGATGTCAAAGCCGTCAAAACGTTTCTTGAAACGGTTTCCTGTGACAAATTCATCATACTTGCTCTTGTTTTATCAACATCAATTTTGATTTCAGGCGTGTCTGCAATTTGGTGAATATGTGCGTCAGCGACACCTCTGATTTTCTTAACATCCGCAAGCATTTTTTGCGCCAGCTTATAGTTTTCTTGAACGCTTTTACCTTGAATTTGAATATCAATTGGAGATGCCAAGCCAAAGTTAAGGATTTTACCTACCATATCAGCATTTTGGAAGAAGAACGTCATATCAGGAAATTCTTTATTAAGATTTTTTCTTAATTTCTTAACATAAGTTTTTGTCGGTTTGTGTTTTTCGCCTAAAGCAATCAGAATTTCGCCATCACCAACACCGATTTGAGAGTTATCCATAAACGCAAGGTTCAAGCTGCTTGCAGGAAGTCCGATATTATCTAGAATTGTATCTAATTCCTTTGGCGGAATTGTTTTTCTGATTACATCTTCAACTTTAGTGAATTTTCTTGCGGTTTCTTCGATACGAGTGCCGTGCGGTGCGTAAACGTGAAGTCTGATTTGACCGGCATCAACTTCCGGGAAAAAGTTTTCACCGATAAATGGAGTTAAAATTAAAGCAGAAAAAACAACCGCGCCATAAATAACGGCAACTTTCTTTGGCTTTCTTAATATCATTTTTACAAGGAATTTCTTGTAAGCATTCCTAAAAGTTGCGAAATTCGTGTTTACAAAGTTGTTTATCTTAAACAAAATAGAGGATTCTTTTAGGACTTCTTTCTTTTTCAACAACTTATCTACAAGAACGGGAACAAGCGTATTTGATAGCATGTAAGAGCCGAGCATAGAAAAAATTACGGACATTGCAAGCGGAATGAACAAATATTTTGTAGCACCTTCCATTAAGAAAATCGGTGCAAATACCGTACAAATAGAAAGCGTTGAAACAAGCGTCGGAGTTGCAACTTCGCTTGCTGATTTATAGATAACCTCCTTAATAGTTGCCATTTGCATCGTTTCTTTGTTACGCAAAATATTTTCAATAACAACGGTTGCGTTATCAACGAGCATACCGATAGCCAGTCCTAAACCGCTCAATGACATCATATTAATCGTTTGACCGCATAATGACGAGCAAATAACCGCAAACAGAACCGAAAGCGGAATTGAAATTGCGATGATAAAGGTTGAGCGAACGCTACCCAAGAATATCAAAATCATTAACGCTGTTAAAATTGCAGCCAAAGTACCTGAAAAGATTACATCTCGAATAGATGCTTTTACGAAAACGGATTGGTCAAACAAAACTTGCATGTTTACTTCTTTTGGAATAGTTTTCGCAATAATAGGAAGTAATTTTTTAGTACCGTCAACAACCTTCAAAGAAGAAACCGTACCTGATTTATAAACGGTCATTAGAGAGCCTGCATTGCCGTTTTCTCGCACAATATTAGTTTGAATAGCGTTACCGTCATGGATATAACCGACATCTGACAAGCAAACAACTTGGTTAGTTTTTGGCGAAACAATAGGAAAATTGTTCATCTCTTCAACTGTCGCGCTCGCATTATTCAAAGAAATCAAATAATCCTTGTCGCCGATTTTTGTGTTACCTGACGGAATAATTACGTTTTGACCTGCAACAGCTTTTGTAACATCAGCAGGAGTCAAACCTCTTGCTTCCATTTTTTGCATATCCAAATCAACTATGATCTGACGAACTTTACCACCCATAGGCAGCGGAGCTTGCGCACCTTCAACTTTTGTCAACTGAACTTTAATATTGTTTTGCGCATAGTCTGTAACCTTTTGAATAGGGAGTTTCAAAGACGAAATTACAACCTGCAAAACAGGAATAGTAGTCGGTTTGTATTTCAAAATATTAGGCGGCATAATCCCGCTTGGCATAGTTTTCATACAAACGTGAGATGTCGCACTAACCTGTGTAATCCCTGTATTAATATCAGAACCGGGATGAAGGAATACTCTGATTACGCCGGCACCCAAAAGTGACTGTGATTCAATATGTTCAACGTTATCCACGCTTGTAACGTATGCTCTTTCTGCGATTGTAACAATTCTTCGTTCGATATCTTTTGCAGGCATGCCTGTATAAGTCCAAACAGCAGTTACAACAGGCGTATTGATTTCAGGGAAAATATCAATCGGAGTCTTTGCAATGGTTACAATACCCATAATCAAAATGAACAAAGCCATTACGACAACAGTATAATAATACTTTAAAAGCATTTTCATAAAGTTTTTCATTCGATTTCGCTCCCCAATGACTTATAAATATCTACTGTGTCGATTAGTGTACTGATTTTTGCTTTATACATAGAATTTTCGTTAAGCAAAAGCTTGCGCTTTGCGTCCAATTCATCTATTCTATTGCCTGTTCCGTTTGTATATCTGATATTCGCTACGTTATAAAAATGGTTTGATTTTTCGATAGCGCCACTAAAGCCTTGATAAGAGTTGTAATCAGTTCGCAAACTTGAAAGCGCGTTGTCGATTTCGCAAAATGCGTTTAATAAAACGTTGTTGTATTCGTGTAGTTTTTCAATTGCAAGTTCTTTGTTGTATTTCAAATAAGAAGTTTTAGCTCCACCAGTGTACAAATCCATCAACAAACCTGCGCCAAGCTGATAAACCGTACTGTCCCAATTAAAAATTCGTCCCGCCTTAATTGATTCAAAACCAATCATTTCGTTTAAGTTAATTGACGGTAAGAACATTTTTTTAGCGACTTTCACATCAAATGCGGCTTTTTTTATTCCAAATTCTGCTTGAATAACGTCAGGGCGGTTGAAAATTAAATCCGAAGAAATTTCTTTATTAATTTCAAACGGAAAATTCAAATCTTCAATATTTGCTCGCTCAATATCATTTCCACCTCCTGGAGAAACTCCTCTCAATACCGCAAACTGATGGAGCAGAATTTCTCTTTTTTTGAGCAGTGCGTTCAATTCGTTTTGATAAACAACTTGCTCATATTCTGTCGTATAAAGGTTATCGTAAGCAATAATTCCGCCATCATAAAGCTGTTGTTTGAGCCTGATTGTTTCGTTTATGTTGGAAACCAACTCTTCATAGTTCTTTATAAGAGCATCAGCTAAAATTATATTAAAATAAGACGCCGTGACTTCTGATGAAACAGAAAGTTTGGCGATATTCAAATCTTCTTTGCTGATTTTTACGTTGTATCTGGAAGATTTAACTTTGTCGTTAATTTTTCCGAAAATATCAACTTCCCAGTTAAGCAAAAGTGGGAAATTCAAAAGATAACCGCTACCATATTTACCAGTCCAACGAGAAATCGTTTTAAAAGGGTAAATACTCGGATTAAAACTTAATTGAGGAAGTCTTTGTGCGTTTATTGTACCAAGCAAAGCTTCTGATTCACGCACACGATTTGTTGCAATTTTAATATCAAAGTTGTTTTCTAAAGCGTTTTGAATATAACCGTTCAAAAGCTCGTCATTATAGCTTTCCCAGTAAGGTTGAAGCATAAAAGTCTTATCAGGAGCATTTTTACTTTTCTTAATTTGGACATCATAAGTATCGTTTTTAACTGCAAAAGCTACTCCCTGCGAGAATAAAAGACAACTTGCTATTAATAGTGTTATAATCCTTTTCACGTTAATACATCCTAACCCAATTAACTATTATATACGCTAATCTTTTCTTGTATAGATATATTGTATTAAAGATTTGTTAAGTTTAGGTTAAAACAAACTTTCTTTTTTATTGTTTTTCATTGCAAAATATTACAAAAATTGAAAAATTTTAAATTGTTTGTTACAATTCTTAATAATACGCTTCAAAAAAAGCAATTTTTTATGAGTTAAATACTTTATATATACATAAGAGATAATTAACCATAAGAGAGGCAATAAAAAATGACAACTGAACAAAGAAAGAGATTTACAGTTATTTCAAATAATGAATTTAATCATACAGATGAAGAACGACATCGAGTATATCAGACAAATCCGTTGAAAGAGAAATTGATGAAGTTCACAAATGAAGAAGCAGGAAAGAAGTTTGGAATTGAAGATTTGCTAAAATAGTAGTATTGGTGTAAAAAATTGCACCCTACACAAGCAAAAACGATAAAGCAAATGGCGAGCGGAAAAGGAAAAAGGAAATTGGTTTAAATGTACCAGATTAAAAACAGAATATACCCCGACTTTGACAAAACACAAAAAAGCGGGGTATGTAATTATTTAAGAGCGTTAGTGAAACAAAATTTAGGTTTAACTTGTTCAGAAATATTGGACAAGTTTCTTGATGATGAAAAATATTATCTAGAGCAGCATGCATCAAGGTTTCCATTTTTAGAAAATGTAATTGATGAAAGAGATTTTTTACGTGATACGGAAGATTATATCAAAGAATGCATTAAATATTATGAGTACAAAAAAAAACAAAGACCAATAATAGAAGCTAACAAAGAATTTGAAAAGAAAAAAAGAAAATTTTTGCAAGAAGTCAAAATGTCAAAAGAAAAACCGACAAAAAAACAGCTTTACTATTACGACAGATTGTGCAAAAAATATTCTTTAGAAAAGAAAAATGAAGAAGAGTTATCAAAACTCGATTTGAGAGATGAAATAGAGAGAATTTTAAATGAACATTCAGACGATTACAAAAATGTTGATTGAAGCGGGAATTGAACCTAATGAAGCAAAAAAAGAAATAAAAATGCTTCTTGAACATTTTTGTCATTATACGGAACTTGATAGATGTAAAGGTGTAGAACTAAGCGAAAAACAGCTCGAGATTTTAAAAGAAAAGGCTGAAAAACGCGCTAATACGAAACTTCCGATTCAGTACATAATCGGAGAAGCATATTTTATGGGCGAATTTTTTAAGGTAACGCCTGATGTTTTGATTCCGCGTGATGAAACAGAGCTTCTTGTAAGAAAAGCAATCGAGTTTATTCGCCAAGACGATTTAAAAGAGGTTTTGGACATAGGAACAGGTTCGGGATGTATTGCCTGCACAATTGCGCATAAAACCGATGCAACAGTTTTGGGTGTTGATATTTCTTCTGACGCATTGAGAGTCGCTTTAGATAATGTAACAAGGCTTAGAATAAATAACCGCGCTGTTTTTAGAAAATCCGATTTGTTTGCTAAAGTCAGAGATGATGAAAAATTTGATATGATAATTTCAAATCCGCCATATATTCCACTCGGCACAATTCTTTCCGATGAAGTAAATTACGAACCGCGAATCGCTCTTTTTGCGGATGAAAACGGACTAAGATTTTACAGAGAAATCGTAGAACAAGCTCCCGAATTTTTAAAACCAAACGGTAAATTGTTGTTTGAACTTGGGATTGGCGAATTAGGCGCAGTAAAAAGTTTTATGGAAAATAATTTTAAGGATATTGTTGTTGAAAAAGATTTGGCGGGAATAGACAGAATAATTTGTGGAACATTAAAATAATGTAGTTGGGCAAGTATGCCCAACCGACATTAATTCTTCTTATCAAATGAACGACAATCGTGCCGCGAGCGTTTTTTAGCAAGCGCAAGAGTGCGGGTTCACCCACTACATCCATTTAAACCACGCTCGTAAGAGCGTAGAAAACTGTAAAAGTTTCTTCTTTTTGCTTACTTTTTCTTCTTGCTTTTTCAAAGAAGAAAAGTAAGAATCATTTTAAAATAAAAAAGTTTTTTTGAAATGTCCTTTTCTTTCTCTTTTATTGCGAATAAAAAGATTTTTCACTTCACTTCCAAGCTAGTAAGTGTTCCTACAAGCCGAAAGTATTTACCCCAGAAAAGAACGAAAAGAAAAAGAAAACACGCTACCGCTTCCTACGCTCTTACGAGCGTTTAATAAAATGGATGTAGCAAGCAAAGCTTGCACTCTCTCGCTCGCTATCGCAGCTAAACGCTGCACGCTCGCGGCGCGAATGTCGTTCATTTGATGAAATTTATAATGGATAATAATAAGGAGGTCAGGCAGTGCCTGACAAAAAATTTTATTTATTTTCTATCCTTACATAAATCGGATGATACGTAAGCGTTGGAATTCCTGAACAAAAATTATTATATCCGTTTTCAAACTTTTGCATGTCAGTCTTTGTCCAAGAAACCATTTCCAATGCATTTACACCTGTTGATTTTATGTGCTTTAATATATCTTTTGGAGTCTTAAACGCCATCACATGCATTTCTTGCTCCACAATATTTTTGTAATCTTTTATAATTTCCTGCAATTCATTTGCCGAATAATAAGGCAAAGTCTTTCCCAAAACAAAATTAACTTCTCTAAAGTTTTCAGGCCCGAATGTTGAAAACAACAAAATACCACCATCGTTTAGTTTTGACATGAGCAGTTTTATAAAGCTTTCCAAGTTCTCAACCCACTGAAATGCCGCATTAGAAATTATTAAATCGTGTTTTTTGTCACTGTTTTCAACAGCTTTTTCAATATCAGCGGGAATAAAATTAATCTCTGGATTAATTTCTTTCACATATTTTTCGCAAGACTCAACAATATCGTTTGCCGTATAAGTTTTAAAATTAAAATTGTCGTTCACAAGCTGTGTCAAAAAACCCGTTCCACAACCGATTTCTAAAATATCATCAAAATCTTTCCTGTCTAAAAACGACAAAAGCCTTTCAGCCATTTTCTTTTGAATTTTTGCGTTGTCATTGTATGTATCAAGATTTTTGGCAAATCTTTTTTGAATCAAATCCTTGTTCATAAAAGTTCGCTCCACTTGCTGAACAATTTGAACGGACAATGACCGCTTGCTAAATTAGCTTCCTTTTTCCAAAAAGCTTCTTGATTTTTAGTCGGAATAATTTTATCGGAATCGCTTATTATTACTCGATTGTATTCAAAATCTAAATTTACTTGATAATTCTTTAGGGCTGAAAGTTCTGATTTTTGATTTTCAAACTCTCTTGAAACATTCGGCAAATCTTCAGGATTAGAAAACATATTGTTGATAAATTTTTCTCTGCCTTTTGGGCTGAAACCTCTTATTGTCAAATCATAAATCCTTGTTGGAATTCCAAATTCATTATCAATCGGCTTAAGCGTACCATTTACTGCAGTTTTGCCGGTATAATCAACATTAAACAAAGTTGCACACATAACTCCCATTGACCAAGCAACAAGATATTTTTTTGTGTAACCTTCAATTACGCTCCAATCAAACTCAAGATTGTTATAATCGTAAATCATAATAACATTGAAGTTTTCGGGATTCAAGTGCGAAACGACACTCTCATCCATTCCCCAACCGTTAAAAAACAATATCAACTCTTCGTTATTTTTTTTGTTCAGCCACTTATATTTCATAAGTACATTTTAGCACGAAAAGAATATGTTATCATGGATTCAATACCTACAAACTTTTTCATCTTTATGCTACAATCAAATAGCAAAAAAGAAGGAGATTTATAAATGGCACAAAGAATAGGTGTTGACGTTGGCGGAACTAACGTTAAAATTGCGCTTGTAAGCGACAAAGGTAAAATTATTTACTCTAATTCTATCCCAACTCGTGCAGAAATGGGTTACGAATATACTATTAACAGCATGAAAGATGCTATCAGAGATTTATTGAAAGAAACTAAACTAAAAGCAAGTGATGTAGAAGCTATCGGTTTTGGTTTCCCCGGACAAATTGATTGCAAAAAAGGTATTGTAAGACTTGCTCCTAATATTCCGGGTTGGGTAAATGTTCCTATAGCTGAAATTATGGAAAAAGAATTCGGCATTCCTACTCGTGTTGATAATGACGTTAGAACAGCAGCTTTAGGCGAATTAAACTATGGTGCAGGTGTTGGTTGCGAAAACTTAGTTTGTATCACAGTTGGTACAGGTATCGGTTCAGGTCTTGTAATCAACGGTAAACTTGTTCGTGGTGCAAACAATGCAGCAGGCGAACTTGGTCACATCAAATTAAATATGCAAGGCGGCCCGCTTTGCGGATGTGGCGACAGAGGCTGTTTAGAAGCTTACGCTTCAGGTCCAAGTATTGTTGCTTTGGCAGAAGAATACATAAGAGGCGGCAAATCTACTAAGTATAGAGAACTTGCTAACCCTGATATTACACCTTATATTGTAGCTGTTGCTGCAAAAGAAGGTGATCCTGTTGCAAAACAAATCTTTAGAATTATGGGTGAATACATCGGTATGGGGTTAACCAGTGTTGTAAACCTGCTTAACCCTGAAAAAATTATCATCGGCGGTGGTGTAGCTGACGCAGGTGACATTTTGCTTGATCCAATCAGAGAAACAATTGCAAAAAGAGCAATGACTATTCAAAAAGAAGTTGAAGTTGTTCCAGCTCAATTGGGCAATACAGCAGGCGTTATCGGCGCAAGCTTGTTGATTAAGTCATAGTAAGATTTTAAATAAAAAAAAGAGATGTATCTATTATTGAACTGAACCCTAAAAACTAGACAAAGTAAAAAAGGGTGGTTCACGAAGCAA
>CAZYWC010000009.1:0-64699 GCA_964651125.1 uncultured Vampirovibrio sp.
TTGCTCTTGCTCTTGCTCTTGCTCTTGCTCTTGCTCTTGCTCTTGCTCTTGCTCTGTAAACCCCTCACCCTAGCCCTCTCCCTCGGAGAGGGAATAACCAAGACTTGTTTACTTAAAATCGCATCACAAAATAATGTCCAACAAATAGCTTCATTTCCAGTCATTCTGAGTGTGATTAGCACGAAGAATCCAGCCTTTATTTAACTATTTTTTTAATTTTGAATTATAAAAGGCGCGTCGAATGACGCGCCTTTAAAATTATTTATCAGTTTTCACTGAATATTACTCACCAAATCGGTAACCATCCTTACCAAACTTCTATCTAGCAACCTTATAGTCCCACTTTGAGGATGACCTATTCTAAGAATATAAACTCTTACATTATACCAATGTCATCCGACAATGTGTTCTTTTCTTTTTGGTTACTTTTTCTTTTTAGCAAAGAAAAAGTAACTACCAGCTAGCTTTAGTTACGCCAGGTAATAAACCTTGGTGAGCCATTTTTCTTAAACAAATTCTGCACAAACCGAAATCTCTGTGGAAGCCGTGAGGTCTGCCGCAGATGCTGCATCTGTTGTGAAGTCTAACTTTTGGATATTTACCCTTAGCAGCTAATAATTCTCTTGCGTGTTCTTTGTTTATCATCGCTTTTTTAGCCATGATTTTCTCCTTTATTACAAATAAGTTTCTAACTATTTATTTTGCATAATCGGGATTAAAAAATCCATCTATGCTTGTTTGTTCATACCTTTGAATGGCATACCCAATAATCTTAGCAATTCTCTTGCTTCATCATCAGTATGAGCAGTTGTGATAACAGATACGTTCATACCTTTTACCAAATCAACTTCTTCATAAGTGATTTCAGGGAACAATGATTGTTCTTTAAGACCAAGAGTATAGTTACCTCTGCCATCGAAACTCTTAGCAGAAATACCTCTAAAGTCACGAATACGAGGAAGAACAACGCAAATTAACTTTTGCAAGAAATCATACATTCTTTCACCACGTAAAGTAACCATAGCACCAACCGGCATACCTTCTCTCAATTTGTAAGAAGCGATTGATTTTTTAGCCTTAGTAACTAAAGCTTTTTGACCTGCAATCTTAGTCAATTGAGCTTGGATAGCGTCAGCGATTTTTGAGTTGTGAGAAGCTTCACCAACACCCATGTTCAAAACGATTTTGTGAAGTCTAGGAATCATCATATCGTTTTTGTAACCGAATTTTTCCTTAAGTGCTGCTTTTACTTCTTCATCATATTTTGCTTTTAAGCTTTTTGTTCTTGTCATTTTTCTTTTCCTTCTATTATGACGGAATTAGTATCGAGTTAATACGGAATAATAATCGCGGAGTAGCTTAACCCTCGTTGGTATATTGCTTCCGCCTCATACTAAGCGTCTAGTTGTTCACCACATTTTTTGCAAACGCGAACTTTTTTACCGTCCACAGTTGCATGTTTAACTCTGGTAGGCTTTTCGCAGCTAGGGCATACAATCATTACGTTAGATGAATCAAGAGGAGCTTCCTTCTTAATCAATCCGCCTTGGATACCGTATGCAGGGTTAGCTTTTGTAGCCTTAGTAATCATATTTACACCTTCAACAACAACTTGGTTTTCAGAAGGTATAGATTTTTTTACGTTACCTGATTTTCCTTTATCCTTGCCTGCTGTGATGATAACTCTATCACCTGTTTTTACGTGCAAGCTTTTTTTATTGTCTGTCATTTCTATTCTCCGTTAAATTTTTGGATTTTATCCTTTTTGGTGAGCGGAAGTCTTGCAGACTTCATCACGACCTTTGTGCCACCATTAACGCCTAAATAACTTCAGGAGCTAATGAAACAATCTTCATGAAGTTTTTATCACGAAGTTCTCTAGCTACAGGTCCGAATACGCGAGTACCACGTGGGTTGCCGTCTTTGTTAATGATTACAGCTGCGTTTTCGTCAAATCTGATTACAGAACCGTCTGCACGTTTGATATCGTGTTTTGTTCTAACGATAACTGCCTTAACAACTTCAGATTTTTTAACTGTCATATTAGGAGTTGCGTCCTTAACAGTTGCAACAACAACATCACCAACAGCTGCAAATTTTTTATTTGAGCTTCCCATTACACGGATAACTAATAATTCTTTAGCACCTGTATTATCTGCTACTACTAGTCTTGTTTCTTGTTGTATCATTTTTCCGTTTCCTTTTTTTGATGTTGGGGTTAATATTAACCCCAACTTACTTAGTTTTTCTCTCTGTCCATGAAGCTTATGCGTTAAACTTCACCCCGAGAGTCTTAATTCAATTACTACTTAGCTTTTTCTACGATAGATTCAACAACCCATCTTTTGCTTCCTGAAATTGGTCTTGATTCGATAATTCTAACGATATCGCCAACGCCGCATTCATTCTTTTCATCATGAGCTTTGTAGTTTTTGTTGAATTCGATGATTTTCTTATATTTAGGGTGTGGTTCATAAGACGCAACTTTAACAACTACTGTCTTATCCATTTTGTCACTGATAACTACACCTTGTTTTTCTTTCTTAGGCATTTGACACCTCTTTTTCTCTAATTACAGTTTTTGCTTGAGCGATTAAACGTTTTGTTTTTGAAATCTCAGCAGTGTTTTCTAATTTATGCATTGATTTTTTGATTCTGCAATCAAGTAATTGTTTTTTTGAATCAACAACAAATTGTTTTAACTCATCAACTGTTTTTTCACGCATTTCACTTAATTTCATTGTTATATTTTCCTTTAAATATTATACAGATTCCTTTTCGATAACCTTAACTTTAATAGGAAGTTTTTGTGCTGCCAACTCTAAAGCATTGATAGCAACTGCTCTATCAAAGTAGTCAAGTTCAAACAAGATTCTGTTTGGTTTTACAACTGATACCCAGTATTCTACGTTACCTTTACCTGAACCCATACGAGTTTCAGCAGGTTTTGCAGTAATTGGTTTATCTGGGAATATTTTAATCCAAACGTTACCGCCACGTTTGATTTCACGAGTCATAGCACGTCTTGCTGCTTCAATCTGACGGCTTGTAATCCAGCCAGGTTCAAGAGCTTTTAATGCATAACGACCAAATTCGAACTGAGTACCTCTAGTTTCGGTACCTTTCATTCTACCTTTCATCATCTTGCGGTATTTTGTCTTTTTTGGCATTAACATTATATTGTTCTCCTGTTATTTACTATTTTGTTTCCACAGGTCTGCGTTTACCACGTCTACCGTTGAAACGTTCGCCTGATGAGTTCTTTGAGTCTTTTGATTTGATGTTCATATCAGCTTTTTCGCCTGGCATTAGGTTGCCTTTGAAAATCCAAACTTTAACACCAATCTTACCCATGATTGTATCTGCTTCTGTGAAACCATAGTCAACGTCAGCTCTTAGAGTTTGAAGAGGAATTCTTCCTTCTTTTGCCCATTCGCTTCTTGCAATTTCAGCACCGCCCAAACGACCTGATACCATAATTTTGATACCTTGTGCGCCTGCACGCATTGTTCTTTGCATAGCTTGTTTCATTGCACGTCTGAATGCAATACGTTTTTCAAGCTGTTGAGCTACAGATTCAGCTACCAATAAAGCATCAACATCAATTCTAGCAACTTCAACCACATTGATGATTACCGGTTTGCCTAAATATTTTGAAACTTCTGCTTTAAGTTCTTCAATACCTTGACCGCCTCTACCAACTACGATACCAGGTTTAGCTGTTACAACCGTAATTGTTAAGCTTTGAGATTTTCTATCAATCAAGATATTTGCAACACCTGCTGCATATAATTTCTTTTTAACAAATTTTCTAATTTTAGCATCTTCTGCTACGAATCCAGCATAATCTTTAATCTTAGCAAACCATGTGCTTGACCAAGGTCTGATTACACCTACTCTAAATCCGGTTGGATGTGTTTTTTGTCCCATTTCCTTATTTCCTCTATTTTGCTGTATCACTTACTTTAATTGTGAGGTGAGATGTACGTTTGAGTCTTTTGTATATACGACCTTGCGCTCTTGGTTTACCTCTTTTGTATGTTACGCTTTCATCTGCAAAAATTTCAGAAACTTTTAAAGAATCAGATTTTACACCAGCTTGTTCAAAAGCATTTGCAGCAGCTGCTTTTAAGTTCTTTTCTACAACCTTAGCTGCAAAGTATGGCATAAAACGTAACATATCAAGAGCTTCATTAACAGACTTACCTCTAACTTCGTTGATTACTCTGCGAAGTTTTCTAGCTGTCATTTTTATGTTTGTTTGTCTTGCTTTAGCTTCCATTTTTATTTTCCTTATTTCTTTTTAATTAATTCTTAATCAAAAACCGACTATTTACGTTTAGCTGTTTTATCTGCAGCGTGACCTCTGTATAGTCTTGTCGGTGCGAATTCGCCCAGTTTATGTCCAATCATTTGTTCTGTAACATATACCGGAACATGTGTTTTACCGTTGTGAACGGCAATTGTGTGTCCCAACATATCAGGAATAATCATGGATGCTCTTGACCAAGTCTTAACAACTTTCTTTTCTGAATTTTCATTCATTTTGTTAATTTTCTTCTGAAGAGCTTCTTCTACATATGGGCCCTTTTTTAATGAACGTGCCATTAATTTCTCCTTTGTATATTTGTATTAATGTTTGTAAAAATTATTTTTGCTAGGGGGTAAAGATTATGTTACATAACTTTACCCTAAGCAAAGTTTAATTATTTTTTACGTCTTCTAACGATTAACTTATCAGACGCTTTACCTTTCTTTCTTGTCTTATAGCCAAGAGCAGGTTTACCCCAAGGTGTTTTAGGGTGTCCGCCAGGACCGGTCTTACCTTCACCACCACCGTGAGGGTGATCACAAGGGTTCATTGTTACACCACGAACTGTAGGTCTGATACCCATATATCTTTTTCTTCCGGCTTTACCGATTGATAAGTTTTTGAATTCAGCATTGCCCAATGTACCGATTGTTGCCATGCATTCTTTTCTTACCATTCTCATTTCACCTGAAGGTAATTTGATTGTTACGTAGTTGCCTTCTTTAGCCATAACTTGTGCAAAGTTACCAGCTGAACGAACCATTTTACCACCTCTACCCGGAGTAAGTTCGATATTGTGAACAATAGTACCAAGTGGAATCAATTCTAATGGTAAAGCGTTACCAGTTTGAATTGCAGCTTCAGGTCCGCTAACGATTACATCACCAACATTCAAACCTTCCGGAGTCAAGATATATCTCTTTTCACCATCTGCATAAAATACTAATGAAATTCTAACGTTTCTGTTTGGATCGTATTCAACAGTCTTAACTGTTGCAGGAACACCGAATTTTTCTCTTTTGAAGTCGATGATACGGTAAGCTTGTTTTACACCGCCACCTTTATGACGACAAGTTATTCTACCGGTATTGTTTCTACCGGCAGTTTTCGCAATTTTCTTCAATAAAGATTTTTCAGGAGTTGATGTAGTGATTTCTTGATAATCACTCTTTGTCATACCTCTTTGTCCCGGAGATGTCGGATTAATTTTACGAATTGCCATTTTATTTTCTCCTATAATTATCTTTTTGGCTACTGTAATAATTTGAGAGTTACCCTTCAGGGTGAACCCCCACCCGAATTTCTAAGTTTCGTTAAACTCAACTTGAAATTCTACCCTCCCCCTAGGAGAGGGAACTTACAGCTACTAAATAGCTGTTAATTCTTCGATTGGATCGCCTTCGATAGTAACGATTGCTTTTTTAGAAGAATCAGTTCTACCAAATTTTAAACCCATTCTCTTTTCGTGTGATGGCATATAAACTGTTCTAACTTTCTTAACTTTTCTGCCAGGGAAAGCTAATTCTACAGCTTGTGCGATTTCAACTTTTGTTGCATTCATATTAACTTCAAAAGTGTATTGACCTTGAGCTGTTGCCATCATTGATTTTTCAGTTATAATCGGTCTTTTGATTACATCATATAATTTTTCGATATTTTTAGTCATTATTGCAACCTTTCTGTAACTTCATTTACAGCTTTTTCAGTCATTACAACGAAATCAGCTTCTAATAGGTCTTTTACGTTTAAGTTTGATGGTAATAATAATTTAACTGATGGAATATTACCAGCTGCCAAACCTAAGAATTTATTTTCTTCTGCATTTGTATCAGCGATAACCAAAATCTTACCGGTTAAGTTCAATGACTTAATGATACCAGCCATCAACTTAGTTTTTGGTTCAGAAATAGCTGAGAAATCTTTAACTACTACTAATTGTTCTTCTCTAGCAGAAAGTGCAGATTTAAGAGCCAATTTTCTAGCCTTTTGTGGCATGTTGATTTCATAGCTTCTTGGTTTTGGTCCAAAGATTACACCACCACCAGCGAATAAAGGTGATCTCAATGAACCTGCTCTAGCACGACCAGTACCTTTTTGTTTCCAAGGTTTTTTACCACCACCGGAAACTTCTGCTCTAGTCTTAGCTGATGCAGAACCTTGTCTTGCATTGTTTAATTGTCTTCTAAGTGCCAAATGCATTACGTGTAAGTTTGGTTCAACACCGAAAACAGCTTCGTTTAAAGTGATTTCACCTAACTTTTCACCATTTGTATTCATTAATTGTTTTGACATTTTATTTTTCCTTTTGCTTTCCGTCTACCCCTTGCCGATTGGCTTTATATGGCAGAAGCGGGTTGTATATCTTCTGTTTTGTGAAGGTTTTACCCCTCACCCGAATTTCTAACTTTCGACCCTAAAGGCTCTCAAGTTGAAATTCTACCCTCTCCCTCTAGGGGTGAGGGAAAGTTCGTTAATTCCACTTTGTACGTGTAGGAACGATTGTTACCAATCTGCCTTCGCAACCTGGAACTGAACCTTTAACTAATACTAAACCGTTTTCTGCATCAACTTTAACAAGTTTAAGTTTAGTAATTGTAACTCTTTCGTTACCCATGTTACCAGCCATTCTTTTACCTTTGATAACACGGCTTGGAGTTGTACCAGCACCGATTGAACCTGGTTCTCTGTGGTTCTTAGAACCGTGAGCCATAGGTCCTCTGCCGAAGTTCCATCTTTTAACAGTACCTTGGAAACCTTTACCAATTGAAGTACCAGTTACGTCAACTTTTTGAACATCTGCAAGAGCTGCTGCCAAGTCGATTTCTTGACCAACTTTGTAATCAGCAGGATTTTCAACTCTGAATTCTTGTAAATGTCTGTAGTTGTTTAAACCATTTTTCTTGAAGTGACCAATTTCAGCTTTTGTTAAGTGTTTTTCTTTAGCTGCAATTGTACCAACTTGTATAGCATTGTAACCATCAGTTTCAACAGTTTTAACTTGAGTGACTACTGTTGAATCAACTTTGATTACTGTAACAGGAACTGCCAAACCTTCTGAATCAAAGATTTGAGTCATTCCAACTTTTTTACCTATTACACCTAGTGTCATTGTGTCTTCCTTTCCGACATATATACTTGCGCATTTCTGCCTTGTACAAATATGCCTTTCATCTTGCGAGCGCTACTGCCTTACTCTTTACCTAAATGGGAATCGTCATTTTGAAAGTTATCCCTTAAGGGTTTTCACCTTCCGTCTTACCTGACGTCGTAGTTCACATTATATGCATAATGCTTATTAAGTTTTCAATTTTGGCTTTTGTGGTGAAGTAGAACCCTCACCCAAATTTCTAAACTTCGTATAACTCAGTTTGAAATTTTACCCTCTCCCTAGGAGAGGGGTTTTGAAGTTACAATTTAACTTCAATATCTACGCCTGCTGGTAAGTCTAATCTACTCAATTCTTCAGTTGTTTGTTGAGTAGGTTCGTAAATATCGATAATGCGTTTGTGTGTACGGATTTCGAAGTGTTCTCTTGACTTCTTGTCTACGTGTGGTGAACGCAATACACAATAGATACGTCTTTTTGTAGGTAAAGGAATAGGACCTGCTACTTTAGCGTCTGTTCTTTTTGCTGTTTCTACGATTTTTTCAGCTGATACATCAACTAATTTGTGTTCGTAAGATCTTAAACAAACTCTAATTCTTTGTCTTTTAGCTGTTGTCATTTTTCATTCCTTTATTTTATGTCTTTTACACAATAATCTTACATACATAGCCAAAACATCGGCTACATAAAGATTATGCTATTCTTTCGACTATAGCGTATTAATCGTAAAACAAACATAAATCAGTGTCAACAAAGGGTTGAGATTTGTTTTAAGTTTTTACAAAAATTTACAATTTAAGAAAAAAGTAATAAGGGGATAAGAGATTTTTAATAAAAATGTAACAAATTATAAACAGAATTGATATTTACAGAGATGATACTTGCAAAATAAAATTTAGCAGAATAGAATGTATTTGGTCGAAAAAATTCAAGTTTGGAATCTTGAATAAAGAAAGAAGGTTAAAATGAAAGACGGAATCCATCCAGATTATAAAAAAACTGTTATCAAATGCGTTTGCGGTAACGAAATTGAAACAGGTTCTGTTGTAGACGGTCTAACAGTTGAAATTTGCTCAAACTGCCACCCATTCTACACTGGTCAACAAAAAATTCTTGACTCTGAAGGACGTGTTGAAAGATTCAAAAAACGTTACGGAACAAAATAGTTTTGTTAAGATTTTACAAAAAAAAAGAAGCCTTCGGGCTTCTTTTTTTTTGTTTTAAAACTTCTTTTTTTTCTTAAACCTTTACTTAGTAAAAACAATTTTTTATAAAAAGCTGGATTGCTTCAGGCTAATCGCCTTCGTAATGACAGCACGTTTAAGAGTGTAATACCCAGTCATTGCGAGAAACAGCAACTATATTAAGTAACAAAGCAATCTATTATTTTGAAGAACTATACTATATATAAAAAATTTATTGACAAGAATTCAACAATCTTGCTAAAATCGGATTATGGCAATCGTTTATTTATCATTAGGCTCAAATTTAGGTGACAGAGTTGGTTACTTGCAACAAGCAACCAGTTTGCTTAGTGCGTCTGAAAAAATCAACGTAGTAGCGACTTCGTCATTCTATGAATCCGAACCTTGGCAAATGAATTCTGAAAACTGGTTTGTTAATGCTGTTATACAAATTTCTACAACATTTACACCAGAAGAGTTATTAAACGAATGCCAAAGAATAGAAAACCAACTCGGCAGAAAAAGAATTGTTACAGGCGTTTATACAGACAGAACGCTTGATATAGATATTTTATTCTACGACGATTTGATAATAAATACCGAACGTTTAACAATTCCACATAAAAACTTCTGCAAACGCGCATTTGTGCTTGTTCCTATGTTAGAAATCGCACAGGATTTTGTACATCCCGTTTATAAAAAAACGGTTATGGAACTATATGAAGAATTAGAAAACCCTGAAATGGTCGTTTTGTATGGCACCAGAATCTAAAAAAAGCCACCACCTTAGCCCAAGTCGAGGGAATACGAATGTAGCAATTATCGGTGCAGGTGCATCAGGCTGTATTTGCGCATATTTATTGCAAAAAGAAGGTTTTGACGTAACTCTTTTTGATAAAGGAATGCCTTTAAGAACACTTTTGCCGACTGGTGGCGGACGCTGCAATTTGGCACATGCGGAATATGATTTTAAAGATTTAGCAAAGAATTATCCGCGCGGTGAAAAGTTTTTATATTCGGTTTTTTCTAAATTTTCGACTTACGATACATTGGCATTGTTCGACGAATTAGGAATTGAAACGTATACACAAGAAGATGAAAGAATTTTCCCAACTTCTAACAGTGCAAAAGATGTCAGAGAGAAGATTTTGGGACATTTAAAAGATGTTCAAATTCAAAGAGAAGAAGTTGTTGAGGTTGAAAGGATAAACGGGGGATTTAAAGTTTTAACGTCTAAATACCCCTCACCCCCAACCCCTGCTTGGTTGTCGACGGTAAACGAGTCTTCGGTTTTTGCTCCGCAAAATACCTCCGCTCTCTGTCGACAATCCGCTCTCCCACAAGGGGCGAGGAGAGTTGATAACCCCACACCCGCATCCGTAAAACTCAGCAGAGCTTCGTTAACGGCTGCTCCCTCTCCCTCAAGGGGTGAGGGGATGTGCGAATACCTATTTTCACACATTGTAATCGCGATTGGCGGACATTCTATATTCGATTTTCTGAAGAATTTTGATATCAAAATAATATCGCCAAGACCATCTTTGGTTGGTTTAAACACAAAAGAAAAATCTAAAGAGGTTTCGGGAATTGTAGTAAAAAATGCGTACTACAACGGAATTACCGATGATTTATTGTTTACACATTTTGGAATATCAGGCCCGTTAGCGTACAAAATTTCATCAATAAAAGCTCGAGATAATTTTCCCTACAAATTAAATTTAGATTTGTATCCACAAGAAATCGACTTGCAAGAGCTTTTGAATACAAATCCGCATAAAGATGTTAAAAATATTTTATCAAAATTTATACCGCACGGACTTATTAAATATTTAATCGGTGATATTGCAGAAATTAAAGCGCATAAAATTGATGGCAAAACAAGAGATTATATTTTAAGTAGAATTCATAATCTGGAATTAACAGTTATCAGCACAAACAAAGGTGAAGAAACTGTTACGGCAGGCGGAATCAATTTAGCGGAAATTAACCCTAAAACAATGGAGCTAAAAAAATATCCGAAGATTTTTTGCATAGGAGAAGCTTTAGATATTGATGGTTTTTGCGGCGGATACAACTTGCAAAATGCTTGGTCTACTGCGTTTGTAGCAAAAGAAGGAATTACTACCCCTTGTTAAAGAAATTTTTTGCGTATTCAACTAAAGATTCTTTTTTAATATTTTCGCCTTCAATTTGTTTAAATTCATAATAGCCGATTTTTTTTAGTTTTCTTATAAAACCGATATCTTTCTTGTCTGCAATTGAAACAAATGCTGTTGGTTCTTTTCCTTTTGTGACAATTCCATTATACGAGGCTACCATCGACTTGAGTTGAATTTTTTTTGTATTATTTACGCCCCACTGGCTCACAGGGATTTTGAAAGTAGATTTAAAACTAATATCTGACATAATAACTCCTTTTACAAATTAAAAACTTATAAAAATATTTTTTGCTATACTAAGAAAAAGAGGTGCTTATGAATCTAATAGAAGTCAGAGAAAATGATATAAAAACTTTAGCAAAACTAACTAATGAAATTTGGCATGAATATTGGCCTTGCATACTTTCTGCCGAACAAATTGATTATATGATTGAAAAATTTCAATCAGAAAATGCCATAATTAATCAAATGAAAAATGAAAATTACAGATATTATTTTATCAATTATGAGAACCAAAATGTAGGATATATTGGAGTTGCGCCTCACAATGATTATTTATTTTTATCAAAACTCTACATAAAAAAGGATTTTAGACATAAAGGAATCGGAAAAGCCGTTTTCGAGAAAATTAAAGACTTTGGCTTTGATAAAATTCAACTGACAGTAAACAAATATAACAAAAATACAATTGATGCATATTTGAAGTACGGCTTCAAAATCATTGACAGCGTCGTTTCTGATATCGGAAACGGATTTGTAATGGATGACTATATTATGGAATATTGTAAATAGCAATCCATTTTCAATGGATTGCTAGAAAACATTACATTTTTCTAACTATCACTGCTTACAAGCAACCCCGACAGAATTGACCGCCACTCGCGCCGCGAGCGTGCAGCGTTCAATTTAAAGCACAGATAGTGTTCGGTTGTAATGTAACTGTTATTTAGGTGAGTTAAGAGTTTTTGTAAAGATTTGTAAAAATATTATATACTAAGCGTTATCAAAAATATATATTGTGGAATTAATAAAGTATAATCTCTTTTCTTTATTTTCTCCTCCACTCCTTTATCTAACGTGAGTTAATGCCGCAATCGATTGCGGCTTTTTGTTTGCTAAAAAGCATTATGAATAAACAAATGGAGGACCATTTTTGATTTCAAACAAAATATTATCTGCAATTATTTTTAATTCTTCTTTGGATTTACCTGCATCTTTTTGCAAGTAAAATTCGTCACACAAAGGTTCTATTGCGGATTCTTTTTTTGCCTTAAAGTTCCTTAGTTCAGTTGATACCAAGCGTTTTTGAAGTTCTAATTCAGTTTCGGCATTATATTTTTTTACTTGAACATCTTTAACAGCTTCTGCTGCTGTCTTTCCACCATAAGCGAGCGCTGAAACCCCTGCAATCCCAAAGAAAAGATTCTTAAATTGCGGATTTTTGGGATTCATCAACCAATCATAAAAGAATGACAAATAGTCGTTTACGTGTGAAAAATATGTGATTTTATTACGTCCCGAACCGCCCATCATCGGATTAACCTGTTCAGTAGCCTGATTCATATCATCTTTTAATTGTCGGATAAATTCTTCTTTCTCAGCTTGTGGCAAATTCAATTTATTTACAACACGTTCAACTTCTTCCGGTTTTGCATAAATCGTTTCAAGCATATTTTCGATTAATGCTTTATAGGCATCTTTTCCGGAAAGCATCATTCCATTATGCGCTTGAATATTGTCAATCGGCTTTCCGCTGTTGAAATCGTCAATTAAATTATCAATACCCGTTTTTGTATTTTTAATTCCTTTGCAAATAAATTCATCACTTTTTCGGATATTTCTTGTTGCAAAATAACCTAAACCAAGTATTGATAGTAGTGTTGCTCCACCAATCAGCCACATTTTTTTGTCTTTATTTCGAGATGAATTTGCTTCATCATTATCATTTTTACTTGAAGCCTTATCATCTTTAGCTTTGAATGCCAATTCTTGAGAAAATATTTTAGCCTTAGATGATAGCATACTTCTTATAATTTGGATTTTTCCGGAAAAAGACTGCGTTTCAACTTCAATTAAATTTTCTTGAAGATTTTTTTGAATATCGGCTTCCTGCTTCTTTATCCAAACATCTTTAAATCCGTCTATAAAGATTTTACCCATAAACGCCATTGAACCGAGTGTTATAACACCAAATGAAGCCAAAATAGTCTTTCTGCTTGGCGATTGAATCATACTAAAAATGCTTTGATGAATTTCGTCGTTAATACAGTGGTTGCGGGTCATTCCCGGTAGTAAATATTCTTTTGTACTTTCCAATTTACCTTTAGAAAACTTTTTCATCATAGCGGTAAAACCGCCTAATAGAGCCATTACTCCAACTGTTGCAATACACAAAGGTATTAGCGGATCTCTTTGTTTGGTTTCTTTTTCGTAAACTTTTGATGGTAAATCAATATTTGTATTAGAAATAACCAAGGTATCGCAAGTTTCATCAAGAGAAAGCAATGGGTCTTTGACAAACGAATTTACAATGACGCCTTCTTTTACATTGGAGTCATTGCGTTTTTGAGTCTTAGTCATATTTCTCTGATGTCTTGTTGATTCTATATCTTGATCAATTTTCGGTATCATCTTTTTTCTTTTTTCTTAATTTATGAATTAGAGTTTTTAGGTTGAAAATCTTTTTGTCTTCATCAATTTTTGTATCTTCATCTTTTGCTTTTTCTTTTTTGAAAATTTTAAAAAGTCCTTCAAATTTGGATTTTACAACACTTACAAATTCTGAAACCTTTTTTTCTACAAAAGCTTTTGCTTCGCCAAAAATTGCATTCAATTTATCCTGAATATCTACGATTTTTTGTTTTAATTGTGCCATTTTATCGGCAAAGTTTGAAATAATATTTGGGATATTTTTAACAAAATTTGTGATTGTAAGGACGATATTATTTATTGTAAACGCAACAGGTTTTAAAATAAAGTTATTTGAAATTTGGTTTGCAAAAGTTAACATTTTTTGCGCCATTTTTTCTAAATTTTGTTGAAATGCTAAAACGGCTTCCGCGTGTTGTTTAAGATTATTTTCGTGCGCTTCAATACGCGCTTGACGAGCTTTCATCATCGCACCAATCATTGCGCACTGGTGATAACTCATCTCACCTGCTTTTTGCGGACGTTCACCCACACGCATACTACCACCGCCACCCATGCCGGAACAAATCGGACACGCTGATGGTGACATTCCGTGCGGACAAAGTCCTGAACTTGCTTTATTTATACTTTGAACTGCGTTTGACAATAAAAAATTCCTCTTATGAGGAAAACGTCTTTTGCACAATAACTTTATGCAATGCCATGGATCGTAGCTTGCATTTATTTTGTAAACTCTAACCCTCTACCGCAATAAATTAGAGATTAGGAGTTCTAAATACGTAGTATTCCGACTTTTACGGTTGCGTCACAGCAGCGGATTTTCACCACATTTTCCTCGTGATATTCAATTTTATTTAATCGTATGATAAGCGAACTCAAATGTCAAAATTATTGCAAAAATTCGGCTAATATTACATTGCTCACCAACACGCCTTTTAAATTTAGCGCAAAACCGTTTTCCGTTCGCTCGATAAAATCAGAATATTCTCTCAAAATGTCCGCATATTTTGTTTCAAAATCTATATTAAAACGTTCTATTATGCGCTCGCAATCAATTCCTTCTGTTTTTCTAAAACCTAAAAAGATTTCTTCTTCAAGCTTTTCTTCCTGTGACAAAATATGCCCAACCTCGTGCGTTGAAGGCTTTTTCATATATTCTTCCAAAGTTGTAAAATTAGAATACCTTGCGCCGTCCAAATAACCGTGCGCAGCTACTCCAAAACCGTAATACTCGTTATTATCCCAATAATTCAAATTATGGCGGGACTCAAAACCCTTACGAGCAAAATTGCTGACTTCATATCTGAAAAATCCGTTTTGTTCCAATTTTTGATTAATCAATTCGTACATATCCGCTTGAATATCATCATCAGGTACGTTCGGAGGGTTTTTACCCCAAAAAGAATCTGCTTCGATTTTCAAGCCATAAGTTGAAATATGTTGAATACCAAGTTCTAAAAATTTATCCAAATCAGAGCTAAGTTTCTCCAAGGTTTGAGTCGGCAAGCCATAAATCAAATCAACGCTAATGTTTTCAAATCCGGCGTTTTTCGCCATACAGACAGCTTCAACTATTTGCGCAGAATTATGACGTCTGCCGATTAGTTTTAAGATTTCATCATCAAAGGTTTGTGAGCCGATACTCAAACGGTTAATACCAATTTGTTTTAAACCGTCTAAATATTCTTGCGTCGCATCATCAGGATTGAGTTCAAGTGTTACTTCCGCATTTTCCGCAAGTTTAAATTTATTTATAACTTTCTTTAACAGTTCAATTGGAATAAGAGAAGGCGTACCTCCGCCAAAATAAAGCGTCTTAAGTTCTTCTCCTTTATAATTGTCAGAAATATCTTTCAATAGAGCAAAAACATAGCCCGTGATTAATTCAGGTCGATTAAACGACACAAACGAACAGTATTTGCACTTTGATTTACAAAATGGAATATGGATATAAGCACTACCTGCCATAATTATTCATCCAATTTTATATAGTTAGAATCCCAACGCAAGTCAATATATTTAACTTTCTTGTTAAGCATTTTTACTTGCGGAAGCAAAGAAGGCAAACGATGGATTTTGTCATAAGTACCTGCGTTAAAGCTTCCGAGTCTTATATTTGCAGTAGGAATTTTTACATAAACATCTTGAGGATTTCTGTAATCTATGTATTCAACGGTTTCACCCGAATCCATTTCCACAGTCATTGCAAGCTTTTTGAAGTTATTAATCTTAGCTTTATCCCAATTTCTGTAATCGTCACCGCTTCCGTAAGTAATTACTCTTACAACCTTAAAATCACTGCTTAATGGCATATAATCGCGTCCGATTAATTTGCCGTCAGAAGAAAAGAACGCAATCGGCGCAACTTTTTCATCAGGCGCAATCGTGATTACGGGAGTTCTTTCAATTATAATAATCTGCATTCTTGCAGGAAACCAAAAGCGCCTGATATAAACATCCTGAATCGGGTCAAGCTGCATAATGCTTTTCTTAAGGTTATCGGTTTTAACGATAAAAATCGGCTTTAATGGAACTTGGTTGCGTCTTAGCGCAGAAAGAATTTTTTGCGAAGGAACAATCCTGTTGTTAACGATTTCCAAAGCAGGGCTGTTTAAGCTGTCGAAAGCGTTTGAGTGCAATCTCCATTGAGGCATTTTTAGAATAAAAACGCCGATACAGATTAAACCAATAGTAATAAACATTTTCCAAAGCGCGCGCAGTTGATTAAGTCGTCTTTGCGACTTTCTTACTTGACGCTGCATTTTCGCTTGCTGTAAACGTCTGTTTTGGTGATATCTGGGATGTTGTTGCCCTTCGTTTGACATTATTTGTTCAATCCTACGCTATTTAGTATCATTAAAACAAGGTTATCATAATCTATTCCGCAAACCTTAGCTTGAGCAGGCAAATCGCTTGTATCTGTCATACCCGGATTAGTATTGATTTCCAAGAAATAAGGTTTATCATCTTTTACCATAAAATCTACTCTTGAAACGCCTGAACACCCTGCTGTTTCGTGTGCTTCAACCGCAATTTTCTTTGTCAACTCGGTTGCTTCTTTAGATAAGCCTGTTGCAGGAACTATAAATTCTGATAAGCCTTTTGTATATTTTGCATCAAAATCATACCATTCTGTTTTTGTTCTGATTTCAAGGATTTCTGTCGCAAAAGCTTTGCCGTCTTTTTCCAAAACACCAACAGTTACAAAGAAGCCGTCAATAAATTCTTCAATCAAAACATCATCATTATATTTGATTGCTTCGTCATAAGCAGCTTGTAATTCTTCAGGCTTATTAACTTTTGTCATACCAAAGCTTGAGCCTTCTGAAACAGGTTTGGTAATCAACGGATATTGAAGCCCTTCAACCGCTTTCATCAAATCTTCACCTTTTCTTACGAAAGCTGATTTAATAAGAGGAATATTTTTGTTTGTAGAAAGAACTTTCTTTGTGTATTCTTTGTTCATACAAATTGCACTTGCCATAACGCCGCAACCTGTATAAGGTATTTTCATGATTTCTAAAACGCCTTGAATACAACCGTCTTCACCGTATTTGCCGTGAAGAGTGTTGTAAGCGTATTCAAAACCCTTCAAATCATTCATTACGTTTGGTGAAACATCAACGATTTCAGCGTTTTTATAACCCAATCTGTACAACGCACCCAAGCAGTTTTTGCCTGAACGTAATGAAACTTCACGTTCTGAAGACATACCGCCGCATAGAACTGCTATTTTTGCGTCTTTGTTTTGTATAGTATATTGCATAATTCTTCCTCTTTTTCCGTTTTATCACCGATAAAAATAATTTCCGGCTTCAATTCTATTGTATAAATATCTTTCACAGCCTGATACATTCTTGCCATAAGTCCGAGAACATCTTCTGATGTCGCACCGCCTTTATTTACGATAAAGTTTGCGTGTTTATCCCAAACTCTAACGGTATCAGTTTCAAAACTTTTAACTCCTGCTTTATCCAAAAGTCTGCCCGCAGAATCGTTCTCAGGGTTTTTAAAAACACTTCCCGCATTTGGGTCTTTCAATGATGGCTGAATATTTTTTCTGAATGTCAAATTTCTTTCCATCAATGCTTTAATTTCGTCCTGCGGAAGTTTCTTTAATTCAAATTCTGCTGAAAGCAAGATATAACGTCCTTCATGCAAAATCGAATGTCTGTAAGAAAAATCCATTTCCGATTTTTGTTTGAACACAACTTCTTTTGTTTCTTTATCAAACAAACAACAAGAAACCAAAACATCCGCAATGCATTGTCCATGCGCGCCTGCGTTCATATAAACAGCGCCACCGATTGTTCCGGGGAGTCCAATCAAAAATTCCAAACCGCTCAAAGAAACATCAGCAACTTTTTGAGATAAAAGCGGATCTTTAACTCCGCAATCAGCGTAAACTTTTGTACCGCGGATTTCAAAATTTTTCATCTCGGTAGTTAAAATAATATTTCCTTTATAGCCGTTTGATGAAAACAAAACGTCAGAGCAGCTGCCAAGAACGATATAGCTATCAAGTTCTCTCAGCAAATTTGTGAACTCCTCCAATGTTTCAGGAAGGTAAAGTTTTTCGACTTTGCCACCAATTTTGAATGTTGTTAAGTTTTTGATTTCGAAGTTTTCTTTTATTTGCATGATTTTCCTTTTTGCCCTTGCGGGATAAGACCTCACCCTAGCCCTCTCCTGTATGGCGAGGGAATAACCAAGACGCACTTTATCAATTGTAGGTTGGGCTTTCAGCCCAACAATACCACTTACTTTTTCGCCCCTTCCAACTCTTTTCCCAATGCCGTAATTGTGCCTGCACCCAAGCCGATTACGATATTACCGTTTTTAAGCGTTGGCAATAATTTTTCTGCAACTTCCTGCATATTACCGCCAATATATTCTGCACCCAAATCTTTTGCGAAAGCTTCACCGCTTATGCCTTCTATCTTATCTTCTGACGCCGCATAAACATCCGTTACAACTACTCTGCCTGCTTCAGAAAATGCATTTTTGAATTCATTCCACAGAGATTGAAGTCTGGTAAATCTGTGTGGTTGAAATACCGCAACGATATTTTCTTTCCCAAATTTAGAAGCCGCAGCATCCAATGTAGCCTTGATTTCGGTCGGATGGTGTGCGTAATCGTCGTAAACTTCAATTCCGTCAATTTCACAAACTTTTTGAAATCTTCTTCCCATGCCTGTAAACTCAAAGAAATAGTCTTTTATCGCGCCTACATCCACTCCCGCTTCATTTAAAGCTGAAACAACCGCAAGAGTGTTATAAACATTGTGAACACCTGCAAGTTGAATCTTTATGTCAGTCAAAAGTTTGCCATTATGATAAATATCAAACGTTGTACCTGCTTTTGAGAATTCAATATTTTTAGCCACATAATCTGCATCATCAAGTCCGAATGTAATAAAGTTTCCGCTCAATTCTTGAATGCCTGCGTTATCTTTGTTTACAACAACTTTTTTAGCCTGAGAAATCGCTTTATTGAATGTCTTAACCAAATCGCTCATTCCGTTTTTGTAGAAGTCTAAATGATCTTCTTCCAAATTATTAATTACCAAAATATCAGGATGATATTTAACAATCGTTCCGTCACTTTCGTCAAGCTCTGCAACAAATTCCTTGCCGTTTTTGTGTTGAGCGTTTGTATTGAGTTCGGGAATAATTCCGCCATCAACAAATGATGGGTTTAGATTGCCTTTATCAAGCACAAAAGACGCCAAACCGCTTGTTGTAGTTTTGCCGTGAGTTCCCGAAAAACCGATAAAGCATTTACCGTTATCCTGTACAGTTTTGGCAATTTCTGCAAGCAAATCAGAGCGGTGATAGATTGGTAAACCCAATTCTTTTGCTCTAACAACTTCTGGATTGTTATCACGAATTGCCGTACTTTTAATTATAATTGCATCATTAGGCACATTTTCAGCCTTTTGACCGATAAAAACTTCTGCGCCTAATTTTCTTAATTTATCTACATATTTTGAATCAACGATATCCGAACCTGAAACAGTATGCCCGTCTTCCAACAGATACTTAGCCAAACCGCTCATTCCAATTCCGCCGATTGCTATAAAATGATATCTTCCCATAATCTCTCCAATTCTAGATTAATTATATTATAAAGAGAGATTTATTTACAAGAAATTTTTCTCTCATTTACAAAATAGAACTCAACTTGCATATATCCTCTGTTTATAGTACTCTACAATCAGGTAGGTATAGAAAAGAGGATATATTAAATGAACACAACAATTGAAAAACAACCTGAAAATGTAGTTAAGGTTGATATTGAAATTCCTGCTAAAGACGCAGTAAACTACTACAATGATGCAGCTAAAAGATTAGCTCAATACGTTAATATTCCGGGCTTCCGTAAAGGTAAAGCACCAAGAAATATTGTTGAACAAAATATCGGTGAAGAAAGAATTAAACACGAAGCTTTAGAAAATGCGCTTCCAAGAATTTTCTCACAAGTTATTAAAGAAAATGATTTTGACGTTGTAGCTCAACCATACGTTGAATCTTATGATTTCAAAATTGGCGAAGATTTGAAAATCGTTGCTAAATTAGAATTAAGACCTGAAGTAACATTGGGTCAATACAAAGGTTTAACTGTTGATGTTGATGCTTATAAAACAGAAGAAGATGCTTTGCAAAAATCAATTGACGGACTTCTTCAACAACACGCAACAACTCTTGTTGTAACTGATAGAAAGACAAAAGATACAGATACAATCGTATTTGATTTTGACGGTTATTCTAACGGCGAAAAAATCGAACACGGTGATGCTAAAAACTATACTTTAGATTTGGCTCACTCAAGCTTTATCCCCGGTTTTGCAGAACAATTAGTTGACAGAGCTTTAGGCGAAGAATTCGAAATCAACGTAACATTCCCTGAAGAATACCACGAAAAGAAATTGGCCGGTCAACCTGCTACTTTCAAATGCAAAATCAATGAAATCAAAGCTAAAGTTCTTCCTGAATTGACTGATGAATTCGCTCAAAAAGTTGGCCCATTCAAATCAGTTGATGAACTTAAAGCTGATATTCAAAAATACTTAGATACTCAAAAAGCTGATATCGACAGAACAAATTCTGAAAAAGCTATTTTTGAAAAAGTAACTTCTGAAGCTAAAGTTGATATTCAACAGTCTATGATTGATAGAGAAGCTGACCAATTAGTTGCAGAATACAAACAAAAACTTGAAATGCAAGGTTTCACTTGGGAACAAGCAGTAGAAGCTCAAGGCTATGATGAAATTATGAACAGCTTGAAAGAAGATGCAGCTGTTAGAGTTAAAAACTCTTTAGTAATCGACAAGATTGCAAAAGAAGAAAACATCACAGTTTCTCAAGCTGATTTCGGTGCTAAATTATCAGAATTGAGCCAAATGTACCAAATTGACACACCAACTATGATTAAACAATTATCTCAAACTCCGGGTGTGTTTAACGCATTATCTCAACAAGCATTGAACGAAAAAGTAACTCAATTCTTGGCTGATAATAATACAGTTAATCTTAAATAATTGATTAAATAAATATTTTAGAACGGGAAGCGCTTATGCGCTTCCCGTTTTGTTTTAATAAAAACTGAAAAAACGTTATATAAAAGGCTGGATTCCTCGGTGCTAATCGCACCTCAGAATGACGCCATATTGGTAGTTTCACGCCACGTCATTCTGAAAAACTATTTTACACTTCACTTCCAAACCGGTAGTTAATAAATAATAAAAAAAAAGGGCATTGAATTAAAATTCAATACCCCTATTTATTAAATTATTAAAAATTTTTATTTCGCTTTTTGTGGGTTAGCAATAGCAAGTACGCCATTCTGATTTGCAGTGATTCCATTGCAACTTATCACATTATTTATAGCAGTTCTTCCTCTTAACAAACAATATGCCTCTCTATAAGATCTGTATGCAGGACGTTCGTAAGTCCAATTCGCTCTATTTACTACATTACTATTTCTGCCGACTTTTCCATTATCAATATATGCAGGAAGCAAGTCACGTCTGTTTTGCAAATCTACTGATTCATCATCTGTTACAGGAATCAAATAACCGCCTTTTAAATCTATATATATTAAATGTACTGTTGCAATACCGTTATTAGTTCTTGTTTGACGTTGTGGAATTGTCATCGTTATAGGAATAGCTTTTGTTATCCCTGAAGAACTACCAATCAATTTTTCAACACCATTCGTTCCATCAGTAAGACTAGCAGGATAATAGTATTTTACTCCATTAATTGTTTCTATAACATTATCATTTGACGTTGGCCAAGACCAAGATTCTGAGTCTGGAATTATTGGGACACAGGCTCCAGCTAACGTAGGCTCATAACCTTCCGGACACTTCTTAACACATTCACCGTCAACCAGTTCATAACCTATCAGACACTGCTTAACACATTTACCGTCCCCCCCCTTTTCATAACCTTCCGGACACACCGTTGTATAGGAAGGATCATCATCCATTTTTATAGTTGTCGGCTTACATTCACCATTAACTAATTCATAACCTAATGGACAATGTGGGCCCCCCAAAGGAGTACATTTACCATTTTTAAATATTCCTGGCTGTCCATCTATAATACAACCATCTTCCTCCTCCAGCTTATTCAAGTCTGCAGAAGCTTTATACGTCAAAAATCTAATCCCATCATCAGACGAATTTGCAACAAGCTTGTCTTTTGACAGCAAATCCCTTGCATGATTCATTATTTCGACATTAGTACCTTTACCTTGGCTCTTAGCATCCGCAATTGCATTGTACAAATTTATATAACCTGCATAATAAAAAGTATTATAAGCTTTGTCTGTACCGATTTTTGCAATAGTCATTCCCATTGCAGATACAATGCCAATAATACCTACACAAAGTAATAATTCCGCTAAGGTAAATCCTCTAAAAAATTTCTTCATACTTATAATATCTCCGTTAATTCATCGTATGTATTTATTATATCACATGTGTTTAGAAAATTCATCGGTGTAACATCTAAAACTGTCACATTTTCTTTTACTGCGTATACTTTTATTCCTCTTTTCAAAACTTCAAGAACAGGAATTCCACCAATAGAGTTATAAGGAATAACGACAAAATCCAAGTCATTTATGCTAATACCTGATTTTGTTAATTTAGGAGCTTGATTTAAGCCAATCAAAATACAAGGTAAAAATGTCGGTGTGATGTATTCCGCTGAACACCTTTTATCCACAATATCAGTTCCGATTTCTATATCATCAAAAGCAGGCGCATGCGCACAAGGGATTGAAAATTCTTTAGAAATATAATGAGAAATAATAGCTTCCACGCCGCCCACAGGATCAACGCCAACACCATTTGCGTAATCATCACCCTGCTCGTCAGGAAAACGACAAACAATTGCGATTGCTTCCGCACCTCTTGCAATAAGTTTTTCCGCTGCGTTTTTTAGCGTCAAAAGATTTTTGACATTCCCCATAGAAACACCCGATTTATCTACAAAGAAATCAACGCCAACGTCTTCTTCCGTTATTTCATAGCCGATAATATTCAACCCGTAGACTACTTCAACAGCGTTCATTGTATTAATGTGAACATTAAGAACTTCAGGTTTTATCGCCTTATCAAAGATGATCCCGATTTTGTTATTCTCAGAACGTTCAAGACAAGTTTCACCTTTAAAAAATCTATCCAAAGAATAACCTTCAACGTAAAGCATATTCGGAGTTATTCCCGAGAAACACGCCGCGTTAACAACATTCGGGTTTACAATAAGCTCACATTTTTGTGAAATTTTTCTTGCGACACGAGATGCATCTCCCGCAAATCCGCCAATAGACGCTCCAACTCCTGTCGGAACTATAAATGCTCCAAGTTTTTTCATATTTAGATTTTAACATGGTTTGCGAAAAATACCTAAAAATGTTACAATCAAAGTTGCATGTAACAGGTCTGCAAATATATGGATTGCCACGAAAATCTTACGATTTTCTCGCAATGACCGAACGTCAGACTTTCAAGCAAGCAGTCATTGCGAGGAACAACTGCTTAGATTGGCGACGAAGCAATCCATTATATTCTACAAAGCTGGTACATGAAAAGGTAGGGTGCAATTTTTGCACCATTAAATTTTTGAAACCCACCCGCATCTGTAAGGCTCAACAAGGTTTCGCCAACAGCTGTGACCTCCCTATCCATGGAGGAAATCAAAAGAGGACACATGATAGAACGTTATTCAAGAGAAGAAATCAAAAAAATCTGGGAACTTCAAGCAAAGTTCGAGTATTACCTGAAAGTAGAAATCGCAGTTTGCGAAGCTTACGCGAAGCTAGGCAAAATTCCTGCAAAAAACTTGGAAGAAATAAAATCAAAAGCTTCTTTCACATTAGATAGAATTGATGAAGTTGAGCGAGAAGTAAGACACGATGTGATTGCATTTTTAACTGCCGTAAATGAATCAGTCGGCGCTGAAAATGCAAAATACATTCACATGGGACTGACAAGCTCTGATGTAATAGATACAGCTTTTGCACTTCAAATTTCTGATAGCGCAAAATATATTAATACGGAATTGAATAATTTAATTGATACAGTTAAAAAACTGGCATTTAAGCATAAAAACACAGTTTGTATGGGGCGTTCTCACGGAGTGCATGCAGAAGTTATGACATTCGGATTTAAACTTCTTAATTGGCTTGACGCGCTTATGAGAGCAAAAGAAAGTTTTAATTATGCCTTAAAAGAAATTGAAGTCGGACAAATTTCTGGTCCTGTCGGGACTTACAGCAATGTTCCTCCTGAGATTGAAGAAATCACTTGTGCAGAATTAGGTTTGAAGCCTGCAAAAATTTCTACACAAATTATTTCAAGAGACAGGCACGCAAAATTCTTTTCACAGTTGGCTTTGATTGCGTCTTTGATTGAGCAGTTCGCAACCGAAATAAGACATTTACAAAAAACAGAAGTTCGAGAAGTAGAAGAAGGTTTCGGTAAAAATCAAAAAGGTTCTTCTGCTATGCCACACAAAAAGAACCCGGTATTGTGTGAAAATCTTTGCGGATTAGCAAGAGTCGTTCGTTCTAATATGCTGACAGCTTATGAAAACATTAATCTTTGGCATGAGCGTGATATTTCGCATAGTTCTGCCGAACGCATAATTTTTCCTGATTCGTTAATATTAATAGATTTTATGTTGCACAGATTTAACGGAGTTATGGAAAATCTTGTTGTACATGAAGATAATATGCTTAAAAATACAAAGCTTTATGGCGGAATTGTTTATTCTCAAAAAGTGCTTTTAAAGCTTGTTGATAAAGGGCTGACAAGAGAAGACGCTTATAGAATTGTACAAAAACATGCATTGGATGCTTTAAACGGCGGACATTTTAAAGATGCACTTTATCAGGATTCAAGAGTCACGAATCTTCTTTCTGCGGAAGAGATTGAAAGCTGTTTTGATGTGGCTGATTATTTGAAGAATATTGAAAAAGTTTTTGAGAGATTTGAAGGGTAGGTTTCAGCATTAAATTTCTCGTAATAATGCTCGACTAAGCATTTCAGCCCCCTCACCCTAACCCTCTCCCTAGGAGAGGGAATGACCTAACGTCGTTCATTAGATAAAATATTTGTGTTTATTAGAAACAAGCGAGTCTTGGTTATCCCCTCTCCTTGGGAGAGGGTTAGGGGCGAGGGCGTGTCGTTTATTATAAAAATAAAAAAAATCTCAGGCATTCAGAGAATACCTGAGATTTTAGATATGTACTTACAATGACTATCTATGATAGGATGTCGTTTAAGTCACCCAAGATACCTTCGTGGTTTTGACCGCAGTTGCATTCACAAGTTACTTTACCTGTTACATCAACTTCAACCTTGTGGTTCTTGATTGCGTCCTTGATTTCATCAAGTTTTTGCAAGATTTTATCAAGTTTTTCTAACAATGCTGCGTCATCGCCCTTACCACCGGCTTTATTAGCAATTACTGTCAACAAGTTGTTAATATTCTTGTATCTTTCATCATTCTTGCCGAATTCTTTGTTAAGAGCATCCAAGATTGATTTAGTTGTAGTTGCGATAACATCAGTTTTTGCATCAATGTTAGACAAGATATCACCGTTTTTCTGTGCTTGTTTAAGAAGTTCTGCAAGCATTTTTTCGATACTTGATAAGTCAACTGTTCCACCGGAACCAACCTTGATATTACCGATAGCTTCAATAATGGCATTTGTATTCTTATCTTGTTTTTCAAGAACTTTTTCTAACAAGTCTCTGAGTGAATCTGCACCCGCAACACCTTTATTGATAGCTTCCAGAACTGCAGTGAAGTTTCTGTTCATTTCAAAACCAACTGCTGCGATGTAGTTAAGGATTTCTTTACCAAGTGCATCGCCCTTAGTTCCGAGATTTTCTACTAATGTATAGATTTGTTGCAATACTTCATTTGTTTTTGTTTGTTCTTCTTTTTGTCCTTCTTGATTTTTAATAATTGTTTCAAGATATTGGTTAACCTTAGCATCGTTCTTGAAGTGAGCTTTCAAATCGTCAGCAAGACCTTGTAATATAGTCTTGATTTCACCCAGTAATTTCAACATTTCTGCAAGTTTTTCACCATCAGATTTATTTGAATTTTCAATTTCAGATAGTTTGTTCAAAATGTTAACTTGAGTATCACCATTTTTAACTGCTTGATTCAACAATTGTTCAATTAAAGCTTTCATGTCTGCCATAGACTTGTTACCGGTCTTAATGCCATTAATGATTTCATTCAATTGAGTTGAATATTGAGGGAAGTCCTTAACAATGTTTGTAAGATTATCAACACTGCCTTTAATATCAACTAAAACATCAAGTGCATTACTTGTATTATTTCTAACTTCTGCAAGCAGATTATTGTTTTTACTTAAAGCATCCAAAATATTAGACAATAATTGTGCATTACCACCGCAAATATCTCGAATTTCCTCAGCTGTCATACCGTTTTCAATTTCTCGCTCAAGAATTTTTTGCAGAATTTCAGTCTGAACCTTTTGTCCTTGAAGTAATGCATCCAAAGCCTCTTCCAAGCTGCTATTTTGATTAATAGTAATATTTACTTCTTGTTTAATATCTGTTTTTCCGCCAATACCATCATCTGGAGAACAACTTTGCAAACCAACAGCTGTGAACAATGCCATAGCAATTTTAGCTACTCCGCTTTGTGCAACTTTTTCTGCTACTGCTGAAAGTGCTGCAGTAGCACCTGCCTCAGCGGCTACCGCTATCGCCGCTGCTACCGCGACAGCTAGTGCTGCATAAAATACCGGCTTGCTAACTGATATACCAGGCAAATCTCCCGGTAAAATTTTTGATGCCAGTTCTCCAACAGCCAATTGGAATGCATCGTAATCACCGGCTTCAAGTTTTTTTGCCAACTCTGCTTTGTCAGCATCTGACATTTTTGCAGCAATTTCTTTTGCAGTATTTTCAGCAACTTTGGCGTCTTGAGCAGGAATACCATAATCATTTGCAAGTTGTGCAAAATCTTTTTTTACATCAGCTGTTGCTACCGTTCCTTCTGCTCCAGCAGCATCTGCAACTTTTCCTGTTCCACCTGCTTGGGCTACATCATTTCTGTTTGCAACAATTACTACTCCTGTGTCTGCCGTTTCTTTACCACGTTTCCAGAAGTTTTTGAAAGTATCAAAGAAATTATTTTGCTTGCCTTCTTGTACAACTTTTATTCCAGGTGCGTTATCATAAGCAACTACAGTAATTTCACCTGTGTTATGGTCTGCTCTAAATGAATGAATTTTAAATGCTTCTTTAAAATCATTAGCATTTACTTCTACGCCATTTTCGTCATAAATTCTGGCTGTTGCACCTTTTTCACTACCAACGGCAACACCGACAATTTCATAAGACTTGCCTAAAACTTTAATTGTTGCATGCACAACTTTTGAGTTTTGTGTAAATTGAGCAACATCGGTTGGCGCACCGCCACCTTGCGGATTCATCAGTTCTGACATCATTTCTGAAAGTTTAGTTTTATCTACACCAAACTTCTTTGCGCTTTCTTCAACTGTTGCACCACTCTGTACACAATAAGCAACAGCATTTTGTAATTTTACATCTGTAGTCATTGTAACTCCTTTCTAATATTTTCAAATACTACAATCCTACTTTTGCTATCTATATCGGCATTTTTTTTGAAAACTTTAGGATTTTTGAAAAGATTGTTACAAATATTTACAATCAAAAGCCAAAACGCAGTAATAGCTTTATTTTTTGTTTGTTACATTTTTCATTATTGTCCAAATCCTCTAAAAGATTGATTGTAAATTTGAGTTAGACGTTATAATCTAAATATAAAGAGGTCTTTTGTGAATAAAAATCAATTAAAAAAACAAATTCAACTAAAAGAATTACAAATAAAGAAATTACATTTACACCAATCATCTTCTGATATTTGTAACCAGCTTTATAATACTTTGATATTAGAAAAAGCTATATTAAAAAAGGAATTAGAAGAACTGGAAAAGAACCCGATAACTGAAAAAATAAAAAAAGTTTTTTCTAAAAAAGAAAAATTGATTTGTGATTATTTTAAAGGATAGATGTTTTAATATCCTTTTTCCCTAAGCGATAAATACCTCACTCTTACCCTGTCTGTAAGTTGAAGAAATAACCAAGATTTGTTAATGCAATCGATGTGAAATTTTATTTTTATTTTTTACTAATCCATGATATAATCAATTTAACTAGAGGGGGAATATGAGAACTATTAATTACGAAGCTAAAAAATCCATAAGAGGTGCGTTTGGCGAAGAACTTGCATTCTTGGGCGAACAAAATCTAGATATAGTTGCTTTAGATGCGGATTTATCAGGTTCTACGCAAACTTCAATCTTTGCAAAAAAGTTTCCTGAAAGATTCTTTGATGTTGGAATTGCAGAACAAGATTTGATAACAACGGCTTTAGGCTTGTCTTTGGAAGGTAAAATCCCGTTTGCAGCGACTTTTGCGGTATTTGCAACAGGTCGTGCTTATGACCAAATCAGAAACTCAATTTGCTACCAAAAGGGCAACGTTAAAGTGATTGGCGCGCACGGCGGTATTACTGTCGGGGAAGACGGCGCAAGCCACCAAGCTTTAGAAGATATTTCTCTTATGAGAGGACTTCCTAATATGACGGTTATTGTTCCAGGTGATTACAACCAAACTCGTCAGGCTGTTAAATTTGCAGCAATGCACAAAGGCCCTGTTTACATAAGACTTTCAAGAATGAATGTTCCTGAAATCTATGATGAAAATTACACTTTGGATATTAATAAAGCCGTAACTTTAAAAGAAGGCAAAGATGTAAGTGTGTTTGTGACTGGCGATTTGCTTGCAGAAGTTATGAAAGCAAATGAAATTTTAGAAGCTAAAGGAATTGATGCGGAAATTATTAATATACCTGTTATCAAACCTTTGGATTGTGGAACTATAATAAATAGTGTTAATAAAACAGGTTTGGCAGTAACAGTTGAAAACCATTCCGTAATTGGCGGTTTGGGTTCGGCAGTATGCGAAACTCTTTCAGAAAACGCTCCGCACAAAGTTTTAAGAATCGGTATCAATGATACGTTCGGACAAAGCGGAACTCCAAACGAATTATTAAAACACTATGGATTAGATGCAGAAAGTATAGCTAATAAAATTATTGAGTTGAAAAAATGATACAATTAAGATCGGTTACTAAAAAATATAAAAATAATTACGCACTTAAAAACATAAACCTTGATATTTTATCAGGCGAGTTTGTATTTATTACGGGTGCGTCAGGTGCGGGTAAATCTACGCTTATTAAAATGCTTTATAAAGAAGAAACTCCAACTACCGGTACTGTTTTAATCGGTGGGATTAATATTGCAAATTTACCGCCTGAAAAAGTGCCAAATTTAAGAAGATGCATGGGAATTGTATTCCAAGATTACAAATTGCTTCAAAATCAAAGCGTATACGACAATATCGCTTATGTTATCAGAACATTGGGTATAAGTTCTTCTGATATCAGAACTCGTGTTACGGGTGCTTTGAAGGTTGTAGGTTTGTTGGATAAAGCTAAAGCTAAACCGTCAGAACTTTCAGGCGGAGAGCAACAACGTGTAAGTATTGCAAGAGCGCTTGTAAATGGGCCTCCACTTTTAATTGCAGATGAACCTACAGGAAACTTGGACCCTAAAAACTCTTTGGAAATTATGCAGATTTTGGAACAGATTAACCAAAGAGGTATTACGGTTATTGTGTCAACTCACGACTATACGCTTGTTGACAGATTTAGAAAAAGAGTTTTAACTCTTGAAAAAGGCGAAATTATAAGAGATATTCAGGCAGGTACTTATGGACAATAGCAGACAAGAGTTAAAAAAACAGGTAAAAAAACATATACCGAAAGATTGGCTGTGTGAATTAAGAATAGCTTATCGTATAGTTATGGAAGCCGTTAATGATATTAAACGTACAGGGATTATTAACCTTGTAATTATTACAACAATGGCTGCTATTTTGACTATTTTCGGAGTATTGTTCAGATTTACATTATCTCTTTCTACATTTACGCACGAATTAGGTAATGTTCTTGAAATATCTGTTTATTTAAAAAACGATGCTTCTCCTTCTATTGTAAAAGATAGAGTTAAGCAGATTGAACACGTTAAGTCTGTTACATTAAAAACAAAAGAAGAATCTTGGGAAAGTATGAAACAGGAATTAGGTTTGCATGACATTGCAAATCCGCTTCCTAACACACTAAGAGTAAAAGTTGATAAACCAGATAATATAGGCACTGTATTTGCGAATATCAAACCGATTGCAGGCGTAGAAGATTTGGGTTACGCAAAAGAATTGGCAAAGAAAATGCAAATGCTTACAAATGTTGTAAATACTTCTATGATTTTTGTAATCATAATCTCGGCAGCTTTAACAATAACTATTATTAATAATACTATTCAACTTGTAATCCAGTCCAGAAAAGACGAGATCGAAATTATGCGTTTGATGGGCGTAAGCAACTGGTACATTAAAACTCCGCTTGTTATGCAGGGTGCATTTTATGGCTTTGTTTCATCTGTTATTGCAGTAATTCCGTTGAATTGGGTACAAGGTTTATTGATGAATGTGCATAAATTTTTCTTGATACCAAATCCTGTTTATGCACAAAATATAGTTATTATTACATTATTGATAATTGGTACAGCTTTTGGCGCAAGTGGAAGCTTGTTATCAATCAAAAAACACTTGCAAGTTTAAGGTGATAATTATGGATAAAACTATCGAATTAGTAAATAACGTAAAAGATATACACGCAATGCCAAGCGTAATTGTTAAGGCATTGAACGTAATGAAAAAACCGACGGCCAGTATGAAAGAATTGGGCGACATCGTTATGTTTGACCAATCTTTGACTATCAAAATTTTGGCATTAGTTAACTCTGCTTATTACGGTTTTTCACAACAAATCAGTTCAATTAATATAGCCTTGTCACTTTTGGGCATGGTTAAAGTTAAAAACATTATTGTAGCAGTTGCGATGAAACCTATGATGTCTAATCAAGGAGATAAAGAGCTTTGGAAACACTCAATGAGAGTAGCTGCAGGTTGTGAGTATTTGGCGAATTTAACTAAAGTTATGGATTCAGATGAAGCGTTTATCGCAGGATTTGTTCATGACGTTGGTAAGATGGTTTTACAAATGACAAATGAAAAGTTTTATACAAAAGTTTTAAATTCAGTAGAAATGGGAACCGATATATTAGATGCTGAACGCAAATATTTTGATAGTGACCACGTAAAAACAGGTTCATTACTTGCAAAGAGATGGCAATTACCAATTTTGTTGGCTAATATTATTTCTTACCACCATGCACCATCTTTATCATCAATCCCTGTTCCTTGCAACTTGGTTTGCTTTATTGATAAATTGGTTCAAGATAATTATGACCCAAATACAATTGATAAAGACTTTGTAAAAACATTGGGCATTGATTTTGAAGACCTTGGCGATTTGAAAGATGTAATCTTACAAAAAGCTGAATTGCTTATTTCAGAATTGTCATAGGGGTAATATAAGGAACGATAAAAACGAAATGCAAAGCAGAATTGTACTTATTTCTGATGATGTTGATTTTTTTGAATATGTGTATTCAAAACTGAACCTTAGAAAAAGTGACGAACTGTTTAAATTTTCGTTCGATGATGTTCCTAATAAAATTCACCTTTTATCGGCCTCTGTATTGATTATTAACAGTGAAAACGCTTCGCAAAAGACATTGGAATTATTAAGGCTTACAAAAAATATTCCTGCGATAGTTTTTGCGTTTAATGATACTGAGAATTTGCGGTTACAGGTTTATACACTGGGCGCGCTGGCATTCTTAACGCCGTTTAATTCGGATGAAGAATTTTGGGCAATAACTGCTAATGCTTTGAACATCGCATCAATGCAGATGAAATACCTGCAATACAGAGAAATGCTCGTAAAACATAACCTCGTTTTTAAGAATAATGAAGTATTCACAGACTACGCGTCAATTTTGGATAAAGAATTGGAAACCATAAATTCTACAGGCAGAAAGGCCGTTTTAGTAGCAATTTCACCTAATGATAAATCAAAATTTTTGCTTCAGGCAAACCAAATTGAAACGATTATTCTGAATAATATTCGCAAAAACGATATTCTTATGAACTATGCAACAAACAAATATTTTCTTTTACTTTGGGATACGGATATTGATTCAGCTAAAAAACATTGGGAAAAAATCAAAGCTTCAATTCCTGAAAAAATCTATGCAGGTTTTGCAAACACTATCGGCAAAGTGCGCCAGCAATTGATAAATGAAGTTTTAAACAGATTGCACGAAGCGATTAATTATAGCAGAAATGCAACTGACGAAGAAAACAAAGAAAAAGAAGTGACAAATTTCAAAATGTATCGCCAAGAGTACAATAAGAAATTTGATAATACAATTAGTCCTGTTTTGTATATGACACAACAAAAATTCAACGATAAACTTTTTGGTATGAATATAGAACAAGATGTCATTGACGGACACGGGTATTTGAAAATTACGGGTAGAAATGCAGGTGCAACGCTTACTATTACAAGCGCAGGGTTCACCAAAATCAATATTGATATAACTTATCAATCAGCAAAAGCAATTCCACCAAAAAGAATTTCACTTGACCCAAAAGAATTTGAAACAGGATTTTTAGAAGATTTGTTAGAACATTTTGTAGAAGAATTTAGGAAGGAGATTAACGATGACAATACTTAATATTGAAGACAGCGTTGTAATGATTATTGATGTTCAAGAAAAACTTTTGAATGCGGTTTTTAATAAAACATCTTTAGAAAAGAAAGCAACAACAATTGCAAATACTGCAAAGATTTTGGAGCTTCCCGTTATTGTAACGGAACAATATCCAAAAGGCTTGGGTGCAACTGTTGAAAGCTTGAAAGAGGCTTTACCGGAAAATACACAATACTTCGAAAAAACAGCGTTTTCTGCTTTAGAAAATAAAGAAGTTTTAGAAGCTTTGAAAAATTCTGGTAAAAAACAAGTTGTAATTTTCGGTATTGAAACTCATATTTGTGTAAGCCAAACTACAAACGCATTGATTCAAGAAGGTTTTGAAGTTTCCGTAATCAGAGATGCTTGCGGAAGCCGTTCAGAATTGGAATACTCAGCGGGTTTAGGCAGAATGAAAGACAATGGCGCACATATTTTGACAACGGAAATTGCGTTGTTTGAATGGCTAAAAGGTGCAAAACATCCAAACTTCAAGGAAGTTCAAACATTAATTAAATAATAAATTTAAAGCTTGGGCAAATATATGCCCAACCTGCATAATAAAAGTAAAGGAAATTAATTATGATTATAGATGCGCATGTTCATATCGGAAACTCGTTTTGGGGCAATTTTACACCTGAATTTCTACTTGGAATAATTGGTGATAAAGTTTGCGTGTGTTCAAACTTGGCTGCAATTGACGCTTATACGGGAAAAGATGAATATGTTGCAAACAAAGAAATGTTAGACGCATCCGCTAAATACCCGCAAATCAAACCGCTTTATGTCTGTGAAGTTGACAGAAGCTTGGATACAAATGTCATTAGACAAATGCTTAAAGATTATCCGCAATTTGTCGGACTCAAGTTTCATCCTGAATTTACAAAACTAACTGCAACCTCCGACAAATACGATAAGTATTTGGAAGTCGCAAGACAATTTAAGAAACCTTGTCTTTATCATTCAGGACATACAAAATCGCGCTTCTCTTCACCGGCTTTAATTTATCAAAAGGCAAAACAGTTCCCTGATGTACCTATAATTTTGGGACACTTGTCTACTGGTCCGAGAAGTTCGCATGAAGAAGCTGCAAAAATAATTGTTGAATCAATTGAGCAAGACACTGCAACTCTATATGTTGATGTGTCTTGGGTGGATGTAGAAGATGTTATTATGCTGATAGAAGCCTTGAAAAACACCTCTAAAGGTGATTACACGCACCGTATTATGTGGGCGTCAGACGCTCCTGTCGGTGACCATAATTTGAAAAAAGAATTGTATGACAGCAATTTAAATGTATTCAAAACAAGAATTTTAAAATATTTTAACGATGAAGAACTGCTAAATAATCTTCTTTATTCAAATGCACAAAAATTATTTAATTTATAAGGAGCGATTGTGTTTCAACAATTTTCACCAAACATGTTAAAAACTTATGAGCTTTGTCCTAAAAAGTTCTACTTAAGATATATTAAGGGCATAAATATGCCTGTTAATGATGACATGTTTGAGTTTGGTAAAAATATCCACGCGCTCGCTTCTTATTACTTGCGTGGAGAAAACTTAGAAAACATGGAAGCTTCGCTTACGCAAAATCAAAAATTGGTATGGGAGTATTTGAAAAGCATTAAATATTTCGGCTATGAAGTTGTTAATACCGAATATAATTTAGCGGTAAAAATCGGAAATCATTTTTTTGGCGGTCGTTTGGATGCTTTGGTGAAAAATGATGATACATATTATATTTTAGACTATAAAACAGGTTCTGCACCTAAAAATGCTAAATTTGATTTTCAAACAATGATTTATATTTTAGCTGTAAAAGAATTTTTTAAAACAGATAAAGTTACTTTTGTTTATATAGATTTAAAAAACAGAGATGAAGTTAAAATTGAGTATTCTGACGCGCTTGAAACCGAATACAAAAATAAACTTCTAAAAACTGTTGATAATATTGAAAAAGAAGAAGAACCGAATAAAAAAGAGGATTGTAACTGCGAATATTCGCTAGTTTGTTATTAGCCCTTGCGGGCGATTCGCTTCCCTAACAAGGGAAGCGGTTACCTCCCTTGTTAGGGAGGTCGCAGGTGTGCGAACGTGAGTGAGCTACAAATGCGGGTGGGTATTATTAAATTTTTGATTTTAATTAAATGAAAACAGTTATTAATAAGCTGGTTTCCTCGGTGCTAATCGCACCTCAGAATGACGGCACGCTAGTAGTCCCACGCCAAGTCATCCTGAGCGCGATTAGCGCGAAAGGATCCAGCCTTTGAATAACTATTATTATTTTTACCCTTACGGGAATTCACCTCACCCTTTCCCTCTCTGTCACTCACGTGACATCTCTCCCACTGAATGGATGCTGCGGGAGAGAATAAAGTTTAAATAATAATCTATACCTCTCCTGTAAGGAGAGGGAATGACCAAAATTTGTTAGTTTTTCGTATTGTTAATACCCATCCCAACCTTCCCTAATAAGGGAAGGGGTTACCTCACTTGTTAGGGAGGTCGCAGTTGTGCGAACGAAAGTGAGCTACAAATGCGGGTGGGTATTTATTTTTAAGCTGATAAACCTATATCAACTGCAACGCAATTGACGGGTTTTGGTTGGCGGTTGCAAGAAGCGTTGCGGACGCTTGTTGAAGGATTGAGTTGCGAATATATTCGCTCGAAAGCTCGGCGACATCTGCGTCTTTTATCGTGGAGCGAGTTGAAGTCAAATTATTAATATTCACGCCGATTGATTCAATCGCACTCATTAGACGATTTTCTATTGCACCTAGTGAGGTTTGTTGTTCATTGATACTTTTCAAGAAATCGTCAATCGTTTCCAAGGCATTTGTATTTGACATCGAAAGCCCATCCAGAGAAAAAATATCAAGCTGAGAAATCGAAAAACCTAATTGGTCGTTGTCCGTGCCATTAATACCGATTTGCAATCCCATATTTAAGTCTGGTGCGAGATAGTTTGGCAGAATACCTTGCGCGATTAAGTCTTTTAATTCTTTCTGAGTAACTTTTGTTGCGGTGCCAGAAGCAGAAGTACCCGCGCCTATACCATCTAAATTATCTGTGTCATCTTTAAAATAAGCATTAATTAATTCTGCCCCATTTCCATATCCAACCAAACCGCCGACATCAACTTGCCCTGCAACAGTTCCCGTGGAATAACTGCTGCTGATTTTAGAATGTCCTTCCCCAACTAAACCACCAACAGAAAGTTGTCCAGTAACTGTTCCAGCGGAATAACTGCTGCTGATTTTAGTACTCCATCCATATCCAACCAAGCCGCCAACACGACGTTGCCCATTGACCGTTCCGGTGGAATAACTGCTGCTGATAGTGGCATGATATCCTTCCCCTATCAAACCACCGACATCAACTTGCCCTGCAACAGTTCCAGTGGAATAACAGTTACTGATTGTCCCATAAGCACCAACCAAACCGCCAACATCCTTTTGCCCCGTGACCGTTCCAGTGGAATAACAGTTACTGATTGTCCCATCAACAGCAGAACCAACCAAACCGCCAACATAATCTTGCCCATTGACCGTTCCAGTGGAATAACAGTTACTGATTGTCCCATCAGCAGCAGAACCAACCAAACCGCCAACATAATCTTGCCCATTGACATTCACATTATATACACCAACATTACATATAACCCCTGAAACTGAACCAAATAACCCTTGCCTATTTTCACTAGGTCTATTTATGTACAAATTCTTCACTTTATAACCGTTACCATCAAAAGTACCAGAGAAGCTTTTAGAACTACCTATCGGCGTCCAACCACCATCTTCTCTGTATGCAGATAAGTCGATATCGTTTGCAAGGACAAATTCGGCATTGCCTGTGACTTTGCCGTTGTTGGTCATTGTTGCAAGTTTTGCGAGTTCTTCTGGGGTGGAAATTGAGTATGTGCCTGAGTCGAGAGTCGTGTTTTCATCTACGCTTGCTAAGGTGGTCATTTGAGAAGTATCACGTTTTTGAACCGCTTCAATAAAGCCCGAAGATGTTGCTCTTGGGGAGGATTGAGTTGAAGTAGTGGAAGCGGAGCTTAGTGTTGCGATTGCGTTTGTTGCAATATTTGTTGAAGTTCCGCCGTTCAAAAGATTTATTCCGTTATACTGCGTTGTGTTTTGGATTCGGAAAAGTTCTTTGACGATTGCGTTTGCTTCTGAATTTATTGCGTCAAGTGAAGTTGAACCGTAAGTACCGTTTTGAGCTTGCATTGCAAGTGAGCGAAGACGCGAAGCCAAGTCGGACATTTGGGATAGCGAGTTTGAAGCGGTTTGCACCATATCCAAGCCCATCATGGCGTTTTCTTCGGCTACAGTGTATGCGCCGAGTTTTGTGGTGAGAGAAGTTGAAATAGAATAGTTTGCAGCATTATCTTTGGCATGATTGAGTTTGAAACCCGTGGTCATGCGCTCGATTGCGTTATTGAGTCCTTTGGTCGAGGTTTTGAGGTTCGATTGGACGATGAGAGATGAGAGGTTCGTGTTGATGGTTAGCATGAGAACCTCCTTGGGGGAGTTAATAATACAGAAGGGTTGAACCCTCTCCCTAGCCCTCTCCCACGGAGAGGGAATAACCAAGATTTGCTTTGGTTAAAATTATTGGCAGAGCAGGCTTCTAGACTTGCCCCCCCCCCCCCGAAATAGTTAATTCCAGAGAGTTTGAGCAAGTGTATATAGTTTTTCATCACACTTCTCGGCTGTCTGCTTCTCATTTTTGACACATATCCTTATGTAAGTTTATACATTATACTATCTTTAATTATACAATTCCACATTATTAAGAAGTAGTAACATTTCATGATGTGAATTGTTACAAATATTTACATTTTTGAGATTTTGTCGGATGAGGAATGTTGTCTGTGCAGGAGTAAACCCCTCACCCTAGCCCTCTCCCTCGGAGAGGGAATGACCAAGGATAGCTTGATTTTTGTTATGTAAATACCCATCCCAACCTTCCCTAATAAGGGAAGGGGTTACCTCCCTTGTCAGGGAGGTCGCAGTTGTGCGAACGGAAGTGAGCTACAAATGCGGGTGGGTATTGATTTGTTCTTTTACTTAATAACACCCTCTCCCGCCTTCGGCACCCCCTGTCTTGGATTATTCGGGAGAGGGTATTATTAAATTTTTGATTTTAATTAAATAAAAACAGTTATCAATAAGCTGGATTCCTCGGTGCGATTAGCACCGAGGAATGACGCCAAGCCGGTAGTCCTACGCCAAGTCATCCTGAGCGCGATTAGCGCGAAAGGATTTGAAATGTAAAGTTTTGTAACAATATATACTGCATCGTGCAATTCTATAAAAGAAATATACTTTATATATATGTAAGTCGTAAATAAAACAAATCGACAAACATTAAATAAACACGATACACATAACACAAACCTTTCATACAACCTACACACTAACCTTCTACACATGAGGAATTATTAAAAAAGATTCCAAACCCTTCTTTTTTGAAGGGTTTTTCTTTTTGTTATGTTATCAGTATTATTAGAAACTATTTTACGCAATATGATTCTTGCAACAAGAAATCACAAATTTCTTTTTCCAAATGCACATTATAAAGTCCGTTGATTTCCTTAATAAAATAACAAGGGCTTGTAACATTAACTTCTATAATTCTTCCGTCAATCACATCCAACCCTGCCATAGGAATTCCCATTGCATTGAGTTTCTGAGCAACTTTTGTAAAATTAGCATATTCTTCTGCTGAAAGCTCTGCAGAAGTAATAAAATTATCATTATGTGTATTAAATTTAAAATCATCTTGTGTCGGTAATTTTTTAATACAATATTTAAGAACCTTATCACCTAACGTCAAAACTCTCTTATCACCTTGTTTTACGGCAGGAATAAACTCTTGAACCATTACAAGCGTAGTTTCATTGTTTGTCATGGTATTAATAATTGTTCTCGTATTCGGGTCACCTTGGTAAAGGTACATAACACCTGAACCAAAACAGCGATTTAGCGGTTTTAAAACAATTTGTTTATGAATAGCCAAAAACGCTTCAATATCCTCTAGTGACGCTGTCACAATATTATCAGTCATTAATTCTTTAAAATGGACGCTGTGTAATTTTTCATTAAAATCCCTAATTGCGCTAGGAGAATTTACAACTTGCGGTTTTGTAACAAAATCAAAAATGTATGTTGCATTAATATAATCAATATCGACAGGAGGATCAGGTCTAAACATTACCAAATCAAACTCATCTATTTCTTTTTCTTGTTTTACATCTTTGTAAAAAATATTGTTTTCACTTTCAAAAGTTTCAAAACACTTAGTAAAAGCTTTATCTTGTTTCAAAGAAAGATTTGGGATTGTTGTTATAAAGACTTCATTTCCTCTTTCCAAAAACTCTTTAATCATCCAAAAATTTGTAACAAGATTATTAAATTCAAAATATTTAAGTTCAATTTTATCAATAATAAAAAGTATTTTTTTCATCGCTAAACTCCTCATCTGATTTGAATTTATCACCAAAACAATTAGTGTACAACTATCCTGCAAGGTAAGAAAAATTTATTTTTCAACTTTTTGATGGATGGCTATATTTTTTGTATAATGATATTATTAGAATGGGATTTGGAGGAGATATTTGTGTACGCATATCAACAACAGCAAAGAACTAACCGTAATTTACATGTAGTTTCGAATAGCAAAAGACCTGCTCATAGACAAGTTAAGAAAAAGAAAACTAATCCTATTGTAGAATTAGTAAGAATGTCTGTAGTATTCTCATTCTTAGCTGTTTTTATGTACTTTGTTTTTCCGACTGCGTACAACAGACTTGTTAAGCAAGTTTTCATGCCAGATTCAATCCCAATGAACACGAAATCAAGCGTTAACATGGCTCAAGCTAAATTTAAAAAGCCTGTAGAAGCTGATTTATACAAAATTGCAAATCCTATGACAAATTATTTAAGCAACGACATGTTCAATAATCGTTTGCTTTTGACTCCAACCATCGAAAAAACTCATAGTGAAATTACTACTATGTATCATACAAACGAAATGGCAGGGCTAAAATCACAGCTTACAGGACTTATGGCACAATACCCTATGATTAAGCCGTCTATCTATGTTTGGGAATACGAAAAAGGCCAGTACGTTGATATTAACGGCGATAACTTGTATTCTGCCGCTAGCATTATCAAACTTCCTGTTTTAGTTCGTTTGTTCAAATCAATTGAAGCAAATCAAATGACAATTTATGATGAAATGCTTCTTACTGATTATTATCAATCATCAGGTTCAGGAAATCTTCAATACGCTCAAACCGGCAGAAAATATTCTTTAGACAGTTTGGCAAAAACCATGATTCAAGATTCCGATAATACTTCAACAAACATGATTATGGCAAAATTGGGCGGCATGGACGATATTAACATCGGTTTGAGAGATTGGGGAATTTCAAGGACTTACGTTAGAACATGGCTTCCTGATTTAAAAGGTACAAATAAAACAACTGCAAAAGACATGGCTAAAATTCTTTATAATCTTGATAATCCGGGATTTTTGAATATTAATTCAAGAGAATTCATTATTGATTATATGAGTCATGTAAAAAATAACAGATTAATTGCAGCAGGTTTGGGTGACGGAGCAATGTTTATTCACAAAACAGGTGATATAGGAACCATGCTCGGTGATGCTGGTATTGTTTACGCTCCAAACGGCAAAAAATATATTGTGGTAATTTTGGCAAATCGCCCTCATAATGCGCCTCAAGGTAAAGATTTTATTGTAAAAGCATCAAGCCTCATATATAAGGCAATCGTCGGATAATTATTATTAACAAATGTAACAATTTTAACAGAATTTGCGCTAAAAAGCGCAAATTTTTTTATGTTGGATTTTTTTTAATAGTATAGTAATAGATGAACAGTCAACATAAGAAGGATTTGTTTTTATGAAAAACTTAAAGAGAAAATTATCAGCTTTAGCTGTAACCGCATTGTTTGCATCAATGCAAGTATCTTATGCCGTAATTGACACAGGATTAGGCGGTGGCAATGGTGGCGCTGTAATTAACAATACAACAGGCGGATTCGTTGATATTAAAACAGGAAACGGCTCTGCAGATTTGAATTTTAACGGAAACTCTCATGTAAATTGGGATTCTTTAAACGTTAATAAAAATGAAAGCTTGAATTTTAACGCTGTTGACGGTGCAAATAACTTAACAATTTTGAACACTGTTAACCGTGGCATGTCAAAAATTTATGGTCAAATCAATTCAAACAGCGGTATCGGTAAATTGATTATTTCAAACCCTAACGGTATGTTGTTTGATGGTGCTAAATTCACTACAGCAGGTGATTTGCAATTAACCACAAAGGATTTATCTAATGTAAAAGTTGAAGATTTAGGTAATTTGAATATTGATAACGCTAAATTTACAAAACTTTATGATGATAACGGAAAATTAATTTCAATTAAAATTGATAACAATTCTGATTTCAGAGTTGGCGGTGATTACAGTATCGTAGCTGCAGGTATTAACGCAGCAAACTCTGCTATCACAGCAAAAACTGTTAAATTAGTAACAGCTAACGGTCAAGATTTCTTGGCTCTGGGTGCTACAGCTCCAACAAAGGCACAAACAGTTGCAAGATTATCAGCAATGAATATTAACGGTGATTTATACATCACAAATGAAGCAGGTGCTTTGGCTATTGAAAACGGCGGTACAATTAACGGTAACGTAAAAATCAATACTGAAGGCAACGTAAGTTTAAACAGAACAAATAACGATAAAAAACTTACTGTTAACGGAAATATGGATGTTAAAGGCAACGGCGCAAGAATGTTCTTGAGAAATGCTAAAGTTGACGGCAACTTAAATATGACAAACGGTGGTGGTTTCTTGGATGTCGGTGATGTTCACGTTACTAAGAATGCAAAATTAACAACAACAAACGAATCACAAAACCTTGATAACAGCTGTGTTGGAACAATTAAACACTTCACACACATTATCGGTGATACAAAAGTTGATGGTGATTTGAAAGTTGAATCAGTAAACAACGTTCACATCGGTGGTTATGATTATGACGCAAGAAAGCTTGCAGACGGTAAATTAACAGTTGGCGGCAACTTGGATGTACACGCAACTGACGGTCACATCACAACTACAGTTGATACAAGTGCTAACAAGATTTCATACAAATCAGACAACTATAATATTCTAACAGATGGTAAAGCAACATTATCTGCTAATGAGTATGAATTTTCAGCAAACGGCTATATCGGCGGTTTGAATAAAATCAATGACTATAGCGTTGATGATGTAATCGTAAACGTAATGGAAAATTACAAACATATTAATGACTCAGCAGCCCCTGCAAACTTAAATATAGCAGGCGGTAACATTACAAAGATTGATACTCCTACAAATGCTTACATCGCATCAAAAGGTGATGTTAAATTAACAGGTGCTAACGCTAAGAATGTTAACATTACAGCTCCGGGTAAATACATCAAAATCACAGGTCCTAATGTACACGCTGATAACATTATTGTTGGTAAAGAAACAGATAAGTTGAAAGTTGATTTCCCTTCAAGAGATTATACTTTGAAATACACAAACATTCGTGACGCAAAAGAAGTAACAATCAAAGGTACTGATGAAATCACTTATGAATTAACAAATGGTCCTGATGGTTACAACACACGTGACCCAAGACCGGATGATACAACTTACTTAGTTGGTCCCGGTAAAACTGATGATCCGGTTCCTGATGACAATGAAAACATCAAAGTCTTAAGAAGCTATGAAAGACCTGACGCAGTAGATGCTGCTCAACCATACACTCCGGTAGCTTACGCAGCAGACTTGGATGATGATGAAGTTGACACAGGTGTTCGTAAGAATGTTGATGGCTCAGTAACAGTTGTTAGAGCATTCCCAATGATTAACTAATCAAATAAAATATAAAACTGGAAATATGAAGAAGCCCGCATAAGCGGGCTTTTTCTTTTGTTTTGATTTATTGATAAATATCTTGAAATATACCTTTAAGCCCAACAGGATTTACTGAAATAATTTCTGTTTTCGGATAAAAAATTTGTGAGAAATCCTTTACTTTAAGCCAACCGTTATAAACACTCTTTGTTTTTAAAATATTTTTAGACTTACTATTATAATACCCATTCAAATTTGTATCACAGCCTACAAGATAAATCCTTTTTGGATTTGTCCACAGTGCGAATTGGATTGCTGGGAAAACTACCGAATTTGCATTATAAAAAGCTTCTGCTGCGATATTGTATGTAGGGATATTTTTATTATTTACGGAATGCAAATAAAAACGTTCTGCATTCGCTTCGCTTGCATCACTTTCAGAAATAGTACAATTCAGCAAATCAAAATCTGAACAAATTCCATAGAATTTTTTAGCATCATTGCCCTTATATTGATTTAGAGCTTCTAAATATTCAGGAGTCGGATTGCTGTTATCAAAAATAAATGCATAATCTAATTTTACTTTTTCATATTCAAACGCTCTATTAACGCCTATATAAATTGCATTTTCTATTGGTTTAAAATCTTTCAAGCTTGGCCCTGTTGCTAATAAAACGAGGTCTTTGCCTGCGTTACAATTTTTGTATTTTGCAAAAACTTGAGAATGTAATGTTTGAACATTCAATATTCTTTGATATAACGCCATCTTATTTATAAATTTAATCTTAAGCCCTAAAATATTAACTATAGTTCTTGCACCTTCTTTTTTTACACAAAACATTATTACCTCCTAAATAGCTATACAATTCATGTACTATAAAACAATACATTTGTCAATATTTTGTATTATCCAATAGTGTGTTCTGAAATTCAGAAATAGCTTATTCTGTTATTAACAGGAGTTTTTATGGAAACATCACTTACTAAAAAATTAGGTAGCAGAATAAAAGAGCTTCGTACTGCAAAAGGCTTAAAACAAAGTGATATTGCTGACAAGCTGGATATGGAGCGTTCAAATTATACAAGGATAGAAAATGGCAAACAATCTCCTACACATAAAAATTTGGAAAAAATTGCATTAATTTTAGATGTCAACATAAAAGACTTATTTGATTATGAGCATGTAAAAACAAAAGAAGAACTTATCTGTGATATAGAAAAAACATTGCCGAAACTTTCTGAAAAAGAATTACAATACATTTACAAAGGCATTAAAAATCTCAAATTATTATATTAATAATAAAATTCGTCGTTACATTTCTTCACACTTGCGCAATTTCTGAAAATTTAAATACTTTATTATATTACGAGTATATAAAAATTAGGAGTATTATATGAAAAGTTTAAAAAGAAAATTTTCAGCATTAGCTCTAACAGCATTATTTGCTTCTATGCAAGTTTCTTACGCAGCCATTGATACAGGTTTAGGTGTCGGTAATGGCGGTGCGGTAATTAATAATACAACAGGCGGTTTTGTTGACATTAAAACCGGTAACGGTTCAGCAGATTTAAACTTTAACGGCGATGCCCACGTAAACTGGGATTCATTGAACGTAAACAAAGGTGAAAACTTGAACTTCAACGCTGTTGGCGGTTCAAATAACTTAACAATTTTGAACACTGTTAATCACGGTATGTCAAATATTTATGGTCAAATCAGTGCAAACAGCGGTATCGGAAAATTAATTATTTCTAACCCCAACGGTGTTTTATTTGATGGTGCTACATTTGCAACTGCAGGTGACGCTATGATTACCACCCAACCAATGACAGCAACTTTTGTTGACGGTGCAATGAGCGTATCAAATGTTGCAACAACAACTCCTGTTGGTGTTGTTACTATTCAAGATTCTAACTTCAATGTAGGCGGCCAATTCAATATCTTAGCTCCTTCTATCAATGTTGTTAGAGGTACTGTTAAAACTAAAGACGGAATGAAATTAATTACAGAAAACGGTCAAGATTACCTTTCAACAGACAATGAAGCATCTACAAAAGGTGTAAGACTTGAAGCCGTTAATATTGATGGTAATGTTTATGTTATCGCAGACAAAGGTATTGTTAAAACTGTTGGCGGCGGCGATATCAAGGGTAACTTGAACATTAAATCAGATGACAGCGTTGCATTAAACTATGTTGATAACGGCAAAGTTCTTCATGTAACAGGTAATGTTGATGTTGACGGTAACGGCGTTATGATGTACGCAAGAAACACTAAAGTTGATGGCAATTTGAATATGACAAACGGTGGCGGCTTCTTAGAAGTTGGTAATGTTCAAGTCGGTAAAGATATGAATCTTACAACAGTTGCAAAATCTGAAAACGCACAAGGTTACAAACACTTCACTCACGTAGTAGGTAACAACAAAATCGGTGGAAATGCAACAATCAATTCTAAAGATAACATCCACATCGGTAACTATAAAATTGAAGAAGGCAAACTTCTTGATGGTAGTTTAACAGTTGGTGGCAACTTAACAGCACACGCACAAGACGGACACGTAATGGTTACGGTTGATACAAGCGCAAACAAAATTTCTTTAAAATCAGATAACTTGAACGTATTATCAGACGGCAAAGCAACATTGAGCGCAAATGAATATGAATTCTCTGCAAACGGTTATATCGGCGGTTTGAGCGGTACTGAAAACAATACTGTTGACGAAGTTATTATTGCAGTAATGGAAAACTACAAACACATTCCTAACTCTGTAAAAGCACCTTCTAATATGAACATTGCAGGTGGTAATATCACTAAGATTGATACTCCGTCAGTTGCTTATATCGCTTCTAAAGGTGATATTAAATTGACTGGTGCAAACGCTAAAGATGTTCATATCACAGCTCCCGGTAAATACATTGAAATCACAGGTGACAAAGTTCACGCAGACAACATTATCGTTGGCAAAGAAACTGATAAGTTGAAAGTTGATTTCCCATCAAGAGATTACACTTTAAAATACACAAATATTCGTGACGCAAAAGAAGTTACAATCAAAGGCACTGACGTAATCACTTATGAATTAACAAACGGCCCTGACGGTTATAACACTCGTGACCCAAGACCTGAAGACACAACTTACTTGGTTGGTCCTGACAAACCTGTAACACCTGATCCTGATAAACCGATTATCAATCCTGATGATAATGACAACGTTAAAGTTCTTAGAAGCTTTGAAAAACCGGATGCAGTAGATGCTGCTCAACCATACACACCGGTAGCTTATGCAGCTGACTTGGATGATGATGAAGTTGACACAGGTGTTCGTAAAAACGTTGACGGTTCAGTAACAGTCGTTAGAGCATTCGTAATGGAATAATTAAATTAGATGTAAGATGATAAACAGGTCGGAACTTTTAAAAGTTCCGACCTGTTTTTATGTGCCAATAACTTGACGCAAATTTTTGTTACTTGTACACTAATAAAATAATAGTTTTATTTGGGGGAGATATATGGAAGACAATGTTTTGAAACGTTTTTCAACTGCAAAATTTTTGAGTTTTGCTCTTGGATTTTTTGGCTTGCAATTTGCATGGCAAATGAGAATTATTTTATCGGGTCCTGTTACCGAAAACCTTGGTGCATCACCATTTTTGTTCGGTTTAATTTGGTTGGCAGGTCCATTCACAGGTATGGTTGTTCAACCCGTAATCGGCGCTTTGAGTGATAAAACAACTTCACCATTCGGTAGAAGAAGACCATATTTGTTAGGCGGTGCTTTACTTTCAGCTTTAGCACTTTGGGCATTACCTAATTCTGAATTAATTACAAACTTTATATCATCAACTTTGCATATCAAATTCCCTGCTCTTGCAGCTCTTTTCTTTGCAGCAGTTATGATTTGGATTCTTGATGCTTGTGTAAACATCGCTCAAGGTCCATACAGAGCATTGATTCCTGATGTTGTTCCACCTGAACAACACTCAATCGCAAACTCTTATATCAGCTTAGCAATCGGTTTGGGTTCAGTTTTTGCAGCAGGTACAGCTCCATTCTTAAAATGGGCGTTCAATTATCAAATGTCAATTAACGCTCAATTCATTATGGCAGCTTTAGCATTCTCTCTTGGTATGGCTTGGACTTGCTTAATGATTAAAGAACGCAGATACCAACCAAAAGCTGATGAAAAATCTGAAAAATTCGATTTAGTTAAATCTTTGAAAGAATTTTTCGCGCTATCACCTGAAGTTGGTAAAATTTGCTGGATGCAATTCTTCACTTGGATTGGTAATATGTGCATGATGATTTATTTCACACAATATGCAATCCACACAGTATACGGTGTTCCTGATTTATCAAACGTTTCGGAAGTTGTAAAAGCAAGCTACGATTCTGCAGTTCTAGCCGGAACAAACTTCTCTTCAATTTGTTTTGCAATCTTCAACTTAGTTTGCTTTGTTGTTGCAATTCCAATCGGAGTTTTGTCAGTTAAATTTGGTAACAAAAAAGTTCACATTATTTCAATGTTATCAATGGCATTGGCATTCTTAGGAATGGCATTTATTAAAGATGTAAAAGTAGTTGCAGCATTGATGGCATTATCAGGTATCGGTTGGGCAAGTATTTGCGCTTTACCTTTTGCAATGCTTTCTCAATACATAAAACCGGGAACAGAAGGTTCTGTAATGGGTATCTTTAATATCTTTATTGCAGGTCCTCAAGTATTCGTTTGCACACTTGTTTCTTGGATTATTAACAGATGTTCATTTAGCGTAATTGGCGGAGTAAATTACCACTGGGAATACACTTTCTTAATCGGTGCATTCTGCTTGATTACAGCGTCAATCATCGCATCAAGAGTAAAACAAAAAGAAGTTAAGGCTTAATAAATGGTTTTAGAAAATCAAAATAAGAAGGGGCGGGTTTTATTAATATACCCGCCTTCTCCGGTAATAAACAGAGAAGACAGATGTCAACAACCGACAAAAGAATTGTTGGTTATACCTCCGCTTCCTCCTACTGATTTAATGTATTTGGCTTCAATCGCAGAAAGCTGCGGTTTTGAAGCGATTATCAGAGATTACAGTCAAGGCGGAAATTTTGAAGCTGATTTAAAAGAAATTCAGCCAAATTATTTGGTTGCAAATATTGCAACACCGACTTTTAAATCTGACATGACGGCTGTACAATTGGCAAAAGAAATAGTTCCAAACATTTGCACTATTGTCAAAGGCGCGCCATTTTTAACTTACAACACCAATACAATTTACGAAAATCCGTTTGTCGATTATGTGATAATCGGAGAAGCCGAATTAACTCTGAAGGATATCTTAGACGGAGTTCCTGATAACGAAATTTTGGGAATTTGTTATAGAGAAAATTTCCAGCCCGTAAAAACAGAAAAAAGACCTTTTAATGAAAATTTAGACGCTTTGCCGTTTCCTGCAAGACATTTAGTTGATAATTCAATATACAGACGTCCGGATAACGGAAAAGTGCAAGCTGTAATTAAAGTTGCACGCGGTTGTCCTTTTCATTGTTTTTTCTGCTTAGCGACTCCTGTTTCAGGTGCAAAAGTCAGAAAACGTTCGCCTGAAAATATTGTTGCAGAGTTAAAAGAGTGCGTTGAAAAATACAATATTAGAAATTTTCTGTTTTGGTCTGATATCTTTAATTTTGATAGAGAATGGACGTTAGAACTTTGTCAAAAAATTATTGAAAGCGGTTTAAAAATCACTTGGTCATCCAATACAAGAGCCGACACAATGGATGATGAGATGGCAAAAATGATGTACGAATCAGGCTGTCGTCTTGTAAGTATCGGAGTTGAAAGCGGTTCTCAAAAGATGTTGGATAATATCGGAAAGAAAATTACGCTTGATGATATTAGAAACACAGTAAAGATTCTTAAGAAAAACAAGATTAAAATTTATAATTATTTTGTAATCGGGCTGCCTTGGGAAACCGAAGAAACCGTTGAAGAAATGATTAAATTTGCAATAGAACTTGATAGCAATTTTATCAGCTTTTATACTGCGACTCCGCTTCCTGGGACAAAATATTTTGCTTACGCAATGCTAAATAGACTTGTAGAAGGTAATTTGGATTTCAGAAGTGCCTATTATGAACCTGTAGTACGTTCTGAACACCTAAGCAAGGAAAGAATTTTTGAACTCCATAAGCAAGCCGTAAAACGCTTTTATTTGCGTCCAAAATTTATACTCAAAACGCTTTTATCTTTAAGAAGTTTTGCAGAAGTTAAAAATTATTTTATAGCAGGCATGAATTTGTTGTTGAAAAAATAATTTAATGTTTTATGCCTCTGGTAATAGCTTCTAATATTCTCTTAACTTTTATTATTTGGATGCCTTTAAACTCATCTTGCACGTCATTTGATTCAGGAATAATAATCCTCTTGAAACCTAACTTTTGTGCTTCATTTATCCTTTTTTCAATATGATTAACGGCTCTAATTTCACCTGATAAACCGATTTCACCTATAATTGCAGTTTCAGGGTCAAATACAACATCGCGCACGCAAGTCACGATAGCTAATGCAATTCCTAAATCCGCAGCAGGTTCATTTACGTCAATCCCGCCGATTACGTTTACATAAACATCCTGTTTGGATAAATTTAAACCGATTCTTTTTTCCAAAACCGCCAATATCTGCAACACACGCCCCGTATCAACACCGTTTGCGATTCTTCGAGGGGCGGGATAAGGAGTTGTACCAACCAACGCTTGAATTTCAACCAAAAGCGGACGAGTGCCTTCACTTGTTACAATAATTGTACTTCCCGGAGTCTGAGTTTGGTTGTATTCTTTTAAAAACAACTCACTCGGATTTACAACTTCTGTCAAACCCGTTGCGCTCATTTCAAAGATACCGACTTCTGATGTGTTACCAAAACGGTTTTTTATAGAACGCAAAATTCTATAAGTCTTTGTTTTATCACCTTCAAATTGTATAACAGTATCAACCATGTGTTCCAAAACTTTAGGCCCTGCTATATTGCCCTCTTTTGTAACATGCCCGATTACTATAATTGAAATATTTTGAGATTTCGCAATATGCATAAGCATGTTACAGCATTCCCTAATTTGTGAAACACTGCCCGCAGAACTCTGAATCATTGATGTATAAATCGCTTGAATACTATCAACAATCACCAAATCGGGTTTCATAGATTCAATGTGTTTTTTTATAAGCTCTAAATTTGTTTGAGGGTAAATAAACAATGTGTTTGATTTTACACCCAATCTTTCAGCTCTCAATTTGATTTGGCTTGCGGATTCTTCTGCTGAAATATATAAAACTTTTTTGCCGCTTTTGCACAATTCACCTGATGTTTGTAAGAGAATTGTTGATTTACCGATACCGGGGTCACCTGCAATAAGCACCAAAGAACCTTGAACTATACCGCCACCAAGCACTCTGTCGAATTCAGAAATATTGGTACTCATTCTTATTTCCGAATTCATTTCTATTTCATCCAACGTCATTGGCGGAGTCGTATCAAAAACTTCTACTTCTGTTTTCTTTTCAACAGGAGCAGAAACTTCTTCTACAAACGAACCCCAACTGCCACATTCAGGACATTTTCCTAAATAACCGGTGGTTTCGTATCCGCAATTTTGGCATACATATTTTGATTTAACTTTCGCCATAAACTATTGATTCATTGGAATAACAAGCTTTTGACCGATTGATAAAGCGTTAGGGTTAGCCATTTTGTTAGCTTCTTGAATTCTTGCAACTTTATCCATGTCAAATGAGCCGTAAAATCTAATTACGATGCTTTCCAACGTATCACCTTCTTTTACAGTATATTCCTCGTTCAAAGATACTTCAGGAGTAACTTTTTTTGCTGAAGAATCAGAAGGAATGAAAGAAAATCTTCCGTTAGACTCTTTTTCTACTTTCTTAGAAACAGGTGCAACAGGAGCAACCACATCATCCTTAGGAGTTGATACATTGATTAAAAGACTTATGAATGTTGTAATCAATAATGTTACAATTACACCAACAATAAGACCTGTTACAAAATAAACTTGCGGAGCTTTCTCGTTCTTTTGAGTCTTTACGCCAAAAGATTGCCAAAGAGCATCCAATTCTTTGTTTTTGCTTTGCTTTCTGTAAAAATCTTCATCCTGATGTTCACGATTGTATCTGCTAAGAGCTTCAAGCATAGCAACTTTTTCTCTGGTAATATTTGATCTTCTAAGTGTTGTGCTTTTCATAAATCCTCACCAATTTGGGGATACATTCCCTTCCTATAGTTGAATTTACCATAAAATTAAGCATGGTGCAAATTTGTAAAGTTCTTTTGTTAATTTTTGTAAACTACTTATTAATAGAAAAATAAACCTCTTTTAATCGTTTTTTACTAATGTGTGTGTAAAGCTGTGTTGTAGATACATCGCTATGTCCGAGGAGTTCTTGAACAACTCTCAAGTCTGCTCCGTTTTCCAACAAGTGTGTTGCAAAACTATGTCTTAGCGTGTGTGGTGAAATATTTTTGTGAATTAATTTTCCTTGAGCATGTATAAAATTATAAACATCCTGTCTTGTGACAAAATGTCCGTTATCTTTTATCAAAAGATTTTTTGTCGTTAAATTATATTTTTTTATAAGCAAATCTCTTGTCGGAAAATACTCTTTCACCACAGTTTTTGCCTGTTCGCCAATCGGAATAATTCTTTCTTTAGAGCCTTTACCAAAACAGCGAACGTATTTAGAACTCAAATCTATATCATTGAGTTTAAGATTAACAAGCTCTGAAACTCTCAAACCGCAACTGTAAAGAAGTTCCATCATGACATGCTCTAAAGGTGTCAAATTGTTATGCAGCATCTCATCAATTTCTTTTACGGAAACAACTTTTGGCAATCTTTGCGGAGTCTTTGGCTGTTCAAGAGTTGCTGCAGGATTTTTTTCTAATATTCCCGATGAAGTAGCCCATTTAAAAAATCCTCGAAGCGATGCAACTTTTCTTATTACACTTGTTGGTGCAAGTTTGCGTTCTCTAAGAGTTCTAACATAAGCATTAATATTCATTCGATTAATAGAATGAATATCTTCTACATTTTGCGCAAAATCGGACAAATCTCGTCTGTAAGCGTCAATCGTGTTTTGCGAAAGACCTTTTTCCAGCTCTAAATATTCTAAGTATTCACCGATTATTTGGTACATGCTTGTCCTCTATTAAAGAACTTACAACCTCAAATATGCTTCTCTAATCAAATAATCTTCCAGCGTTTTCATATCAGGAATCGTTGAAGTTGTATCATTAATAATTATTGCAAACGCGTATTTGTTCCCGTGTTTTGTATTTAAAAATCCTGCAATTGAGCTTGTATCAGAGAGAGTTCCCGTCTTTGCTCTCAAGTTTTCTTTGATAGGAAGCATTCTATGCGTCAAAGTTCCTTGTCCCGGAGTTGCCAAATGCTCCAACACCTTATTGTCTTTGTTTTTTACAAGATATTCGGAAATAAAATCTGTAGTAACTAAGTTATTTTTTGAAACACCGCTAGCGTCAGTCAATCTGATTTTTGAAGTATCTAAACCTTGTTTTTCGCAGTAGGCATTAAAAACCTTGATACCGTAGATATCCGTTCCTCTGTCATTGTAAGCTTTTCCGCCGGCAAGTTTCGCAACTGTTTCAGAAACCATATTGTTGCTGTTCTTTAAAACATCATCAATCGCAGTAGAAATCGGATGTGTAATTTTGTCTAATTCTTTATCGTTTGCAGAAACCTTATCAACTACAAAATTTTCTTTCAAATAAACTTTTTTATCGCCCAAAACATTTGTTAATTTGATATTAAAATATCTTTTCAAGTTATTTGTCGGAACATACAAGGTTACAGGCTTGTTTACACTACCTTCTAGAAGCAAAGTATTCGCTGAGACTGAATTATCTCTTGAAACCTTCACATTGTTTTCTTTACCTGTTACAACATGATTAAAGAAAACAATCGGATATTTGCTCGGGTTAATAATTGTTGCGCCTTGACCTTCTGCTGTCGGCATAACCGTTATTTTGATTAAGTTTCTGTCCAAATTATATGAATTAAATCTTGGCATCAGAACATTCATATCATCATCCCATTGCCAGCCTTCGCCCCAGTCTTTTTTCTCCAAAATGCTGTCGTCAATATAGATTCGTTTTGTTTCAAGATTAACGTTATTTACAAGTTTTTTCAAATCATCACTTGTCAAATACGGGTCTGCACCGAGTTTCACAACGAAAGAATCTGCATTTCTTTTGTAGATTTCTGTTGTGAATTCGTAATCCTCACCCAAAGCGTCAACCGCAGCCGGCAAAGTCAAAAGTTTCTGAACGGACGCAGGATGCATCAGCATTTTTTCGTTTAATTCATAAACAGGTTTTCCGCTGTTCAAATCCTTTATAGAAATTGAAATTGCATTTTTTTCAATTCCTGATTCGTTTATAACGCTTGAAAAATCTCTTTTTACAGCTGTTTTAGCATTAGCTCCGAGAGTAAGCGCAAACATCATTAATATTGCTAATATTTTTTTCATTTTTTAATAACCTCATACGAGTTTTTTATATCATTTATACTTGGACAATTCGCTCTAAAATCGTACATTGCTTTTAAATCGATTTCAGCGTAAATTCCGCCTTCAATTTCTTCGATTTCATCCAAAATTTTGCCTTCATAGTCGTAAATCAAAGAGTGACCGAGATTTTCCACTCCGTCTGCCAAAAGCCCTGTTTGAGTAAGCGCAACCATAAAAGTTTGGTTTTCAATCGCTCTGGCTCTAGTTAATGTGTCCCAATGAACTTTTCTTGATTTTGGCCATGCCGCCATATTTACCAACAAATCCGCACCTGCTTTTCGGTATGCTCTGTAAATTTCAGGGAAACGGATATCATAACAAATCGTTAGCCCTATTTTTACGCCGTCAAGCTCAACCATAACAGGATTTGAACCGACTGTTATATATTGGCTTTCTGTATCGCCGTTATATGAGTAAAGGTGATTTTTATTGTATGTGCAAACCAATTCACCTTTACGGTTTATAACAGGGCAGGTGTTGAAAAGTTTGTCACCTTGTTTTTCCACAAAGCTTCCGCCTGCAATATTAACGCCATAAGTCTTAGCGATTTCTTGCAACATTGTAACGGCTTTAGATTCTTCTAAAGTTTCAGCACTGCTTGGGAAAGACGGACAATCCCAACCAACAGGCCACAATTCAGGCAAAAATACAAAATCAACCTTTCCGTATTTGTCCAAATTTGCTTTGAGTAAATTTCTAACTGTTTCAATATTTAAAGCCACATCCCCGATTGCAGATTCCATTTGAATTGCAAGAAGTTTTATTTTTTCCATAACCCGAATTGATATACCTCATCAAACGCTTTTGGCGCATCTTTTTCTAATTGTTCTAAGCTTTGTTGCAACTTTTGTCTTGCTTCCTCTTCTGCCGCTTCATCACCGTCTTGCGGAACATAAATCGGCTCACCGTAAAGATTAATCAAATTTGTTGCAAAAATTGGTGAGCGCATCTCATCCCAAGAAGGGAATTTTGCAAACGTAAAGTTTTTAGAATACCAATAAACAGGTACAATTGGAACACCTGCCATTTTGGCAATCTTAATTACACCGTCTTTTACGACCTTAGCAGGACCTTTTGGACCATCCACCATCATTGCACAGTTTTCTCCTGATTTTAAAATAGAAATCATCTGCATTGTAGCTTCAACAGCACCTTTTTTGCCTTTAGAGCCACGAACTGTTTTGAAGCCCCAACGCTCTACTACATCTGCAATAATTTCGCCATCGCGAGAGCGACTTACCAAAACATGCAATTTTGAGCGGTGCCTGATACCGTGAACACAGAATTGGTGTGAATGCCACATTGCATATATACAAGGCATTTTATCAGGATTGTTAACCTCAATAATCCTTGTAAAAAGCTCCTGAATCTTCAATACCCTAAAAATAAGGTGCGAAACCTTAGTAACATTTTTACCGTCAAATAATCTAACCATATAAGAATTATACAATAAATAAACTATTTCAGAGTAAAATTGTCACACTTTTGCCATGCCGGCATTTCCCTGCTAAAATGAAAATGATGGGAAACGAAGCAGCAGAAAAAACAGAAGAAGCCACCACCCGACGGCGAACGAAAGAGCGGGAACGTGGTAACGTTGCTAAAAGCAGGGATATGGATGCCGCACTGGTAATGGTTGCAGGCATAGCTTTGCTTGGCGTTTTTGCTAAAAACATGATTGACACTATACAAAATATGATGCGTGAAACTTTTTCACATCTTAATCCTGACAGTTTTAGTGTTGATAATATAATGGGGCTTCTTTTGCCGTATTTCCACTATACGGCATTAATTGTTTTGCCATTTTTTGTTCTTTTGTTAATAGCATCAATTCTTATTATCAGACTTGATGTCGGGCAAGTTTTTGCATTAGAAAAAGTTAAATTTAACTTAGAAAATCTTTCCCCTCAAAGAATGTTACAGAACGCAAAACGTATGTTTAATCCGTTTGAGCCACGCTCAATGGTAGAATTTGCAAAGTCTATTCTTAAAATTGTCGTAGTTGCGGCATGCGGTTATTCTGCTATTAACAGCAGAAAAGGTGATTTGCTAGGTCTTGTCGGCTTAGAATTTCCTGTCGCATTAAACATTATTGTATCCGTTTTAATCAACATGATTATAAACATGTGTCTTGCAATGCTTGTTTTGGGTTATCTGGATAAAAAATACCAAACTTATGAATATGAAAAATCAATCAAAATGACCAAACAAGAAGTTAAAGACGAACATAAAGATACAGAAGGGGATCCAAAAATTAAGGCGAGAATTAAGTCCATCCAAATGCAAATGGCTCGCCAAAGAATGATGTCTTCCGTACCTCAAGCAGATGTTGTTGTAACCAACCCTACTCATTACGCAGTAGCAATTAAATATGATAAAACAAAAGCCCCTGCTCCTATTGTAGTTGCAAAAGGTGTTGACTATGTTGCTTTTCAAATTAGAGAAATTGCAAAAGAAAATAATGTGCCGATAGTTGAAAACAGACCTGTTGCAAGAACCTTATACAACAATGTTCCTATAGATGGAGTTATTCCTTCTGATATGTACGTTGCTGTTGCAGAAATTTTGGCTTACGTATTCAAACAAAAAAATGGTCAAGAGGATTAAAAATAAAAAAGAAGCGGCTTCCGAAAAAGCCGCTTCCAAAATATACCCTAACCAACGAACTAGCATGAATAATAAGTTTTATCCATATATCACCTGACCTTAAATTAAGTTCAAAGCGATGCTTGGAGTTTGGTTAGCCGTTGCTAACAATGTAGCAGATGCTTGTTGCAAAATTTGTGCTTGAATATAGCTTGAAGATTCAGAAGCTACGTCAGTATCTCTAAGTGTAGATAATGATGATGTCAAGTTTTGAGATTGAACATCAATTGCACTTACAGCTGATTCTACTCTGTTTTGAGCAGCACCAATAGCCGTTGTTCTTCTTGAAATTTCATCAATTGCATTATCGATAAACCCTAACATTGCAGAAGCACCATAAGTACCATCTTTATCAGACATTAGTGAATAACTCTTAGTTGTAGAATCATAAGTTAAACCGCTGCAAGCAGCTGCTAATGTTTTTAAACCGTCTGCTTTGCTTAAATCTGTAATATCACCACCGGCTTTTAAAGCATCTGCTAATGTTAATGTTGTTGTTTCAGGATCCCCTGTATCCTTATTGATTGTAGTTACAGTAGTAGAACCACCGGAGAATAATGCACTTAATTTTGCACTTGAGAATAGTGATACATCAAGGTTAATTACACTATTTTCATCTGAATATAAACCAACTTGCAAATTCAAACCGTTTGAAGTCATACCGGTACCTTTTGGATTGCCATCATCAATATATGACATTAATTTAATACCGTTGAATTCAGAATTAGCTGCAATACGGTTAATTTCTTGCAATCTTGCATAAACTTCTGATTGAATAGCTTTTAATGAAGCAGAACCATAAGTTCCATTAGCGGCTTGTTCGGTCAAATCTCTGATACGTTGTAGGTGATCAGTTAGCAAACCGTAGCTTTGTTCTGCAGTTGTTAATAAGTCAGCACCGGTAGCAGCGTTATCTGCAGCTACATCTAATGTTCCGATTTGTGTTTCCCACATATTGGAAATTGAATATCCTGCAGCATTGTCCTTTGCTTGGTTAATCTTATAACCCGTAGTCATACGCTCTATAGATTTGTTCAAGCTGTTCGTCGCACTGTTCAAATTTCTTTGAGTGATAATTGACGAAATGTTTGTGTTGATTGTGAGTGTCATAGTTGGATCTCCTTTCTCTTCTCTCGATACGTACTTTACTGCGCTATCCTTGCACAGCCTTCTATGTTACTCGTTTTTTCTTTATTAATCCCTGTACTCCTTAAAAAAGCACAGTTTCTCCTGTGACTGAATTAATTTGGAATTCAACTCAGCCTGACTAAGCCTGTGAAAACTCACGGCTTTTGTTTATACTCTCTTTCTTTTTAGGTAGATTGCTTCGTCGCTAATTTTTGTAGTTGCTCATCGCAATGACTTGGCACGTTTGTTTTGTCATTGCGAGAGAAGCTACGCTTCTCACGGCAATCCATTGATATGTACTTTTAAGTCAACATTAACCAAACAATTCTTGGTTATTTCCTCGCCTTACAGACGAGAGCTAGGGTGAGGTGTTTTCCCGCAAGGGCATTCACCACTTATTGACTTCTTGTATACACCTTCAAACAGCAAGCGTTACCCTTTGACCTATTAAACGATTCACCACATATTTATCATAAGCTTGCCCGCATCCTTTGCTTGCTCCACTTACTCAAAACATACATTCCATGTATTTACGCTTTAGATTTGTGATATATACTTCTTACAATAACATTATTGCAACACTATATAACAAAAGTAAACTGTTTCTTCTCATTTTTTTACAAATCTTTAAAGAAGTTTAAATTTCTTAATACTTACATTTCTGCATATTAAACACAACCTCTACCCAAGGGAGAGGGTAGAATTTCAAGTTGAGCCTTGCGAAACTTAGAAATTCGGGTGAGGGTTCACGCCGTAAGGCAATTTGTTATTTAGTAAATATTTTAAAAATAGCAAAATTTATATTTTCATGTTTTAGAATAGTTATGATACCAAATAATTTAACCCAACCTATAAAACCAATTGTTTATAAATTGGCAAAAGATGACAGCCGAAAAATTTGCAGCTTTATTATTCCTGATAATAAAGCCGGAAGTTTGCGGCTTGAAATGAAAAAACATAATAACGGTTTTGGTTGTAATTTCGTAACTGAGTTAAAGAATAAATTCGGAAAACTGCTTGGTTTTGAAGAGTTTGCTTTTTTTGAAAATGCAAAGAATATCTCAGGTCTTTATATAAAAGTAAATGAAGAATACCAAAGAAAAGGTTATAATTTAGGCGAAATTTTGAGATTATCAAGCATTATAGAAATTATTGAAAATAAGATAAAAAACTTTAATATCGTATCAAAATCAACCGCAATATATTTCCATTCTAAATATAAGTTTGAACCAAATATCTCTATTTTTGAACAGCGTAACTATTTTTTGCAAAAAATTGCAGAAAATAATAATGAAGATTTCAAATCTTTCTCTGCAAAAGCAAAAGAAATTATATCAGAAGTAAATTCAGACAGTTCACCGGAAACACAAAGAGCCTATTGTAAAGACACGAATAAATTACTCAAAGAGTATATAAAAAAAATAATATCTGAAAAAACTCAAAAACAGTATCCTTTTGATACACCATTAGAAATGACTTTAACGGATAAAAGCATTCTGGACAATAAAAAGTTTTTCAATGACTTATTTAATAAACATGGAATAGATTATAAAATTTAAAAGTAGCCTTTTTGATTAAGTGTATTTTATACTCTTTTTAAAATCACCCAAAAGTATTACCAATATTTATTTACAACTCTCTTGAGAATGTATTAAGTGTATGTTATAATAATAGTAGAAAGAATAAATATCTTTTCAATACTGTTAAAAAACAGAGAAAGGAACGGTAAATTAAAAAAAGTTTTCTGCAAGTAATGAAATTTACCCCCGAAAGAGTGTTATAGCCCCACACCACTCTCAAATAAAAAAGGTATCCTGTAACTTAAAAGAACACGGTGAAAGCGATGGATACGATATTAGTAAACAGATTACAAAGACCCCAGTTAGAAAAAACTGCAACGAGTGCAGCAGGAATCGGTATTGCTATATGCTTGATGCTCTCTCAAAATTTACTAATATCCGCCAAAGACATCCGTGTAGAAAACTTAACGGGAATTTCACCAAGTCTGAATTATATTCAAGAAAGACAACAAGAACAAGAAATTGCATTTGAACAAGAAATTTCAAATAAGTATAGAAATTCAAAAGTAGTTAGTGTTGAGAAAGGCGTTAAACATGTCAGAATGATAAGATTTTATAATAATAAACCCGTCCGAATTAATATAGTCGAACTATCAAAGGGTGTAAATGAGGATTTAGTAGTAGAGCCGGCGATTGCTTCAGGAACTTTAGCATCCAAATCTAAAATCTCAAATATCGCAAACAGAGAAAACGCAATTGTTGCAATCAACGGCGGATACTTCAAACCTCAAACGGGTGTTCCATTAGGAACTTTGATGATAAACAAAAAAGTTTACACCGGCCCGATTTATGACAGAGTGGCTATGGGAATTTTCGACAACGGATTTGATATGGCTAGAGTTCAACTTAGAGCTCAAGTAGAAACAAACAAAGGAGGGTTAAAAATTGATAATATCAATCAGCCTAGAATGTTGTCAACTCATACAATCGTCTATACGCCGGATTGGGGCGAATATTCTCCGCCTTGTCCAAAGTATGGGATGGAGATAGTTGTCGAAAACGGCAAAGCAACAAGAATTTCTTACGGAGCAAATAGAATTCCCCAAAACGGATTTGTTATTGTTGGCGCAGAAAAAAACTTAAACAGTATCAAGGATGCAAAAAGATACAAATTAAACATTAAAATTAACCCTGAGTGGAAAGACGTTAATCATATCATAAGCGGTGGCCCGTATTTGATAAAAAACGGTGACATCTATGTTGATATGACTGCGCAAAAACTCGGCTCAATCGGTGGCAGAAACCCAAGAACAGCTATAGGATATACCAGAGATAATCATCTGATTATGCTTACAGCTGATGGCAGAGAAGGCTCATCAATAGGCTTAACGCTTGTAGAACTCGCAAATTTGATGAAAGAACTCGGCTGCGTAAATGCAATGAACTTAGATGGCGGCGGTTCAACGGTAATGTTTGTAAAAGGACAAGTTGTCAATAAACCCGCAGTACAAGGCGGAATTCCTCTTTCTCACACCTTGACGGTAAGAAAGATAAGCTAAAATTACATTCCATAATACATACATCCCCTATGGAAGTAAAAACTACCCCTTTCCGAATATTCGGAAAGGGGTTTGAGTATGTAAGGATTTTTATTTATTAATAAAAAAAGACGTCTGTTTCCAAACGTCTTTTTTATAAATATTAAATATAATATTAATATCTGTAGTGAGCAAATGCTTTGTTTGCTTCAGCCATTCTGTGGGTATCTTCACGCTTTTTGCAAGCTGCGCCGTTACCGTTAGAAGCATCAACTAATTCGCTTGTAAGTTTTTCTACGAATGATTTACCGCTTCTGTTTTTAGCTGCTGCAATAATCCAAGAAGAAGCTAGAGCGAAACCTCTGTCTGGTTTAACATCGATAGGTACTTGGTAAGTAGAACCACCGATACGTCTTGCTTTAACTTCCAATAATGGAGTAGCATTTGTAAGTGCTTTTTGGAAAATTTCCAAGCCTTTTTCATTTGTTCTTTCTTCAATCTTAGTGATTGTAGAGTAGAATATTTTTTCAGCAAGTGATTTTTTACCGCGTCTCATAACTCTGTTGATGAATTTTGAAACATCTACGCTGTTATAAATAGGGTCAGCTGAAGGAATTCTTCTTTCAGGTTTAGATCTTCTAGACATTATTTCTTACCTCCTTTAGCTCTCTTAGCACCATATTTAGAACGGCTTTGTGTTCTGTTAGCAACACCTGCTGTATCTAAAGTACCACGTACGATGTGATATCTTACACCTGGAAGGTCTTTAACTCTTCCGCCTCTGATAAGAACAACACTGTGTTCTTGTAGGTTGTGTCCGATACCCGGAATATAAGAAGTTACTTCAAATCCGTTAGTAAGTCTTACTCTGGCAACTTTTCTCAATGCTGAGTTTGGTTTTTTAGGGGTTGTTGTGTAAACCCTAGTACAAACACCGCGTCTTTGTGGACATTCCATAAGAGCCGGTGATTTGGTTTTGTCTTTTAGCTTTTTACGTTCTGAACGCACAAGCTGGTTCATAGTAGGCATAACTTTTTCTCCTTTTACCTTTTCTTTTTTCATTTCATTGAACCGTTTCAAACCTATAGCCTGACGTTTTCAATTTAACTCCGAGCCGTCAAATCCGGCAGAAATTTCGACTAGAGTACCTTAATGATAGGATGAACATGGGTAAGTGTCAATGTTTAGAAGGAATTTGTTAAAAGTTATTAAGAATCTCTTGTATTTTGTTCTCGCTATTGATTGTTTTTTAATTTTGAGGTAATATTATGCAATAATCACAAATTAAAGGGATTTGTATGTCAAAAGAGTCTGCACCAAGGCAAATTTCAGTTGCGGAAATGGCTCCGCATGTCCACTCTTTTTTGTCAGGCGAAAATAAAGTCAATAAGATTTCAGCTTGGCTAATAGAATGGATTAAAAACAATTTAAAATCTAAAAAAATCAAACCTTATGACAAACTTCCGGCAAAAGCTGATTTAGCTTTTCATACAGGAGTAAGCATCGGCACAATTCAAAATGTTTTTAGGTTTGTCGAAGATAGCGGATTAATTGAATCTAAGCAGAGAATCGGAACGTATATTAAAGACCCGAAAGAAGTTCAAAATATTGAAAAATTAACTTCCAAAAGAGAATTAGCAGTCGAAATTATAAAAAAACATATCGTAGAGGACGGTTACAGATGCGGTGTTTGTTTGGCTTCAACCAGAAAATTGGCAAGTTTAACAGGGATGTCCACCGCAACAATCAGAATTGCGATTGGCAGCCTTATGTCAGAAGGAATTTTGGAAAAAGTCGGCAATGCTTTTGTTATACGAGCAATTGATTTTGAAATTGATGAAGTTAAAACACAAACTTTGGTTGAAAAAATTGCAGAACAATTGAGAAAATATGTAATAGAAAATTTCGGAGTTGGAGAAAAACTGCCTACAAATACAGAACTTGCAGAAAAATTTAATGTAAGCATTAAAACAATACACGATGCAATCAAAATTCTTGCGAAAGACGGATTGTTGCATTCAAGACGCGGACAATACGGAACAATTGTTATAAATCCTCAAGAAAAAATAGGACTTTATCATTATGAAGAAATTGAGTTAAAAATTAGACATTATATTTCTCAAAAATGTGAAATTGGAACAAAATTACCTTCTATTGGAGAATTCGCAGAATTTTTTAATGTCAGCCCAAAGACAATTAAAAAAGCCCTTGATAATTTGGCTGAAGACGGGTATTTAACGTTTACAAGAGGAAGATACGGCGGAACTTTCGTTACTGATATTCCTCAAAGTGTAAATGAGGCTTACAAATGGCTCGCAATAAGTTCTGATTATGTTTCAAACACTTGAAAAATGGCTAAAGCATGGTATTATTAAAAAGAAAAGTACAATTTTAATAAAAAGGAGAATAATTATCGCTAACGAAGAAAGGGGCCAAAGAGGCTCAGGCAAAGATAAACCTCTAATAAACGAAAGAATTAGAGCAAGAGAAGTAAGATTAATTGATGAAAATGGTAATAATCACGGTATTGTACCGACATCCCAAGCTATGAAAATGGCAGAAGAAGCAGAATTGGATTTGGTTGTAATCAGCCCTAACCAAGCTCCTCCTGTAGCAAAGATATTAAATTACGGTAAATATAAATACGAACTTGAAAAAAAAGCTAAAGAAGCTAAAAAGAAACAGCATGTTGTTGATGTTAAGGAAGTAAAAGTTCGATATAAGATTGATACACACGATTATGAAGTAAGATTGAAAAATATCAGAAAATTCATATCACAGGGCAATAAAGTTAAAATTGTTGTTATGTTGAGAGGTCGTGAAATGCAGCACTCATCTTTAGCAATTGATTTAGCAAACAGATTTATTGCAGACTTAGCAAATGACCCTGTAACAGTGGAAAAGAAACCGATGGTAGAAGGTCGAAACGTAACAGCTTGGCTTGCTCCACAGAATTAGAAACAGTTAAAAAGGAAGAGTTGAACTCTTCCTTTTTTATTATAAAAATTAATTTTATAAAAAAGACTTGATTAAAAATATTTAGCAAGTACAATAGACTTACGGCTTGAAATCAGGCGGATAAAAAAAGGAGAAGTGGAGATTTCTACTAATCCGATAAAAACTTAATAAAATGTGCCGCAATAGCTCAGTTGGTAGAGCAAGGGACTGAAAATCCCTGTGTCCTTGGTTCAATTCCGAGTTGCGGCACCATTTTTTTAGCTGTATCTTAGTAGGAAGAATCGATGAATATTACAGTAATTGGAACAGGATATGTAGGTTTAGTAGCAGGTGCTTGTCTTGCCGATATGGGAAATCAGGTCATTTGCGTTGACAATAACCTTGAAAAATTAGATAAGCTTAAAAAAGGAATTATTCCGATTTATGAACCGGGGTTGGAAGAACTTGTTAAATCCAATGTTTTGGAAGATAGATTAGACTTTTCTGCGAATATTGATAATGCTGTAAAAGTATCAGACGTTTGTTTTATTGCAGTTGGTACGCCTCAAGGTGAAGATGGTTCTGCGGATTTACAATACGTATTTGGAGTTGCAGAATCTATAGCTAAAGCTATGAACGGGTACAAAGTTATTGTAGACAAATCAACAGTTCCTGTTGGAACAGCAGAAAAAGTTACAGAACTCATAAAAGCTAATACAAATTATCCGTTCGACGTAGTTTCAAACCCGGAATTCTTGAAACAAGGTAACGCTGTTGATGATTTCCTTTCTCCTGATAGAGTTATTATCGGTTCAAACAGTGACAAAGCTACTCAAATCATGCAAGAAATTTATGCTCCATTTTTCCGCACAGGTAACAGAGTAATTGTAATGGATGTTAAATCTGCTGAAATGACTAAATACGCAGCAAATTCATTCTTAGCTACAAAAATCTCATTTATGAATGAAATTGCTAATTTATGCGAAAAAATCGGTGCAAATGCAGAAATGGTTCGTGTAGGTATTACAACCGACAGCAGAATCGGAAACAAATTCTTATTTCCGGGGCTTGGTTATGGCGGAAGTTGTTTCCCTAAAGATGTTAAAGCACTTATTAAAACAGGTGCTGAATTTGGCTGTGACATGAGTATTATCAAATCTGCCGATGATACAAACAAAATACAAAGAAAATTATTTATTGATAAAATTGTAAATAAGTTCGGTGAAGATTTGACAGGCAAAACATTTGCGGTTTGGGGACTTGCATTTAAACCAAAAACAAATGATATGAGAGAAGCACCTGCAATTACGATTATTAATGATTTACTAAAACGTGGTGCTAAAGTTTTAGCATACGATCCAAAAGCAATTGAAGAAGCAAAATTTTATTTTCAAGACAGAATTACTTATGCAAAAAATTCTTATGATGCACTAACAAATTGTGATTGCATGTTACTTTTAACAGAGTGGAACGAATTCAGAAGACCTGATTTTGATAAAATCAAAACACTTCTGAAAAATCCTGTAATTTTCGACGGAAGAAATCAGTATAATGCAGAAAGATTGAAAGAAAAAGGATTTGAGTATTATCAAATCGGAGTTGGAAAATAAAAAAAATGGTGCAAATTTGAACTGAAACCCTAAAACTAGACAAAGTAAAAAAAAGTCGGTTTTAGGGTTTTA
>CAZYWC010000010.1:0-58857 GCA_964651125.1 uncultured Vampirovibrio sp.
AGTAGTAAAAGTAGTAAAAGTAGTAAAAGTAGTAAAAGTAGTAATTCTAAGTCTGTAACTGAACCTAGCACTAAAAAGTCAGGACTCTCAGACAAACAAAAAACTGCTTTGAAGATTGGGGCCGCTGTAGCTGTGACAGCATTGGCTGCTTATGGAGGAGTTAAATTAGCTCAAAGCGGAGCCCTAAATAATTACATAAAAACTGGGCAATCTGCTACCGCAACAAAATTAATCAAGGACGTTAGCACTGCCAAAGTAAGTGACATAGAAGGCTTTACTATGTTAGATGCTAAACAAGCTGCCATAGAAAATGCTATTAAGGATGCTAATCCGTTATTTACTAAAGGAAACAGTAAACAGGCTATACTATATGATAATAACTGTGTAAATACTGTAATTGCTACTGATATGCGGGCTCGAGGATATGATGTTATTGCTAGAGGTATGAATATCGGAGGAAGAAATAATATGCAAAGCATAGCTACTGCGTATACTGGCCTCAATTCGGACACCTTTAGAAAAATCGAGGTTGACAGTGCTAACTACAAATCCACTTCATTAGGAACTACAGAACGAGGAAAAGCTATGTATAACTCGTATACAAATTCATTGAAAGGATATCCTCCAGGAGCTAGAGGAACAATGAGTGTACAAGCCTCTGTTAATTCCAAAATATTTAATCACGCTATAGGCTGGCGTATTACAGATGATGGTAAACCAGAACTATTCGATTCGCAGAAGGGATTTGTATATACTAGTGACAATCCATTGTTTACATACGGTGCCTATAGTGAAACTAATAGTCTAAATAGCGGCGGTGTAGCTAATGCTAATATTGCACGACTAGACAATCTAAAAGTAAACAAGGACGGCATCAAAGACTTTGTTACATCAGCTAATGATATGAGCGTAAATGAGGCTCGTAGAACATCAATAAAGAGTGCTGATGGAAATAAATATGGTTTTGTTGTTGACATTAAAAACTAACGGTATATGAAAGAAGGAGATTAATATGAAATTGAAGGAACTTTTTAGTGTATTTATGAACTATACTAACACCGAGCTCTATAAGGAGTTTAAGACTCATATTTTTGTAGGTGTTCATGGTATCATATTAAATGATAAATATTGTATGGTTAGAGCACAAATTTATAAAAGTAACACAGGAACTAATCAAGTGGGTTTTGAAAAATCAGATCTATCTACTGAAGGACTTCAGGGCATAAATTTCCCTGATCCAAATTTGATTTTTGTATTTGATGCTGCATCCGGCAAATATTGTGATACTTGCTTTAGTGTAGACGCATTACAGTATCTACAAGGAACAGATAAGGACATTTCAATAGATAGTTATGACTTAGGCTTGCTAGTACAAGATAATTTTAATTGTTTAGAGAACAAAGAAATCACTCAGGAAAGTATTGATGTAGCTATAAGTCAATTGCAACATAGTGATAAGTCTAAAAAACGTCATGCTATGAAAGAAGCTCTTAAGTAGAACTTCTTTTTTTTTTTAGGAGGATGCTTATATGACTTTATCAAATACTGCCACTCCTAAATATTATGAACAATTTAGAAATGATGTTATTCAGGGAAAGATTCCTGTGAATAGGGAAATTTCATTAGAGATGAATCGAATAGACAGGCTAATAGCAAACCCTGATTACTATTATGATGGCTCCGTAGTTGAAGGTTGGGTTAAATATTGCGAATCAGAGTTAACACTAGTTGATGGCTCTGATTTACGATTACTTGACACGTTCAAACTCTGGGGTGAGCAACTTTTTGGATGGTATGAGTTTATTGAACGAAATGTGTATGAACCATACACCAATCGAGAGGGTGGTAGATATGTTCAAAAGACAGTGAAGAAACGATTAATCAACTTGCAGTATTTAATCGTTGGCCGAGCAAATGCTAAATCATTGTATATGTCATGTGTACAATCTTATGTACAGAACATAGACCCATCCACAACATACCAAATCACAACAGCTCCAACAATGAAGCAGGCGGAAGAGGTTATGAATCCCATAGCAACTGCTATTACTAGAGCAAGAGGCCCTTTATTTAAATTCTTAACAGAAGGGTCGTTACAGAATACGACTGGGTCTAAATCTAAACGACAGAAGTTGGCATCCACAAAAAAAGGAATCGAAAATTTCATTACAGGTTCAATTATTGAGATTCGTCCAATGAGTATAGACAAACTTCAAGGACTGAGAACTAAAGTTGCCACTGTCGATGAATGGTTGTCTGGTGATTTACGTGAAAATCCTATTGGCGCAATTAAACAGGGTAGCGCCAAAATTGATGATTACATAATTCTTGCTACTAGCTCTGAAGGAACAGTACGAAATGGATGTGGTGACGACATCAAAATGGAATTGCGAGACATCCTCAAGGGAGAGTATAAAGACGATCATGTGTCTATATGGTGGTACAAATTAGATTCAATTGACGAAGTATCCGATCCTGCTATGTGGGTTAAAGCCAATCCAAATTTAGGATATACTGTAACATATGAAACTTTACAACTGGAAGTAGATAGAGCTGAGAAAGTACCATCTGCTAGAAATGATATTATTGCTAAAAGGTTCGGTATCCCTATGGAGGGCTATACATACTATTTTACGTATGAAGAAACAATACCTCACAATCGTAAGTACAACTTCTGGCAAATGCCTTGCTCATTAGGGGCTGACCTATCTCAAGGCGATGATTTTTGTGCTTTCACATTTATATTTCCCCAGGCAAATGGCGGTTTTGGTGTGAAGACCCGGAATTACATAACGTCATTAACTTTTAATCGTTTACCTCCTGCTATGCATAATAAATACGAAGAATTTATACAAGAGGGCAGTCTTATTGTATTGGAAGGGACCGTTCTCGATTTAATGCAAGTCTATGAGGACTTGGATCAACATATTATAGATAGAGAGTACGACGTAAGAAGTTTTGGCTATGATCCATACAATGCAGAATCTTTTGTTCAGCGTTGGATTACGGAGAATGGACCTTTTGGAGTAGAGAAAGTAATACAAGGAGCTAGAACTGAGTCTGTCCCGTTAGGTGAAATTAAGAAACTTTCAGAAGAGCGAATGCTGTATTTTAACGAAAAAATTATGCAATTCACTATGGGTAACTGCATAACAGTGGAAGATACAAACGGCAATAGAAAATTGTTAAAACGCAGATACGATGAGAAGATAGATGCTGTAGCAGCAATGTTAGACGCTTATGTTGCATTTAAACGTAATCCTGAAGCATTTGAATAATTAGAGAGAGAGATTATTATGCCTTTTTATATAAAAACAGATACTAATACTTTATCCCATCATGGTATACTAGGTATGAAATGGGGTAAATTAAACGGTCCCCCTTATCCTTTAGGCTCTTCTGATCATTCAGCAAAAGAGAAAAGTAAAGGTACCAAAGGATGGACTAAAGAAGCAAAACAAGAAAATAAAAGTAGTAAAAGTAGTAAAAGTAGTAAAAGTAGTAAAAGTAGTAAAAGTAGTAATTCTAAGTCTGCGGTGGAAAAGCATCGTAGCAAAATGGTTGAGCATTACACTAAGAAGGGTGATACTAAAACTGCTAACAAATACAAAAACATGTCCCAAACGCAACTGTTTGAAGATTTAGAGCGTAAAGAACGCACCAAGAAAATATTACTAACCGCAGCCGCAGTTGCTGGGGTCTCTGCAGGTGTATATTTAGCGTACAAATACAATGCAGTTGACCATCTATGCAAAACGTTAGGTCACGATACGTTAGACAGCGCTTGGGAACGAGCCAAGCAAAACGGTATTGAAGACACTGCATACGTCTTACAAGAAAACGGAGATAAAATTTTTAAAGCCGGTTCCAATTTTTATCGTCAATCTGATTATAGAGAGAATGTAGGCGATGCCTCTAATTTTGGTAAACATGTTGCCTATGCTACATACACAAAGGCGGACACTGCAGCATATCATATATTTTTAAATAGCTTTAATAAAAATAGAAATGCTTTTTTGCGGACACAGCACACTTTAAATTCTACAGAGGAGTATAAAGTTCCCAGCTATGAGAATGCATGCAAAGTTTTTCGTGACGCTATATTAAATGATGCACAGTATCGTAACCTTGTGGCTAAAAATGTTGTGAATAATCCTGGTCTAGTAAAAAGTTATGAACGGGCGTTGGTGAAATTTGCGAAATATGATGAACAACACGCAGGTGACCACCTTCTTGGAACAGGATATGGCCAAGCAGACGGTGCATATAACAAGGTGATAAGAAAACTGGCACAAGACACTGATTTATCGGCTGCAACTATACAAAAATACAAAGAAGCTGGGTACAATGCCATTCAGGATTATCATGATATGAATACTGGATTCGCTGAAGCGCCACTTATTTTGTTTGATCCAACACAAAATTTGAAAAGTGTAAAAAGACAGTTAATGACGCAAGAAACAATGAAGGAAGCTGTTGCCACTGTTGCAAAAGCAGAAAATATTCCTATTAAAGGCCAGGTGACTCGTCAACTGGCGAATTTAGGATTTAATAACTATAGTGCTTATATGTACGCTGCACAAAAAACAAACAAGTAAAAAATTAAAGAAAGGAGAAAAAAATGGATGATTGTATTCTAGATTTCTTTAATCGCGACCCAATAAATGCGTACGTCGATTTGATGACTGGCTCTTCTGATAATGTAGAGAGAGACTTTCAAGCTTTGCATTTGCTTGCAGAAAATATACAGCACTTGATTTTTGATAACTCCGTGATTGAGTTTGAAACATATTTGTCATTTCGAGCCAAAGAAAGTCTCTCGAATGATAGAAAATGGCATCAATTATACAACAAGAAGAAATCATTATCACTTTGTAAAAAGATTCTTAGATAGAATCTTTTTTTTTTTAGGAGGATATTTGAATGTATAAAACAGAATTATACCACCATGGGATAAAAGGGCAAAAGTGGGGTATTAGAAGATTTCAGAACAAAGATGGAACACTGACTACTTTAGGAAAGAAAAAATACACAACAAGCACTTTTTCTGCTAGACGGCATGAATCTGCTGCTAATAAGAGCTATGCAGATGCGGCAGACCTCAGGAAACACGGGTATACAGAAGAAGCTAATGACGTTAAAAAAGTTGCGGACAAGCATATGGCTAGAGCAAAATCTTTAGATAATAAGGCCAAGACAAAAAAAGTGTATAAGAAGGGGGTACGCGCATCAAATGCTGCATATGATGCCATGTATTATCAGGCATTTTTTCATCCGACTAGTTATATATTATCATCAAAACAAGGTCAAAAATACACACAAATGGTGCAACGCTATGCATACGTCACGAGGCTAGCTGACATTGCGCGTGCTGACTATCATAAAGCTGAAAAAGTGGATAAACTCATCAAAAAGTCAGATATGTCTTACGAAGAAGCTAAAGCATATGTCTATGGTTCCAATAAGTCTAATAAAAAATAAAATTAATTAGGAGATATTTTTATGAATGAAACTTTTGGCTCCAGGTTAAAGCACGCCTGGAATGCTTTTATGAATAGGGACCCAACAAATAGGGGGTATGGCGATTATCCATACTACTATGGAGGATCTTCATATTCGAATTTTAGACCTCGCTTAACACGAGGAAACGAACGTTCAATCGTCACGTCCGTTATTAATCAGATTGCTATTGACGTAGCTCAGATTGATATTAAGCATGTGCGTTTAGATGATAATAATCGATACGAATCTGACATTAATTCAGGATTGAATGAATGTTTGACACTTAGTGCCAATTTAGACCAAACAGGCAGAGCTTTTAAACAAGATATTGTTATGTCGATGCTAGACGAGGGTCATGTAGCAATTGTTCCAGTGGATACGAAACTAGACCCTACAACTACGCAGTCAATAGATATTACTTCTATGCGAACAGGGAAAGTTAAAACATGGTATCCCGATGCTGTTGAGGTTGACGTTTATAACGAGCATACTGGTAGACGTGAAGATATCACTCTTCCAAAGTCGATGGTTGCTATAGTGGAGAACCCTTTATATTCTATACTAAATGAACCAAACTCAACATATCAACGATTAGTACGTAAGTTGAACATGTTGGACGTTATTGACGAACAAACAAGTTCAGGAAAGTTAGATTTGTTAATTCAGTTACCATACACGCTAAAAAGCGAAGCTCGGCAAAAGCAAGCAGAAAAACGACGTAAAGAGATTGAAATGCAATTGACCGGCTCTAAATACGGAATAGCTTATGTCGATTCGACTGAGCACATTACGCAATTGAATCGCTCGGTTGAGAATAATCTGATGACACAAATTGAGTATTTAACTAAAATGCTTTATAGCCAATTAGGAATTAGTGAAGAAATTTTAAACGGGACGGCAGATGAAAAAACGATGCTAAATTATAAGAACCGAACAATTGAGCCGATTGTATCTGCAATTGTTGATGAAATGAAACGTAAATTTTTATCGAAAACAGCACGATCACAAAGGCAGTCAATTGAATGTTTCACAAATCCATTCAAGTTGGTTCCTGTTAATACTGTCGCCGAAATTGGAGATAAATTCACTAGAAACGAAATTGTCACATCAAATGAGATTCGACAGGCAATCGGAATGCCACCTGCAAAGGACCCTAAAGCCGATCAATTGGTCAACAGCAACATTTCTCAATCGGATCAGCAGCTAGCGAATCAGGTTGATGTAAACGGTAATTCAGTTGCGCAAAGTCAGACTGGCTTGACTAAAGCTGGTGAATCTGTACTTAAGGAATATTTAAACGAAGAAATAGATTAGGTCTTAACTTTTTTAAACCGAAATTTGGTACAGACAAACCGCGTATCATTCTATTTAAATGGCTAAAGATGCAATCTTTTTTTTTATACGAAAGGAAAAATCAAAATGGGTATTACTAATTATGATTTTGGTGGTTGGGTTACACGTAACGACATTAAATGCTCCGATGGCAGAACTATCAGACACAACGCTTTTGCCGATGATGATGGTGCAACAGTTCCTTTAGTTTGGAACCACTGTCATGATAGTGCCGATAATGTCTTAGGTCAGATTTATTTGGAAAATCGTGATTCTGGAGTATATGGTTATGGAACTTTAAATCACACAGAAGCAGGTGAAACTGCTAAAGAATTAATTAAGCATGGAGATGTTACTGCTTTGTCTATTCATGCGAATCAATTAAAACAAAGCAAAGGTGATGTATTGCATGGAAAAATTCGTGAAGTAAGTTTAGTGCTTGCCGGTGCGAACCCCGGTGCATACATTGATTCTGTTCTAATCCACGGTGAAAATAGCAATGAGGAAGCTATCATTTATTCTGGTGAAGATATTGATAAACCTGATGGATGTGCTATTTATCATTCTGATAAATTAGAAAAAAATAAGGAGGAAACTAATAACATGTCACAAGAAGATATCAACAACCAAGAGCCTCAGAAGAAAAACTCTGAGAAAACAGTTAAAGACGTATTTGACACTCTAAACGAAGAACAAAAAACAGTAGTATACGCTTTAATTGGTAAAGCCCTAGAAGATGCAAAAAAAGGAAAAACTTCAGACAATGATGATGAAGAAAACATGGAGGAAGATGAAGAAATGAAACACAATGTTTTTGAAGGAAATGTAGGACCACAAGCAGATGTATTAACACATTCTGATCAATCTGAAATTTTAGATTTAGCCAGAAATCGTAGTGTGGGCTCTTTTCAAGAAGCGCTAAGAGTCTATCAAGAAGAAAACAATGTAGAGTTAATGCACGCCGATACTGCCGACACTGTAGGTGGATTCTATGAAACAGGAACTGGTAATGTAACTGAATTATTCCCAGAGTATAAAGATATTAGACCAGGCGCTCCTGAAATTATTGACTACAACCAAGACTGGGTAAAAGCAGTTTTAAGCAAAGCTCATAAATCACCATTATCTCGTGTACGTACTCGTCAAGTAGATATTCGTGGAATTCAAGATTTAAAAGGTAAAGGTTACGTAAAAGGTTCTAAGAAGAAATTAAGTGGAAACTTTAAACTAGTTTCTCGTACAACAGACCCTCAAACAGTGTATACTCGTAATTCATTGAACCGTGACGACATCATTGATATTACTGATTTCGATTATGTAGATTACTTATACCAAATTGACAAACAACAATTGGATGAAACATTAGCTACGGCTATCATGTTAGGTGATGGACGTGATGATGGTGACGCTGACAAAATCTTCCCAGAGCACATTAGACCTATTTGGACCGACGATGAATTATACACAATTCATGCCGATTTAGATTTCGATGCAACTAAATCTGAATTGCAAGGAGCTAACACAGGAGCAAGCTTCGGAGAAAACTTCATCAAAGCTGAAACAATGGTTAACACAATTTTGTACGCTCGTGAAAACTACCGTGGAAGTGGAACTCCAGACTTATATGTAACACCTCATATGCTAAACGTAATGCTATTAGCTAGAGATATGAATGGTCGTCGTATCTATTCATCTAAAGCGGAATTGGCTTCATCATTGAACGTTGGAAACATCATCACTGCTGAGCAATTCGAAGGTAAGACTCGTAAAACAGATGACGGTCAAACTAAAGAATTGGTTGGATTAGTTGTTAACTTAGCAGATTACACAATTGGTTCAACTAAAGGTGGGGAAGTTACTCATTTCACTCAATTCGATATTGACTTTAACCAACAAAAGTCATTATTGGAAACTCGTTGCTCAGGAGCATTAACTCGTGTTTACTCAGCAATTGCATTAGAAATTCCTCAAACTACTACAAAAGCTAGCTCTTCATCTAGCTCAAGCTCACAAACTGCATAATAGCTGAGGAAATTCAAAATGGCAAAATTTAGTGGAAAAATAGGTTTTGCTACAACAATTGAAACTCGACCTGGAATTTATAAGGAATCTATAGTTGAACGATTATACTACGGAGACCTCACTAAGAGTTCCAGGTCTTTATCTTCTTCTGATTATATTAACGATAGCGTGAATATTTCTAACAAAATTAGTGTTGTGGCAGATCCATACCTTAGCGAACATATTTTTAATATGCGTTACGTAACATTTCAAGGGGCTAAATGGAAAATCACGAACGTTGAGGTGAAAGAAAGAAGATTAGAACTGACAGTAGGAGGGTTGTGGAATGAAGCGTAGGCTGGAGTTGCAAACTCTATTAGAAAAAACCTTAGGCAGTCGAAATGTGTATTTTCAACCGCCTACAGGCATGCAAATGAAATACCCTTGTATTGTCTATAATTTGAGCAATTATCGGAATACACATGCTAATAACAATGTGTATGCGCAAGACGATTGCTATTCAATAACTGTAATAGATGAGGACCCAGAAAGCGAAATAGTGGATAAAGTATCACTGTTCACCAACTGTACTTTTAACAATCATTTCGTAACAGACGGTCTTTATCATACAGTGTTTACAATTTACTTTTAGGAGGAAAATAAACAATGTCAAAATTATTATGGGACCAAGTAGGAAAACGTACTTATGAAACTGGTGTCGACCGTGGTGTACTTTTTACTTATGACAGTAATGGATATAGCAAAGGTGTTGCTTGGAATGGGTTATCTCAGATTTCAGAATCTCCATCAGGAGCAGAAGCAAATAAGGTCTATGCAGACAACCGAGTTTACGGAACAATTTATTCCGCAGAGGAATTCGGATTCACACTTCAAGCTTACACATACCCTGACGAATTTGAAGAATGCGATGGGTCACGCGAATTAGCTACTGGTATTACTATCGGTCAACAAACTCGTAAAAAATTCGGATTCTCTTACCGCGTTTTGCAAGGAAATGATACCGAATCTACTGAATATGGATACAAAATCTATATTGTTTATGGATGTACCGCAGCACCAAGTTCAAAAGAACGATCAACAGTTAATGATTCACCAGAAATGTTAAATTTCTCATGGGAAGTTTCAACAGAGCCTATTGACGTTGATGGCATGAAATCATCGGCTGTTATGATTATTGATTCAACAAAAGTTAGTAAAGAAGTGCTAACAAAAATTGAAGAAAAATTGTACGGTTCAGAAAGCGAAGAGCCTACGATTCTATTACCTAGTGATATTAAATCTTTAGTTGATGGAGCAAGTGCTTAATCAATGATATTTTTTAGAGATTCTCATCAATTTAGAGAATCTCTCTTTTTTTTTTTAGAAGGAGAAAACTTATGCATAAAGAAACAATTACATATAAAGACTATAACGGAATTGAAAGAACAGAAGATTTTTATTTTAACTTAACAGAAGCAGAACTTACAGAAATGGAATATGGGCAAACAGGTGGAATGACATCTGCAATTCAGCATATTATTGCTTCGCAAGATCTACCTACATTGATTCAGTATTTTAAACAAATTATTTTAAGCTCTTATGGTGAAAAGAGTCTAGATGGAAAATACTTTATGAAAGAAGACGATGAAGGTCATAAACTCGCAAGAAAATTTACGCAAACTGAAGCGTATTCAATTTTATATATGAAATTAGCCACTGACGATGAGGCTGCATCTAATTTTGTGAATGGCATTATGCCTCAAAACATTAAGGAATTGGCTGCCAATAAAGCGTCAGAGACTGCAAACACAACGGAATAGAGGACACCGAATGCTTGAGATATATGTTCCGCCAAGTGAAATGTGGTCTGAAAAAGACATGGAGTTTGTTTATAGCAAAGGGCAGACACTGAAGCTTGAGCATTCTTTAATATCGATTTCCAAATGGGAATCTCATTATAAGAAACCTTTTTTAAATGGTAAATTAAAAAAAGATGAAGTGATTTATTATACGAAATGCATGACACTTAACTCTGGTGTTGAAGAAAATACCTATTATGCTCTTACTTCAGACAATATACAAAAGATTCAAGAATACATAGACGACCCTATGACAGCTACAGTTATTCACGAATATGGCAACTCTAATTCTAGATCGTCACAGTTTATCACCTCGGAATTAATTTATTATTGGATGATTGCGAACAACATACCTTTTGAATGCCAAAAATGGCATTTAAATAGACTACTAATGCTGATTCGGGTATGCTCGGCTAATCAACAGTCAAATAACAAAATGAGCAAGAAAGAAACATTGAACTCATATCGGGCTCTCAATAAAGCACGACGAGAAAAAATGAAATCGAAGGGGTAACAATATGATTACGGTAACTACAAAAGGTGATTATAAAAAGCTTTCTGGCCATTTGGAAAAACTAAAACACGTAGCCAAACTTAGTACTTTAGATAAATACGGTCGAAAAGGTGTTCAAGCCTTATCTGCAGCTACGCCCAAAGATAGTGGTGAAACTGCAAACAGTTGGTCATATAGTGTAATTCAAAATGGCGAAGAGACGAGACTTGTCTTTAATAATTCACATATAAACAAAGGCGTAAACATAGCCATAATTTTGCAATTGGGTCATGGCACTCGAAGAGGAGGCTATGTTAAAGGTCTTGACTATATTAATCCTTCTATGCGAAGTGTGTTTAATGAAATGAAAAATGAACTATGGAAGGAGATGACTACCGTATGAGCAATACAATTGACCAGCAAGTTGTTCAAATGAAATTTGACAATTCGAATTTTGAAAGGAACGTCAAGCAAAGCATGGGCACTTTAGACAAGTTAAAAAGTGCTCTTAATTTTGGCGATGTTGCACAGAATGCGGCCATGCAGATGCACGGTGTCCAAGAACGAGTAAATCAATTTTCTATGGATAATATGGCTAATTCACTTTCTATGATAAGCTCTAGGTTTACAACCATGGGCATTATTGGGACAAGAATTTTGCAAAATCTTACAGATAAAGCGATGAGCTTCGCAGCAAATTTGTATTCAAGCACTATAGGTCAAATCAAATCGGGTGGTATTTCCAGAGCAATGAATATTGAGAATGCTCGATTTATGGTTGAAGGTTTAAATGATGCTGACGCTTCATGGAACGCCTTATACGAAGACATCAACTATGGCGTTCAAGACACTGCATATGGATTAGATGCGGCAGCAAAGGTTGCAGCTCAGTTGGTAGCTTCTGGCATCAAAGCAGGTGACCAAATGAAATCCACACTTCGCGGTATCTCTGGTGTTGCAGCGATGTCAAATTCTTCATACGAAGACATTGGGTCTATTTACACTACAGTAGCTTCAAATGGAAAATTAATGACAGAGCAGCTTCGTCAATTTTCATATAGAGGTATGAACGCATCTGCTACTTTAGCCAAATATTTAAATAAATCCGAAGCGGATATTAATGAAATGGTTTCAAACGGCGAAATCGATTTTGCTACGTTCGCCGCAGCCATGGATGATGCTTTTGGTGCACATGCCAAAGACGCTAATAAAACACTTAGTGGTGTCATGATGAATATTAAGGCCGCCTTATCTAAAATTGGTGCAGACTTTGTTAGTCCCATAATCCAGCAAGAAGGTCCTTTAGTTAACTTTTTAAACACTGTAAAAAGCAAAATTAACGATTTTCGAAATGCGTTGTCTACTCGTGATGAGAATGGTAATTTGCTAAGTGGCTTTGCGAAAGACGTTACTGATTCGTTAAATAATTTATTGACAGGCATGAATAATGTTTTATCTAAATTAGATTTTACTAATGCGTTTGCAGGTATTGTAAATATCTTCTATTCTGTCTGGAACGTACTAAAAGGTGTATTATCTGTGCTAAAACCAGTCGTGGAAGCATTTAATGATATTTTACCTAAAGGGTTGGATAAGTCATTTTTGAATTTCACTAAGCAATTACGTGAATGCACTTCTAGCATGAAATTAAGTGATGAAACAGCCAAGAAACTGCATGATACTTTTTATGCTTTTTTCAGTATTATTAAAACTCTAGCTACTGATGCGGGCAAAGCATTAAGCGTGATATTTGATACACTTGGAAATTTCTTTGGGAAGACAGGACGTAGTATCGCTAATACCGGGCTTGATATTTTATCTACTGCATTTTCAGGACTTGCAACTGGCATATCTAAAGTGTCTGATATTTTAGAACCATTAAAAAAAGGACTCGGTTACGTTGTTGAACAAATAGGCGAAAATTTACCGGCAGCAGTTTCTAATTTAAGTGGAATACTCGGTTCTGTATTTTCGCTCGGCATATTGTCGAACGTACATCAGCTGACAACAATGTTCGGGAATTCCTCTCCTATTATCTCTATATTCCAACAATTAGCCTTGACATTGAAAAATTACCAATATACATTATCGATTGACAAAATCAAGGGAATTGCAAAAGCATTGCTAATATTAGCTGGAGCGCTGTTTATTATTTCTTCGATTGACAGTAATAAATTAGCCTCAGCTGTGGCTGTAATAAGTGCTCTATTTTTTGAATTAGCTAAAGCTACAAAAAGTATTAGTGCAAATTCAAAAGACACAACGAAATTAAAAAGTGCGGCTATTGACGCTCTTGAAAGCATAGCAACAATATCTTCTATGATTGGTTTCAGCTCTGCTCTATTGCTACTAGCTGGCTCTGTAAAAATGCTCAGTACCATTGAGTGGGACGGACTTGAGCGTGGAATTAGTGGCGTGACTGTATTGATAGTCGAATTGACGGCTGTTAGTAAAATCTTAGCAACAACTAAAAGCGAAAACAAAAAAGCACTTAAAGGAATGTTTGGCTTAATCGAAGTTGCTGTGGCAGTTCGATTACTTGTTTCATCAGTGAAAGATTTATCTAAAATGGACATACCTAGTATGGTTCAAGGTATGAGCGGTATAACTGTGCTTGTATCTGAGCTCACGATCGTAGCCAAAATATTGTCTTCATCCAAATCCGATTACAGGACAGAGTCAGTTGCTAATGCTTTTAGTTTAATCGAAATGGTTATCGCTGTACGGCTATTGGTTTCTGCTATTAAGAAATTATCAGATATGAAACCAATCTCTTTAGTACAAGGATTAGCCGGGGTAACTATTCTTTTAAATGAATTAGTGGCTGTGTCTAATCGACTGTCAAAAGCACAAACGTCATTAAAAGTTGCGATTGCATCATCCATAGTTCTTATCACTTTTACTAATCAGATAAAAAAGATAGCTTCTATTGTATCGGGATTAGGTGAGATGGATTGGACGAAAATGGCTCAAGGCTTAGCTGGGTTGACACTTATTATTGGCGAATTATATTTGAGCTTTAAGATGATTTCTAAATTTAAAAGTGTAGACACAACGACGCTCCTCGAATTCGTGGTGATTTTACCATTGTTGGCAAGTTCAATAAAAACAGTTGCTAAAGCAGTTACTATGATTGGTGAGCTATCATTTGGCTCAATGATTAGTGGTTTAATTGGTCTTGCTGGTGGAATGACCATTTTATGCGCGGGATTACTCGTGCTAACAGCATTAGGACCTGAGCTGCTTGTTGCCGCTGAATCTTTGACATTGCTAGGGGCTGCAGTGGCATTAGCTGGGGTTGGTGTCGCTGCAGCAGGAACAGGATTACTAATGTTCACGTCTGCAATGAACGGTATGGTAAATACTGCCAAGCTTTGGGGACAAACTCTGGCTGATTTATTCACTGGGATTGCCTTAAAGCTTCCTGAAATCTTGCCTGCAATAAAGGAAATAATATTAGGCGTCATTTCTGTATTTACTGAATGTATTCCTGCTTTAACAAGTGGCCTATTGCAAATGTGGATATCCACTCTGCAAGGAGTAAAAGACAACGCACCGACTCTTATAAACCTTGTTTTCGATATTATCATTGATATTTTTAATACTTTATCAACTAGATTACCTGAATTGACTGAGCCGTTGACCAAATTTGTTAGTGCGTTAATAGATTTATTATGCTCTGTATTTAATGAAGTTAGTAAGAAAGTTGATGTGCAGTCTCTTGTAACTCTTGTAGGAGAAATGACTGCTATATGTCTAGGCATGGCTGCTTTAAAAACTTTTGGAAAAGCTGCGATGGAAGGCGTTATATATTTCGGTATAATTGTCACAGAATTGATAGGTGTTCTTGAACTATTAGGACTATTCTTAAATAATGACACGCTCTTGAATTTAATTGAGGGTGGAGGAGAAGTCTTAGGCAAATTAGGTGAAGCTATTGGTAAACTTATCGGTGGAATCGTTGGCGGTGGCTTGGAACAAATGTCTGAGTCATTACCAAGTGTTGGAGAAAACTTGTCTAGCTTTATGAAGTCAGCTCAACCGTTCTTTGAGGGGCTTTCCGATATAGATGAAGGCACAATTGAATCTGTTAAAGACTTAGTAAAGATATTTATGATGCTGACTGCTAATGACATATTGGCTGGAGATTTCGGTATATTTGGTACGATTAACAAATTTTTAGACAACAAGCTAGGCACCGGAACAATGACAAATTTTGCCGAGCAATTAGTTGATTTAGGCAAAGGCTTAAAGAAATTTTCTAAGACAACTAAAGGTATCGACAGTGATTCTATAACAAAAGCCGTTTCTTCATTGAAACAAATTAAGAAATTGGCAAGCTCGTTTAATAGTAAGGATAGCGCTTTTGATAAGCTAACTGGAAATGACCAATTGACAAAAGTTGGTGAGTTTACTACTGAAGCAGTTGCTTTAGGAAAGAGCCTGAAAAAATTCTCGAATTCAGTAAAAGCTATTTCTGCCGAAAATATATCTATAGCATCTAATTGTTTGAATACACTTATTAAAGCTGCAAAACCTATCAGTAAAACAAATGTGAATGCTGATAGCTTAGCATCGTTTAGTAAATCGTTGCCTACATTAGGTGCCAATCTAAGGGTGTATTCGGATACTATAGGTTCAGCACCTTTAAATATTGATAACATGAATAATGCTACTAATGTGGCTACTGGTATTGCTAATTTGGCTAAAAAAGTTACTAGCATTAAAGGTCTTACTAACATATTTAATGGAGGCAACTTTAATTCATTTATGAGTATGCTACCTTCATTTGGTCTTAATGTAAGAGCATATTCTAACAGTATTGGAGCTGACGCTTTAAATATTGATAACATGAATAATGCTACTAATGTGGCTACTGGTATTGCTAATTTGGCTAAAAAAGTTACTAGCATTAAAGGTCTTACTAACATATTTAATGGAGGCAACTTTAATTCATTTATGAGTATGCTACCTTCATTTGGTCTTAATGTAAGAGCATATTCTAACAGTATTGGAGCTGACGCTTTAAATATTGATAACATGAATAATGCTACTAATGTGGCTACTGGTATTGCTAATTTGGCTAAAAAAGTTACTGGCATTAAAGATCTTACTAACGTATTTAATGGAGGAAACTTTAATTCATTTATGAGTATGCTACCTTCATTTGGTCTTAATGTAAGAGCATATTCTAATAATATTGGAGCTGATGCTTTAAATATCGATAACATGAATAATGCTACTAATGTAGCTACTGGTATTGCTAATTTGGCTAAAAAAGTTACTGGCATTAAAGATCTTACTAACGTATTTAATGGAGGAAACTTTAATTCATTTATGAGTATGCTACCTTCATTTGGTCTTAATGTAAGAGCATATTCTAATAATATTGGAGCTGATGCTTTAAATATCGATAACATGAATAATGCTACTAATGTAGCTACTGGTATTGCTAATTTGGCTAAAAAAGTTACTGGCATTAAAGATCTTACTAACGTATTTAATGGAGGAAACTTTAATTCATTTATGAGTATGCTACCTTCATTTGGTCTTAATGTAAGAGCATATTCTAACAGTATTGGAGCTGACGCTTTAAATATTGATAACATGAATAATGCAGTTGCTACTATGCCTGCTATTGTTGAGGTTGCTAAAAATGTTTCGGCTATTGATAATCTAACGTCCGTATGGAACGGTGGCAATTTCAACGCATTAATTTCTATGTTACCATCTCTAGGAACTTATTTGAAAAACTTTTCAAATAATATTGGAAAAACAGCATTGAATACGGACAACATTAATGCTGCAGTTGCAACCCTGCCCGCTATTGTTGAGGTTGCTAAAACCATTTCTGCAATCAAGAGCTTTACTACTTCAGGTGACGGAGCATCTAATTTCACAACGTTAATAAGTCAATTACCAACTTTAGGTACAAACTTAAATACTTTTGCTACAGCTGTTACAGGTTTTACTGACTTACAAGCTTCAGCAACTGCTGCCGTCGACACATTGAAATACATTGTGTCAGTGTTCAGTGATGTTAAAGCCACAAACGCAGAAGCAGTAAGCTCGTTTGCAACGGGGCTAACTGACTTGGCCAATGCCAATATTCAAGGTTTTGTGGATGCTTTTAGCAATGCAGGCGACAGCGTTAAATCAGCAATAACGGGTCTATTGGATACTGCTGTTTCAGCTCTAGACGGTTACAAAGACAAATTTAAAGAACTGGGGACATCGTTATCTAAGCAATTTGTAGAAGGCATCAAATCGCAGCAAGATAGCTCTACCGAAGCGGGGAAAGCATTAGGTAAAAACGCTAAGGATGGAGCTCGCACAAAATATGACAAGTTCTATATAGCAGGAGCTTATTTAGTTGATGGCTTCTGCACAGGTATTAGCGACAATGGATATAAAGCGGTCGCTGCTGGAACTTCATTAGGGGAATCAGCTTTAGAAGCGGCAAAAAAAGCCGTTGACGAGCGATCGCCTTCACACGAAATGTATAAAGTGGGTGACTTCTTCGTTCGAGGATTCGCTAACGGTATTTCCGAAACCGCAGACTCCGCAATCAGTACTGCATTCGATATGGCTAGAAGCACCATGTCTGCTGTGACCGGCGTTATCGATGGCTCTACTGTAGATACCAGCATGGCAATCACTCCAGTCCTAGACACTTCAAACATGTCGCAATATTCATGGTCTGGAATCATGAACGGTTCACTTGGAGATTTGTCATTTACAGAACAAACACAGTCCATGCTTGATATGTGTCGTGAAATTCAAAATGGCATTATTGATAGCAATAATAAAGTAATTAACGCTATCGATGAGCTTAGAACTGATATGGGCATGTACTACAACGATTCAAACGCTGAAGTATCTTTATATTTAGATCAAACTAAGCTAGGTAGTGCTATTTCAAAGAATTTCACAAAGCAAATGTCAGCATTAAATAAACTAAAATAAGGAGGAGTATATGGCAGATAACAAAAAGATGGATTTACATCATGAGTATCACTTTCTGTTAGACAGTGACTCGTCCTTAAATCATCACTTTCATGTGGCGTCGAGACCAAGTATTCCTGCACCTGCAAGAAAGTGGAATGAATACTCAGATGTATTGTCTCAATCAGGGACAATGCGAAAAGCTATGGACGCCTTTGAGGAGGTGTCCTTTTCTTTAAGTTGTAACTTTATTGAAGATGAATATACGTTCAACGATAGATGGAGAAAGATTCGTTCATGGCTCTTGAGCGATACTTCAGAACGAAAATTTCAAGAATCATACGATCTTCAATGGTATCGCAAGGTGTCTAAAATTGAAGTGTCTGAACTATCGAGAACAATGTATACTCTCGGTGAGTTTACAATCACTATCACTGTGGACCCATATGACTATGCTGTCAGTGGAGATTCATGGTGCTCAATCGACGACGTAAAATTAAACCATTATTACAAGAGTGAGCCTCTATGGCAAATCACCAATTCAGGGACTAGTCCTGCTACTTGCACAATCACAGTCAACGATAAGGCTTTTGAAATCACAGACATCAAAGCCGGTGAAACGAAGTACGTTGACGTAGAGCGTAGACTGACCTACTCAATCGACTCCCAGAATTACTATCTTCGAGCAGGACGCTATGGTCAAGAGGAGTGGCTGATGCTCCAAAATGGTGCAAATAGTATCTCTGTAACAGATGGATTTAAAGTACTCGTCAAACCTAGATGGAGGAATGTATAAATGAGAATTATTAAACCTAATGGATTAGTCTATCTAGGCAATAACGAATTTAAATGGAGTGGAGCAGACTGTCTTGAAGTTAAGCCAGTCTCCGCTACTCTTAGTATGAGATTACTACGACAAGATGCCAATACTATGTGGTCCTTGTCCGTAGTAGTGCCATACGACTTAGAGACTTATCCTACACTTAATAGTATTCTAAAACACGAATCTATATTTGTGGTTAACATGGGTGACAATGTTTCATTACCGTATGATCAATACCAATTCTTTAGAGTTTATGATATTGACCGAACGACTACACAAGTAACTTGCTCTTGTGCTCCTATTTTTACCGACTGTGAACAGTTAGTAATTAAAGACACAAGACCTACTGATGCTACAGCTAAAGATGCTTTGACCAAATTATTTGATGGCACTGACTATATTATTGATGCTGAGTATAATGGCTCTGAAGAAACAGAACCGACTAAAACAGCTATTTGGGAATGGACTAATGCACTTACTTTACTGAATGGGGATAACGAAAACTCATTCATTCAAAAGTGGGGTGGAGAGTTCTTCTTTAACAACTACGAAATCAAATGGCGTTATAAGATAGACCGATTTAAAGATATGGATGAAAAAGACCTTATTCGAATCAAAGCTGGTCTTAACATGGAAAGCATTGAGCATAAGATTGATGATACTGATTTAGTGACTGAAATCTGGCCAGTGGCTTACAACGGCTATCATTACAAAACTAAATTAGACGATAAGAGCAATTACGAATACTCTTCAATTAAATCACCGAATTACTCTAAATTTGCAAAGGGATATCCTAGCATTATTAAATACGAAGACATTAAACTAACCGAAGATGCCAGTACTGATGAAATTGCAGGTAAGTATTCATATTTATACGGAACTGTAACTGAGGTGCCTTCCAGAACTCAGATTAAGATGTCTAGTTTAGGCTATGTTCAAGCAATGACCATCATCGAAACAAACTATCAGTTCACGCAAGATGAAATCAATACTATCACTACGAAAGGGCATTCGAGGGATTGGACGGTTAGCAGTACGAGTGATTACACTGTGGACCAGATTGTTATATTTAAGGTTACTAATAGTAGTGTCAATAGCAATAGTAGTACTGGCGCTTATAATTATGTAGTTGCTAAAATTACTAAGATAGCTACTGATGCTACAGTATTAACTTGTGAAAGTATTGGTCTTGATGATACGGGCTATACAGATTCAACGTATGCTGTAATGAACACTGCTTATAAATACACTCAAGAAAAAATAGAAGAGGTTTCAGCAAAAGGATATTCTCAAGAGTGGACAGTTTCTAGTTCATCTGCAGTTAGTAACGGAGACCCTGTATTAATCAAGTTAACGAATAGTACTAGTAACGCCACTGTTTATATTTTAGCTCATATAACTAATATTGCAGATGCTACACATATCACAGCTACATCAGAGAAACTGTCTAATAGTACTGATATTTCAAACTCATCTTCTTGCTTAATTACTGGCTACTCATTCAGTCAAACTTTATTAGAGCAATACGGTGCAGTTGGCTACACCCACACTTGGGATGTCGACGAAACATTCAACACTAAAGCTGGTACAATTGCATTTTTAAGAGTTGAGGATACTTCTAAAACTAACACTGTAATTGTTTGTGATAAGCTGGAAGATGTCTATAATGCTTTGAAAGAAAAAGCAGAAGCAGAATACTCAGAAGACCATGTCGATGAGCCTAATATTACTTACAATGTCAGCTTCATTGATTTGACAGGAACTGTTAAATACGAAGGCTTTGAGCAATTAGTTCACTTGCAACTTGGTGATACTGTAATGGTGTATAACGAGGAACTGGACATCTCGAAGACTGCTCGTATTACCGAAATTACCTATGACGCTGTTAATAATCTAGTGACGAGTATGACGCTAGGCGACTATGCTAAAGACTACATTGAAGAACAGGTATCTCAATCGAGAACTGTCTCCACTGTTGTTAACTCTAGTAAGACAGGTGTTAACGGGGAAACCATTGTCGGTGTACAAGACGGTACCAGTACTCAGATTCAGGTAACCAAGGACGAAACATCAACTGGAGACATCCGAGTAATCAAGTTTGAAGATACAGATTCTACTAGTGACCATTACGGAGCTATTGCTTTCGGTACACAAGGCTTGATGGCTACAACCGAAAGAGCAACAAGTGGCTCAGGATGGAACTGGACTGATGACTCTATCATGATGAACGAAAAGCAAACCTTCTATGGCAAGTTTGGAAATCAAAATGGCAGTAAATGGGTACATTTAACAGATGCTGGTATGGAAGCTTACGACGGTGGTGTGTCTGGCACTGGTTATACAGGTAGCATTACTGGTGACCAGTTTACAACTATCAATGGGGTAGTTGTCGGTAGTAGTCAATGGCAACCTGTAACATATTCATTACAAATTGGTACAACGAAATTGATATTAGTAGGTAGTGATGGCTCACAATCTGCTGTAGCTTTGCCAACTAAAGAGATTGTCAAGTCTGGCTATGACGGTAACGGTATTAAAGAAGCTAAGTTGAATGATGATTACACCTTAACACTTAATTTTACGGATGGAACTAGTTATACGACTGCTTCTATTCGTGGAGAAAAAGGAGCTAAAGGTGAACAAGGTGTTCAGGGTATTCAAGGAGTCAAAGGTGATACCGGAGACCCTTGCACAATTACTTACCAAGATATTTCTTATCAAGAAAGTGAATCACCTACTGTGGTTCCAGTTGGACAATGGCAGAGCGAATTAATTGATGTACTTCAAGGGAATTACCTCTGGTGTAGAGTTAAACAGACTTTCTCAGATGGTACTGATAGTTTATATTATACAGTGTCTCGTTTTGGTGTAGACGGTGCAGGCGGTGGCAAAGGTGAAACAGGCGCAACAGGCGTTGGAGTCTCGGAAATTAAGCATTACTACTTAGCGACTGGATTAGACACTGGAGTCACTCGTGATAATAACGGTTGGACTGAGTTAATTCAAAAGGTTGACGAAACCAAAAAGTACTTATGGCGTTACGATGAAACAATTTGGACTAACGACAGCAAGACTTATACGGAACCTTACATTTATACGTTCTACAACAAAGGTGATAAAGGTGACCAAGGTGAAAAGGGAGACAAAGGTGATCAAGGTGTTGCTGGAGAACCAGGTGCTGATGGTAAGACCTCATACACGCACTTCGCTTATGCCAATTCAAGTGACGGTCAAATCGGCTTTAGCACAAGCGTTTCAAATGGCAAATCGTACATAGGTATCTATGTTGATAGCACAGAAAGCGACTCAACAGACCCGACTAAGTATAACTGGTCACAGATTAAAGGTGATAAAGGTACAGGCTTTGATGGGGACCCAATTGAGCATTTTGCAGTCAATAACGACAGCACAACGGCTCCTACAAGATGGTCAAATTCAAGACAACAACCTGATGGTGAGAATAAGTATCTTTGGTATTACGAAACCATTAAATTCACGGATGGCACAAGTTGGGATAGTACACCACGAATAATTGCAACATTTGCAGATGGCTTTACTGACATCACGGCTTACTATTGTTTAAGCACGAGTGGCACAGAGTTTACTCACGTCGACGGATACGATTGGATGACTACCATGCCTTCAATTCAAAATGGTATGTATTTGTGGCAAAAGTACATTATTTTAAAGAATGACAACACGACTGAAGAAACAACTCCAGTAGTGTTAAATGCATTTACTGATTTGGGTCAAAGTGTTAACTCAGCCAAGCAAGAAATTGACGATTTAAACGCTACAGTCACGACACAAGCAAATAACATTACTGAGATTAATAATAATTTCAGTAATTACTACACTAAGACTGAAACTAATACACAAATCACTCAAACAGCTAATAGTATTAATCAAACGGTCAGCTCAGTTAGTCAAGTTGCAAACTCAGCTAACTCCAAAATCGACAATCTAGAAATCGGCGGAAGGAACTTGTTGCTGAATTCGAGTTTGCATGAGAATTATGACGATTGGGAGACAGTCATTAGAGATGGATATACATGCGAATTCGTGACGAAAGAAAATTATCAATGCTTGCATATCAACTCCTCAGTCTTGACTCAAACAACATATTTCAGTCAACCAATGTTGAAGAAACTGAGTGCAAATACTGAGTATACAATGAGTGGCTGGTATTGGACAGAAAATATCGTCAAAGGAACTACTAATCATACAATCATGAATTGCTATGCCGATGGAAATTACAAAAAAGACGGAACTGCCCATTGGTTCGGCGTGAAATCAAGCAATATGAATATCAATACAGGTGGATGGATTTATTTCACTAATACGTTCACAACACCTACTAGCGACATTTGGGACAATGCAATATGGTTCACTATAATGGTCTATGCACGTGATTTCACAGGTGACATATACATTCGTGACCTCAAACTCGAAAAAGGCAACAAAGCTACAGATTGGACTCCTGCACCAGAAGATACGCAGAGTGATATTGATGATGTAACAAACACTCTAACTAATACACGTGGTGATGTATCAAGTTTACAATCCACTACTACTCAGTTGAGCTCACAAGTAGAAACAGCATTGACTGGAATTTCAACTAATGTCACAGCAATCAATCAAGTCCAAACAAATCTGAATGATTTCAAGAAAACAACTCAGTCTGATATTAAACAGTCAGCTGATAGTTTGAAAATCGAGTTGTCAAATTCAATCGAGAACACGAACAAATCACTTGATAACGTAAATACAACAGTTAGTGAAATGAAGTCATACATGAACTTCACAACTGACTCAAATAGCAAACCAGTCTTAGAATTAGGGACTAGTGACTCTAGTTTCAAGACTAGATTAAGCAACTCTGAATTAGCATTTATGCAAGGTGAAACTAAAGTAGCTTATATTTCAGAGTCAAAACTGAATATTACAGAGGCTGATATTAATACGAGTTTGAAAATCGGTAACTTTGCATTTGTACCGAGAAGTAACGGCTCATTAGATTTCAAGAAAGTTGGTGGCATTTAATGGCTGGAGGAACAGTTACAGCATCAGTAGGCTCACGTGGTGGTTATGGCTATAACTATACATTGAATGTTCATTGGGAAACATGCGAGCAAAATACTGAAAATAACACTACCAGAATTTACTGTTATGCATTAATCGATGGTCAATGGATTGGATGGAATAGTAGTCATGTTTATATTCAATTGTATTGGTATGATGCATACACTAATTCAAACACTGCTTTAAGTGGTGGCTATGGTGACTTTACAAGTGGTGGCTATAATAACGGTGGTATGCGTGGACCAGTTGTATCAAACTTTACGCTAACACATAGATCAGATGGAACGGCTAGAGGTCATATTTGGGCTAGGGTTCGGACTAGTAATGATTCTGGATATTTGCCTAATGACATTGACTTTGGTGGTTCCGATGAAGACGTCCCAACGATCCCACGCTCAAGTTCATATGCACTATCAAGCTCAAAAGTAGAGTTAGGGCAAACTGTAACATTTACAATCAGCCCGCACTCTACTTCTTTTAGTCACAGATTGTACTACACATTTAACGGAACTAAAACAACTATTGCTGATGTAGCTGCTGGAACTACTACATATACATGGACTGTTCCAACTAGTTTAGCAACTCAGATTGCCACTAGTTCAGAGCAAACTGTATTAACTACTGTTGATACACTATCTGGCGATACGATAATTGGTAGTGGTTGGAATAACGATTTGACTCTGGTTGTGCCGAGTTCATATACGCCAACTTTAAGCAATGTAACTTATGCAGATGCTACGGGTGGTGATGTAGTCTCTAAATTTGGTGGCTTCATTCAGAACAAATCGCAATTGATATTTACGCTAACAGCTAGTGGGTATCAAGGTTCTAGTATTATTTCACATTCTGTTAGCATTGATGGTTATACATATTCTAGTGCTAGTAATGCCATCACTACAAACGTGATTACTACTAGTGGCTCGGTTCCGTTTACAGCAAGTGTTACTGATAGTCGTGGACGAGTTACTTCTAGTTCTGGAACTGTTACGATTGTAGAATATTTTAGTCCGAAGATTACAAGCTATAAAGCGGCAAGGGCAACGAAAAATTCTAGCACTGGAGCGTTAACCGAAAACGAAACAGAAGGTACGTACGCATATTTGAGTTACGCATATTCTGTAGCACCGATTAATAACAAAAACACTGTCGGCTTTGCTATTCAATACCGAAAACTAGGTATGGATGGTACAACTGGTCTAGCTTGGACTAGTGTATATTCTACAACTAGTGGATATTCCGTAAGTGCTACATATGAAAAAGCTGGTGATATTTTATCAGATATGTCAGATACATATGAAGTTAGATTTGGCATTAAGGACTATTTTAGCTCTGATTACCAATGGAATATTGTAACAATTGGACCAAGTTATACACTAATGAACTTTGGTAAAAGTGGCAAGTCGATTGCATTATTTGGTCAATCAAGTGATGGCACAGACGAGCTAGAAGTTAATGGAACTACCAACATGAAAGGCACTGCATATTTACTAGTTAACAGTGTGAAACAATCACTGAATAGTATTGTGACTCGGTTTATATCTTTGGAATCGTGGAAACAGACTATCACTAGTTGGAAGACTAATGTGGAAAGTGGAGCGACTGATATTTCGTTAACCACTCAATCTAATTACTCAACGAGCGAAATTAATACGCATACAACTTGGATTGATGGAAATACCATTTATAAGAAAACAGTTCAAACAGGTTCACTTTCTAGCGCTACTAAAGTAGTAGCTCACGGCATAACTGGCGTTTCATCAGTTATTAAACTAGAAGGTGTAGCAATAGCAACTAGTGGAGTAATTGTAGCTATGCCAAGAGGACATTTAAATAATTCACATGACGGAATCAGTTTAAGTACAACGAATAACAATACTGATATTTGGATTGAATGCGGCATGAATAACAACTTTGATAATTCGTATGTAACACTTTACTATACTAAATCAAGTTAAGGAGAATTAAATAATGAAAGTTTATATTTACAAATTAGATGAAGGAATTGATTGTATTTCTTCAATTTATACAGCTCAAACACCTACAGAAGCAGAGTTAGAAGATTCTGCTTTTTATTTCGATAAAATCAAAGGTTATACAGCAACTTACGATGAGTCAGGTGTTTTGAAACTAAAATTTGATGAAGAAAAATACAACAAACTTGTAGCTGAAGAAAAAGCTAAAGAAGAAGCTGAGAAAGCTGAACAAGAAAAAGAAGAAGTGCAAAAAGACATTCTTGATATGGTGTCGGTGACTTATGAAGACTCTGACAAAGAAGGTTATAAATACAAAGTTTATAAGTTAGGCGACCTTACAATCAAGAAAGAATATGTGCAAATCGAGTCTGAAACTACAACTGAAAATGATGGCTCAGATTACACGAAACCAATCACTTACACAACAGGAATGACTGTTACTAAAGGTTTATGGTATACAGATAGCTCTGATATTTGGGAATGTATTAAAGATGGCACACCAACTTCATTCTCAGACACAGAGTATTTCGATATTGTAAGTGCTTAGTAAATGTCTAAGAAATGGGAAGACTTTGTTACATCCCATATTGGTAAATGGTATGGCTCTGGTCAGTGCTATGCCGGAGCTGAAGAATACGTTTCTTGGGGGTTAGACCAATCAGTCGCTGTTCCAGGCTATCCTACAGCTTGGTCGTGGGGTGTTCATTGGCAATCCACAATTTTAGGCTCGTGCTGTACTCAAGTAGATATCTCTCAAATTCAAAATGGAGATATCTGCTTTTTTAGTTATAACCACGTTGCTATGTATCACGAAGGTTCGTATTTTGGGCAAAACCAAGGTACCGGCGGAGGCGGAGGAGTGTTTAACATCATGGGTAACATCGGCACCCCATCGATCGTATTAAGACCTAATTGGATAGGACCTAGTTTGGCATGGGTTATTCCTACAGAAAACCGAGGGCTTAATCAAGAGGAGATGGAGAACAACGCTAAATGCCTCTATGGATATTTGCATAATATTCACGGCTTCACTCTCCAAGCTTGTTGCGGAATCTTGGGCAACTGTACAGTGGAATCGTCAATTAATCCCAACCGAAGTGAAATTGGTGGTAGTGGATATGGCTTAGTCCAATGGACCCCAGGCTCTAGATGCACATCATATTTGGAATCTCGAGGAGCTAAGTTTGAAGACTATGGAAATATGGAATGTGACTTGATAGCAATAGGTGACGGTTGGATTAGCTCTAAATCTTATCCTATGACTTGGGCTGCTTACATTAACTCAACCGAAGACCCTTCATATTTAGCATTGACATATTTAGCTAACTTCGAACGACCCGCAAACCCTTATCAACCAGTACGTGGACAACATGCTACTAACTGGTATAACTATTTGAAAGATTGGGAGCCAGAAACTCCAGGTGGAACCACTCGTGATGGCATTAAATATAGAAATGTACCAACCTTAGACCTAGTATTGGGAATTGTATACAACATGTATTACACAACAATAATTTTAAACAGATAGGAGATGATTATATTTGCAACAAATCACTCTAGATAGTCATGAAACAATTGTCATTCCAATGATGCAAGGTGATAACGACTATCAAATTTCAGTAAAACCTATTGAGCAAATGACCGGAAAGATTTCCTCAGTAGATGTAGACACTATTTCCGGAAACATTTTAAGTATCTCAACAGAAGATGTAACAGTCGATGAAACGAACAACACTATTACATTCACAGTAGATGCTCAAACCACAGCTATAGCAGGTAATTACAAAGCTCAGATTAAGATTTACAAAGCCTCTGACCCCGATAAGATGGTCAGTTACTACCCAATCGTGTTACAAGTTGCGTCTGGAGTTAAACCTATTCGTTCGCCATATGAAACAGCAATTGCAAAAGTTGATGAATTAATCGCAAATGGCGGTTTATGGGCAAAAACTTGGGCAACAGGTAATACTGGTATTCGTGATGGTGAAGATACAGACAACGCCAAGTATTATGCGGAACAAGCAAAAACAGCTTATGAAGACATCACGGATACGAATGAAGCTAAGTTAAGCAATCGTATCTCAGCTATCGAGTCAGGGTATACAATCAATCAAGTTAAACTATGTGACATTGAGCATGATTTAGATAGATACCCAACTCTAGATGGATACGTTGGCACATACGGTGCTGGTATCTCGGCCGGTGCAACTGCTGGTGGTTCAAATTTACAGCACGTAACGCTTTATTGGATTTGCACGGACAGAAATACTGTGACTGTGTACGCCGATAAGCATGTGTTGTACGACGAAAATGGAACACAGCTAAATGTCGATGGAGTGGCTGTAACAACGGAAGCAGGGCATTACGTTGTGAACTTTAAAAATGCGACAAAATCAATTCAGATTGTCATGAACTAAGGAGGAAATCAAAATGGCTGATACAGTAGATTTAAGTGTATATAAATTAACTAAAGGTGAATCGGATTGGCATACTAAGTACAATAATTTAATTGATGCTATTTTGCCGACGATTCAATCTGCATCTAAAACAAAAATCTATTATGGAACTAGTGATGACCCGTCTACAAGTGGATGGGAAGAAGGTTCTATTTATATTCAGATTGAAAGCTAGAAAGGAGCTGATTAAATGGCTTGGAGCGAAAGGCAAAATGTTGGCTGGATTCAAACCATGTCAAACGGTAAATATGCGTTTGATATTTTTATTTGGTATCAATTGGACGAAGCCAATCGGAAAATTAGAGTCCGATGTGATAATGAGCGACTAAGATCTCTTACAAGTATTCATTCCTACTACTATACTGTTAACAACGGTCACCAGTTATTGAACGGTACAAATGACGAGAAATATGGACGTCTTTATGATCGTTACGATACAGTAGCAGTTGCATGCGGTGGTTCATGGACTTTAAGCGGAATGGAATGGCAAGCCGAAAATACCATGACCGCGGCTGTCTATTCATATAATGCTGATGGAAAATTAAGTGGAGTAATTGTAGCGAGTCAGATGATCATGTCAGTACCTGGGTACAATGCCAGCTATTATGGACATTTACAACAAGACTGGACTAATCTTGATATATCGGATAGGTTACCATCTATTTCGAAAGCGGTTGAAGCACCTACATCGGTATCGGTTGATTCAGGGCATATTCAGACCACTAGCGCTATCATAAACTGGGTTGGTAATTCTAAGGCAGCTAAGTATGAAATAACAATTAAAGGTAATGATCAAACCAACACTATTGAAACAATTAACAATACTTACACTTTTTCGAATTTGAAAGCAAATACCAAATATTCGGTTAGTATTTGTGCTGTAGATAAAGATGGCAATAAGTCGAGTGCAGTAAGTATTGACTTCACAACTCGGTCTCAATCGACAACCTCGTTGAACGATGCAGGTACGAAAAGGACCGGTAAAATCAGTGTCTTGGTCGGAACAGGAGATAGTCGTAAATTAAAGAAAGCTGTCAATGTGTGGGTCAATGTTGGCGGAACAGCTAAGAAAATGACAGCGTAGAAAGGAATTCAAAATGGAACAATTAAAAAATCCACAATGGTGGGAAGCTGCTTTGATTAGAGCTTTAAAAACCATTTGTCAAACACTAGTTGCAATGATTGGAACTAGTACTCTATTAGAATCTGTCGATTGGAAGGTTGTATTATCTAGTGCATGTCTTGCTGGAATCTTGAGCATTCTAACAAGTTTGGCCGGATTACCCGAAGTCGACAGTTCGAGTAGCTCTGAAGGACAATTAGGATAGTATGGATCCAAATGGGTTCAAGTTTATTATTTCATCTGAGCAGATTATATATGTAATTACATTCTGCGGAGTTGTCTGGGGCGCTATCTATGGTTTTGTTAAATTCGTTAATGGTATTAAAAAACCAAATGAAGAAATGCGTGAAACCGTAGAACTGCACACAGAGCTACTCGCCAAAGACAACGAGCGTTTAAAAGCTGTAGAAAATTCTAACCGTGATTTGTTAATTCATATGCAGAACGATGTATATACAAGATTGGCAGAACATGACGATATGATTCACAGGCAATCTGAACTGATTAAAGATAATGAAACTGCTAATAAAATGATATTACGTAGCCTTATTGTTATCATGAATCATGAAGTCACTGGTAACGGGCAAGAAAAGCTAAAAAACGCTATGGATGAATTGAACAAATATTTAGTAGAGAAGTAATGATATTTTCATTCTTCTCTTTTTATTTTTAATTGAAAGAAAGGAGTCTTATGCACAGATATACAACTCCGACATTAGTGTTTAATCTACCGATTGACACTGATATTTTAGAAGAAGCCTTTGTATCGTTATCTCAATTTAATAATGTCGTGATTGAGAAAAGTTTGGGTGAGATGATTAAAGAAGAAAAGACTCTAAAAGTGACACTATCGCAAGAAGACACTTCGAAACTTAAATCATATGGTGGTTTGCTAGTTCAATTACGTTGTAAAGATAGTAATGGTAATGCTTATGCAAGCAAGATTTTCAAAGTTGCTGCTGAGCAAGTATTAAAAGAAGGTGTTATATAATGGACGACATCACATTAAATATCACGACCTTTGACGTTGACTTTGGTGTCATTACAGAGTCTGGAACACATGTCATTTATTACGATGGTGATTATGAATTTACGCCTTCAGACGAAACTCAAACTGTACAAATCAAAGGACTTACAGCTAAAGACAACATCACAATCAACCCTATTCCATCAAATTACGGAAAAATAACATGGGATGGGGCGACTTTAAAAGTAGAATAAGGAGAAAAAAATCATGGCTAAAAATGTAAAAATTAATGAAGTAACGTACCAAGCAGTACCTAGTATCAGTATTCCATTATCAGATGGTAGTGGAGTAGCAAAGTTTGTTGATACTTCAGACGCAAGCGTATCTGCAAGCTCATTATTAAAAGGTGAAACTGCATACGGAGCAGACGGAACAAAAGTAACAGGTAGTTTAACGACTGCTCAAGTTAGTCAAGACTCGTCAACTAAGGTAGTGACTATTTCCTAATGAGTAATATTGTAATAAACGGTGCGACGTATAAGGACGTACCGAGTATACAGGTTCCGAACGAGAATGGGGAGATGGTGGAATTTGAGGAAACGAGTGATATTGATAAAATAATTAATCGTACGATTACGAGTTACTCAAATGATAGAATTACACAAGTTGGAGCTTGTGCGTTCCAATATTGCCAAGCTTTAAAATTCGTTAAGATTCCAAATGCGGTAGAATGTGGAATTTACGCTTTTAGCAACGACGAGGCGTTGATAAATATAAATGCCCCAAACGTTATTCTTTTTGGGAACTATAGTTTCTATCACTGCATATTATTGAGAGTAGAAGAATTTCCAAATTTGAAAACTCTTGGGTATTATTCTTTCTACGAATGTGTTAGCTTGACAAAGTTAAGAGCTCACAAGCTAGTTTCAATCGGTACTGGAAGCTTTGCAAGCACAGGGCTAAAAATATTAATTATCGGGAACAATACAATATGTGCATTGAATAATACAAATGCATTCCTATCCACTCCAATCGCATCAGGCACAGGCTACATTTACGTTCCAAAATCCCTTGTTGGCTCTTACAAGTCTGCCACCAATTGGTCAGTATACGCCAATCAATTCCGAGCATTGGAAGATTATACAGTTGACGGAACAATCACAGGTGAATTGGATGAAAGCAAGATTTAAAGGAGAAGAAAATGGCAATTGTAACTGAAGAACAAACAATCAATGATGTGGTTTATATTCATACCAAATCAGACTCAAACAAGAAAATCAAACAAGTTGCAACTGGTATCGTATATGATGATGCAATGGATTTGAAAACAAATCAAATGGAATACGAAGAAACCGATGAAGAACTTGAAGGCTTTGCAGAAATGGGCGAGTTTAGACCGGTTGTAGACTAAATTTACAAATTTATATTTTTAATTAATAAAGCAAATACTGTAACTATTTAATTTCCAAGCAAAATTGAAGGTGCGCACAGTGTTTGCTTTTTATATTTGAAAGGAGACTTTTAAATGCAAGCAAATAAACAATATTCAAATAATGGCGTTCAATACGCTATGTATCCAAATCCAATCATGAATATTACACAGTCAATTGATGGATATTACTCACATAGAGGTACTAACGCAATTGACGATGCTCAAGCAGACAGTGGAATAAGTAATGGATACGCTCCATGCGATATGGTTTGTGTAGCAACGGATTACGGAGAGGCTTATGGGAATGCTATGTTCTGGCAATCTACAGCTCCCGTCATGACTCGTTCACATGGTCAACAATACATCACTATGATGGTTATCCATGACAATACTGCTGATGCATATGTCGGATTGACGGTTTCGCAAGGCCAACAGTTATTTTCTGAAGGCACTGCTGGTAACGCAACTGGAAATCATAATCATATCGAGGTAGCTCTTGGACAATGGACTGGAACACACTATGTTGCTTCTGGTGGTGTAACAGCTTGGGGCACAACAGTGTATATGATGCCGGGTAATATTAATCCAGCTGAAGTGTTCTTCGTGGACGATACTCAAATCTTAAACGGTGGAGATTTAGATTGGACTACTACTGGTGGCTCCACTGCTGATTGCTCGTTCTCAACAGATCAATTGATTGAAGAGCACGCGATTGCTACGTTTACCGTCGACCAATTAAACGCTCGTGTGAATGGACCAACAAGTAACTGGATTTGCAGACAATACAATACTGGTGATACTGTCGAATACCATTACAAGTGGGTTGGCAACGGTCATCGTTATATTTGTTGGTACGAAGCTGAGAACTTAATCATGGTAGCAGTAAGCTCAGGCGAAGACTACAACTCCGATAGATGGGCCACATTCAGTTCTATTGATGAAGACACGGACACATCATCAACAGACAACCAACCAGATGCAACTGTTCCTACAACTGATGAAGCAGATAGCTCTAATGTAAAGTATTGGGGTGTTGATATTTCAGAGCACAACTCAAGTGACTTGGATTTGAGTAAATACGACTTTGCTATTATTCGAGCTACTTGGGGCACTAATACAGATACTAAATTCAAAGAATTTGTACAAAAAGCAGATGAAGCTGGTATTCCGTATGGTTTATATTGTTACTCATATGCAATTGATGATGAGTCATCTGAAGAAGAAATCAACTATTTCTTAGACACTATCAAAGATTGCAGTCCTAAACTTGGAGTATGGTTTGACATGGAAGATGCCGACGATTACAAGAGTAAAAAAGGAGTCTTAGACAAAGACCATTGCTTAAATTTCTGTCAACGATTCTGTAAAGCTATGAAAGATGCTGGATATTTTACAGGCATCTATTCAAGTACTTGGTGGTTCACAAATTGGTTAAACGAAGGTTTAGATAACTACGACAAATGGGTTGCTCAATGGGATAGCAACGATGGACTATATCATTCAGATACATCTGCACGTGGCTCAATTCATCAATATACTAGCATCGACGCTGAGACTGGTACAAGCTTAGACAAGAATGCTATGTATGTAGATTTCAATCATTATATTTTAGATTCGGAAGTCGAAAAGCCAAAAGAAGACAATAATGACTCAGACAGTAATTCAGATAATACTGATTTGAAGGCCACTAACAATCTTCTACAAATGTTAATCAACTTGTTGAAAAAGATTTTTCATATCGAATAATGAAAGACTTTGAGAAACAGCTCTTCATTCAAGAATACAAGGATTTAATTACTCACTACAATGAGCTACGATGGTTTATATTTGTAGCTCAGAACTGTGATTATGTAAGTGATGACCAGCTTGAGCTTATGTATACTCAACTGAACACTATGCAGGAATACATTGATATTTTAAACAGAAGAGCATACTTTGAAGAGATTGAGATTTAAATCGCTATAATATCATGCCCTCTTATAGAAAAAGGAGGACATGTATTATGGAAGATACATATGGAATTTTGCGAGTCGAAACAGATTCTAGATCGGAGGAAATCTTGTTAGAGGCACTAGAATTCTTTGGCGTCGAACCTTATTGCGAGGTTTATGGCGAAGAAACAGTGTATTTAATGCTAGAGAAAGACTTAGACACAATCTGTGAAAACTTAGAAGTACCAATTGTAGACACATGTAATGCAGTCTACGACGAAGAGGACGGAAGCCTTAAATTGGCTTAGTTCTCTTTTTTTTTTACAAATTATGAAGAAGGAGATTTATATTTATGCTACACTTATTTCGTAAGGAGGAAAACGATACGTCAATTTATGAGTATAAGACCGCTCAAGGAAAGCGTTACTACGTTAAATGCGGCAATCATACATTGAGAGGTTTTCGTAATAAGAAGGAAGCTAAAAAAGCAGAAAGAGACTTAAAAAGAAAAACACTATTAGAAGAGACGGAAGAAGAGAGTTTATATTTTAGTGAGGTTGCTCAGGAGTATCTTGAAAACATTATTAACGTATCTGATGTTAAAGCTGGAACCATTAGGAAACGTCAAAACATGGTCGAGAGAGGCATCTTGCCTAACATCACAGATAAACCTATTAATAAGGTCACTAAGAAGGACTGTATGATATTTAGGTCTAAGGTCAAATCAATGGACTACTCGACTAGTCAAAAGAACCAAATCTTGCAGACATACAAAGCTATATTTAAGTACGCCAAAACATATTTAGACTTGAAGTACGACCCGTCGTTTGTTATTGAGTCATTCAAGAAAACGTTTGACGACAAGATGAAAAAGAAAGAGAAAGACAATCATATGTGGAGTGTTGAAGAGTTCAATCAATTCATTCAATACGTTGACAATGATATTTATAGAGCATTTTTTACTCTTTTGTTTTTCACAGGTATGCGACTTGGTGAGATACAGGCATTACAATGGAAAGACTTCGATGGACACTCTGTTTATATTTACAAAGCATTTAGCAAGGAATGTGGTAAGAACCATCTGCAATTGAGCACTCCTAAGACAGTCAATAGTGTGCGCCATGTAGAATTAGGCGAAGAGCTCAGTTTATATTTGCAACAGTTCAAGCAGTCTAGACGAAATAGGAAAGGTTTTAACGAAGAATGGTTTATATTTGGAGATGAGAAACAAATCTCTCGCACAACCATTACTAGGCATAAGGATAAAGCAATAGAGGAAGCAGGCGTGCCTCGTATGACTTTACACGAGTTTAGACATGCACACGCAAGTAACCTGATTGCTAATGGAGCTAACATAGTGTCGGTCAGTCATCGTCTTGGGCATAGCAGTGTGAGCATTACTCTTGATACATATACGCACCTAATCAACCAAAATGATACAGACTTGCTAAATAGACTCGGGTATAAATAGAAGCAAAAAATCTTCTCAAATTCTTCTCAAACGTGTATAATACGGGCATTAAGCCTATGGATAAAGGGTGTTTATATTTTTGGAGTGGTCTCCTGTCACCCGCACCATGATTATGTGTCCTTTACCTAAAGTCGATGCATAGTTATATTTCTGCTTCTTTGAGTGGGAAATCTTCTCAAGGAAATTCTCAAATTCAAATTTGTATGATTATTAATTAAAGGAGCTCTCTTGATGTTTAGGAGAGCTTTTTTAATTATTAATCGCACCAAAAACAATCACTATTATGGAGAATAGAAGTGGTGTGACACGAATGTAGGGATGAATGGAAGCCCCGCCGCTAAAGGAGTTCGTTGCTCCCTTTAGCCTATTCTTTTTAATTTCGTTTATAGTATTATATTTAAAGGAGGTACTACTATGACAGAAAAAGAAAAAATTATGGCATTACTGATTAAAGCTGTTCCCGGAGACATTGTCATCGATATTCCAGAATACATTACCAATGGGTACTGTATGGCTAACGATTACGTTTCTGTAGTGACCAAACCAAAAGAGCATGGTGAAAAGATTACATATGCAAATCTCTCAGATGAGCAGCTCGAAAAAGTGGAGAAAATACGGAACGATATAGCGTATAGCATCCTTTCTTCGCTTCCGTGGAATCAGTAATTCTTTTTCGCACCGTTTTTCTTTCCTATAACGAAGGAGGCTAAATCATGAATGGAAAAATTTCAATCTTGATTGCAATAGGCAGTATAGTGGGCTCAATCGGTAAATTATATTCTACCAAAGCCAACTATTATAAAACACGTGCGAAGACTTATACCGAAATGGGAAAGAGCATTACACAATTACTTGAGGTACTAAGTAACGATTCGCATTAATATCAACGCCTATTATAGGAAAGTGAGGTACTTATTATGAACCTTAGTAAAATTTGTACAGGCATTTCAATCGTAGGGACTGTTGTTGCAGCACTTGCCAGTGAGATGAATAAAAATGAACAAATAAAAAAGGAGGTTGCAAAGCAAGTGGCTGAAGCAATTAAAGAGCTTAAATAATCAAGCTCTTTTTTTTTCGCACAATAAGCAACGCCTATTATAGGAAAGTGAGGTTCTTATTATGAACAATTTATCAGCATTAGCATTAGCAGCAGGAGGAAATCTTATTGGGTATATATTAGCTAATAAACATATGAAAAAGCACAACGATTTTTTATACAAGGAATGTATAGAAAATATAGATGCACAAAATGAATTAGCTATCAAATCAAAATTTTATTATAAAGACAATCCTAGAATGTTAAAGAAACTAGACACAATTGTATTTAACAATGAGAACATTAAAAAAAAAATGTGTAAAGAATTCTCTAAATAGAATTCTTTATATTTTTTTTTCGCACAATAAGCAACGCCTATTATAGGAAAGTGAGGTTCTTATTATGAAGACAACAGAAATTATGTATAGAGTAGCAGCAGGAGTAGCAGTAGGGTATATTTTTGAAAGCGTGACGCATTTCTTTCAAGATCCAGATGAAAAGGCAAGAGGTTGTATTTTAAAAGGGATACTTGTCAAGGAGAGAGAGTGCACGCATAAATTATCTAACGCATATATTGCAAAAATCAGGGACATAATAGAATAAGTAAAAAAAAAAGAACTATGAACAAAAAAAAATAGAGTCTGAAGATATTTGGATTCTATTTTTTTTTTTCAAAGGAGGTCATTCATATGAAAAGAAGAAAAAAATTTACTTGAACACCATCTACAATCCATTATGAGCTGACGGATGATATTTGGTTTGCGACTAGCACTGAAGACGCATTGGCTTATTTTGGATTAAGAGGTAATGAAATACCAACGGACGAGGAGGTGTTTAATCTATCTAACAGATTGAAACAAGGAGAAAGATTTATATTTAAAGGGCAAGACTATACTGTAGTATCTAGCCTAGAAAGAGACGGAGTAAGTGTGGGTTTTTACGCTGCTCCGTTTTAATTTTATATTTTAGAAGGAGAACAACAAAATGGAATACAAACAAAAAACTAAAAACCCTAATCGTAACTTGGAATTACACGTAGCTATTATTGCGAGTACTTGTAACGATAACTTTAAAAAGATGATGTCCGAAACTTTTGGACGTCGTTATTATTACTATGCTAAAACTTATGACGCTGAAATTAATGGTCGCTACGACTGGACTGTATACAAACAACACACGGGCAAACTTGGCAATAGCAAAGTGAACTATTATATTTTCCGATATGATAGTGAAGAAATTCGAGATGCACATCGTCAAGGTTTACTAAATTATTATAGAAACGGAGAAGAAGCTCGATACTTCAAATTACTAAGAATTAACAAAGGTGCGTTTCAATTACAGAATGCGTATCGCATGGATAGAGAGGAGGAGCAGCTATGAGGTCATTATATTTTCGATTCGACACTCCTGAACACGCAAAATCTTTTTATACGGACATGAAATATTTTGAGAATAGAACAAGTATCAGGACAGAATTAATTACCGATTTAGTATGTGTTTATTATTTAGAATCTGATAAGCATAGCAAATCGACAATCACTAGCCTATCAAAAAGACGATGCTGTACACTAATAGGAGGCAATTCATATGAATAAAGAACTAAAAATAGCAAAAAGTAATGCTAGATTATACTGTATCATGATGATTATAGCTTTACTAATGGTCATTGGCATGGGGTGGAAGATAGACCGCCTCAATGCTCAACTTTCTGAATTATATTCTGAAAAAAGTTGTCAAGTGGATACAAATTCTCAGTAAATAGCACGAAATACTTTCCCTTATATGAGAAATTACATAAAGGAGGAACATTTTATGGATAAAGTAATTCTTAAAAGTATGGAAGTCGAATTAGCAGCATTGCAAGACCAAATGGCTGACGTCGATAAAGCGAGTGAAGAATATGAAGCACTAAACGATGCGTATATTTCACAGCTTGACAAGTATGCGAACTTTGAAAAACTTGAAATGGACAAGACTAAATTCTTTGCAGAAGATTCAAATAAAAAAGACGAATTACGTCTTAATGAAAAAGAATTGAAGCTTAAGAAAGAAGAACTTGAACATGATAAGAAAAAAACGAAAGTTAGTTATATTTTTCAAGTAGTAAGTGGAGTAGCGTCCGGAGCTTTACTAATTTACTTTGTGAAAGACAGTTGGGCCAAAGAAATGGGAGAAATGCCATTAATGCAGACAACTGCCGTAGGAAGAGCTATACAAAATGCGAAATTTAATTTATTGAAATTTCCAAAGTTTAAAAAATAGGGATTAAGTTCTCTATTTTTTTTATAGAAAAGGAGATCATATGATTATAGGAATAATTATCATAGTGGGGATTCTATTATTCTTCTCACACGTTTATATTTACAATTTAGGAAAACACAAAGGAATCGACATTGGATTAAGTATTGCAAAAAACATGATAGATGCAATTACTACTGATATGACCGATGTGCTACAAAATCGCACGGAAGACATGCCCTAATATGGAAGAGTAATATTACTCTTTATATTTTGGCTAAACGAAGGAGGACAAAAATATGTTTAAACCAAACCTAACAAACCTGTTACGCACAGTCACAGAAGCAGGTAAAACTATCTGGGACACACACGGAACAAAGATTATGTTCTATGGTGGATTAGCATGCACGGGAGTAGCTACAGTATTAGCAGCAGACGGAGCTGTTAAAGCTAATCAGATCTTAGCAGACAAAAAAGCTGAATCCGAAAAAGAATTATCAATGAAAGAGCAATTAAAAGTAGTTGCTCCACATTATATTCCGGCAGCTGTATTATGGACAGTAGGTGCTTGTGCACAAATTGGTGGATTCAGAACGGAAGTTACTAACGGAGCTAGTGCATTAGCCGCATACAAGATGGCTGAACTAGCTAAAACTGAATTAGAGAAATCAACCAAGAACGTGGTTGGTGACAAGAAAGTTGAAAAGATCAAAGAAGACATTGCACAAGGACATAGAGTTGCGCATCCAGTAACTCAAGCGAGAATTTTCCTTACTGGAAAAGGTGACCAAATCTTCTACGATCCATATAGTAATCAATATTTCAAATCATCAATCGAGAGTGTACGAAAAGCGGCAGACAGTATGAATGATTATATTTATAAGTCTATCGACGATTGTGCAACTATGAACATGTTTTATAGAGCACTAGGCATTCCTGAAAACACAACTTGGGGGGACAACTTTATATTTACAAATGACAATCCCATGAGATTGGATTTCGAATATACATCAGATGAAGTGGGTCAACCTGTAGCTGAGCTATGGTACACAAACGAACCAGTGTATGATTGCTGAACACTATGGAGCACTATCAGTCTAGATAACCTGGACTGGTAGTTTTTTTTTTTTGAAAGGAGAACATATGAAAATTAATAAGAAAATTATATTTGAAACGGCTTTTACTGTTTTTAACACAGCTTGTATCGTCGGTGCCGTTGTGACAACACATTATGCAACGGTTAAAGCAGAAACGATTTTAAATAAGCAAGAGAATAAAGAAAACTTATCAAGTAAAGATAGAGTCAAACTAACATGGAAGAATTATATTTTACCAGGAACTCTTACTGTTTGCTCTGTTGGGATGACTATAGTATCAGGAATCTGTCAAATCACGACGTATAAACAACAACTTGCTCTAATGGGTATCGCAGCCACATCAACAGACAAACTTTGTCATCTAAAAGACGCTATAAAAGAGACTTGCGATGCAGAAACGTGCAACCAAATTATTGAAAAAGCAGAAATCAGAGCAGTCAATTCGACGGACCCATATATCACAGTGGGAGGCAGATATGACGAATTAGTATCTGAGGATGATAGTCAAGAATTATTTTATGATTCATACTCCGACACTTGGTTTAAAGCGCCAAAAACCAGAGTGCTAAATGCAGAGTTTCATGTGAACCGTAACCTTTCAATAGGAGGTTTTGTAACATTGCAAGAATTCTATAATTTCTTGGGATTAGATGAGTTATATGAACGATACAAAGATTCGGAAATTATGTGGCGGGCTGCTGAATGGTGTTGTGCTATTGACTTTTTACATATTAAAAGAACCACGCCTGACGGAATGCAATATTACGAACTGACGTTTGACCAAACACCGCAAACAAGTATCTGGTGGGATGAAAATTATTATTAATCGCACCAAAAACAAACACTATTATGGAAAAAACTACAAAGGAGGATTATATCATGGAAGAAAAACAAGTAGTTGAAATGGAAAAAGTTAATGATGAGGTACAAGAATGTTGTTTAAAAACTAATTTACTAAGCAATATTAAAAACAAAATCAAGAAAAGTGACAGTGAAGAAGCTGAAAACAAAAAGAAACCTAATATGAAAAAGGTTTTAATTGTAGCAGGTGGTTTGTTAGGCACTGCAACTATGATTGGTGTTGGTTATATTCTTAGTAAAGGAACTTTATCACAGAATTCTGTACAAAAATTAACAGAAACTGTATCAAACGAAATTACACCAGAAGTAACAAAAGAAGTAGTTGAAGAAGTAGTGGACTCAATTTAGAGTCTACTATTTTTTTTATGGAGGATTAAATGGAAAAAGAAACAAAAATGGTTGCGTCTAAAAAATCTAGTGATACACAAAAAGTCAAGGATTATATTTTACAAAAAGCTATTGATGATGGCACGTCAATGCTTATGAATTTTGGTTTTAATATGTTAGATGCAGTTGGAAACGCAATAAAGCAAACAATACAAAGTGTTGTCTACAAAGACGCGGCACCTATTAATTTTCAATCCAAAATCGGAAATGGTCCTGTGAACTATGGAAAATATTGGACTCAACCAATTGGGAATCAACAAAATAAAACCAGTCCTGGCACAACATTATACCACCGAACGGTACATGAGTATGACAATGTAGAGTTCGAAACTTATGCAATGGCAGAGCTTTGTTTGCATAGATTACAATATTATATTGCTCAAGACGGCAAAGTTACAGTAGGGCAATACTATCAAGAGGCTCGCTTGCCTTATACAAACGTAGATTTAAAGTGGGGCTGGAACAATCTAAGTAAAGCAACACTAAAAAGGAACTTGAACGGCTCTTGGTCGATAGTTATGCCTAGAGCTATGGAAATTGAAACAGAATAATAAAGAAAAGGAGAAAATTATGTTAAACAATTTATCAAATCATTTATCTAGAACTATTCATAAAGGTATTTATATTTTAAAAGATCATGCACCTGAAATTTTAGCAGTAACTGGATCAGTGGCTAGTGTAGGAGCTATTGCCTTTGCAATCAAAGAAACACCTAAAGCCACACAAATTTTAGAAGAGCATAAACAAAATATTGAAAACGTGCATACTGTAATTAAATCAGCGGATGAATCTGAAGAAATTGACTATTCTTCAGACGATGAAAAGAAAGACTTATTTATTATATATTCTAAGACAGGTTTAAAATTAGTGAAAAACTATTGGGCCATGTTGTTACTTGAAGGTATTTCTATTGGATGTACTTTAGGCGGAGCTTATACATCTCGTCAAAAATATGCTTCATTATTAACGACTGCGTTAACTATGGAGCAAATCCATAATACATATCGTAAAAATGTAGTTGAACGTTTCGGCGAAGAAACAGATAAAGAATTACGGCATGGGATTAAGACCAAAGCTGAAGAATATGTAATTAAGGATAAAGATGGTAAAGAAACTAAAGTGAAAGAAGTCACTCGTGATAAAAAGAGTAAATACGACACGCATATGGATATTACACGTTTCTTTGATGAAGTTAATGCTGCTGGAACATATTCACGTGATGCTTGGGCAAATAGAGCGTTTATATTAGGCATTGAGCAATGGGCTAACAATCGTCTAGTAACTCGTGGCTATGTATATTTAAATGAGGTTTATGAAAAACTAGGAGTTCCTGAATCAGAAGCGGGACATCATTTAGGATGGGTGTATAAAGACCACTCAAAAGATGATTTGCAAAAGCACCATAACAGAATTGTAATTAGCTTTGTGGGCGCAGACGGTCAACCAGCAACAGACTTTGAAAACGGTATTGAACCATCAGTATTACTTGATTTCAATGTTGACGGATATATTGATAACCAAATCAAATGGAGAAGAAGATAATGAATAAACTATTATATTTAGCAACATTTGCTGTCGGGGGAGTAATTGGCTCTCTCGGCACTTTTTATTATTTAAATCGAAAATTTCAACAAGATTTAGAAAAAGAAATCACGGCGTATAAAGAGATGCATGATTCAAACGAAGAAATTAAAAACGAAAGACCAGAACCAGAACCAGAACCAGAACCAGAACCAATACCAGAGGAAACGGTAAGCTATGAAAAAATTGTTTCTTCATATATTCCAAAGGAAAAGGAGGAACCGAATATGAATAATGCACATCAAATTGACAGAGCTAAATTATATTTAGACCCCATCCGTATTATTGATGAAGAGCAATACGGAAATGGAGATTATGATATAGAACTTGTCACATACTATGAAGACGGTCTACTCGCAGATGAGAATGACGACCTTTTCGAAGATGCGGAAGACATAATCGGACGAGAAGCATTAATGCGTTTACAAGATCCGGATGATGATGTAGATGTTCTATACATCCGTAACGACCAAATGCTGAAAGATTACGAAGTGTTTATATATGGAGATGACTGTCCATATGCCATTTAGTGATAGTATACAAAGTGATTATTTCAACTGGTTAGAAAGCCTAGTTTGCAACGGGATACCGTATGAAAAACATTCGTATCATAAACTATTCACAATCTTGCATACTACGACTTTTTATTATCCTGAATGGGTTGCTATGGATTCAAATAGGGAAAGTGATGGTATTGGACTTCGATACCGGTACGGACAACAATTTGGGTATGACGAGAATGAAATAGACCATTATATTTTCCAACCTTGTAGCGTTTTAGAAGTAATGATAGCACTCTCCATTAGGATAGAGGAGGACATTATGGACAATCCAGTATATGGTAATCGGATTTCCCAATGGTTTTGGAGTATGGTAGCGAGCTTAGGCTTGGCAGAAGAGGATGACATCCATTTCAACCTAGAGAAATGCAATTATATTTTAAACAGATTCCTCACTCGGCAATACGAAGCTAATGGTGAAGGAGGTCTGTTTACTTTATCGCACCCAGATTGTGATTTAACCACTATTGAGATTTGGTGGCAAGCTAACCGATTTTGTAACGAACAATTAGAACTTACAAGTTGAAAGGAGATTGATATTTATGTTGAATTTTGTACGAATTGTGTCAAGATGCAACAAGAAAGATATAGATGGCGTCAAAAGAGATGTCTGTGAAATCTCTCCTAAATTTGTAGCTAAGAAGTCTTCGGATTTAATGATTCGTGGTGGTGATTTTTATGCAATCTGGGACGAACGAAGCGGTGTCTGGTCTACAGATGAAGAGACTGTTTTTGAATTAATTGACAACGAACTGGATGAATATGCTAAAGAAAAAAAAGATGAGCATAAATGTATTAATTACCTATGGGATTGTGATAGTGGTTCGATAGACAAATGGCACAAATATTGTCAAAAGCAAATGCGAGACAACTATCATATTTTGGATCAGAGTTTGAAGTTCTCGAATAGCGAGATTAAAAAGACCGATTATTCTAGCAAGTCATTACCATATGCTTTACAAGAAGGTCCTTATGATGCTTATGATGAGCTTATGTCTGTATTATATTCAGATGAAGAACGGCATAAGATTGAGTGGGCAATAGGGTCTATAGTCAACGGAGCAAGCAAAGATATTCAAAAGTTTATGGTCTTGTATGGCTCAGCTGGAACTGGTAAATCTACAATACTTAATATTATTCAAAAACTATTTGAAGGTTATTGGACTGCTTTTGACGCTAAATCAATAGGTAATGGTAAATCTGCGTTCGCTTTGGAACCATTCAAAACTTTTCCACTTGTAGCTATACAACATGACGGTGATCTAAGTAGAATTGAGGACAACACTAAATTGAACAGTTTGGTGTCTCATGAAGAGCAGCCTATGAACGCCAAGTATGAGAAATTGTATGTGGCAAGGATTAATGCTTTTTTGTTTATGGGTACGAATAAGCCAGTAAAAATCACAGATGCTAAGTCGGGAATTTTACGACGTTTAATTGATGTAAGTCCTACTGGTAATAAAGTAAAGCCAAAAGACTATAGGCGATTGATGAAACAAATTGATTTTGAACTAGGCGCTATAGCTTGGCACTGTAAAGAGGTGTTTGAAGCAAATCCGGGATACTACGACAATTATATTCCGACAAACATGATGGGTGCATCAAATGATTTCTATAACTTTATCATTGATTCAGCTACTGTGTTCGAAACAAAAGAAGGAGTGACTCTTAAAACTGCTTGGGAATTATACAAGGCATATGCTGAAGATGCCAATTTGACTTATCCTTTAACAAAAACTCGTTTTAAGGAAGAGCTAAAGAACTATTTCGAAGAGTTTTATGAGTCCAAACGGATGGATGATGGTAGTCGGGCACGAAACTATTATGAAACATTTGCTCCAGAAAAGTTTGAGTCGAATCGGAATACTGATATTTCAGTTAAAGAATCTGATTGGCTCGATTTGAAGGAACAAAAATCGTTGTTCGATAGTAACTGCCAAGATTATCCGGCTCAGTATGCTAATAGCAATGAGCACCCAAAAAGCACTTGGTCTCGATGCAAAACTACATTAAAAGATTTAGACACGTCTGAAATTCATTACGTTCGTGTGCCTGAAAAGCACATCGTAATAGATTTCGACATAAAAAACGAAAAAGGAGAAAAAGATTTCAGCTTAAATCGTAAAGCTGCAAACAAGTGGCCTAAAACATACGCTGAAGTCAGTAAAGGAGGTAATGGCATACACCTTCATTATATTTACGATGGAGACGTAACAGAACTTAATAGAATTTACGATACAGATATTGAAATAAAGGTATTTACAGGTAAAAGCTCACTTAGAAGACGCTTAAGTCTATGCAATGATATTTCAATAGCCCATATAAGTTCTGGCCTACCTAAAAAAGGAGAGAAAAAGAAAGTGATTGACAAAAAGGTAGTACAAAACGAAAAAAAACTAATCGAGTTAATAAAGCGTGCACTCGATAAAGATATACATGATTCAACAAAGCCAAACATAGACTTTATCAATCATATTTTAAACGAAGCATATGCTAATGGTGTGATTTATGACGTCAGTAGTTTACGTCCGGCTGTAATACAATATGCAGCTCAAAGTACGCATCAATCTAAATACTGCTTAAGCGTTGTTGCGGACATGAAATTTAAATCAGATAAATACACCGAAGATGAAGGGTTTGACGCTTCAGTCGATAACATTATATTCTTCGATATTGAAATTTTTCCAAATCTATTTTTGGTGTGTTGGAAATTACCAGGAAACCATCCTGTGGTCAGAATGCTTAATCCATCGGCAGAAGAGATTGAGAACTTGATGAGCAAATACAAGCTTGTAGGGTTCAACAATCGTAAATATGATAATCATCTCATGTATGCTCGAGGTATGCGTGGTTACTCGGTAAAAGAATTATACAATTTGTCAAAGCAAATTATTAACGAGCACACTGGATATTTTAGAGAGGCATATGGCGCTAGTTACTGTGATATTTTCGATATGTGCTCTAAGAAGCAGTCCCTAAAGAAATGGGAAATAGAATTAGGAGAAGTTCATAAAGAGCTTGGTATTCCATGGGACAAGCCAGTTGACGAAAAAGATTGGGACCTTGTTGCAGAATATTGTGAAAACGACGTTAAAGCAACAGAAGCAGTATGGAACGCCCGACAAGCTGATTTTCTAGCTAGAGAAATCTTAGTTAGTATTGTTAAATCATTGCATGGCATCAATGCTTGCGTTAATGATACAACGAATACTCTATCCACAAAGATTATATTTGGTAACAATCGTAATCCTCAGAAATCTTTTAACTATAGAGATTTAAGTAAACCAGTTGGCTCTGAACAATACAGTGAATATTTTGACAAATTTGGAAAAGACTACAACTTCCGAGTGTTTAATACTGAAGGTCTGCCTGAGTATAGAGATTATATTCCAGGGGAAGAACTTCCTGAAGGTTATAGTATACTCCCATTCTTTCCTGGGTACAAATTTGATAAGTACAGCCCTGGTGCTAAGTCTACTTACTTAGGAGAAGACATTGGCGAGGGAGGTAAGGTCTATTCTGAACCAGGCATGTATGGCAATGTGTGGGACGGTGATGTCAGTTCAATGCATCCACACAGTATTATATTTGAGGCTTTGTTCGGACCTGAATACACGAAGCGATTTAAAGATTTGGTAGACGCTCGTGTTGCAATTAAGCATCATGATTTTAAGGCAGCTAGTGAAATGCTAAATGGAGCGTTAAAACCTTATTTAATAGAAGAGCAAGCAGACAACTTGGCGTATGCTCTAAAGATTGTTATCAACAGTGTATATGGATTAACAAGTGCCCAATTTGAAAATCCGTTTAGAGACGAGCGAAATATCGATAATATCGTAGCCAAACGTGGTGCGCTATTTATGACACTATTAAAGCGTGAGGTTGAAAGACGAATCTATAAAGTATGTCATATTAAAACAGATTCTATCAAGATTCCTGATGCCCGACAAGAGATTAAAGATTTTGTTATAAAATTCGGAAAAGAGTATGGATATTCTTTTGAAACCGAAGCAGAATTCGAAAAGTATTGTCTAATTAATGATGCCGTCTATGTTGCTAAAACCAAAGAAGGCAAATGGATTGCAGTCGGAAAGGAATTTCAAGTCCCATATGTATTTAAATCATTGTTCACACACGAACCAATTGAGTTCAAAGACATGTGTGAAACCTTTGCCGTATCTAAAGGTGAAATATATTTAGATATGAATGAAAAATTTCCAGATTTCGATAAGGTAGAAGTTTGGGAGAAAGAATTAGAGCGAAAAGCGAAGCGAGTGAAAGATTACGAAACAGGAAATGATAAGAATTTACCAAAAAGTTTTAATTATGAGCAGACAAAAGCTGAAGTATCTCAGCTAAAAGAGAGGTTAGAAGATGCACACAATTATATTTTTGTAGGTCGTGTTGGACAATTCACTCCTATTCAATTTGGCAATAACGCAGGTGGTTTGTTCCGGATTCACGAAGGAAAAGCTTATGCTACACCTGGGAGCAAAGGGTACCGATGGCTAGAAAGCTCTGTGGTAAAAGACAATCCAAAATTAATTAAAGCTATAGACAAGTCTTACTACGAGAAATTAGTCAACGAAGCTGTTGATGATATTTCACAGTTTGGTGATTATGAATGGTTTGTGTCTGACGACCCTTATGTGCAACCGTTGGACATTCATTCAGATGAATTACCATTTTAAAAGAAAATTATATTTAAAGAAAGATAAAAAAAAGGAGAAAAATTATGGAATTAAAATTTAGAGAAAACGGAATTGTATGTTTAAGAGGAGTTAAAAATTATGAAATCATCCCTAATAAGGTGAAAGCTAACGGGGAAAAGATTTGCTTCCGTAACTTCGAAGGAAGAAAAGAGAAATGGAATGATGCAGGTAATAGAAACTTTACGTTAAGTTTGCCTGAAGATATTGCAACGGAATTGAATGAACGTGGTTTTAATGTACGTATGAAAACTACCGAAACCCAAGACGGGCCTAGAACATATTACAATCTAAAGGTTAACTTGAAATATTATGGAGCTCAATATGACCCTAAAGTATATTTTATGCAAGCTGATGGAGGACATACTGTACTAGATGAAAACAGTGTTAAACTGTTGGATGACATGCGCTTTGCTGAAGTAGCTATGGATATTTATCCAAAAACATACATTGACATGAAAACCGGTGAAGAAAAAATTAGTGCTAGATTAAATAAATTACTATTCACACAAGAGGTTGATGACTTTGAAAGAGAATTCGCTTTAACTAGTAGCGAATCTGCATCTTTACCAGAAGATGACGATTTACCATTTTAAGAAAGTGAGGTAACTTTTTATGTTTAAAACAGCTGTAAAAATTGGGGTAGGTTTAACCCTTGGAAAATCACTAGCGAACGGATTATTGGTCACTGTTGCGTATATAGCAAAAAAATGTATAGAAAACTCAGACGATAAAAATAAAACCGATGCAGAAGAATGATATTTTACGACCAGCTCAAAGAAAAGCTGTGAGTGAAATGCATGATGGATGTATTTTAAATGGAGGGGTTGGCTCTGGTAAATCTAGAACCAGCCTCTATTATTTTTTCAGTCAGTATGGCGGCTCTATTAAAAAGCATACTTACACTCGAATGAAAAATCCTTCTGATTTATACATAATCACTACTGCTAGAAAACGGGATACTCACGAATGGGAAGAAGAAATGATTCCTTTCAGGTTAACCTATAACGAAGAAGACCATCATCCTATAATATATCCTAGTATGACAGTCGCTGTAGATAGTTGGAATAATATTCAAAAGTATAAGGCAGTGCAAGGAGCTTTCTTTATATTTGACGAGCAGAGATTGGTTGGAAGTGGAGCATGGGTTAAAGCTTTCTACCAGATTGCTAAAAACAACCGATGGATTCTGCTCTCGGCTACCCCTGGGGATAAATGGGTGGATTATATTCCTGTATTTGTTGCCAATGGATTCTATAAAAACAAGACTCAATTTAATAGTGAGCATGTGATATTTAATAGGTTCACTAGCTATCCTTCAATCAAAGGCTATTACAATACTCGTAAGCTTGAACGATTGAGAGATAGTTTACTCGTAGATATTGAAGTTGAGCGAGAGACAGAACGACACAACATTGATATTTGGTGCGACTACGACAGAAACACCTATAAAACTGTTTTTAAGCGCCGTTGGGATATATACAAGGACGAACCCATCCAACAAGCTTCAGGGCTCTGTTATGTCCTTAGAAGGCTTGTAAACACCGATTCTAGTCGTGCTGTGAAAGTGATAGACATAGTAAAAGAGCATCCAAAGAGCATTATATTTTACAACTTCGATTATGAGCTAGACATTCTTCGGTCTTTAGATTACCCAAAAGGAACTAAAATAGGAGAATGGAACGGTCATTATCATCAAGACATACCTGACAGTAAGAGATGGGTTTATCTTGTGCAGTACACTGCCGGTTCAGAAGGTTGGAACTGCATCAAGACAGACACTATTATATTCTACAGTCAGAATTACTCATACAAGGTGCTTGAACAAGCAAGAGGACGAATAGACAGATTAAACACAGCTTTTAAAGATTTATACTATTACCACTTGAAGTCGAAGGCACCTATAGATATAGCAATAACAAGAGCGATAAAGCAGAAGAAAAAATTTACGGAGAGAAATTACATAAAATGGGATTAGAAGAAAATCGGGAAACAATACCAGTTCCCAGACAGTCTTACGAGAGTGTGAATGGGCAGTACTATTATATTTTGTCATATAAACCTAATTCATACACTTATAAGACTAGTGTTTACAAATGTGACGAGAGTGGCTCAATTATTGAGCATATGCCGATCTGGAGCATTTCTAGTACGGATTTAGACACCTTAAACAACAATCACGAAATGGTTGTAGAGAAACTTGTCGAAATAATTAGAGGTGCCGAATAATGTCATCATTAATGTTAAACAAGCTGGATGAGAAACAGCTTCAAATAGAGAGAAAAATTTATTTAGAAAACGTGGTGGAGTGTAATGGTGAAAGCTATTATATTTCATCACTTTTTACTGATAGTGGATATGAGACTCTTGTGTTTCACTATGACAGAAAAAAAGGTATCGACGATTGGAAGCCAAGGTATATTCACGGATACAGAACTCGCGAGTTGATGGAAGAAGGTCACACCTATGCTTGTACTCATGTGCAGGAGTGTCTTAGCTATTGGAAAGATTGGTTAGAAGGGAATATTTAGAATGAAACTATTTTTGCATAAATACGATAACGGATTAACATCATGGAAGACTCCTAATGAAAACGGAGTCATGGTTTACCAATTATATTTGGAAAAACAAACAGATTCTGGAATCAAAAATGAGTTAATCAAAACTTTCTACTCTGAAGCAAATCTAGATAGATATGTTAGAGAGTATACCAATGACAAAAAAGGAGAATAATTATGGAAAAGTTTATCGCACCATTTGTGCATCACAGCGACACTTATTGTTTAAGCTGTGGTCACTACTTTACATTCGGATATTACCCTCATCCGCACTACGCTTGGTTAGGTCTAAAGAAACTGTATTTCTGTTCAGAAAAGTGCGTAGACCGGTACTGTCGATGCGTGAAAGGAGCAACACGATGATTTACGAATTATATTTTAGTTATCAAGCTACAGAAGCCAGTAAATCTTACAAGAGTAGTACATTCCATACAGACTGGAATAACGCTCTTCACGATTTTTCATTAATGGCTCGTAATGTGGCAGACCGTTTACCAGATAGCGATGTACCTCGGGATTGGGGTCATCAAGTAAATTGTGGCAAATGGGGAGAATTAGATTTCAGTAAAGGTGAAGGGCATTTAACTTTACCTTCAGGCGCGGATTATATTTGGAAAATTAAGAAATTCAAAGATGATACTGCTTATTATCAAGGCGAGGAAACGCAAGATGAGCGATAATACTAGATACCGTCTTGTAAACTTCGCTTATTGGTGCCCTAAATGTAAATACGGAGACCAAAAAGAAATTATGGACCCTTGTAACGATTGCTTGAACTTTGGAGGGAATATTGAAACAAGTAAACCCGTAGAGTTCAAAGCGAAAGATGAGGAAGAAAGAAATGAAAAAAAGTAAGTTGTGGGACATATGGATGACCATTATCTCTTGGGCCCCATCAATAGTAATAATTATATTTTTAGCCTTAGCTATGTCCAGTTGTACTCCTCATTGGAAGTTGGATAGAAACTCGGAAACTGATGAAATCACTAGAGTAAATGCTTACTATGTGATGGACGACGGAAGCAGAGAAGTGATTTGCGAAGACGTCGACTCATATAGTAGTAGCTCTAGTGGAGAAGTGAAGATAGCTTGCTCTAATGGTGGCTGGGAGCGAACTTACTATAACGTACCAATTATATTTGAAAAAGAAGGAGATTAAATTTATGTCATGTTGAGCAGTTTAACTTCGATATGCTTTATGGGGAATGGCTTGCTATGCATATGTTCGGATATTTGCATACAGTATTAGATTGCTTCGATGCTTTTAACTTAACAGACGATTATGTTGAATACGATGTAATTAGAAAGTACAAAAGACTATTCTACGATTCTGTAAAAGAATCCAAAGAAAAGAAACAAAAGTAAGAAAAAATAAAAAGAAGGAGAACTAACTATGCTAAAAAAATATGAAATTAATGGTTTAACGATAGGGCAATTATATTCTACGTTAATTTGGGAAACTTTACGATATCCTGTGCTTTGTGATGGAACGATTGATGTAAACGAGTTTTACAAATATTTAGACCGTATTAATTATAACATTGATGAAACCATCTGGACAATTGAATGCTGGAATAAAGAGCTATGCTGCCCGCCATTATATTTGAAAATTAATAAAGAGCAATTTAAAAAAGAAATTGGCGAGACCGTTACGCAAACTGCTAACAGTGTAAGTTACGAAATGCTTCAATTGGTCATGCAGTCAGAAGATGCTTGTAGGCGAGCTACTGAAATGTTCAAAACTATTGACGGACATCATGATATGACTATCAATATTAATGATTACGATTATGAATTCTATAACGAGCACTCGGAGTGCAAAGGAAATTATATTCTTGACGACTTGTGTTGGCGATTATACACTGCAGATTCATGGGAAGGATTTATGGCTCGTAATTATAAAGAGGAATTTAAATACTTCAATCCTTTTGAATCAAGCTATAGCCTTTTACTATACAACGTTAATAGTTTCACGCTTAGAATAAATATTAACAATCCACTTACTAAGATTTATTCTCAGTACAAGACTTCTTGGGATTGTGAAGATTTTGAGGAACTGGCTTGGCATGCGTTTAGACGTACGTTTATTATGTCGTTTGTATGTAGCCCTTGGTGGTATGAAGAATTACCGCGGGAATCGGATAAGATATGGGAAGCAGATGGGTTATTTGGCATGTCCGCTTCTGATGCGGTGCTTGAGTTGAAAGATAGTGTATACTACTTGATTTCTGAGATGAGTGGAACTATTGGCAAAGGCAGAAAGAAGCCCTATTATATTTTGTTAGCTGAAACCGAAATGAATAAAAAAGAATTGGAAGCATCTGAGAGTATTCCTAAAAAAGTCGAGATGCAAATATTCGATAAGAAAGAAGATATTGTAAATCATCCTAGCCATTACGTTTCAGGAAAGTATGAATGCTATGATGTGTTTAATGCGAACTTTGGAGACGCTATGGCTAAAGGGTATGTCATAGGCAACGTCTTTAAATACTTGTGGCGATTTAGAGATAAAAACGGGGTTGAAGATTTAAAGAAAGCTCGTTGGTATCTCGATAAGGCTATAGAATTATATTCCAGCGAAGAGTAGAATTAATGTAGAGATAGAGGTTTTTTTTACATGAATAAAGAATACAGTTTAGAACATATCAATTTGAAGAAGGTAACACGAGCTGACTTGTATGGTAGTTATATATGGGAACTGCTTTGTAAGCCTGCGCTTGGGAGTGCTATGTCTGATTACGTGCATTATTTGTCTACAATAAATGATAGCTCAGATGATACAAAATTGTGCTTTGGCTTGTGCGCGGGGTCTATGCCGACATTATATTTAATAGCTGCATTTAAAGAATCGTTTAAGTGGTATGCAGATCACTGGGAAAAATCAACTGAGAAATTTTCGTTTATGGTGTTTGAAAAAATTATGAACGGACCTGCATTTAAACATTTTGGAAGAGCAGCTCGTAATTATTACTTTTATGACCGATTGTGTCGATTATTATTGGCGCCTAGTAATGTTGAGGAAATGATGGCACGTGCTGAATCTGCAGAGTTTGCTGGGATTGAAATGTTTGACTCTTTAGGCATCTACAATTATATTTGGATTGACGGGAATGTATTTGATTTTAGAGGTTGCAGTTGCTATACGGAGAATAAATGTATGGCCAATCGAAGAAACGTTTTAATGAGTATAATACTTAGTCCTTGGTGGCAAAAAGGGGGAAAGATAACCGATGAAAATATTTGCATTAAAAACACTGTTGCTTATTGGAGTCAACCTGCTCCTGAAATGATACACCGAGTATTATATTCTAAAGATTAGTCATAGCATAATAATCACTTCCTATTATGAGATAAAAGCAAATAGGAGGATTTGAGTATGTGTGTATATGTGAGTTTATTATCATTAATGTTTGTGACAGCATCTATCTTTAGCTTGGTAGCTTGGGGGTATTACGTAGGCTATGAAAGAGGACATAATGTTGGACGCAAAGAGGTTATTAAAGAAATAAACAAGAAGCACAAAGCAACAAAATTTGTGGATATTCGAGTGGATTAGAGGAAGATTAAATAGTCTTTCTCTTTTCTTTTTTGACTAATTTCTTGCAAATATTATATTTTAATTTACCAAAACGTACCAAAAATTTACCAAAAAAAGCGATTTTTGTCACACTTTTTGTCACACTTTTTCCAAAACGTACCAAAAAAGTGTGTCAAAACACAAAAAATTTTGGTAAAAGTTAGTTAAGACTTACCGATTTACCAAAAAAATCGCGTTTTGTCACAAAAAAAGTGTGTCATGACACAGTTTTTTTTTCAAAAGTGTGTCAGCAAATCTCCTTTATATAAAGGCTTTTTGGCGATTTGTCACAAAAACACACTTTTTTTTGGGAAAAGTATATAAAAAATTAAAATAATATATATATACTTTTACCCAAAAAAAGTGTGTTTTTGTACCACAAGCTTTTTTTTTTGGTAAATGCTACATTTCTCAAGTCAGGATAGGAATTTGCAAATTATATTCTTCACAACGAGAAATTGGCTCTTTCAAGCGTATTTTTAAAATCGCACCAAAAACATGCCCTCTTATGGAGAGAAGAGAACGATTTGCGACATCTGCAACTTTGTTCTCTATTTTTTTTGTGTACAAGGAGGACATACAAAGATGGAGGTACAAAATGAAAGAATCAAAATTCCAAAGCGATTTAATAAAAGAACTTAAAGAACGATTTCCGGGTTGCATCGTTATGAAGAATGATGCTTCTTACATTCAAGGTATCCCAGACCTTTTAATATTATATTTTGACAAATGGGCAGCACTAGAATGCAAGAAGGAAAAGACATCTAGTCACCAACCCAATCAAGACTATTTCGTCAATAAGATGAACGACATGTCTTTCAGCAGATTCATCTATCCTGAAAACAAGGAGGAAGTTATTAATGATTTGGAACGAGCATTCAAAATTAAAAGGGCGTCATAGTATACTTAGCCCTAGTCAATGTAGTTGGTTAAACTATGATGATGAAAAAATGACTAATAGATATTTTAGTTCATATGCACAAACTATAGGCACATTAACTCATTCTTTTGCTGAAGAGCATATTCGATATCAGATTAAGTTGACAAAGTATAAAAAAGACGAAGCTTTATTAAACTTGCTAAAGCAAGGGATCCCTAGAGAAGCTATTGACATCAATTATATTTATCCAAATCTTCAAGCATATGTTAATGATGCCATACAGTTCAACATGACTGCAGAAGTACCTTTATATTTTTCTGAATTCTGTTTTGGTACAGCAGATGCAATATCTTTTGATAAGTCATTATTACGAATTCATGATTTAAAGACAGGCAAATCACAACCCCATATGGAGCAGCTAATAATATACGCCGCTCTTTTTTGTTTGGAATATGGGTACGATCCAAAAGATATTTCGTTTGAATTGCGAATTTATCAGAATTCCGAAGTAACAGGATTTAATCCGACTGAGGAAGACATCAATCCTGTTATTAGTAAAATTATATATTTCGACAATTTATTAAAGGATACGAAAGGAGGGCAATTGTATGTATAAAGACAAACCCTCTATCTTTGATATTTATGGAACTGATGATAGCCCCTATTTATCACATTATGGGACTAAAAGACATAGTGGTCGATATCCTTATGGCTCAGGAGATAATCCATACCAGCATGAAAAATGGGGTGTGTTCTTATCAAGAGTAGATGAATTAAAAGAATCTGGATGGACTGAAACCCCAGAAAACATCAAAGCAGCTTTTGGCGAGGAGATGACAACTTCACAATATCGTAAAGAAAAAGCTTGGGCTGAATACCAAAACAGATTATATTTGGTGCAAACAGCAGAACGATTAAAAACAAAAGGCTGTGAAGAAAATGGATGGCAACCTATGACAAATGCTGAAGTTGCTAAGAAAATGGGCCTAGCCGGGGAATCATCTGTTAGATCTCTACTTGATACAACAAAGAAAGATCGAATGATGGAAACTCAAGTGACCGCTGACCAGCTTAAAAAGATCGTAGATGGAAAAACTATGGTTGACGTTGGCTCTGGCTCAGCTCAAATGCTAGGTATTAATGAAAACAAGTTTAAAAACGCATTATATTTGTTAGAAAAAGAAGGTTATCACGTATATAAATGTCGTGTCCCGAATGCCACGAACGAGGGTGCCTACACTACAATGACAGTACTAGCAACTCCTGATACTATGTACAAAGAGGTTTATAACTTCGATAAGATTGGCACATTGAAAGATTATAAATCTCATGATGGTGGTGATACTATCTCTGAAAAAGAGCCTTTAAAGTACCCGAAATCAATGGATTCCTCAAGATTGGAAATTCGGTACAGAGAACAAGGCGGTATCGACAAAGATGGGACTATTGAAATTCGTCGTGGCGTTAAAGATTTGGCTTTGACTGACTCTACAGGCAAGGGAAATGAAGCTGCGTACGCACAAGTTCGTATTTTGGTTGATGGTACTCATTATATTAAGGGTATGGCCGTGTATTCTGACGATTTACCAAAAGGCAAAGACGTTGTGTTTAATACGAATAAGAAAATAGGAACGCCTATGACTGATGTTCTGAAACCAATCAAAGATGACAAGAATGACCCTTTTGGCTCACTTATCAAGGAACAGAATTATTATATTTCAAAAGACGGAAAGAAAACTCAAGGGCTTATTAATTATCGAGCTATTGAAGGCGACTGGTCTGAATGGAAAGACTCATTGCCGTCACAATTCTTATCCAAACAATCTGTCACTTTAGCTAAAAAACAATTATATTTGGCTAAAGAATCTAAAGTTAATGAATTAAAGAGTATTCAAAGTATTAACAATCCAGTTATCCGTAAATACTATTTAAAAAGTTTTGCTGAAGATTGTGATTCTGCTGCTGTACATTTAAAAGCGTCAGCATTACCAGGACAAAAATACCAAGTTCTATTAGCATTACCAAGCTTAAAAGAGACAGAAGTATATGCTCCAAATTATAAGGATGGTACTAAATTAGCACTAATAAGATATCCTCATGGCGGAACGTTTGAAATCCCTATTTTAACTGTCAACAACCGGAATAAAACTGCTAAAAAGCTATTGGGTAATTCACCTAAAGATGCAGTTATGGTAAATAGCAAAGTAGCCGAACGACTATCGGGCGCAGACTTCGATGGTGACACCGTAATGTGTATTCCTACCCACGACTCTAAGAACCAAGTCAAGATCAGTAGTAGGCCCGCATTAAAAGACTTAGAAGGTTATGATCCAAAAGATAAATACGGATGTGCCTCTAAAAAGACCGATTCTGACGGAGTAACACACTATTATGATGGGTCGGGCCATGAATACCCAATACTTAGTAAGCAAGCAACACAAATCCAAATGGGTAAAGTTAGTAATCTGATAACTGATATGACGTTAGCTGGAGCAAACGACAATGAATTGGCACGTGCGGTCAAGCATTCGATGACTGTTATTGATGCAAATAAGCACCATCTTAATTATAAATTATCAGAAGCTGAAAATGATATTGCATCACTAAGCTCCAAATATCAAAAGCAAGCTAATGGAAAAACTGGAGGAGCCTCTACAATTATATCTAGAGCTAAAAGCCCTATATATGTTGAGAAGACCCAAGGTGAAGCTCGGATAAATTTAAAAGGTAAAAGCTATTATGATAGCTCCCGCCCTGAAGGAGCCCTTGTCACCAAGACTAGCGATGAGCTATATGAGCCCGCCCAAAAGTACGACAAGAAAACAAAGAATTATATTTTAACTACTATTGACGGTAAGAAGATATCTTATGACCCCACTAATAAGGCTGAAGTCGAGAAGTACGCCCCTGTTAAAAATACTACTACCCCCTCCGGGAAGAAAGTGTATGGCAGCAGGGTATATAACAAGGACGGTACCCTAGAGTATAAGGTCAACACCCGTACCCAGAAGACAAACCAGATGTCCACCACGGACGATGCACGTACCCTAGTGTCAACAACCAAGAACCCCATGGAGTATGTGTATGCTGATTATGCAAATAGTATGAAATCGCTAGCCAATCAAGCGAGAAAAGAGTATGCCACCACTTCAAATGCACAGACGAACAAAAAAGCCAAAGAAGTCTATGCCAAAGAAGTAAGTAGTCTAAACTCTAAACTTAACAATGCTCTAAAAAATGCACCTATCGAAAGACAAGCACAACGTATGGCTGCCACGGTTAAAGCCAATGCTGAAAAAGAAGCAAAAGCAAAAGGTGAAACTTTATCTAAAGAACAAAGAGGGAAAGTTGCGCAAAAATCAATCAGTAAATACAGACAAGAATATGGAGCAACTAAGAGAAGTGATAGATACATTCCTATCACAGATAAAGAATGGGAAGCAATACAAGCAGGAGCTGTGTCTAGTAATACTCTAAACAAGATACTTAACAATACAGATCCTGATGAACTAAGAGAAAGAGCAACACCAAAAGAGAATATTACTATTACGAATGCAATGATTGCTAGAATAAAAAGCTTAGCTAATTCGAACTATACACAAGATCAAATAGCAAGAATGCTTGGAATTAGTACTTCAACAGTTAGTAAATATGCTAATGAATAGAAAGGAACAATTATGAAATATTACATGTTAACAACATACGACAATGCATTTGATCCTTTCAATGAATTCGAACAATGGTACAACTTCGACTGCAGAAAAGGATACAATACATGTGAGAAAGTATACACAAACGGAAACTTCAGAGAAGATTTAACATCAATTGAAGAAGCAAAAGAACAAAACAAAGCAATTGATGAAGTTCTAAAAAATGATTTCCAAAATCTGTACAGAAGAGTCACAGAAGAAGACTATAAGACCAAAAGCAACTGCATTTAGGTATAGGGGGGGGTAAAAAAAAAATACCCCCACCCCCTAAAT
>CAZYWC010000011.1:0-58767 GCA_964651125.1 uncultured Vampirovibrio sp.
AAAACCCTAAAACCGACTTTTTTTTACTTTGTCTAGTTTTAGGGTTTCAGTTCACACTTGAGAGCGCCTTTTTTATTAAAAATTTATTGTAGATTTTACAAATCAAACGGTGATTCTTCTTTATAGTAGTTTTTCTTACCCTGTTTCATCTTGTCATTACGCTTTTTCACGTCCTTGGAAACATTTTTGTAAGCGTTATCTAAAGAAATTTTAGCAATCGGCTTGTTTGTTGCTCTATCATTTACTATCAGCCAATAAGATTGTTTTACGTTATGAACCGAAAACGAGATTTTTCCCGCATACCTGTCACCGGGTTTAAGCTGTGAGAACAACAATTTTGTATCACCGAAAATTGATGGGTTGAAAACCGTGTTATAGTCATTAATCAACGCCAAATCCATGCCTGAAAATGCTTTTTTGGACATATTAGAAATCGAAAGAGAGAGCGTAATTGTGTTAACTTCTCCAAACGGGTCTTTTTCATAAAGAATATTTGCAATTCTTATATCAAGCCCCGGATAGTTCATTTCTTGTTTTTGTAATGCTTCTTCTTTGTAAACGGGAAGTTCTACGTTTGATAAAATTCTAACCTTGATTTCATCTCCCGGAGCAATTAGAACGTTTTTACCTTTTCTATATAAAGACATGCCTAAACCGATTGTACCGCCTAAAGCTGCACCGCCCGCTACTGTGTAGCCTTGAGAAGCTATTGCAGCTTCCAAACCTAAAGCTTGCAAGGCAAATAGACCGCCTGCAACACCACCAACTGCCGTATAACCGACATCTGTTGCAACTATTTTGGTTGCGGCTTTAAGCGGATGAAGCTTCGTTGACATCTTACCTTCAATCGGAATTTCTCGACCGTCAGGTGTTACAAGGTAATCAAAACTAAGGCTCAAATGTCCGTCACGACCGAGTCTTTTAGCTTCACTGGTTTGAGTAATTGAACCGTGAGCAACCGTTCCTTTTGGAATAATTACACCTTTATCACCTAAAACATCAGAAGTTACGGTTGCAAAAAATTCGTCACCTTCCAATGAATAAGAGCCGTCCAAAACCTGCGAAACAGTCATTTCAATAACATCTTTTTTCTCAAGGTATTCTGTTTTGCCCGTGAAAAGCTTTTCATCAGGCGCAGTGTACTGCTCGTCAAATTCTGCATGACCTTGATAAGGCATATCAGCTAAAGCTGTATTTGCCAACATCATAGTTAAAATTAATCCAGCTAACCTCTTCCTCATAGTCTAATTATACTATCTTTTTGCTGAAAAACAAAATAATTTATTTTTACTTGTAAACTGCTCTTTATACAATAAAATAGTATAAGGAGGTTTTATGTCGTTATTTATTACATTTGAAGGAGCAGATGGCTGTGGAAAGACTACACAAATTCAGCTTTTAAACAAATATTTGCAAGAAAAAGGTTTTAAAACTCTTGTTACACGTGAACCCGGGGCTAAGGGATTAGGTGAAAAATTAAGAGAAATTTTACTCAATTATGATGGTGAAGTTTCACCAAATTGCGAATCATTTTTATTTTTAGCCGATAGAGCGCAACATGTAGATTGTGTTATAAAACCTGCTCTAAAAAATGGTGTAATTGTACTTTGCGACAGACATACTGATTCAACTGTGGCATACCAAGGTTATGGCAGACAGCTTGATATTGAGCAAATCAAAAAGCTGAACGAAATTGCCGTAAACGGTTTGAAGCCTGATTTGACGATTGTTTTTGATATAGATATAGAAACTTCAATGCAGAGAGTCGGCAAAACAAAAGACCGCATGGAATCAGCAGGTATGGACTTTTTCAACAGGGTTCGAAACGGGTATTTAGCGATAGCTAAAGAAGAACCGAATAGAGTTAAGGTGATTAATTCGGCAGATACGATTGAAGAGATTCATGAGAAAGTGGTTGAAGAAGTGAATTCAATAGGTAGATAAAGAATTGACAATGGAAAGTGGAAAATGGAAAATTGTTTTAAACAATTTATCAATATTATATTGTTTAACATTGAATGTATTTTATGAAAAAATGTATGGTGCAATTTTTTGCACCATATAAATAATTTTCCATTTTCCATTTTCAACTTTCCATTATTAATTTAAAATAAAGAGGCGTGAGGTAGGGAAAGCGTTCCCACCACAACAGAGAAAGAATAAAATGAACTTACAAGAACTTGAACAAAGTGTAAATAATAATAAAAAGAATATCGATTTTGACGCTCTTAAAGCTAAATTAAAGGATTTGGAAACAAAATTGCAGAGTCCTGAAGTTTGGTCTAATCAGAATTTGGCGTCTGAATTAGGACAAAAGTCGCGCGAAATTAAAGATACTTTAGAAATGTTTTCAAGATGGGAAACTACTATAGAGGACGCTAAAACTGCGCAAGAAATCGGTGATAACGAGCTTATACAAGAAAGCGAAAATGAATTAAAAAAACTTGAAAAAGAATTGGATAAATACGAAGTTCAAAAAATGCTTTCCGGTGAGTATGATGAAGCAGATGCGTTTCTTTCAATTAATGCGGGTGCAGGTGGAACAGACGCGCAAGATTGGGCAAGCATGCTTCTTAGAATGTACACACGCTGGGCAGAGTCCAGAGTTTGGAAGGTTGAACTTGTTGATAAATCAGACGGTGAAGAAGCGGGAATTAAGTCTGCTACAATAAAAATCAGCGGTAAATACGCTTACGGATATGCTAAAGCCGAAAAGGGTGTTCATCGCTTGGTCAGAATTTCACCATTTAACGCAAACGGCAAGCGACAAACAAGTTTTGCTTCTTGCGAAGTTTCTCCTATTATTCCTGATTATGAGAAAACCATTCACATTCCACCTGAAGATTTGGAAATCGATACAATGCGTTCAGGCGGTGCGGGCGGACAGAATGTAAACAAGGTAGAAACTGCGGTTAGAATTTTGCATAAACCAACAGGAATTGTAATCAAGTGCCAACAAGAGCGTTCACAATTGCAGAATAAAGAAAACGCTATGCAAATGCTTGCGTCAAAATTATTAGAGCTTAGACAGCGTGAGCATGAAAAGAAGTTAGCAGAATTAAAAGGTGAAAACTTCGACATTAATTTCGGTTCACAAATCCGTTCTTACGTTTTCCATCCGTATAAGATGGTTAAAGACCACAGAACAGGTTTTGAAATGGGGAATGTTGATGCTGTGATGGATGGTGATTTGGACGGATTTATTGAAGCATATTTGAAGATGTAATATGTTATTCTACTAAACCGCCAAATGCCATAACGTCTTCATATTCAGCGCCTGCTTCAAGCATTTCCTCTGCTGAAAAACCAAAAAGTGTAATCGTGTCAATAACTTCTGCTTTATTGTTGATATTTTTGATAACAGATTCTAATGCAGATTCTCTTGTCATATATTTAAATCTGTCGTTTATTCCTTTTTTAAGGCTTCGTTGTTTGGCTTTTCCCATAACTTACTTCGCCTCGCTTTCAAAAGCTAAGAGAGCAGCCCCTATCATGCCTGAATAATTTCCCGCTGTTGCGATTCTGATAGAAGTTGGTGATGTTACAATGTCACTATTTACGACTTCTTCCATTTTCTTTGCATCAACAAATTGAGCCATAGAGCCTGATAAAACGATACAATCAGGGTCAAACAAATTTGCTAAACCGTTTACTCCGATTGTAATATCATTAATCCAACGGTCAAAAATCTCTGTCATTTTTTTATCACCGTTTTTAACTCCGTCCATTACATCATAAGTTGTAACATCGGGGTTATTAAGCATTTCTTCCGCATCAATTTTTAGAGCCGTACCTGATGCGTAAGCTTCAAAACAATCCCAACTACCGCAAGTACATTTTCTGCGCTTATCGGGATACATTTTAAAGTGCATTTCACCTGCTGCACCTGATTTACCTTTAAGTAATTTGTTATTAACGATAATTCCGCCACCAACACCCGTTCCAAGCGTAATCATTACAGAAACTTTTGTACCCTTAGATGCGCCAACTCTGTATTCAGCCCAAGCTGCTGCATTTGCGTCATTTTCCAAAAATACTCTTTTTTTACTTAATTCTTGAAATTTTATTGTTGGATAATCGCTCACCAAATTCCCTGTTGAGCCTATAATAGATGTGTTTTCGTTATTTACGGCTCCTGCTGTTGAAATCGCAATAACATCAACTTCATTTTCAAACTTAACGATTTGACCTTTTAAAATATCCAAAATTCCTTGAATAGATTTTGGCGTATGAAATTTATCAATCTCTGAAACAATTTTTCCTGTTTCATCAATAATACTGCTATAAATTTTTGTACCGCCGATATCAAATGCTAAAGCTTTTTTCATTTTAAATTCCTTCAATAAATCTTTTAGTAATTAATTGTGGTCGTGTGATTGCAGACCCGATTACAACACAGTGTGCGCCCAATTCAAATGCCTTTTTAACTTCTTCGGGAGTCCAAATTCGTCCTTCCAAAATTACAGGCTTATCAACGGTTTTAACTAAATTTTTCAATAATTCGTAATCAGGCCCAACTGTCGGTTCACCTGATTCCATTGTGTAACCTGCTAATGTGGTAGAAATTATGTCAGCACCGAGTTTAGCACAATGTATGCCTTCTTCTAAAGTCGAAATATCAGCCATTGCGAGTCTGTTTGCATTATGAATGGTAGAAATAATTTCTTCCAAAGTGCAATTTTCATGTTCTCGAGAAGTCCCGTCAAACGCTACAATATCCGCTCCCGCTTCAATTAGCGCATTTACCTCTTTCAATCCGGGTGTGATATAAACGATTTCTTTCCAATTTGCAGGCAATCCGTCAGGCTTCGTTAATCCTATAACAGGGATGCCAAACTTTTTAGCGTTTCTTACATCTCTTGCACCTGCAACTCTAAGTCCGCCTGCACCACCGTTCACACAAGAAGCCATCATTGCTTCCATACACTCTTCTTTATAAAGTGGCTCATCAGGCATTGCTTGTGATGATACGATAACTTTTCCCTTAATTTTTTCTAAAATTTCCATACTTGAATTCTATCATAAAAAAGTATATTTTTTTGTAACAAATATTAGCAAAAAAACTTTTTTGAGGTTTTAATAAAATTATGAAAATAGATAATATAAATTTTCGCGGAATAAATATTTCACGGGTTGCAAATAAAGATATTAAACTATACAAGGTTGGCCCTAATGATGCTATGTTTTTGCATAACTTAGAAAATAACTTTAATGCACAAAAACTAATGCCAAATCTTTCAAAAGAAGGTCAAAATATATATAATATTATTATTTCACGCGGAACAAGAGAAGCTACTGCTCCTGAATTTGATAGTATTTTATTAACTTATAAAAATACACCTTGCGGATTAATCGTAAATGAGAGTGGTGTCCAAAAGCACGAAGTGGATTATTTATGTACTTGGCCGATTTCTCCAAATGGAGAAAAAGCTCCGTTTGGCGGACAAACTTTGTTTGAAGAACTATTCAGACATTTTCTAAAATCTGATGTTGATGTTATGGAATTAAATGCAGTTAAGTATGGTAAAGCTGTTAATTTTTATAAACAATTAGGATTTAAAACGCTAAACGAAGATTCATACTATGCCACAATGCAAATAACAAGAGATAAAATATCGGAAATTTTTAAGAAGTTAGCGCAAAAAATTCCGTTAATTCAAACAAATAGCAATAAAGATATTGATTTGAATAAAAAACTCCTTTTAATTAATTATGATGAATTTAGGAAATAACTATACAAGCCAATCTTTTCATGTTAGACTGAACGTATTATGAACAGAAAACCAATTATCGCAATAGTAGGAAGACCAAATGTTGGCAAATCAACATTTGTAAACAGATTAGTAGGAAAAAGACAATCTATCGTTGACGACCGCCCAGGCGTTACAAGAGATAGAATTTATTTTGACGTTGAATGGCAGAATCGCCCGTTTACGGTTATTGATACTGGCGGAATTGTTCCGGGTGATGAAGACGAAATTATGCTTTCTATTTACGACCAAGCAAAAATTGCTTGTGAAGAAGCCGACAAAATTATTTTTATCGTTGACGGTTTAGAAGGCGTTACACCTGTTGATTCGGATATTGCAAACATCTTAAGACAAAGTAACAAGCCGATTTTCCTTGCTGTAAATAAAGTTGATTCACACAACCAAATCACTATGATTAGCGATTTTTATTCGCTTGCGATTGGTGAACCTATTGCAATTTCTGCATTACACGGTTCAGGCGGTGTTGGTGATTTATTGGAAGAAATTACTTCCGATTTTGAATACGATGTTGAAGAAGATGAAGATAAAACTATTAAAATTGCGATTGTCGGAAGACCAAATGCAGGCAAATCTTCAATTGTAAACGCTCTTTTGGGTGAAAATCGTGTAATTGTATCTGATATTTCAGGTACAACACGTGACAGTATCGATTCGCGTTTAACTTATAATGACCAAGAATTTGTAATTGTTGATACAGCAGGAATCAGAAAAAAAGCAAAAGTAGATTATGGGGTAGAAAAATTCGCGGTAGACAGAGCCATTCGCTCTATCAGAGAATGTGATGTTGCTTTAATGGTAATTGATGCAACCGAAGCTATTAACGGAATTTCCGACCAAGACAAAAAAATCGCATCTATTATTACGGATGCAGGCAAAGGTATGGTAATTGCAATCAACAAATGGGATTTGATTGAAGACAAAAAATCAAACACAATTAATAAATTTGAAGAAAAAATTGCGCATGAAATTCCATTCTTGGATTATGTACCTAAAATTTACATAAGCGCTGTTACTCACCAAAGATTAAATCAAATCTTTACAAGAGTTGTAGAAGTTCAAAAAGAGCGCTCTAAACGCGTTTCAACAGGTTTGTTGAATAAGGTTATTAACGAAGCTTACGCTCTTAATCCGCCTCAAACAATCAGAAACAAGCGTTTGAAAATTATGTACTCTACTCAAGCTGCAATTGAACCGCCAACATTTATTTTGTTTGCAAATAATGAAGACTTGATGAAAGACCATTACAAACGCTATATGGAAAACAAATTGCGCGAAGCGTTCGGATTTATGGGAACACCAATCAGGCTTTCAATCAGAACAAGAAGTGAAAAGAAAAAATAAGTTATTTAATAATAACAATATCACCGCGTTTTACTTCAGCAGCAAGTTGCTTAATGACTTCGTTATCCATACGCATACAACCATGTGAAGCGTAGCGTCCTAAGCTGTCATAGTTATTATTGCCATGAATAAATTCTCCGATATCGCTTTTTTCGCCCGTATTTGGATCTAATCTGTTTAATAAGATTATTTTAGGGCCATAAGCACCGGGATTACGTCTTCTCTTTGTATGCGCCGGAGCCGTTCTATACGGATAAGTTTCTGTATGTGTAACAACTCTAACGCCTTTGCTTGTTGGGGTGCTAGGCTTGCCACTTGCTATCATATATGCCATTTCAGGTTTGCCTTGTATATTATACTTGTATAATACGTTTTTGCTTAAATCTACTACAAATTTAGCTGTTTTAGCTTGACCTTGAATCTTTATGTACGGATTTGGCGCTCCTGCTAAAATATCTTTATCAGAAGTTCCTTTCGGTGGTGCTGTTACAACTACAAAATCATCTTTTTCTTCGGTTTGTGCAAAAGCTCTATTAGTGCTTATTGGTAAAGCGCTTATCATGCAGCCTATACTTATTGTTTTTATTATACTTGGAATTCTCATACTATTTATAAAACATGTAAAAATTAAATTTGCTAGTCAGTTTCTATATTTGTAAACTTTAAATCAATTGTAAACTTTTATTAAGAATTATAAATAAAAAGTCAATTTTAAACAACAAGATTACTTTATTAATATGTAAGGTAAAAGGTTAATAAAGCAAAGATTTATAGTAGGAGGTCATTATGTCACTTGGTTATGGCATAACAGGAATTGGAAACGGATTAGGAACATTTGGACTAGGTGGTACAAGTTCATATTACGATCCGACAATGATGGGTATGGCTGGCGCATATTCTCCATACGGTTCAATGGGAATGATGGGTGGTTACTCTTCACCGTATGCAGGAATGGGCATGATGGGAATGTACAATCCGACATTTATGCGTCAAATGAATCAGGTTTCTCAGCAAATGGAAATGGATCAATTAAATCATGCAGGTGCAATGCATAATTTGTTGTTGCAAAACCAAACTCAAGCCTTTACCGACCAAGATAGAGCAATCTTTGAAAAAGCAATGGTTGATGCAGGAGTTAATAAATGTGTTACAAACTTAGCAGAAATGGTAAGAAAAGGTAATGCAGACGGTATTTGTCAAACTTATGATGAATTGAAGCAAACTCTTTATACAAAATACAGCGATTATTTTAAAGCAAATGCAAATCACTTAAGTCCGGAAGACAGCGTTGCAAACTTTGTGGAACTTTTGTACAGCAAGATTATTTCTGCTCAACAAGGTGAACAAGTAGATTTAAGAAGTGACGTCAAGAAATATGGTGAAACAGCATTCGAGCATGGTTTTTGGAAGAACTTCCACGGTAGTGACTACCATGACAAAACATCTGAACAAGCATTGAGCTACATGTTCGGAACTCCAATTGATAATAAAAGCGGTCATGAAAGAATGGAAAAATACGGTGCGACAACAGAAAAAATCGCAGAAGTTGGCACAGCCGCAGCTGTTGGAGCAGTAGCAGTACCTACACTGGCAAAAGCAGGAAAAAGTGTTCTAAGTTCAATCGTATCAATTGGTTCTGAAAAAGGTGGAGAAGCAATATCAAAACTAAGTACATTTAATAAAAAATGGGCTTGGGCAGGTGCAATCGGTTTGGCTATCGGTGACTGGTTGTGGCAACAAAGCAGAGCTTAACTAAGTTTATATAATATGAAAATAATCTTTCTTTTCTTAACCTAAGCTAAACTTATAAAAGTTTAGCTTTTTATTTTGAAAAATTATTCTTGACTTTAAATCTTGATATTGTAATATAGTAATTGCGATGGGACGTCGCCAAGTGGTAAGGCAGCTGGTTTTGGTCCAGCCATCTCGGAGGTTCGAATCCTTCCGTCCCAGCCAATTAAAAGAGGTTTTAAAAGAACCTCTTTTTTGTTTATTATATAATAATTTTAAAATTTTTTTAGAGAAGCGAGAAAAGAAAGTGTAAATTGTTATCTGTTATTATTCCTACAATACAAAAAAAATTAAAAGTATTAACAAATCTGATTAAAATATTAGAAAAAGATGAAATTGTAAGTGAAATAATTTTAATAAACAATAAGGTTGATACCCCCTTAGAAATTAGTGGTTCAAAAGTACATCTATACACTCCGAAAGAAAATTTGTTTGTAAATGAAAGCTGGAATCAGGGTGTAGAAATGGCACATGAAAACAATGTGTTATTATTGAATGATGATTTATTAGTTCCTGATAATTTTTGCAGCATGATTGTAAATTCTCAAATACTAAATCAAAAAACTACAGGGTTAGTTGGTCTATCACCGGCTATTATTAACCAGTTCAGCAGTAATGTTGATACGTTAGAAAAACCCGGTTTAATAGTAGAACCAAAATTAGAATTTGTCCCTCTTAACATATATTTAGGTACAGGTGATTGGGGAAGTGCTATTTTTACAAATAAAAACAACTTTTATAAAATACCATCGGATTTAAAAATAATTTTTGGTGATAATTATATATTGAAGAAAAACAGAGAAAATGGGAAGCAAAATTATTCAATTTCCGGTATAACAATTAATCATATTCATTCTTCAAGTAGTGCCAGTCCTGAGTTTTCTAGCATTGTATGTAATGATATAATGAATTCTAAAAAATATTTTTAGATAGTAATACTGTTTTTGGGGATAAATAATTGTTCCATATTTACTCCTTCAAGCTTTAAAAGGGTCATTTTTGTTTTTATCCCGCCTGCATAGCCTGTTAAATTACCGTTAGCTCCAACAACTCTATGACAGGGAATTATGATTGAAATCGGATTATGTCCGACTGCGCCACCAATTGCCTGAGCAGACATTTTTGCCTTGCCGTTTTCTTTTGCGATAATTTTTGCAATATCACCATAAGTCCATACTTCTCCATAAGGAATTTTACAAAGTATTTGCCAAACTCTTTGTCTAAACGAATTACCGCTAGGAGCAAGAGATAATTCAGAAATATCAGGCTTTTCACCTTTAAAATATCTGTCTAACCAATTTTTGGTTTGTTGAAATATTTTAAGCTTATTATTTTCTTCAATTTCAGAATTAATTGTTGCACAGAAATATTTTTGTCCTTCCAACCAAAGCTCGACAAGATTTTCTTGCTCATCACATGCGAGCATAATATTTCCGATGGGTGATTCGAAAACCGTATTATAATACATTTTATTCCTAACTATTTAGCAAAGATTAAGATTCTTTTAGGTGTTTGAAATGTTTATAAATATATAGACAACCTAATATGCCAAATACAACAACTATCGCAACATCAAATTTATGCCAAATGTGCTTGAAAGCTTCCATGTTTTCACCCATTTTGACACCAACATAAACTAACAAATAGCTCCAAACAAGAGAGCCTAAAAATGTTAGTGTAAAAAAGATTCTTTTTCTAGCTCTCAAAATACCTGCAGGAAGTGAAATAAATGTTCTTACAACAGGTAGCATTCTGCAGAAAAAGAATGCCCAATCACCGTATTTGTCAACCCAAACATCAGCTTCTTCCAAGTCCTTATGTGAAATTAGAAAATATTTACCGTATTTTTCAACAAATTTTCTTCCGCCAAAGAAGCCTAAGTAATATGAAGGAATTGAACCTAATACGCAACCGAAAGCACCTGCAAATGCCGCAATGTGAATGTTCATTTCGCCTTTGCTTACAATGTATCCTGCAAACGGTAAGATCGCTTCACTGGGAAGAGGAATATTGCAAGATTCAATTGCCATAAGCAAGCTTATACCCCAAGGTCCCATAACAGTAATTATATGTTCTATAAAACTTACTAAATGTGTAATAATCAGATTAATATATTCCATGCCATTCTCTCCTTAATTTCCCAAAACTAATTATACTAAAAACATAAGCATAAGTTTACAACAATCAAAATTTATGCTATATTTCAAGCAGAGATATGGCTTTATTGACGTCGGATAAAATTTTAAAACTGATTCCTTCACTATTTGAAACTGATTTGAATAGTGAAAGACTTTTGTTCAAAAACTTCGAAAAAATTCTGTCTTTTGATGAAGGGTTTATTTACTATGCAAATCCTGATAGTCTGCAATTAAAATACAGTTACAAAAAACACGTCAACTATGAAAAAGAAGCAACTTTCAAACTAAATTCCGATTTAAAGAAATTTATTTTCTCAAAAACCGGTGAAATAACAGATGAAACATCAGATTTAGTAAAGACAATTGAACTTGAAGGAACTTCTCAAAAATCTTATCTTGTATCTAAAATTTCTATAAAATCGACTGTTTTTGGGATTGTTGTTTTATCTAAAAGAGAAAAGAATTTTTATAAACAAGAAGATTTGGATGCTTTGGATGCAGTTTCTTCAGTGCTTTCATATTTATTGAAGGATGTTGAATTATCAAATGTGTTTAAAATTCAGCTAAAAGCCTTAAAAGATGGTATTGTAGAGAAAAATAACGCATATAAAACCATAAAAGAGCAGAATGAAAAAATTCTTGAAGCTGACAAGGTTAAGAATGAGTTTTTAGCGAATATTTCTCATGAGCTTAGAACGCCTTTGAATTCAATCTTGGGATTTTCAGATATTTTAGGAACGCAATTATATGGCAATTTGAATCCTAAACAGGAAGAATACATCAATGATATCAAAGTTTCTGCTACGCATCTTCTTGGCATGATTAACGAAGTATTGGATATGTCAAAAATTGAAGCAAACGCAATGAAGGTTGTTAAGAGTGCGTTTTGGATTTCAAGAGCAGTGGATGAGGTTGCAAATATCCTTTCACCGCTTGCACAGAAGAAAAATATTAAATTAATCAAAAATATGGATGTGGATTTTGAAGTTTTTGCCGATTATCAAAAAATCCAACAGATTTTGTATAATTTGGTGAGCAATGCCATTAAATATTCCCCGGAAAATGATGAGGTTGAAATCTCAGTAAATTCAGATGACGAGAATTTTAGAATATTGGTGCATGATAACGGGATTGGGATTGATAAAAAATATCATGGAAAGATTTTTGCGAAGTTCGTTCAACTCGATAGTGCTTATACCAAAAAAGAAAGCTCAACAGGTTTGGGATTAACTATTACAAAGGAATTGGTTGAACTTCACGGAGGAAAAATTTCTTTAATAAGTGAAGTTAACAACGGCTCTACTTTTATTGTAGAAATTCCATTTTAGGAATTTTTATGAACAAGACTAGTGATTTTTAACCTTCTTTGCATCTTTTAAATCGCTATCAAAATATCCGACAATAAATTTAAAAGTATTAAGCGCCGAATTAATGCTCATTACACGAGGTTTGTTGCCGCGTTTCTCTTTAACGGTAACAGTGCCATTCTTTAAGTCTACATCTTCCAATATATACACGTGCCAAGTTCTGCCATCGAGCATTTTAACACCGGTTCCGATTACAAAACTGTGTTTCTTTTCCTTGTCCATGCGCTCAAACAGGTTCATAACTTCATCTTTGTATCCGCTTAAATCGAAATTAAAATCTTGTTCTGCAATCACACGAGGCTCAACACCCGTAAAAATTTTCATAAAATGAGAAGGAAGACTGTTTTCAAACGCATAATCTTTGAAATTATCCGTAAACCTGCAAATCCAAGGCTTTGCTTTATGCTTATTTTCGTATTGAGCAACAGAAACATCCATGCTTCTTATTATTTCATTATCTTGCAATCGATAAAGCTTTTCATACCCTTTTACTACTGCATTTGTAGGTATTGTGTATTTCTCTTCTTTGTTGTTTGGCGCATATAAATAGCAGTTAATTAATTTGGGGTTTTTGTCGTCGTATTGAATATGTTCTTTTATGACTTTGCGCCCGTTTGGTGTATGTGATAGGGTTTCTAAGGTCGTCATTAAGTAACAGTCACTAAAATGCTGCTTTGTACTCTCAAACTTGTCAATATCATTATCGGAAATTGACGCACGAAAAGGAATATTAACACTATTCAAACGACCTATCATACCTATATTAAAAATGAAAAATGTAAATTATTGCTAAATTATTGCAAAAATGTTACAATTTGAAAGGTAAAGTGACGACTTAGCAAATTTTTTGTAGCGTTATGGATTGCCACAAAAATCTTACGATTTTTTCGCAATGACAGCATACTTGTAGTTGTGACACCAAGTCATTGCGAGGAGCAACTGTTTGGATAGGCGACGAAGCAATCCACAAATGATATCATTAAGGAATTAAATATGGAAATACTAATTGGTTCAGACCATGGCGGTTATAAATTAAAACAAGAAATTATAAAATACTTAAACGAATTGGGTCACACCGTTGAAGATTGCGGCTGTTATTCGGAAGAATCTTGTGATTACCCTGATGTAGCGCAAGACGTTGCAAAAAAAGTTCTTTCAACAGGAAAAAGAGCAATTCTTGTATGCGGTACGGGTATTGGTATGTCAATTGCAGCAAATCGTTTTAAAGGAATTCGCGCATCACATTGCACTGATACTTTTACTGCAAGAATGACAAGAATGCACAATGACTCAAACATTTTATGTTTAGGTGAAAGAATTACAGGTACAGGGCTTGCACTTGATATTGTTGAAATTTGGTTGAATACTGGTTTTCAAGGTGGAAGACACGAAAGAAGAATTAGCAAATTGGAGTTATAAATGACAGAAGAAATTACATCATATAAGTTCGCTTGCGCGGTTGCAAGATTTTTGGAAGAAAGAATTGCAAGTGATATTTCAATTTTGAATATCAGTAATGTTTCATCTTTCGCTGATTATTTTGTAATCTGTTCAGCGCAAACAAGCACACAGGTTAAGGCTTTGACTGAAAACTTAGCCGACAAAGTTAAATCAACATTTTCAAGATTGCCTTTAGGTAGAGAAAACGACGTCAAAAATCGTTGGAACTTGATTGATTACGGTGATGTAGTTGTTCATATTCTTCAACAAGACGAAAGAGAAGCTTATGCAATAGAAAAATTCTGGAATCACGCATTCAGCATTCCTCGTAATACTTGGTTAGAAGAATCAGTAGAATATTCTGTTTACGAAAATATTAAGAAATAACTCTTTTTCTCTCATTGAGGATTAGAGTGGGAGCTTTTAGGAACATCATGGATAAAAAAGAATTAAATAAAGCGATAGAGAAAACCGTTCTAAAAATGGCAATGGAGCCTAATAATACCGAGCATTATCATGAACTTGCGAAATATTATGCGATGGATAATCAGTATGACAAGGTAATTTCTGTGTATGAAAGCCTTTTGGAAATTGATCCGAAGGATTTGCAAACCTTGTTGAATTTGGGAAGCATTTGGTTCTATTCAAAAGAATACAAAAAAGCGTTGAAGTATTTTAACCAAGCAATGCTCGTTAATCCAAGCAATTATTTGGTTTATTATAATATGGCAAATACTTATGCTGAACTTAAGAACTTCTCTAAAGCTTTGCATTATTATAACAGAACGCTTGATTTTAATTCTCAAGACCCTGAAATTTACAATGCGATTGCACTTTTGTACCATGATTTTGAAGATTATGTAGAATCAAGAGCATATTATGAAAAAGCTTTATCGCTTGATCCTGAAAACTTAACAGCGTTGGTGGACTTGGGTAACGTTTGTTTTAAACTGTTTGATTATAATAAAGCTCTTGAATACTATTACAAGGTATTTAAGCTGGCTCCCGACAATAAAACAGTTGCGCTATGTATCGCTAATACGCTAGCAGTATCAAAAGACAAAGAAAAATGCTACGATTATTTTGAGAAAGCAATTGCACTTCCGGGAGATAATTATAAAGCTTATATTTGCTATGCGATTGCAAAATCAGATTTCAAGGATTATGAAGATGCTATTGAATTGTACAAAAAAGCAATTGAAATTAATCCAAAAGAAGCAAATGCTTATATTTTGACAGGTAACTTGTATTCTAATATCAAAAAATTCAAGGAAGCAGAAGCTCAATACAAAGAAGCACTTAAGATTAACAAACTTGATCCTAGTATTTATGTATTGATTGCAAATGTTTATTATATGAATAATGAAATTGAGCGTTCCATTTATTCTTATAGAGCAGCAGTAAATATGCGCCCTGAAAATGATGAGTACAAACTCGTTTTCATTCAAGTATTAGAAGATTATGTAGAACAACAAAGAAAGGGTGATATAGTTGCAACCTTCTAGACAAATTTATCCGATAGAAAGATTAATATCAGCAGGCTCTTACCTTACAGCGGGCGGAGCAGGTTTTGTGTGGCTTCTAATAGCAACATTGATGAAAAAGAATATTACACCGTTTTTGATGTACCATATATTGCAGTCGATATTTTTGTCAATTGCATATTTCTTAGTTGCAACATTCGCAGAATTAATTTATGTAATTTTGTATAGAATTCCTTTTATAAATGCTATTCCGTATTTGATTAACATGCCATTACCATTTGTACATGGTCTTTCTATTGTTCAGACGATTACAACAGCTGTTATTTTGTATTTGGCAATAACTGCGGGTATGGGAATGTATAGTTATATACCGTGGGTGTCTGAGATTATTAATCAGAATACAGGTAGGAAATAATCTTCACCCGGTCTTTTCCTATTTGTTGCTCTCGTTTTTACCGGTTCTTTAAATTAGTTCGCTACACGATTCTCGTTCGGACTGAGTACTAGGTTAGGCTTTTTATCCAACATTTACTATGTAAATTTTATATCTTGAAAGGCAATTTTTTCTCATTGTTGGACTTATTATATATAATGTTTATTGGGAAATTTTTAAAATGCCAATTGATAATATTCAGTTAGTACAAAACAATAATCCTATTTCAACTCTCGCAAAAAATAAAAATACTGTAAAAGTAGAAGCGTCAACGGGAGATGCAGATAAAAAGCGCGCAATTAACTATATGGTCGGTGCGACTATTTTGGCGTCTGTTGTTGCCCTCGGCGTTGCGGGTTACAAAGGAAAGCTGGGTTCAAATATCCAAAAAATATTGGGCCGAAAAGCTAAAACTTCGGTAATTAAGAATCTTACTCTGCAACAAAAAGCTCAAGAAGCTTTATCTGATTTGTATGATAAAGTAATTAAAAAAGCCCAAAAAGATGGAAATACAAAGCGTGTTGCTATTTTTGAACAATGCAAACAAAATATTAATTCTCTAGATGCTCAGACGATTTATGCAAACTTACTTGATGCGCTATACAAAGATTTGAGGCTCGGCGAATATCCGACATGCAGCCTTGTTACAAAAAACATAGAAGACATTACATCTAAAAGTACCCAAAATATAAAGGTAAAAAATCAAAACGGTTGGCATTACAGAATGCCAATTGGCAGAAAAAGCGCAAAGAGTGTTGATAGGATTTCTGTAAACGCATTAGCCGATGAAAAACTTATTCAAAATTTAGACGATTTATTTGCATCAGGCAAGGTTAAGGGATATTATAAAACTCCCGATACTGCTTTAAATTGGTTGGAACGACACGATTCTATAACAATTTACCTTGATGAAAAAGCGAATGCAAATACTCTTAACGCTGTAAAAAATGCTTGTGAAAAATATATTCGTTCTACCGAAGATGTTTTGTCAGGCAAGAAATTCGCGTCAGGCATGGCTTTGCAGAAATCACCCGATGAACAAGATATAATAGCAATTTTGCAAGAAGCTAAAAATGTAGACTCAACTCTTGAATATGTTTTGAGAACACAATTTACTGACAGCGCAAGCGGGAAATTAATAACATCTGCCGGTTATATGGATTCTGCTCAGAAATTAATTGATTTAATAAAGAACTAGCGGTTGTTATTTATTTTGAACCCTTCTTCAAAATGATTCCATTCAATTTACAGAACGAAGTTAAAATAGACAATTCTTCTCTTATAAGTTTTTGTAAATGCGGATGTTCTGCAACAATACTTACATTTTTAGCCATTTGGAACATTTTCAACGACTGTTTGATATAATTGGCTCTTAATGTTGATTTTGGTAGTGCCAATTCTTGATAGAATTTTGCATACTGAATATAATCTTTAACCAAAATCGTAAGCAAGTTGAATTGTTTTGCTACAAAAATTGATTTTTCCAAATAAACTTTAGCCGAATCAAAATCCTGTTTTGCCATATAGATTTCGCCAATAAGCTTGTTAAACAAGGCTATAAAATAGTAGTTGTTAATATTAGGACCTTGTGCAATGTCTAAAGCTTTATTCGCAATATCAAGCGCAAATTGAGTGCCGCTTATTACAAGCTTGATTTCTGCAATCAAATACCAGCAAAGCAAAACACCTGTTGCGACTTTTTCTTTTGCAAAATATGCAACCTGTTCTTCCAAAATCTCCAATGCTTTTTTTGATTCGTTTTTGTCTGTAAGCATCTTAGCAAGCAGAGTTTTAAGTATATTTTTTGTAAAGCTGTCATTAACATTATTTGCATAAGCTACAACATTGAATAGCTCTGTATACAAGCTGTCATAATCTTTCGCAATAAACTTATTGGCAATATCTATAAAATTCCATCTTGAAACAATAAAAGCGTCCATACTATCCAACGGATATTCTTTCAAAATATCATCCAAGATTTTTTCTGAAGTTTTGATATCACCTTTAATTGTGTTTGCTAAAGCTAAAGCAAGATGCGCTTTGCATAAAATTGCAGGTTCTTGTATTTGGTTGCGTTCAATAATATCAAAAATCAATTTGATAATTTCAAACATTCTGCCATCACCTTGGAACGTCAAAGCTTCCGCAAAATCAAAATAAACGCTAATCCAAGTCAAATATAGTTCTTTAAGCGTAATAATCTGTGTATTTCTGCCTTTAGCCAAGTATTTTTCGAATACAGGCATTATTTCTGTATCAATAAGATTAATAACCTGACCGTAATTACCGAGTTTCAGCATTGGACGAACTTGGCGTGATTTAACAAGCGTGCGTTCTAACTCCATTGTTTCGGGAACTTTATTCAAAACGCTGTCTGCGCATTCAATTGCACCCCAATAGTTACCGCTTTTCATAGAAGAGGATGCTAAATAACCCAAAAGCTCAATGTGTTCATATTCTTCATTATCGTCAAGCATCATAACGGCATTTTGCAAATATTCAAACGCTGATTTGTGGTCGATAGGTTCAAGCAATTTGCCGACTCTTGTATAAATATTCTTTTTTATTTTCTGATAAAATGCGCCGTGCTTATCTTCAACAAGCTTCAAGGCTTGTTTTTGAGTAATTATATAAAGTCCGATGTCACCGATATAAGACGCCTGTTTCATCAAAAGCGTCCAAATAGTAAGTGCTTGATCGTCATTGTTTAATTTTTGTACAATGTAGCCCAAAAGCGCGATTGATGATTGTTTATAAATACTTAGAGTTTCATATAAAATGTTCAAGACTTCATAGAAGCAGTCATCATTTTTGACAATAGAAACAATATTTTCCCAAATTTCGTTGCTCTTAAATTCAAATGAGAGATTGTTAATCTGATTTATATATCCTCGCCGAACAAGGTTTTCGATAATTCTTTCGAATTCTTTTTCAGAATTATTATCAAAATGCTCAAGCATCGCAGGATAGAATTTTGAACCCAAAACAGACATTGCAACAAGCATTCTGTATGACGGCGAATCTTCTTGTTTAAGGATTCCTAATCTTGCATCCAAAATCGTTTCTAAAGATTTGTATGTAATATGCTTCAAACCGTTTCTTCTGATATCTTTATACAAAAGCACCATCTGCTCTACAATAGAAGGGTTGCCGCCTGAACTTTTGAGTGCCAAATTTACAAAATCATCACCGATTTCAAGGTCGCTATACTGTTTTACCAAAATCTCAACCTGACTTTTTGTAAACGGTGCGATTGTTAAATCAACATAATTTTCTTCCGTAAGTTTTGGTGAGGTTATACAGCCCATGCCGGGTTTAACAATTTTTGAAATCAGAATAAATTTGCATCTTTCCAAAAAGTAATCATCTTTTAATATTTCTTCTTTTAAGAAATCAAAAGACATGCCGTCAATATTTTCAAAATCGTCAATAACAAAAACTGCCTTGATTTTTTCAATAATCGTAAGCAAAACTTTTTTCATTATGTTGAACATTTTTGCTTTGTTGTAATAAATATTTTCGTATTTATCCAAGTTTTCAGGGTATAAAAAGTTCAACAAATCTAAAATTTCCGTATTAGAAAGTGTCGGGAAATCCTGTTTGAAAAATTTAACAGAATTCTTTTTGAGCTGCAATGTATCAGGACAGAAATTATTTACATTAAAAAATGTAAGTAATAAATCCTGAAAATAACCAAACGGAGAAAGCTGTGTAACTTGTGTGCAAGTTCCCCATAACCAAAGCAATTTGGCATTCTTAAGTTCGTTTATTGTGTATCTTAATACTAAATCTTTGCCAATGCCGCTTTCGCCATTCAAAGTGATAATCGTTTTATCAGCGTCTTTAATAGAATCCAAAAGTCTTGCTTTAACCTTTTGTTGAGAATTCATTTCTGCGCTGTATTCAGGTTTCGGATTGAATTTCTTTTGCGGGATAACAAATTCCATGCCACATTTTCTACAAGCTTTAGCTTCAGGAAGATTGGCAGCACCGCATTCCGTACAAATTTTAAGCAAAATTTTGTGACAATTTGAGCATTCTTTAGCAGTAATCGGATTTATTGTCCCGCAATCTTTGCACACAGAAGCTATCTTTGCACCGCAAAATTTGCATTTCAAAGAATTATCTTCTATTTCTTTTTTACATTTGGGACACTGCATAAACTTCCTTATTGTACAATAGCTACCAATTCATTCAAAGCTTCAATAACATTATCTTCGCTCATGTTAAGTTCAGATGCAACTTGAGGGATTGTAAGTTTGTCTTTGAATTTCAGATTATATACATTTATTATATTTAATTCAGGATGTTTTGAAGCTAAATCTTTTATTTCATTAACAATTTCTTCTGCGTCGATATCATCCTTGTATTTGTCTGTTGAATAGCTAAACACAGAATAATCTGTAGGTTTGAAATCAATTTCTTCCGTAGAGGTATTTTCCGGATTTTCTAATGTCGTTGTAATTACATCAGCTATTTGTTCTAATCCATTATCATTTATCACATCCAAAGGATTTTCTTCTAAAGGTTCTGTATCCAGTAGTGAAGTTTGATTATCTTCTTCCTGCAAATCTAAATCTAAAGTATCAGTCGGCTCTAGAGCTTCAAAATCATCACCTGTTAAATCATCAATCTCCAAGACTGGTTCTGACAACTCATTGCTTGATTCAATTGTGTTAACTTCGTTATTCACAGCAGGTTCTTCTATTGCTGAAATATCACTATCGACAACCGGTTCAAGCTCTTCTGTTTCTAACTTTTCAAAGTCTTGAATTTCATCATTAGCAGTTTTACTTTCATTTGTCTCATCAATTGAGATCTCATCTAAATCGTTAAGTTCCAAACTGTCACTTTGATTTTCTTCTACAAGCTCTTGTTCTTCATTCAAATCTGAAATATCTAAACTTTCTTCTATAGCAGGTTCTTCTGCTTCTACTGCTGGTACAATTTCATCCAAATCTTCAGTTTCTAATGAATCTGACGTAACAAAATTTTCTAATGTATCATCTTGAGTTTTATCTGTTGCTACAATCGTTTCAACTTCATTTAAATCTTCTGTTTCTAATGAATCGGAAGCAACGAAGTCTTCTAATGCATTATCTTGAATTTCTTCAGATGTATCTTCTTCGTTTATGCTTGAAACATTATCTTCCTCAATAGGTTCAACTTCGAATGGAGCTTCTCCCTGCATAAGAGTAGTGTCTTCCGGCTTAATTTTTGTTAACTCAGAAACACTTTCTGTTGTTTCTTGATAAACTTCATTATTTTGAACTTCAACAGGAATATTATTAATCATTCTGTCAACAAGTTCTGTATTAACTTTTTCAGCCTTTCTTTGAGCAACATTTTCTAAAACTTGTTGCGCGTCAATAGTTCTGTGTTTAATTTCTGGATGAAATCCCATTTTTTTTGGAACGGTAATTATTGAAGTTGAAACAACTTTTTCCAAATAAGACTGAATAACGCCATCATTGTTAATAGAATTAATAATGACTTCTGAATGAGAATAAACATCATCAATAATATCATCTAAAATAGCTTCCAAACCTTGAAACTTTCGGTTTTGCTTTACTAAATTTTCAATTACACCATAGTATTTATTAGTTTTTTCCATATCGCTCTCTTTATATTATAAATGAATGATTAAAACAGGATTACCTTGCAAGTTTTTGAATGAATCAGAATTTACACTCAGATTCATTGCTAAGGCTTTATTAACAGTTTGCATTATCAAATTATCAACAGACTGTTCTCCGCTTGAAACTGTTATGCCAACAGCTTCAAACTTTTTAGCACTGTCATTATATTTAATTTCTACTGCAATTTTGTTTGTTATAGGCGGTTTGTTTAATAATAACAATTCTGTTTTTAAATTTAATTGAATAACTTTACCCAATTTTACCAAATATCTTCTTGCTGAAGTGTTAGAAGCATATCCCGCAGGAACTTCCCAGTCTACTTTTAAATTAGAAACAAGAATAGAGGCGTCTAAATTCTGTTCAATTGCAGGGATTGATTCTGATGTACCTTCATTGTTATCTGGTTTTGGAGTCACTGCTTCTACAGACTCAATAGGCATAGCATCTTCTTGTGACTGTGGAGCTTGAGTCTGAACTGAATCTGCAATCAGACTACTGTCATCTTCTTGTGGTGCTTGATTCATAAATTGATTATAACTTAAAACTCCGACAGTACCTAAAACAACCAATAATCCAATAATGGCAAATAATTTTATTGGACTTTTGGGTTTAGGCTTTTGATAACCGATACCAGGTGTTTCATCTGTATCATTAGTTTTAAACAAAGCTTCTATTTGTTCAGAATTGTTTTCATTTTCCTCGTCTAAATTTTTCTCTATAGCCGCAGCTTCTTTTTGTGAATTTTCATCATCTTTTTCAAGTAAGTCTAAGATGTTATCAGAAGAAGTTTCCTCGTATGGAGCAAGTTTTTCTGCAATATTATCAAGTTTATTTTCTTCTGCCTCGTGGCTTAGTAAGTCATTCAAATTGTCATTTATAGAATTTAAACTAGGCGATGTTGTCGTAGAAAATTCAAAGCTGTTATTATCTTCTGCGTCCATTTCATTTTCTATATCTAAAGCCAATTCAGGTGATGTTTCAGAAGCTGTATCTGAAACATTCAAATCAGATTCTTCTTCATTTTGCGTATTTTCTGTATTATCGGCTATGTTTAATTCATCAATTATGTCAAGATTGTCTTGTTGAGTTGGTTCAATATCATCTACTAAATCCAAAGATGAATCTAAACTGTCATCAAAGCTTTCTGAAAGGGTATCATTTTCTTCCAGAAGCATGTTATCTTGAGCAGGTTCTAAGTCTAAAATTTCATTGTCACCGCTCAAATCCAAAAAATCGTTAGAAGTTAAATCTTCTGAAACCAATTCGTCTGTTGCTAATTCTTCAACAGGCTCTAATGTTTCATTAGAGATTTGTTCTTCATTTTTATTGTTTATAGAAATAAAATTGAACGCATACTGAGCTTTGACTGCATTAGCTAATCTTAATCTGCCATCTTTTGATGCTATTAAAGATTTATAAAATGCATATTTATCATTAATATTGTTTTCTAAGTATGCAAAAATATCAGTTTCATTTATATCAAAAGCATCTTCTTTTGTAACCAATAATGGTTCTATATCATAAAAAGATACTAATTGTGTTTCATCAATGGCAATAAAATTGCCTTTAACATTAGATAACTCAATATTTTCAGGTTGAATAAAACCTGTAATTGTTGCACCGGATAAATCAGGAGAAACTTTTATAAACATGTATGCAACAGGAAGCAAGTTGTTATCAAAGTGAGCTTTGGGTACACTTAATTCTTCGTCATTAAAATAAAGTCTGACATCTATATAAGAATTGTTGATGTAAATATCTGCGATATCAATATCTTCTAAGACTTTTCCGACATTGTGTAAACCTGAAACCGTATCTACATCATAAGTTGTTTTATCAAAAAAGCGTTCTGCAATTTTTGAAGCTAAACTATCAGCTACTGCACGATTGCGAGTATCACTGTTCTCAATTACTTTGCATATATTTTGCGCAAGTTCAATATCATTCTCTTCTATCAAAAAATTATCAGTATTCACCTAACACTCTCCCATACTATGCCTTATAATATCATATTATTAAAAAAAAATCTAGTAAATGAGCATGCCTTGATAAACATTAATATCAAAAGAATTATTTGACTATAAAAAAAATATTATTAAATCAAATGGTGGATATTTGATTTTTATTTCTAAAGTTTAATTATTAATATCCGACATAATTATTGAAAGGATTTATAACTATGTTTTCGTCAATGATTCAGAATTTATTAACATCATCGGGTAAATCTAGCGCTATGCAAAGAGCTGTTCAAATGAATAATTATGTGAATAATCTTAATTCACAATGGACTCCTGTTGAAAAAAATGCAAATGCAGTACCTGATACAAATAATAAAATTCAATCATTTGATAACGTATTAAAAAACTCTGCGCAAGTTAAGTTTGGTGACTTACTTACAAATCCTTCAACAAGAGTTAATGCAAATATTTATACTGCAAAAGCATCAGGAGCAACTGAAAAGGTTTCAACAAGAGAACAGATTAAAGGTTTGGTTTCAAGAATTTCTAAAAAGCATGGCGTTGATGAAAAACTTGTAAATGCATTGATTAAACAAGAATCAGGTTTTAATCCTAATGCTAAGTCAAAAGTCGGTGCGATGGGCTTGATGCAATTAATGCCTGCAACTGCAAAAGGTCTGGGTGTTACAAATGCTATGGATCCTGAACAAAATGTGGAAGGCGGGGTTAAGTATTTAAAATCAATGCTTAATAAATACAACGGAAATGTAATTTTGGCACTGGCAGCATATAATGCAGGCCCAGGTGCAGTTGATAAATACGATGGTGTTCCACCTTATAAAGAAACACAAAATTATGTGAAATCAATTTTATCTAATTATCTATAATAGAAAAAATAATGTGTGCCATTTAGCACACATTATTTTTTCTATTTTATTTGATTTTAAATGATACATTTGCGACCGCTGTAACTTTTTTGTCGATTGAAGACGTGTCATTAATTCCCATATCAGAAACATTTGTTGAATCAACCGGTGTTATTTGATATACACCCATTCTTACCGATTGAATTTTACCAACAGAATTATGTGTTGGCTTTAACATGGAAGTTGCTCTGGCCTTAGCATCTTTAGAAGCCTTTTCTAATAAGCTTACTTTTAAATCAGGAAGTTTTGAATAATCATAAGATGGAGCATAAGCACTAATATCAACACCTTTATCTATTAAACCTGTAATACTATTTGAAATTTCTTTAATTAATTCTACATTGTCAGAGCTTATAGTTATAGGTTGGGTTAAATTATAAACATCCGGAATGTCTGTATATTCTCCTGTTTTAGGATTTCTTTTATATGAATAATATCCGTTAACCGTTTTTAACTCAATATTCTTTATTTGTTTTTCAGCCAAATACTTTTTTACAATATCAATCTGGTTTTGTGCAATTTTATAAGCTTCTTGCTTAGTTTGACTTTTTACATTGATATCAAAGTTTAGCGTACCAGAATCAGATTTTACAATTTCATAAGCAGAACCTGTTACAGAAATTACATTATTATTGAAATTCTTTGTTACTATACGTGTTGAAATAATTAACGACAAAGCAACTAACAACCCTAAGGTTACAATTTGTAATTTTTCAATTTTTTCTAACATAAAAACTCCTTTTTCTTATTGTTTTTTCATATTATGCAATTCTGCTAAATAATCCGCATTATTTACCATGTCTTGCAAATGCTTGTAAACAGATGAAAGAAAATCTTGCATGCTTACTTGTTTTTGTTCAACTTTTTCATTATATCTTTTGATTTGCCAATTTCTGAAAAGTCTATCTAATAAGCGTGGATCTTGTTTCTCTGTAAGAAGCTTTTTAGGTCTTTTTGCTTCAACTTCAAAGATACTTTTAAATGATTTAAAGAAACCGCACTGAGTATTTCCATCTGCATCTTCAATATACATACCGCCTTCTAAATCCTTGTCGGAAGGACGAATTACAACATTATAAATTTCATTTTTTTCGCAGTCTTTTCTTGAATCCATCATTTTCTTACAAAATGATCTTAAGTTTTTATAATAATCAGGGTAAGATTTTTCCGGAAAATATTTTGCATTTCTTAAAACATTAAAACTACCTTTTTTTACGATAAGTTTTTGAAAACCAATGTTATTATTGGTTTGTTGATTGATGGGTTGGATGTTCATAATTTTCGCCTTTACACATTTCCTGTTGAGCTGTTTCTATCGTCTTCCAACTGTTTCAATTGTCTTGCATCAACCTTTTCATCGGCTGAGTAAGAAGTTGTAATGGTTGATACTTCAATATCTACATTTACATCAGCATCTACCATTTCAATATCAGCTTTATTGTACTCTTTTATTTTACCATCCTCAAATTTTACTGCAACCATATTGTTAAGAAATTGTATAAAACAAACTTTACCCAATCCGTTTGGTGTCATAACGGTTGAACCGACAGGAGGCATTCCCTTAGCAGCTTCAATATAATTTGAGTACTCGTAAGTCAGGCAGCACAATAATCTTCCGCAAGTGCCGGAAATTTTAGAAGGCGCAATCGGCATACCTTGGTCTTTTGCCAATTTCACATTAATAGATTCAAATTTTCTTAAGTAAGATGAGCAGCAGAATGGTTTTCCGCAAATTCCTGTACCATCCATAATAGAAGACTCATCTCTAACTCCGATGTGTCTTAAATCTATTCTCATGCGTTTAAAAACTTGTGTTAAATCTTTTAAAAGTTCTCGGAAATCAACTCTTTCAGGAGCTGTATAATAAAAAGAAATCTTTCTTCTGTCAAACGTAATCCTGCATTGTACAAGATTCATGTTTAAGTGGTGTTTTTTTACTAAATCTTTGCATTTAAAATATGAAGTTACTTCTTCTTTTTTTAATTCGTCAAGAACCATTATGTCTTCTTGGGTCATTATACGAATAAATTCAAAAGGCGCAGGAGTTTTCTTAGAATTTTCAAACTTTTTTGCAACTTCTTTATTTACCAAAAATGCCTTAAGAGCTTCTTCACCTTTTTCCGTACGCGCTAAAACCAATGCTCCATCATCAAGATTAACGTTATCAGGACAATTCAAAGGAACGAAAGTGTTTTTTAAGTATTTAACCGCATATTTAATCATATCTTTCTTCCTTTTTAAGTTTTCTGTTCATCAGTTTTGATAAAACTTCTTTTGGAGTGATTTCAGTGTAAACAGCTTCATAAATCGCACTTGAAACAGGAACTTCAATCCCTAATTTTTCTGCTAAATCACAAACCGCTTTTGATGTCTTAACACCTTCTGCTACAGAACCTAATTCTCTTAAGATATCGTCAATTTTTTTGCCTTTACCAATCATAGAACCTACCGTGTAGTTTCTTGACATTGGGCTTGAACAAGTTGCGATTAAATCGCCCATGCCAGAAAGTCCGTACATAGTAGACGGATTTGCACCCAATTTAACAGCAAGTCTTACGATTTCTGCCATACCTCTTGTTAAAAGAGTACCCATACAGTTGTCACCCAATTCCATTGAGTGAGCAAAACCTGAAGCAATTGCAATTACGTTCTTTAAGCTTCCGCCTAATTCAACACCGATTACGTCCGAATTTGTGTATAATCTGAAACGATTAGGAACGTTGCAAGCTTTTTGAACAAATTCCGCAACTTCCATATCTTCGCATGCAACAGATGCAGCGGTTGGTTTACCTTGTAATACTTCTTTAGCTAGTGTTGGGCCTGACAAAATAACTACTTTTTGGTTTGGTAAAACATCTTTAATAACTTCTGACATTCTCATCAATGTATTAAGTTCCAAGCCTTTTGAAGCATTTACAAGCGGTTGTTCAGGCTTGATACCTGCTTGCTTTAATTGTTCACAAACGCTTCTTACACCTGATGTTGCAACTACTGAAAGTATAATATCTGCGCCATCTATTGCTTTTTTTAAATCAGAAGTGAATTCAACTTTCTTATCCAACTGCACTTCTAAAGGTTTTGAACAATGTTTATTAACGATTAAATCTTCGTTCAGGTCGCTTTCTCTACCCCAAACAACGATATCTTCAAAATTATCATTTAATAACCAAGCAAGTGTTAATCCCCAACATCCCGGTCCAAGTACAGTTAATTTCATATTTTACCAATTCCCTCTTATCGTATAAATAACTCCATAATCAATATTATACTACAAGTTTTTGTAAATGTATGTAACAAAGAATGGATTTTATAAAAATTTTTATAAAATAAAAAGCGAAACTTTTTGTTTCGCTTTTTATTCTACAATTTAGATAAATTGTTCAATGCTCGCCTTAAAACTCCACAATTTTTTCTCAAAGCTTCTTTTGCGTCGTCTTGTGTCAACCCGCATTTTATCATCATGATTGCAACTTTAACCTGCCAATTACATTCAAGCAAAGTTGTAAGAGCGGTTGAAGCGTTCGTATCTGCAATTTCTGCCACAATTCTTATAGCTCTGTCTTTCAGTTTTTCGTTTGTAGGCATCAAATCAATCATGAAGTTTTCATAAGTTTTGCCAATCTTAATCATAGCGCCCGTTGATAGCATATTAAGAACCATTTTTTGAACAGTTCCCGCTTTCATTCTGCTTGAACCTGCAATAACTTCTGGACCGACTTCTACGCAAATGCCCATGCGAGCTTCTTCCAAAATTAGGGCGTCGTGGTTACAAGTCAAAGCAATAGTTTTACAGCCGTTTTTTTCAGCTTGAGAAAGAACTCCTAATAGGTATTTTGGATTCCCGCTTGCAGAAATAGCTACACAAACATCTTTATCGGTTAAAATTTGTGCGTCTTTTTCTCCAAGTTCAAAATTGTCTTCTGCGCCTTCTACCGCCGTTCTTATTGCAGTATCACCGCCTGCAATAATTCCTGTTACCATATCAGATGGAACGCCAAACGTAGGCGGACATTCTGACGCGTCTAAGATACCTATTCTGCCTGAAGTCCCTGCTCCAAAATAGTAAAGTCTGCCGCCAACAAGAAACTGTTTTGCAATCATATCAATTGCTTGTGCGATATTAGGAGCTTCATCTTCAATTGCAAGAGCTACGAGTTTGTCCTCTTCATTAATTTTTTTTACTATATCAATAGTAGAAAGTAAGTCAATGTTTTTCGTGTTTTCGTTTCTGTACTCTGTAATAATTTCACTCATAAATCACACACCTTTCTTCTTTTACTCTCTCCCTCTCCTAGGGGAGAGGGTTGGGGTGAGGGGTCAACCAATGAATCTTATATACGCCCCAACAAACTAACCATTTCAATCGCAGCCTTAGCAGCATCAGAACCTTTATTTCCTGCTTTTGTACCTGCTCTTTCTATTGCTTGCTCAATGTTATCGGTAGTCAAAACTCCGAATATAACAGGAATTTCTGTTTCTAAACCAACTGACGCTACACCTTTTGAAACTTCCGCGCAAACATAATCGTAGTGAGAAGTTGAACCTTTTATTACTGCTCCTAATGCAATAATTGCACTGTATTTAGAAGTCTTTGCGCATTTTTTTGCAACCAAAGGAATCTCAAATGCTCCGGGACACCAAACAACATCTATATTATTTTCATTAACTCCGTGACGCTTAAGTTCATCAATCGCACCTGACAAAAGTTTTGAACAGATGAATTCATTGAATCTTGAAACCACAATGCAGAATTTTTCATTATTAACGGTCAACAGACCTTCTATTATAGCCATATATACCTTCTCCTTAAATATCTATAACTTAATTATACATGATATTTTAGAAAAATGTTATAAATTTAATAGTTATTTACAATATTAAATTTAGTTTATGCTATAATAAAAATATTAAAGGGAAGAAGGTAAAAAGATGAGTTTAGAAGTATATTTAGGTATCGACGTAGGTTCAGTTACAACAAAGTTAGCATTGGTTGATGAAAAGGGCAAATATATTGATTCATACATGCTAAAAACAGCCGGTAAACCTGTTGATGCCGTTCAAAACGGTTTAAAACAAATTTATTCACAAGCACTTTGTGAATATTCAGTAAAAGGTGTTGGTACGACAGGTTCAGGTAGAAATCTTGCAGGCGCATTGGTTGGCGCAGATGTTGTTAAAAACGAAATTACAGCGCACGCAGTTGCTGCAAGTACAAATATTCCGGGGGTTCAAACAATTCTTGAAATCGGCGGACAAGACAGTAAAATTATTATCTTGAGAGATGGTATTGTAACCGATTTCGCTATGAACACTGTTTGTGCAGCAGGTACTGGCAGTTTCCTTGACCACCAAGCACAAAGATTGAATGTTCCTATTGAAAAATTCGGTGAAACAGCACTTAAATCAGAAAACCCTGCGCGTATCGCAGGACGTTGCGGTGTATTTGCAGAAAGTGACTTAATCCACAAACAACAATTAGGTTATCCTGTTGAAGATTTGTTATACGGTCTATGCCAAGCGTTAGTTAGAAACTATCTTTCAAACTTGGCTCTTGGTAAAGAATTGTTACCTACAATTTCATTCCAAGGTGGTGTTGCAACAAATTCAGGCATGGTAAAAGCTTTTGAAGAAGCTTTAAATACAAAAATTGTTGTTCCTGAAAATCACCAAACAATGGGTGCAATCGGTGCTGCACTTCTTGCGATGGAAAATCACCAATACACAGAAGTTGATACTAAGTTCAAAGGTTGGGAAGTTGGTAACATGAATTTCCAATCAGTAACTTGTCAATGCACAGGTTGTTCTAACAACTGCGAAGTTATCACTATTTTAGAAGGCGCTGAACCTATGCACCACGTAGAAAAAATTGGTGATATTAAAGGTAACATTATCGCAAGATGGGGCGGAACTTGCGGAAGATGGGACATCGCATAGCGTGCGAATTTTACACCAACCTCACTAGATAGGGAGGTCACAGCTGTTGGCGAGGCTTTGCTGAGCCTTATAGATGTGGGTGGGTTTCAATAAATGGAAAATTGAAAGTGGAAAATGGAAAATTATTTATAATATCGCTTTAGATATAATTAGTTTAATATTGAACGTATAAATTTAAAAAAGTTTTTATACAACTTTCAACTTTCCATTTTTAGCTTTAAATCAATACCCATCCCAGCCTTCCCTAACAAGGGAAGGTGTTCGTGAGTCTTGTTTAACATTAACTAAAGAGGGAAAATATGCTAAAACTAAACAACTTTGAAATCGGTTCTAATAAATTAACAATCCTTGCAGGACCATGCGCAATAGAATCAATGGATATTTTGAAACAAACTGCTGAAACCTTAAAAGCTGTTTGTGCAGAATTGGATATCAATTATGTTTTTAAATCTTCTTTTGACAAAGCAAACCGTTCTTCCATAAATTCGTACAGAGGTTTGGGTATGGAAAAAGGTTTAGAAATGCTTGCGCAAATCAAGAAAGAATTTGAAGTGCCGATTGTAACTGACATTCACCTACCTGAACAAGCGGAACCTGTTGCAGAAGTTGCCGACATTTTGCAAATTCCAGCATTTCTGTGTCGTCAAACTGATTTGTTGGTAGCAGCTGCTAAAACAGGCAAGATTGTTAATATCAAAAAAGGTCAGTTTTTAGCACCTCAACAAATGAAATCTTTGGTTAAAAAAGTTGAAGATAGCGGAAATCACAATATTATGCTGACAGATAGAGGTGTATCTTTCGGTTATAACAATTTGGTTGTAGATTTTAGAGCAATTCCTATAATGAAAGAATTCGGCTATCCAGTTGTTTTTGATGCAACGCATAGCGTTCAAATGCCCGGTTCAAACGGTGATTCAACAGGCGGTGATAGAAGATTTGTACCGACTTTGGCAAATGCTGCAATGGCAGCAGGCGCAGATGTTTTATTCTTTGAAATTCATCCGGAACCTGATAAAGCACTTTGTGACGGCGCAAACATGCTTGCTCTAAATGATGCTAAAAAAGTATTCGAAAAATGCAAAGCTATTTTTGAATTGGTTAGAAAGTAAAAGGTGGATTGCCACGCCTCTTACGAGGCTCGCAATGACACCAAGCTTAAAATTGTGACGTCAAGTCATTGCGAGGACAACAATTATTCAAGTCCGAAGCAATCCATTAAATAACATTTGTTTTACCCTCCCCTTGAGGGAGGGTCGAAATCTTTGATTTCGGGGTGGGGTTACATGTTAAAAAAAGTATCACGCATAAACTCATTAAAAGGCACAATTACAATACCTGCTGACAAATCGATTTCACACCGTGCGGTTATGTTCTCATCCATTGCGAAAGGTGAATGCACTGTTAGCAACTTTTCAAGCGGTGCGGATTGTCATTCAACATTAAACTTATTCAAAAGTTTGGGTGTTGATATTCAATTTATAGATGAAAAAACTCTAAAGATAAAATCAACAGGCATTTTAAAGCCTTCCCCAAACTCAATTTATGATTGCGGGAATTCAGGCACAACAATGCGCCTGGTTTCAGGTATTTTAGCAGGACAAGATTTTAATTCAACACTTGTCGGAGATTTAAGCCTCTCAAAACGTCCGATGAAACGCGTTATTGAACCACTAACACTAATGGGCGCAGATATAACTTCCGAAAACGGACATGCTCCGCTTAAAATCGTCGGACATAAGCTTAATGGAATAAATTACAATTCTAAGCTTGCAAGCGCGCAAGTTAAATCTTGTATACTTCTGGCAGGCTTGAATGCAGAAGGTACTACGATTTTTAATGAGCCTTATGTATCAAGAAATCACACTGAAAACTTGTTCAAATACTTAGGTGCCGATATCGAAATAAACGGTTCGGAAGTTACGCTAAAGCCTTTAAAATTAATAGCTAAAGATATTGACATTGTGGGCGATATATCATCCGCTGCGTTCTTTATCGTAGCAGGTTTAATCGTTCCAAATTCTGATTTTGTAATCAAAAATGTCGGTTTGAATAACACTCGCTCAGGCATAATTGATGTTGTAAAAAGAATGGGCGGAAATATTGAAATTTTGAATAAAACTACCGTATCAGGAGAATACGTTGGCGATATAAGAGTTCGATACACAGAAAATCTAAAACCATGTGTAATTGAAGGCGAAGACATTCCAAGATTGATTGACGAATTACCTGTAATTGCAGTTTTAGCTTCACAAGCTGATGGTGAAACCCTTGTGAAAAACGCAGAAGACTTAAGAAATAAAGAATCTGACAGAATTAAATGTTTAGTTGATGAGCTTTCAAAAATCGGTGTTAATATTGAAGAACGCCAAGACGGTTTTATAGTAACGGGTAAAACTAAACTTAAAGGTAATGCCGAACTTGAGAGTTACCAAGACCACAGACTTGCAATGAGTTATTACATTGCAGGTTTGATTTCTGAAACCGAAATTGCGATTAATGGTTTTGAGTGGACAAAAATTTCATTTCCGGAATTTGAAGAATTAGTAGAAAAATTAAAATAATAGATTGCTACGAAAATTTCACTATTTTCTCGCAATTACCCTGTGGGGAATTTAAAACTTAATTTTTTGTAAATTTTTTCTGTATAAGTGCTAATACAAGAATTATTGCAAATAAGATATAGGCTAATGCGCAAGACTTTCCTATATCAAAATATTCAAATGCATACTTGTAAATTGAGTATACAATAACATTTGTCGAGTCATTCGGTCCGCCTTGTGTCATAACATAAATTAAATCGAAAATCTGAAACGAAGAAATTGCAGTTACTGTTGTCACAAAATAGATTGTCGGCTTAAGAAGCGGAACCGTAATATCAAAAAATGTCTGAACAGAAGTTGCTCCGTCAATTTTAGAAGCTTCATAAACGCTTTTATCAATAGTTGAAAATCCTGTTAAAAACAAAACTATGTTGTAGCCGATAAGTTTCCAAACTGAAACAAGAATCAGAACCGGCATGGCAAGTTTTGTACTGAATAGCCAAGTGTAGTGAGTATGTAAAAGTGTATTTACCAATCCGATATTCGGGTCAAAAATCCATGCCCAAACAATTGCAATTACAACTGCAGGCGTAATAAACGGCAGAAAATAAATTGTCTTTAATAATTCGCTTCCCTTTATTTTATTGTTAATAATTGATGCTATTAAAAGAGGTATTATTACGGCAAACACGGTTGTTGAAACTGCATAAACAACTGTGTTGATAAGGATTTGTAAAAATTCAGGTTCAGTAAAAACAGATTTGTAATTGCTAAATCCGACAAAATGAATTTCATTAAGTAAATCCCATTCTGTGAAACTCAAGCCAAAAGAACAAAATATTGGAATTATTATGAATAAAAATGTTCCAACCAGCGCAGGAAGTACAAATAATAAACCCTTCTTTTCCATAAATAAATTATAAGTAAAACTCACGACTATTTGCAATATTTATTTTATCAAAACAAACTCTAAAAATGATTATAATAAGCATGGTAAACCGTAATTAGTATATTGATTACACACTGTTCTTGATGTTAAATTGTGGTATGAAGAAAAAGCAGTTACTTATATTTGTATTGTCCGTATTGATTTTAGTAATTTTTAACAAGGTCTTTATGTCCGTGTTTACTAAAACTAATGCATTTTATACACGCCAAGCTTTAATTAATAATGAGGAAATCGCACCTCAAAAACTTTTTGATAAAACTTGGAAAGTAATCAGCCGTGAATACTACGAACCAAGCCTTAATAATCAAAACTGGTACAGATGGAAAGACCATTACAGAAACAAGATTAAGACTGATGAAGACGCTAGAGTTGCGATTGATACAATGATTGCAAGTTTAAATGAGCCATATACACGCTTCATGCCTAAAAAAGATTTTGAAGATTTAACAACTTCGATTACTTCAAAAATCTATGGTATCGGTGTGAATATATATTCTAATGCGGGTAAAATCGAGATTTTTAACGTAATGCCTGCTACTCCTGCCGATTTTGCACAGCTTAAACAAGGTGATATTATTACGGCTGTTAACGGTAAAGACATTAGCGGTATGAATGTTTCAGATGTCGCAGCTATCGTTAGAGGCCCTGAAAACAGTGTTGTTGAGCTTACTATTTTAAGAAACAACAAAAAGCTTACTAAGAAAATCAAGCGTAAAGAAATTAAAATCAAAAGCGTAAAAAGCTCTGTGTTGGATAACCATATTGGTTATATCCAAATCTTGAGTTTTATGAGCGGAACTACTCCGAACGAGTTTTTGGAAGCTTTAGAAAATACCAAAAACACAGACTCTTTAATTCTTGATTTGCGCGGGAACACGGGCGGTTTACTTGATAACGCAGTATTTATAGCGGACATGTTTATAAATAACGGCACAATCGTTGATATAATTTACAGAAACGGTTATAAAAAGTCTATCAAAGCTCAAGATGAACATTTGGGCATGCAAAAGCCTGTTGTAGTTTTGGTTAACGGAGCTAGTGCAAGCGCTAGTGAAATCCTTTCAGGAGCTTTAAAAGACACTCATAAAGCTACATTAGTCGGCAGAAAAACTTTTGGTAAAGGTTTGGTACAAAAGGTTGTACCTTTACCGAATCAAACAGGCGTAAATGTTACTATTGCGCGCTATTTGACTCCAAACGGAACGGATATTAACAAATTGGGAATTAAGCCTGATATCGAAGTCGGAAACGAATTTGACTTCTTTGTCGGTAATCAAAAAGACGAACAGTTAGAAAAAGCTAAGGAAGTATTGAATAATGATAAACGAATTGGAAATTCTAAAAAGTAAGGGGCAACTGAGAACTATTCCGAATATAGAATCAAAGTCAGATGGCAAAATTGTTATAGACGGTAAAGAATACGTAAATTTTGCATCTAACGACTATTTGGGAATCAGTACAAAAACAGAGCTTGAAAAAGAGTTTCTAAACAATCATTTTTATCAGCTTTCAACCGCTTCTGCAAGACTTTTGACAGGCTCATCACCTGAATATAAGGCTTTGGAAATAACTGTTGCGCAAATTTTTAATAAAGAAGCTGCGCTAATTTTTAACACTGGTTATCAATGCAATTTGGGCGTGATTTCTGCACTTGTGGGACGCGGTGATGTTGTTTTTTCAGACAAATTAAACCACGCGAGTATAATTGACGGTATGCAGCTTGCGCAAGGCGATTTTTTCAGATACAAACATTTTGATTATGACAATTTAGAAAAACTTTTGAAAGCAAAACGTAAAGACTATAAAAAGGCTATAATTGTTTCTGAATCAGTGTTTAGTATGGATGGCGATGTTGCTGATATTGATAAACTTGTTGAACTTAAAAATAAATACGATTGTTTGTTGATGATTGATGAAGCACATGCATTTTGTGCTTACGGAAACACACTTGCAGGAGCTTCATATTTAAAAGATGTTGATATAATTACAGCAACTTTCGGCAAGGCTGTCGGCTCATTTGGTGCGTTCTGTGTCTCTTCTGAAACAATAATATCATATTTAATAAATAAGGCACGTTCGTTTATATTTTCAACTTCAATTCCGCCATTAAATATTGCTTGGTCAAATTGGCTTTTGACAGAAAAAAGAGAGTATTTGATTGAACAAAAAAATAAGTTAAACAAATTAACCGCAGATGTTCACAAATTATTGCAGGATAGAGGGATTGAAACCGTTTCTACGACTCATATCATACCGATTATTATCGGCAGTAATGATGACACGGTCAAAATTTCAGAAAAACTGCGTGCTGAAGGTTATTACATTCCTGCAATCCGCCCTCCTACCGTACCTGAAGGTACTTCGAGATTAAGAATTTCTTTGACAGCAGATTGTAAGTTGGAAGATTTTGCAAGGGTTTTGGATATCGTTAGATAATTAAAAAGGTGGGAATCGCTCACGCTTTTTCCACCCTACGTTACTTATGTTCTATTTATCCTTGTGTTCAATTATGTTATTAATCTTGGTTTCACCATCTTTTGTCAAACCAATTAGTGAAGTATAACCGCGTTTTACATATTTTGAATTTTCAAAATTCTCAGCAAATCTTTGAATCGCTTGTTCAACTTTACCAATAACCTTTGTCCAAGTTGAGAAAAACGGCTTATCAAGTCCCTTAACTTCACCTGATTTGTTATCGATTTCTACTTGAGCCTGAGGAGTACTAATCAAAGTTTTACCTTGCATTTGGTCTTTGTCTTTTACTTCTTTAAGCAAGAATCTGCTATCACACAACATTGCGCTATTGTCATACAGCCTCAAATGAGTCATATGCGAAGTAGAAAATACATTGCCGCCGTTTATATAACCTGTGTTATGATTCATCTTCGTCAAAACTGATTGTAGTTCTCCGTAGGCGGTTTTTGAAAGAAATCTTTGTTTCCCTTGAAAACTGATTGGTTGTATCGTACTCATATTTATATTCCCTAATCTAATTTCTAATCTAAAGACATTATCCCTCAAAATTATTGGTAATCGCGTGGATATATTCTAAAATCTGGGAGAAATAAGCCAAATTCGTGTCACCGTTAATAATTATATCAGCTTCGTTTCTATAAGGCTTAACATATTTTTCACCCGCACCAAGTATGTATTCCCAGTGCTTTTTCGCGTTTTCTAAATCCTGATTGCGCTCTGTATAAGCTCTTGTCAAGAAACGTTCTTTTCTTAATTCCAAATCTGTTTCAACATAAACCTTGATATCAAAAATATCTTTGTTATCACCAAACATAGAAGCCATACCTTCAACTACAACAATTTTGTTTGATGGAACAAATTTAGCCTTAGGAACGGAAACACCTGTGCCGTTTAGCAAATATTCAGGTGAATAAATGTCTTCACCTTGAGAAATTTTATTCAAATCATCATGCAGAACATCAAGTTGGAAGCTGTTTGGAGAATCTACGTCATAACCGTTGTCACGTAAATTATCAAAAGTTCCGTACTTTTTAATAAGTTCTGAAATATCATTGAAGTAATTATCCGTCGTCAAAATAGTTACAGGCATGTTGAAACGTTTGATAACGTTTTCAATTTCACGACAAATAGTAGATTTGCCGGAAGCAGATTCTCCAGTAATCCCAATCATAATTCTTTTGTTAGGATTCTGAATAAGTCTTCTTGAAAACTTCTGAATAAAATCATACCGAACCTCAACAAAAATCGGTTCGGCAGCCTTATTATCGTATGCTAATACTTGTTTGAATTTTGATTGTAAATAGAACGCAAGAAGTTCTCTACCTGTCTTTTGGTTGAAATCAGGTTTTAAAATTTTATCAGAGGAAGTTAATTCCTTCTCTATTAAATGGGAAATTCCCGTTTTATCATCTTCTGTCATACTTTTCTTCCAATTGAATGATATTTTAACATTATACAACAGACAAAATTAAGACTCAAATAATTCGCTAATTTTATCTGCAATATCTCTAGGGTCTATTTCTTGGGTAATTTTATTAATGTCTTGCGCCATTTGGTACAACTTAGCAGCTTCAACTTTATCACCGATAATTGAGATTGCTCTTGCTAAATTGAAGTGTGCCAACGCATAATTCGGATTAGCGTCAACCGCTTTTCTAAACAATTCAATAGATTTATTAACGCGACCTAAATCGTCCAAATAAATTACGCCCAAGTTGTTATAAGCAATGTCATATTTGTCATTATATTTAATAGCCAATTCATAAGACTTGATAGCTTCGTCTGTATCGCCTTTGCCCCAATACAAGAAGCCTAAATTACAATGAATCTTTGCGTTGTATGGCTGTAATTCCAATGCTTGGCGATAAACTGCCAACGCGTTGGTGTAATCTTCTTTATCGTAGAATGCACTGCCTAAGTTTACGTAAATATCAACATCTTCAGGAGTCAAAACGTAAGCTGTTTGATAAGCAGATATCGCTGCATCAGGATCCGATTTGTTTTCTTGATAAACAAATCCCATTGTCTGAGCAATAACACTTGTCCAAGCTCTGTTCGGATTCAATGTAATTGCAGTTTGATAGTTTGAAATAGCTAAATCAAATTCACCTTTAATATAATAAATATTTGCCAAATTAGAGTACAAATCAGGAATATTTGGTGCCATAGCGATTAATTTATTATAAATATCAATCGCTTGGTTATAATCACCTTGTTCTTCATAAGCTCTGCACAAATGTCTGTAAGCTGCAATATTGAATGAATCCAGCCAAATTGCCATTTTGTATTCTGTAATAGCGTCTTCATAATATCCTGTTGAAAGGTAAATATCACCTAAAACACAATACAAAGGCGCAAACCCGGGAGCTGTTTCAATAGCGTTTTTGTATAATTCGATTGCTTTTCCAAAATCTTTAACTTGAATTGCATAAAAACCTTTCAAGAACAAAGGTAAAAAGCGCATGTAAGAAACATTTTTGATAATATTTTCAATTGCATTTTTATCAAACGGAGCAAGCAAAATAGATTGAATTTTTTCACTCAAAGATTTTAGTTTGATTTTTGTGTTTTTAAATGAAGATGCTTCATAAAGCTTGTATAACAAGAAATGCGCGCTTGAAGAACTAAGTCTTGAACAAATAACAGCACCTTCTGCAGCATCAATTGCATCCGTAAAGTGAGCTTTTTTTACAAAAGTTTCTGCAAGCATGTAATAAGCGTCATAATAATTTTTCTTCTTTTCTAAAGCCATTGTGAAATAGTTAATAGCCTTATCTAATTCACCTTTGTGGTAAAACGCAATACCAAGCTTGTAATAGATTTCATGTGACTCAATCAGAGATTCCATTGCAAGCTGATATTCAGTAATAGCTTCATCAATGTATTGACCAGCATTGAAAATATCCAAATGCCATTTTACGTATAAATCGCCTAAACGAACGTGAAGTGCAGGATTTGTCGGGTCTTTTTGCAAATCCAATCTGCAACGCTCGATTTGGTCGAACATTTTATTTTTAATAATATTTTCTTTTTTAATGTTATTTTCTGCTAAGTCTTTCATAATTTTTCCTAATTAATCAGTGCTATTTGAATATAAATACATGTAATACAACAACGCTTGTCTGTCATCCTCTGTCATGTTGGAATATACGCCTGTGTATTCATTATCATAAACAGGATCAGCATCTGTTACTGTTGCCTTAAATTTAATTGTACCATAATCTTTTGGTAAAATTAACTCACAATTGAACGAATCATCAACATTCAATTTAGTGTCGCAATAAAATTTTATATGGTCGGTTGCGAGTTCGAATGTTTTAACGCTTATTTCGTTTTCTTCACCAACTCTTATTATAAGCTTTTCAATCGCATCAACGGTTGGAATTTCTTCTGATGGGGTTAATTTCATTGCATTATAATCGAGTTCAATACAAAAATTATCTTCTAGTGGTGAAGTTATAACAACTGTATTGAAATCAACCGTTCCCATTTTTGAAAAAACTTTCACGGTTAATTTACAGCCGACTTGCAAGAAATTTATATAGCGCATGAAATAAGGCGGTAATTCAATAATCATCCTATCTTCCAAAAGCCCTGAAATTGTTGAGCGAATTTCTATAAGCTTGCTTCCATCTTCTATAAATAAACTTAAATTTTGACCGATTTTAAATAAATCCATAATTCATATTATAGCTTAATTGATGATGATTAACAAGTTTCTTGTTAGAATCCGCATTAGAATAAAACGAGTTAATCAAGTTCTTGAATATCTTTATCATTATATACGGTTTTGGTTGGCCAAGCGCCCTGAACACAGCGATAACGTTGTTTTTGGTTAGCGTTGAGTTCACCACAATTTCCTGTTGGCATATAACAATTAAGTTGCGTAACATCTTCCGGATTTCTGTCACCATAAGAAGTCCAATAGTTACCTGATAGTAAACTTAATTCATTATGGTAATTTGCAGCTACGGACATTTCCAAATTAGTAGGTAGTCTCATGCCTTTAGAATTACAATCATCTCACGGTACAAGGTTTGTATGTAACAGTAAGCATGTTGGCTTTATATTCATTCAAGCTTGTTAATATATTAGCATTTGTTATGGTATAATCTTTCTTTTGCAAAGATTTTCTTGTTGCGATATACTTTTTACCCATCGGATCTGCAGGAACAACAGTTCCATTTGCCGCTACCATGAACTTATAAATATCAGGTTTTGTACAATTGGCATTATATATGCAGTTATTACCTTTGTTTCCATTTATATCAATATAAATATCAGCTTGAAATGTTGCACTATTACTCTCTGGTGTTACAGTTCTTTGTTGTGATACAATCCATTGCATACCGTTGGATGTAATAAATGAGATGTTATTTTTAAATGTATTATTAGAGTAGTTATATATACTATCACTGCAATTTGGATGGTTTGAACCTAGAGCAAAAGCTAATAAGTTGCACAATTTTGCATTACCTTCATAAGTATCAGTATTTAATGGCGCTAATAAAGGTTTTTCTGTGTTCAAAAGAGGGTTTTCTGAACAATTCATATTATTTTCATTTTCGCAAACAGGGTATATCTTAGAATTTGCTGCCAAATTTCTTACGGTATCAGCTAATGTATCATAAGCTTTGAGATAGAGGGTTTTATTTTCATCAGGTTTTAAATGATTAATAGCAGGTATAACTAATGCGGTTATTATTCCAATTATACCTAATGTTACTAAAACTTCCGCTAATGTAAAGCCATTACGATTCATCAAACTCTCCTTTAAAAAATAAATGTCCTATCTATGCAATACAATAATATAGACTATGCGTATTATATTCCATATAATACAATATATGATTTCATTTTACAAGATACATTAATCTTAATTTGATAATTTTTATTTGGAGTTAAGATTATATAAAGGCTTAAATTATGTGTGTTACTATTAATATATAGAGAGAAAGATAGGAGGATATTATGATACCAATTTTAGATTCAAAAAGACAATATGCTAAAATAGGGGCAGAAGTTGAAAAAGCAGTATGTGAAGTTTTACGTTCAGGTTCTTATATTTTAGGACCAAACTGCAAAGCTTTAGAAGTTGAATTAGCAAAATATATCGGATGCAATTATACAGTTGCTCTTAACTCAGGTACAGATGCTCTTCACTTGGCTCTAAGAGCTTTGGATATAGGTGCAGGTGATGAAGTTATTACAACAGCATTCACATTCGTAGCTACAACAGAAGCTATCGGTATTGTAGGCGCAACTCCTGTTTTTGCTGATATTGATGCTGATACATTCAATATCGACCCTAAGAAAATTGAAGAAAGAATTACACCTAAGACTAAGGCAATTATTCCTGTTCACTTGTATGGTCAACCATGCGATATGGATGCAATTATGGACATTGCTAAACGTCACAACTTATATGTAATCGAAGACTGCTGTCAAGCAATCGGTGCTGAATACAAAGGACAAAAAGTTGGTACATTCGGTGATATCGGTTGCTACAGCTTCTACCCAACTAAAAACTTAGGCGGTATGGGTGATGGCGGTTTGATTACCGTAAATAGCGAAAACTTGAAAAACAGAATTATTGCTTTACGTAACCACGGTGGTGCAGTTAGATATTACCACGATGAAATCGGTGTAAACTCTCGTTTAGACGAAATCCAAGCAGCAATCTTGAGAATTAAACTTAATTACATTGATGAATGGAACAAAGAAAGAAGAGCTCACGCAAAAACTTATAACGAATTATTTGCAGGATGCCCTGATATTCAAACTCCAAAAGAATTGGCTGATACTTATTGCGTATACCACCAATACACAGTTAAAATTCCTAACAGAGATAACATTCACAAAATGTTGCAAGAAGCAGGCATTGGTGCAATGCTTTATTACCCGGTTCCATTGCACTTGCAAAAAGTTCATGCTCACCTTGGATGGACTAAGGGAATGCTTCCAAACACTGAAAAGAATACAGAAATGGTTATTTCTCTTCCAATGTTCCCTGAATTGACATTAGAAGAACAAAAAACTGTTGCTTCAACTTTGATTGATTGTGTTGAAAAATCAAAAGCATTAGCTTAGTTGATAAATTTGTTTATAAAAAAAGCATGTCATATTCCGGCATGCTTTTTTATTTTGATAATAGTAAAAAAGTTGCATTTATTTAATGCAACTTTTTCTATTATTTAATCTTTTTAGCTCTTTCTGCAATTTGCTTATATTCATCACCTGATTTCAAGCTTTTATATTTATTAATTGCAGAATCTAACTTAGGGTCGTTGCGCAACAATCCATCACTGAGAATTGTGCCTAAAAATAGCGCCCAAGGAATTACGGGTGTTCCGGCAAAATCAGTAAGGACTGTTGTTAAACCTGTAACCATCGTAGCTTTTGCTAACATATTAGTGCCGGTTTTACCTAATTCTTTTACTACTGTTTGTTTTGCTCTTTTTACTTGGCGTGAAACAGCATTCCCTGTGATAGTTTTTGTGATTGATAACATGACTTATATCCCTTTATATTTTAAAAAAGCGGTGCAAAATCTTGCACCGCTTTAATTATATTATTCCAATTCAGAACGTTCAATTTGTTCTTCTGTTGTAAACTTAACAATATCACCTTCTTGAATATCGTTAAACTTAACAAATGACAAACCGCATTCGAAACCTTGAGCAACTTCTTTAACGTCGTCTTTAAATCTCTTAAGCTGATCAACAGCGCCTTTGAAGATTTCTTTACCGTCACGGTAAATAGTTGCAGTGTCGTTTCTGTTAATCTTACCTTCTGTAACGTAGCAGCCTGCAATCTTTTGAGTCTTACCGATTGTGAAGATTTGTCTGATTTCAACTTGACCGGTAACAACTTCCTTAACTTCAGGAGAAAGAAGTGAAATCATTGTCTTTTCAATATCTTCCAAGATTTGGTAAATAATATCGTATTTCTTGATTGTTACGCCTTCTCTTTCGGCAGCTGCTAAAGCGTTTGAGTCTTCTTTAACTGTAAAGCCTAAGATTAGAGCGTTTGAAGCTGACGCCAACATAACATCGGCTTCTGAAATGTCACCAACGCCAACGTGGATAATCTTAGTAACGATTTCTTTTGATTCAAACTGAGCAATCGCTTGAGCAACGGCTTCTGCAGAACCGTGAGTGTTAGCTTTGATAATCAAGTTCAATTGTGGAATATCGCCTTCTGCGTCGCCAGATTCTCTTCTCATATGAGCAGGTAACATAGCGTCAAGGCGTTTGTTGCGTTCTTTTTCTTTACGCTTGTCAACAATTGCTTTCATTTCTTTTTCGTTCTTAACAACTTCGAAGAAATCTCCTGCATTTGGGACTTCTGTCAAACCTAAAATCTCAACAGGAGTTGAAGGTTCTGCCTTAACAATTCTTTCTCCTGAGTCTGAAAGCAATGCTCTAACTCTACCGCAAGCTGTACCAACTACAATACAGTTACCTGTTCTTAATGTACCGTTTTGTACAAGAAGTGTCGCAACAGGGCCTTTACCTTTATCCAAGTTAGCTTCAATTACTACACCTGAAGCTTCTGCTTTAGGGTTAGCTTTAAGATCTTGTAAATCCGCTACAAGCAAGATGTATTCCAATAGTTCGTCAATACCTGTACCTTGCAAAGCAGAAACGTTTACCGTAATTGTGTCACCGCCCCAAGCTTCAGGAACAAGTCCGTGTTCTGTTAATTGTTGCAATACTCTGTCAGGGTTTGCACCGGGCTTATCGCACTTGTTAACAGCTACGATAATTGGAACTTCCGCAGCTTTTGCGTGGTTAATAGCTTCAATTGTTTGAGGCATGATACCGTCATCAGCCGCAACAACCAAAATTGCGATATCTGTTGCTTTAGCACCTCTTGCACGCATTTCTGTGAACGCTTCGTGACCCGGAGTATCAACGAACACGATTTTCTTTTCGTGTTTGTTATCAAGATAAACCGTGTAAGCACCGATAGATTGAGTAATACCACCAACTTCGGTTGCAACGATTTTGTGTTTAGAAGCACGAATGCTATCCAATAATGTAGTTTTACCGTGGTCAACGTGACCCATAATACTTACAACAGGCGCACGCTTCTTCAATAATTTTTTATCAACTTCGCTTAAAGCTTTTTGTTTTTGTTCTTTTTCAAGTTCTTCTTCCATGAAAGCTTCAATATCTTCTTCAAGAACTTCCAATTCGTATTCTGCGCAAACTTTTTTGATTGTATCAACATCAATAAGTTGGTTTACTGTTGCCATAACACCTTGGAACATCAAGAACTTAACGATTTCAGCAGGAGATTTGTGGATTTTATCAGCCAATTCGCTAATTGTCATCGGTTGATTTACAACAATTTGTTTAACTTCTGCAAGTTCTTCTTCTTTGTGTGATTTCTTTTTATGTTTTTGAGCAGCTGCTTTTTCTAAAGAAATCATTTCTTGGTCTTCTTTTTTAGAATTGAAATCTTTGTCTTTCTTTTTGCCGTCAACTTTTTTCTTACCACCTGCTGCGTTGCTTTTTCCTTCATAAATTTCTTGAGGAATAATTCTTCTTTCAACAAGTTTCTTTTCTTGTCCGCCTTTGTTGAACGGTTTTCTTTCTCCTCTTTCAGGTCTGTCTGATTTTTCGCCTTCTTTTTTTACAGGCTTTTGAGGAGCGCGTCTTACGATTTCGATTCTTGATTGATTTTTTTGATATTCAATCTTTGTTCTTTCAACTCTTACAACAGGTTTTTCAGCTTTTTTAATTTCAGTTTTTTCTGCTTTTGCTTCTTCAACCTTTTCTACTTTTTCAACAGCTTTAGGAGCTTTTCTCACAACTTCAATTCTGCTAACGGGTTTAGCTTTTTCTACACGCTCAACTTTAACAGCTTCTGTTTTTTTAACTTCTTTTGAGTCCGCTTCTGTTTTAACTTCATTTGCAAGTGCTTTAGCTTTTTTTACAACAAAAGCCTTTGGCTTAGAATTAGATTTTTTAGGCAAAAGTCCTAAATGTTCTTTAAGCTTGCGGATTTGAGTCGGAGTTACGGTATTAGAGTGCGATTTTACCATAATTTCTACTTCATTAAACTTTTCGATAACCTCTTTGCTGGTCATTCCAAGTTCTTTTGCTAATTCACTAACTCTAATATTATCCATAAATTTCCTTTCAAGCTTATTTCTCTTTTTTCAGCAAGTCTAAAAGTGTTGCTTTTTCAAGAGTTGCGTTGGTTTTCAACGCTTTATTTAATTTTGATTTTTTTAATGCCAATTCTATACAACTCTGATTATAACAAAGATATGCTGATCTGCCAAATGTTTTAGAATTTGGGTTTACAACCAATCCCTCTTTATCTGTTTTCATAATCCTGATAAGATTTTCTCTTGGTTTAAATTCTCCACAGCCGACGCATTTTCTTTGTTCGTTCATAACTTTTTTATACCATAAACATTATTTTTTTGCATGTTTTTAAACTTGCAAACGCAGTTTGGCTTAAGTGGAAAATTGAAAATGGAAAGTGGAAAATTGTTTTAAGATTTATAATAAAAATGCATTTAATATTGAACATATAAATAGATAAAGATTTGTAACAAAATTTAGAGCTAATGAAATTGTTGCTAACTACTTTTTTTATATATATGTAAGATTTAAGATAGGATATTATAGATGGCTTTTTTATCATTAACACTGAAAAATATTAAAACACAAGGTACAACGTCAACTCAAAATGTTAATAATATTCAAAGTACAAGTGCTTTATCTTCTCCTATTTTAAATTTTAATAATGATTTGTATACTGTAGATGATAATTCTGAAAATACTACACCGGAACAGATTAAAGAAAAATATCAAGAAAGAGAAAACAGTTTAAAAGCAACCGCAAATGAATATGTTAATAATATGCATGAACTTGCAAGTCAAAAGAGTGAAACTGCAAATCAACACATCGAAATGGTAAATACTTCTATCAAAGAAGTGACAGTATCATTATCAACATTAAAATCAGAATTACAAATTGAAGAAGCAAAAAGTCCTCAAGATACAAATAAAATTGCACAATTAAAAACACAAGTTGAAACCGAAGAAAATAAGTTAAAATCTCTTAAAGACGAATTATTAAAATATGAAATGGAAAAAATGTATTGGTCAATGATAGATGAAAATTATGAAAAAGACGTTAATAATTGGGTAAATATGACTACTGCACAATTAGAGACCGAATGCAGTCAGGCATTAGAACATTGTCAGCAAAATAATGTAAACACAGGCTTTGTTCCAGCTGAGCAAGTCGCAAAAAAGGGTCTTAATTATAACTTAGATGCTTTGAGTAAAGTAAATGCAGAATATAATGCAAATCCTACTCCTGAAAATAAAGCAAAATTAGCTGCGCAAATAAAAACTGTTCAAACTGTTTTTGATGCAAGTGGTGATGAACTTAAAGAACTTGGTATTTATTCCCAAATAAGTAATGTAATGTCAAACATTATAAGCAGACTAGAATTAAAATTGTAGTAATGTGTTGCATTATTTTTGTACTAATAACCTAAAAAGGTGGGAACCTACATTTTTGTGAAATAAAGAATTTAGGCTATTTTCTTAACCTTGTCAATGCTGTCTTTTTCTTTTTCATAAGCCATATACAAATCGTAATAACACTGCGCATTCATCCAAAATTCAGGCGTTGTACCAAAAAGATTTGCAAGCTTGTGTGCCATAACAGGACTTATACCGCGTTTTTTGTTATACAATTCGCTTATAGTTTTAATTCCAACCCCTAAATATTCGCATAGCTGTTTTTGAGTTAACCCATAAGGTTTAACAAATTCTTCTAATAAAATTTCGGAAGGGTGTGTATAAGGTCGATTCTGCATAACAAACTCCTATTTGTGATAATCCATAATTTGTATATCATACGCACAGCCATTTTGAAATTTAAAAACAATACGAAATTGATCATTTATTCTTATTGAACAATATTCTGACAAATTACCTTTTAGGTGTTCAAAATGGTTTGCAGGTGGCACTAACAAATCTTGTTTTAAAAACGCAAAATGTATCATATCTAATTTCCGTTTTATTATACGATATATTGAATTGTATTTTTTAGAAGCTTGTCCGTTAAAAATATTTTCGGCTTCTTTGTCTTTAAACGATTTTATCATTGCTACCTATTATCATGTTATCACTATATGATAATATTGTCAATTGTTTAGACATTTTTTGCATCAATAACATTAAAAAGGTGGGAACCGCTTACGCTTTTCCCGCCCTACGCAAATATAAATAATTTTCTATCAATTACAACAATCCAATCAAAAACAATATGTATATAATATCGCTTACAATAACATACTTGTTCTTTTCTGTACCTTTTTGACCTTTGTTAATACGACAAATACTTCTTATTATTTCAACAAGATAATATAAACCTGCTAAAGGTAATAATATTAATACTAAAAATGATATAACTGTAAACAAAGCTTGTAATTGAACATTTTGGATTGTATCAATATAGTTGGATAACATCAAAATGATAAAGGTGAATACGAGAAAATAAGACATATTTACATAGTTTTTTGAATATAGTCTATATTCATTCAAAACATGCAAAAATTGTATTATTTTATCTTTCATCATTTATATTCTTTCTATATAGAAGCCAATTTTCCATTTATTAAGCTTGTGTTTCTGCCAATTTTTCCAACTTCAACTTTTGGTCGTATTCTGTCAACAAATCAATCAACTCGTCCAAATCACCGTCAATTACTGTCCAAACGTTAAGGTTATGGTTAATACGGTGGTCTGTCAAACGACCTTGTGGGAAGTTGTAAGTTCTGATACGTTCGCTTCTGTCACCGGTTCCGACTTGAGAACGTCTTAAATCAGTGATTTCCTGCATTTGTTTTTGAACTTCCATATCATAAAGTTTTGCTTTCAAAATTTGCAAAGCTCTTTCTTTGTTTTGCAATTGAGAACGTTCTTCTGTACAGAAAATCATAATTCCTGTCGGTTTGTGGAATACACGTGCTGCGGTTTCTACTTTGTTTACGTTTTGACCGCCTGCACCGCCTGAACGAGCGGTTGAAATTTCAACATCATTCATATTTAATTCAACTTCAACGTCATCAACTTCAGGCATAACCGCAACTGTTGCTGTTGAAGTATGAACTCTGCCTTGAGATTCCGTTGCAGGAACTCTTTGAACTCTGTGAACGCCTGATTCGTATTTAAGACGAGAATAAATACTGTCACCTTTCATAGAAATAATAACTTCACTTACGCCGCCTGCTTCGCATTCGGTTTTACTCAAAATTTGGGTTTGCCAACCCATTTTATCGGCGTAGCGCATATACATTCTCATCAAATCACCTGCGAAAATGTTTGCTTCATCACCACCTGCACCGCCTCTGATTTCAAGCATAATATCTTTATCGTCCATCGGGTCGCGTGGAAGAAGAAGAACCTTCATTCTTTCTTCGTATTCGGGAAGTTTCTTTTCGTTTTCTTCCATTTCAGCCTTCAAGAACTGTTTCATTTCTTCGTCTTTTTCGTCGTGAATAAGTTGTTTTGCTTCATCAATCGCATCAACAGCTTTTTTCCACGCATAATAAAGTTCAACAGTTTCTTCCATTGATTTTCTTTGTTTTGATAAATCACGGAATTTATTGTAATCAGCTATTACGTTCGGATCAGATAGAGTTTGACCTAATTCAACATATTTTTTTTCTATCTGAACGATTTTATCTAACATGTCTTTCATAATTTTACCTCTTTATCTCAAGTATAAAACAAACATGATAATTTGGGAAGGAAAAGAGAGTCGTAATATATATATAAAAGGAAGTTTATTTATTAAGCTTTGCAAAGAAATCTTTACATCGTGAAACATTTTGTTAAATTTAAAATGTTTTATGTTACATTATAAAGAGTAAATCCGTTATGGGGAATTAAGTTAGACTATCACAGGTTATTATAGGAGAAGTTTGATGCCTAATTATTTGACTAAGGAAGAGATAAGACAGTGGAGAGGCTCTTTGGAAAAAATTACGCTGGAAGAATTTGCAGCAAGATTAGGAAAAGAAGTAGAAGAAAGCAAGCCAACCAATGACGTTGTTGATATTGTTATGTCTAAAGGAACTTCAACAAGTACAAGCACAACTAATCACGAAAGTTTTTCTAAAATAGCAGAACGTGCGTTTGAAAGAGAACGTCAATTATCACATACACCATTTTCAGTAAGAAAAAGAGATATGAAGGTTCAAAAAGAAGAAATCGTTAAACCTGAACCTAAAAAACAAGAAGTTAAGCCTGTTTCAAGCAAGAAAAAAGAAACAGTTTTGGATAAAGTAGAAGAAGTTGCAACAACAAAGAAAGAAGTTCAAATTGTTTTGAAAAAATCTTTGACAGACAGAGAACAAATGGTATTTGAATATTTCTTGAATAATGTTGGTAAGACAGTTTTTGCTAAAGATTTGGCAACTCTTTTGGATTTACCGAGAGATTACGTTTATAAATATATTAAAAACTTAAGAAATAAAATTGAAGGTGATAAATTAAAAAATGTACCTTCAGGTGGTTTTGTTTTAACAGAGTAGATAATGAAAGTTGTTAATTTACTTGAATTCTTAAATAATGCTCAATCTTTATTCACTTTGAATTATGCAAAGTGTTCTGATGAACTTGTTAATTTTTTGGATTTGATGACCGAAGACGAACAGTTTACTCAGAGAATAGATTTGGGTATTATTTTTGTTGATCAAAAAAGTTTTGATGAATTTACTATTGTTGACGGGCTAAATCGAATTTTGTCGCTATCGCTTCTTTTGCACGCAGTTTGTGAGTGCTATAAAAAGACAACCGCGCAGAATGAAAAAGCAATTCGTACTATTAGAAAAAAATATCTTTTAAGCAATGGAAAATCAAAGTTAAAACTAAATGAAAAAGATAATGATTTGTTTAATAAAATCATAAATGGTGAACGCTTATCAGGTCATGAAAAAGCAAAACCGATGTTTAAACTTCTGCACAATTTTTGGTCGCAAATTAAAGAAGAAAAACTGCAAGCTTCAAAGATTTTTACAATGCTTAAAAAGATTGAAGTTACATTGGTTGAAACTGATGATGTTTCAAAAAGAAATCTTTACTATAAATTAAATAGCAATCGTAATTTGAATCAAATAACTTTAATAGAAGATTTCTTAAATGAAAATGGTGTAGAAAAGCATTGGCAAGAAATCCGAAAGAAATATTTCCCAAAAGACAATGATTTAGAGTTGTTTTTAAAAGATTTCTTTGTGACTAAGTTTAATTATAAAAAATTCAATCCGGAAAGACTTTATGAATCATTCGTTAATTATTTTGAAACAATGATGCAATATATGCCGGAAGATGTATTGATGAATAAAATGAAGCGTTCTGCCGGATTATACTACAATATTTTGAATATAAATATTGCAAATGATGTCATTAAACAGGCTTTAATTAAAATCAAAATGCATGCCGGAGAAGATACATACGCATATATACTTGATGTTTATGAGGACTATGTTGAAAATAATCTTGCGGAAGCTACGTTTGTGGAAATTTTGAATACAATTGATGAATATTTGAAGAATAGATTAGAAACAGGTAAAAATATTGAATTTAATGAGTTGATTCAGTATTTAAATGCGTTTATAACTTGCAAGTAAATTTGTATTATTTTTTTGAATAATTTATCTTGTAAAACATCTTTGTTTTTGGTATTTTACTTAATGTGTGTTGTATTTTTAATATTGTAAAAATATGTTAAGTTCATGCACTTAAACTAGCAAATATAATTTTTTTAAGGACTTTATATATAGGGTACCAGATTGGGATTTTTGTATGATTAAACCGGTAAATTTTTCAAACAACAACATAAAATTCAAAGCTCAAGCAGAAGACAAAAAGCAGAAGATAGACGACGAATCTGCTCTTCTTCCGAATACTTTGCGTACAAGAGTTTTGCAAAAGTATGACAAAACAACAAGTGCTTTGACAGAGTATCCTAAAAAAGGTTTATTAGGAGATGTAAACTCAGATTTCTATGAATTCCTATCTATGGGAATTATTCCATATTTAGTTGGTAGCGGTATGTTCATGGCAATGTTTAATTTATTGCATGACTTGAAACCGAAATCTCAAAAAATTGCAGGACTTAACGGCAAAAATATGGCGTTAGGCGTTATTATGTACGGTTTAGGCAAAACTTTAACAAACGACTTGGTAACTCGCCCTGTTTATTGGGGTACGGGCGTTGATATTGAAATGCCATACAGAAACATTTCATATCCGTTACCTAAAGAAGCAGGCGAAAACGCGAATATTTATCCAATGCGCCAACACAGAAAAGTTTATGACAGCGTTGAATTTTTTAGAAAGGACTTAATACAAAAAGACATTGGCGTTTCTTATTACGATAATATCGCTAAAAAACTCAATATGGGCGATAATTTGAATGACTCTGTAACTGAAACAACTCCAATTATTCAAGGCATTGTTTCTTCTACAAAAACAGCTAAGAGTTTAGCATCTTATGCTTGGGCAGGTGCAGCAGTCGGACTTGCCGTTCAAGACAGTTGGAGCAATTTCTTCGACGCAATTTCTAACAGAAAACGTCACATAGCAAAACCTAACGAAGGTTTGGGCGCAAAGATGTCTGCAAGAATGAAAAATGCAGGTGAAAACTTCGTTGATATTTCAAAAACTTTCGGAAAATCATTCACTCAAGCTTGCAAAACATTGTGGACAGGTAAAGAAGGCACAACAGGATTTATGAAGCATGCAGGCAAAGCTTGGATTTTATTTTCAACTGCCCTAACGGTTGGTAGCGTTGCAAATGTTATCCATAGAGCAAAAAGCATGGGTAAACTTGCAAACAAAGATATTATGGACAAAGACAAAGAAAGTACGGTGATTTAGTATGGCAATAACTCCGGTACAACCAAATATAGACAATACTAAACTTCCTTACAGAGAAGCAAAAGGTACGATTAATACCGATAAAGATATCAAACCGCTTCCTCCGCAAGGTCACTTGGTACATGATACTTTGTTATCAGTTCCTCAATATTTCATAAAAGATATTGCTTATGATGTTAAAGCCGTTAAAGACGGTTTCCAAGGCAAAGCTAACGATCACCAATTGGGCAGACTTAACGATGTAGGCTTAAAAGTTGGCGGTATCGGTATCGCAACTTATTTGGCTTCAAGAACAACTAACCCGATGGCAAGAACAATGGAATACTTGGGCTTAGGTGCATTTTTAACTTCTATGTCATTATTCCCAAAAGCCTTCATCAATGTTCCATCAAGAATTTTGCACGGTTTCTCTGTCGGTAAAGAATACATAGACGACCAAGGCAGAAAGAAATCCGTATTCCAAGATAGCAACTACATTCCAATGGATATGTATCGCGGCGAATACCCCGGAGAAGATTTGGATGTAATAGGCGACAGAATGGGTATTCCAAGAGGAATTAAAAACCGTAACGACTTAATCAAAGAACAAATGAGAAAAGTTGCAACTCAAGACAACACTTTGTGGATGTTGACAGCAGGTTTTGCAACTCCTGTTATGACTGCTTTAATTTGTTGCGGAATGGAAAAACTTATTGCTCCTGCGATGGAAAAAGCAAGAAATTACAGATACGATTCTAAAATTGCTCATTTAGCAAAAGAAACTGCTTCAATGCCAATTAAGGCGAGTGAAATTGAAGCTAACAAGTTGGGTAACGAAGTCGGCAAAGTTTTAGCAAACTATAAAGGTCAAGAACTTCCAAAAGCAGAACTTGATAATGTTGTTGATATGCTTACTAGGAACCTTGATTCTAACGTTGCAGTCGGCATTAAAGAAGATTTGAATAACTTGTTGAAGAACGGTTTCGCAGTAGATGAAAAGACTTCTGAAAATATTATTAACAATATCAAAAACAATGTTCCAAACAGAGAAAAAGTTACTTATGAAAAAATCTTTGTTCCAACAAAAGAAGAATTAAACAAAATTATCGGTGATAAAAAAGTTATTACTGCAGATGTTTTATATGAAATCAAAGGCAATTTGAAAAAATTCTTTGACGAAAAAATCGAAAAAGAAGCTAAAGGTTCTAAAGATGCGTTCAAAGGTTACAGAAACCAAGTTGTTGATGATATTTCAAAATCACTTCAAAAAACTCCTTCAAGAATTTTAGATGAAGGTAAAATTAACAATATTCAAGACTTTGCAAAAATTTTAGGTGAATTTAAGGCTAATAATAAGGCTTTAGATAAATGCAAAGTGTTCAAGGTTGAACAAGCTCCACAAACAGTTTTAGCGCATTCTTACGCTAAGTTTGAAAGTACATTGCTTGATTCATTAGGTATTAAATTCAAAGAATTAAAACAAATGCGTCAGTCAGAAGATTTTTCAAAAGAAATTTTGGATAAAAAGTTGACTGAACTTACTAAGAATGAAGAAGCTTACAATAAGACTATTTCAAAACTTGCTCAAGTTATGGCAGAAATGGATAAGGACTTGAACGGCAGAAATGAAGCTTTGAAAAACTTGATTACAGGTATTGAAAATAACTTTAACAATACTGCAAAACGTTTGGATGGCTTGGGTAATTTCAAAAGCACAATTGATAAATTGGTAAAAGAAGATGTTAAAACTCTTTCTAACTCAGTAAATTCAAACGAAGAATTGTTCGATTTATTGGATGGCTTAACTCTAAATAAAACAGGTCAATTAAGCAATGTTGAATATGCTAAAGCTAACGCAAAAGGTGTTGGTTCAGCTAAACATACAATGGTTTCAAGAATTGTTGACAGATATCAAGGTGTAAATAATTCATTCAACAGGGTTTTACATGCAATGGATTTATACAAACGCGAAGTTCCTGCTGACGAGTACGGTAAAGAACTTGTAAAACGCGGTAAACAAGCAGTTCTCGGTTCAACTTCTTCTGATAATATTTTGAAATTGAATACCGTAAATAACGCAGAACTTTATAAAGATATTCTTCAAACAACTTGGAGAGTTGACGGCAATCCTAACGAAATCAAGGCTAAAGGTTATATAACAGAAGCTACTGATAAGGCTATCGCAGAAGGCGGTATTAAAACTCGTTTTCAACAGTACTTGACAAGATTCAGAAATCTGTTGGGTAACAATACTTTAGACTTTACAAAACCTGACCATACATTAAATACAAGTGTTTTAGATAATTATGTAAAAAGTGCAAAAACAAGAATGTCTACATTTAACCTTGTTGGTCAAACTCCGGTAGATTTCGTTAAAAACGCAGCAGAAAGAAGATACGGCAACCAAAAATGGGTAAGAACCGCATCTGCAATCGCAGGTACGGTATTAGGTGCAACAGTTCTCGCACAGCTTTGTTTCGGTAAAATCAGAAATCCGCATAATATAGAAAAGAAGGTAGAAGATGGCAGCAATAACTAATATTTCAGCTGTAAACTTTAGAGCAACAGCAAACTATCAAACCCCAATTAAGCCTGAAACAAAAGAATATAACGTTCAGGATAAAGACATTACGGGAAAATATCTTCAAAATCTTGCTATGATGAATGCTGCAAGCGTAAAAAAGGTTGACTTGAATTCTAACGTTCAACAACCTTATAAAAATAATTTGCGCTCAATGATTCAAAACAACGAAGCTGTTACGATGGCAATTGTTCCAAGAACTTTCACCGCTAAAGATTTGAACGGTGATGATATTGTTATGCTTAAAGAAGGTGAAAAGAACGGAACTTTCTTAAGCGCGATTGAAAGATTAGATGAATTGAAAAATGATGGAATAAATGCAATCCACATTCTTCCTATCCACCCACCGGGAAAGAAAAATGCTCAAGGCACAGCAGGTTCTTGTTACGCACCTGAAAAATATGTAACAGATGATGGTCATTTGGCAATCGATCCTATGTTGATTGACAAAAACGACCCAAGAACTCCTGACGAACAGTTTAAAGCTTTAATTGACGAATGTCATAAACGTAATATTAAAGTTATGCTTGACATTCCAAGCTGTGCTTCTGTTGATATGTTTGAAGCAGAACCTGAATTGATGGCTTACGGAAGAAACGGTGAAGAAAAAACTCCTCAAGGTTGGACTGATATCAGAATGTTTGAGCCTTGGGCTGATGAAGCTGATAGAACATTGAACCCAGCTTTGTTGGAAATGCACAAACAATTTGTAGATTCTTGTATTGATTTAGGTATTGACGGAATAAGAGCCGACGTAGCAAGAGCGAAACCTACCGAATTTTGGGACGAATTGATTTCATATTCACACAAAAAAGACCCTGAATTTGCTTGGCTTGCTGAAAGCTATACTTATGAATGTGCTTCACCAATGGTTAATATGAATTATGATAGACCTGAAGACTTGTTAAACGCAGGATTTGACGAATACTATGGTCAATACCATATTTTCCACGATTGGAAAAATGCAAGCGAATTCAATGACTACATCAAGTTTAACTTAGACCTTTCACATAAATTACCGGCAGGTAAGAGTGTAATCGGTTCTTTCTTAACACACGATGATAGCACATCAATGATTCACGGTGGAGAAAATTTCTGCAAATTGACAACAATTTTGCAATCAACAATTCCAATGTGCAATCCGTATTATATCGACGGTTTCCAAACAGGTGACTATTACGATTACAAATACAGAAACAAAGATAACGTAGAAACTTGGACAACAAAAGCTGATCCTAGAACAGGTGAACAGGTTCCAAAATATGATATGAACGAACACCAATACAGATTAGCATTGTTCAATATTTCAAGACAACCCGGTGGTGACTGTCCTGATATCGAAAGAGTTATGAAAGGTGCTATGGGAATGAGAGCCAAAAATTTGGATGTTTTGGCGGATAGAAACAGCAGTTTTATAGAATTTGATAAACGTGAAGACAAGAACGACCAAATCATAACTTATGCAAGACACAATAACGGTAGAACAATTCTAGTTGTAGCGAACAAAAATCCAAACAGAAATGTTTCTGGTATTATTGAAATCCCCGGATTAAAGGCTGACCAAAAACTTGTAAATATGGTTCCTGAATACGGTGAAAAGAGCGAATTCCAAGTTGACTCAAACGAAATGAGAGTAAACTTAGCTCCTGCCGATGCTTATGTATTTGAAATTGATACTCCAAATATTGAAGAAGATAGAAAAGGTCATGTTTACAAACAAAAAGTAAACGACGAACAATAAATAAAAGCTCGAACCTCCATGGATAGGGAGGTCGCAGCTGTTAGCGAAGCCATGCTGAGCGTTACAGATGCGGGTGGGTTTTGGTCTGTTATAGATTTTTCAGAATTTTCTTTAAAAGCTCATTTACCTGTTTAGCCAACTCTTCTTTACTCGAATTGTTATGAATCACAAAATCGGATTGATTTATTTTCTCTTCTTGCGGCATCTGCGCATTCATACGTTTTAATGCTTGTTCTTCTGTGAAATTATTACGTTTCATCAATCGCTCAAGTCTAAGTGTATCATCGCATTGAACAAAAATTATTTTATCAAATAATTTATCAAAACCCGTTTCAAACAACAGTGGTATTGAAACAAAAACGCACTTGTCTTTGCTTTCACTAAATATTTTCAATATTTCATCTTTAACTTTCGGATGAATGTAATCTTCAAGCTTTTTTCTTGCAACAGGGTCTGAGAAAACTTTTTCGCCTAAGGCACGCCTGTCAACATTTCCTAAAAACTTATGCGCAATTTTATCCGCATCATAAACAGGAAAATATTGAGCAATACTTTTTTCAACTTCGGATTTTCCAGAAGCGATATTACCCGTTATTGCTATTTTTAGCATATTCCCTCTTGATTTTAGCAATATACGCTTTCAATTCTTTAACTTGCTTTGGCTTAATCGGTTTAACTTGTCCCTTTTTCAAGCCTTCAATCGTTAAAGTCGCATGTTGAATTCTTTTCAAGCTTTCAACTTCGTAACCTAATTTTGCAAACATTTTGCGGATTTGACGGTTAATTCCCTGATACAAAACAACTTGAATCATTGATGATTTGTTTTTTGATTCAATTGGCAATGTTTCCGCGTAAGCAATTTTCTTTTCGCCCGAATCTGTTTCAATTTCAATCCCGTTAAGCATTTTTTCTGCATCATCAGCCGTAAATTTGCCGTTAATTGAAACCAAATAAACTTTAGGGACTTTAATTGACGGATGGGTCATTTCGTTTATAAACTCCCCATCGTTTGTCAAAATTATAAGCCCTGTTGACTCTTTATCCAATCTGCCGACTGGTTTAAGATGCTTTAATTCAGGCGGAATTACGTCATAAATTGTCTTTCTGCCTTTTTCGTCTTCGGATGTCGTAATATAACCCGCAGGCTTATAGAACTTGTAATACTCCAATTTCTGAGGCTTTACAAGCTTGTTATCAATATAAACTCTGTCTTTTTCTCGTACGTAAAAACCGAGTTCTTCTATTGGTCTGTCATTAACTCTAACGCGACCTTCAAAAATCAATTCGTCGGCTTTTCTTCGAGAACAAAAACCTGTTGACGCTATATATTTGTTTAATCTTGGCATACCTACCTCTTTTGCGGGAAGAAACCCCGCCCCTGAATTTCTATGTATTCGCTCACGCTCATACAGAAATTCTTCCCCGCCCTCAAGGGGTGGGGATGCCGCGGTAACTTATTCTTTAAAAGCGTTTGTAATTGCTTCCGGCAATTTTCTGTAAATTGAGCCGTCATTGTGGATTGCAACTACTTCAAATTCAGCTTTAATAAACAATTTGTTATCAGCCTTGTTGCGGATTGTTTGTTCAAATGTTACTCTAATCGATGACATTTCTTTTATTGAAGTTTCAATAACTACAATATCATTCAAACGAGCAGAAGCTTTGTAGCGAACATTCATATTTGTTACAGGCATTGCAATATCTTGTTTTTCTAAATCAATAAGATTTAAGCCTGCATCTTCGCATAATTCAACTCTGCCTTTTTCCATCCATCTAAGGTAAGTACCGTGCCATACAACGCCATAAGCGTCAGTATCTGCGTAATAAACTTTTTCTTCTAATATATTTTTCATACAACAATTCTATCATGATATAATTTGTTTGTACATTATTAAATAAGGAGGGGTTATGAAATTTCTACACACAATGATTAGAGTTAAAGATATAGAAAAATCTTTAGCATTTTATACAGACGTACTTAATATGAAACTTGACCATAAAAAAAGATTAGAAGATTGTTGGTTGTATTTTCTTACAGACGAAGAAAATACATGCCAAATCGAATTGACTTATAACGATGAAACACCTGAAGGCGGTTATGAATTAGGCAGCGGTTTTGGTCATTTTGCGTTTTCTGTTGAGTCTTTAGATGAATTTACGGACATGATTAACAAGCTCGGTTATTCTTACCTATATCCGCCATTTGACTTGAACGGTAAAGGCTCAAAAATCGCTTTTATCAATGACCCAGACGGATATGAAATTGAACTTATTGAAAAAGTAAATTGGTAATGAACAAAGTGTAGAGATATTTCTGTTAAATATTACGAAGTTGTAACAAACAACAAAACTAATTA
>CAZYWC010000012.1:0-58708 GCA_964651125.1 uncultured Vampirovibrio sp.
AACCAACGTATCCCGGAGGTGAACCGATAAGTTTTGCAGTAGAATGTTTTTCCATGAATTCTGACATATCTACTCTTATCATATTATCTTCGCTACCGAAAATAGCTTCTGCCAAAGCTTTTGCAAGTTCGGTTTTACCAACACCTGTAGGACCGCAGAAGATAAAGCTACCGATTGGTCTGTTTGGTGATTTCAAACCAACTCTTGCACGTCTGATTGCTTTAGAAATAGCTGTTACAGCATCACTTTGTCCGATAACTCTTGCGTGAAGCGTATCTTCAAGTTTAAGCAATCTTTCAGATTCGCCTTCCGTAAGTTTTGTTACAGGAACGCCAGTCATTGTTGCAATAACTTCTGCAACGTCATCTTCTGTTACAGTTGGTTTGTTTGCATCATTTTGACGACGCCATTCTTCAGAAACTTCTCTGATTCTGTCTTTCATATTAGCTTCATCATCACGTAGAGCTGAAGCTCTTTCGAATTCTTGATTTCTGATTGCATCTTCTTTTTCCTTGATAATTTCTTTCAATTCTTTATCAAGTTCTTTTCCTTCAGGTGAAAGTGTGCAAACCTTTAATCTAACCTTTGAGCTTGCTTCGTCGATTACGTCGATAGCTTTATCAGGTAAGAATCTGTCGTTAATATATTTGCTTGAAAGTTTTGTAGCTGCAACAATTGCTTCATCTGAAATATTCAAGTTGTGGTGTTCTTCATATTTTGGCTTCAAACCGCGAATAATTTCGATAGTTTCGTCAATAGAAGGTTCATCAATGATTACAGGTTGAAATCTTCTTTCCAAAGCAGAATCTTTTTCAATGTACTTTCTGTATTCATCAGAAGTTGTAGCACCGATTACTTGAATTTCGCCTCTTGAAAGAGCAGGCTTAAGGATGTTAGCAGCGTCAATTGCACCTTCTGCTGCACCTGCACCGATTAAGGTGTGCATTTCATCGATTACAAGAATAACATTTCCTGCTTGTCTGATTTCGTCCATAATCTTTTTAAGACGTTCTTCAAACTCACCTCTGTATTTTGTACCTGCAATCAACAAGCCCATATCAAGTTGAATGATTTTTTTGTTTTCTAAAATATCAGGAACTTCGCTATTCACTATTCTGATTGCAAGACCTTCTGCAACGGCAGTTTTACCAACCCCTGGTTCACCAAGTAAAACTGGGTTGTTTTTTGTTCTTCTTGCAAGAATTTGAATAACACGTTCAATTTCTTTTTCTCTACCGACAACAGGGTCAAGTCTAAGTTCTGCTGCAGCTTGTGTTAAATCCGTACCAAACTCGTCAAGGCTTGGAGTTTTAACCTTACTAGCTTGAGAGCTTGAAGATGAACCGCCAACACCTGCAGATGCGGTTTGTGGTTTTGAATCACCAAGCATTTTTACAACATTGCTGCGAACTTTGTTCAAATCTACACCAAGGTTCTCCAAAACTCTTGCTGCAACACCTTCTCCTTCACGAATTAGGCCTAAAAGCAAGTGTTCTGTTCCGATGTAGTTGTGACCAAGTTGTCTTGCTTCATCCCAAGAAAGCTCCAAAACTCTTTTTGCTCTTGGAGTAAACGGGATTTCTACGGCAACGAAGCCTGAGCCTCTGCCGATAATCTTTTCAACTTCAACTCTTGCATCTTTAAGGTTTACGCCCATTGATTTAAGAGTTTTAGCTGCAATACCTGTTCCTTCGCCGATTAAACCAAGCAAAATCTGCTCAGTACCGACAAAATTATGACCAAGTCGTCTTGCTTCTTCTTGAGCAAGCATAATGACTTTAATCGCCTTTTCAGTAAAACGTTCGAACATCTCTAAATTTTTCCTCTTCTTAATAATAAATATATTTATATAAAAATATATTACAAAAAATTTACATTTTTTTCAAGTGGAAATAAAAAGATATCCTGATTATAAATTTGCGCTGCCGTCATTTTTCATTTTGTTTAAAGCTTGTTTTGCTCCATCATAGTTCCGACATAGCTTTATAACAAATTCAATGGACGCTTTATCTTGTTTGATTGCATCCTTAAGTTTATAAATATCAGAAAGTTGAAGTTCTTTAGTATCATTTTCTCCGTATAAGTATTTTTTCAATAACTTTTGAGAATCAGCATCTAAACCTGCGATGCCGTGTTTATACGCGAACCAATTATAAAAATGATAGAGAAAATAGTATTTGTTAATTTCGCCTTTTGATAAAATAAACATTTCGTCTGTTTTGAGTTTTGGCTGTTTTTGAACCGCAAGAGAAAGATACAGGGCTAGGCTTCCTGATGCAGGATGAATAAATCCTTCATTTTCGCCAATCGGATTAAGCAGTTTTGAAGCATTATCAATAAAATAAACTTTTGTGCCTTGATTTTCTACATAATTCAATATTTCTTTCGGTTCGTAATTGTATTTTTTTAAAATCAAATTGATTTCATCTTCAAGCTGCTGCTTTTCAATATCAGCCATAGTGTTTAAATCAAGTGTGCAGCCGTTTGAATAATGGCGTTTTCTTTTAGAAGTATTTTTGACGCCCAGTGTTTTTGAAAGTCTATGTTTTAGAATTTTTTCCTGAATGGAAAGAACCCAATAAATTATATTTTTAAGCATTTTGTTTTTCCATATTTTCTACTTGTTTTCTTGCAGAATAGCATAAATCCTTGCGTTCGTCTTTTAATTCTTCAACGAATTCTTTATTTATTGTATTAATGTCAACACCGGCCTTCTTAGCTTCATATTTGTTTTTTGCGCTTTCTGTAACAACTTCTGCTGTATTCGTTTTATCAGAAAGACCGTGTTCTTTTTGTAATGCAATGGTTCTATCAAGTTCTTTTTCCAAGAACAACATAACTTCTTCTTTTTGGTTTTCAGGAAGGGCTTCAAACTTTTCTCGTGTAAGTCCTGCTACTTGTGGAATATTCTTTAAAACTTCCACAAAGTTAATGTTGTTAGCTTGACATTTTTGTTTAATTGATTCTCTGATTTGTCCAACTGAGCGTTTTTGTGTTTTGTTTGCAGGTTGCTTTTTGTTTTTGTTGTTTATAACAACTGTATCTTCATTCTTGTCAATATTTTTACATTCAACAACTGTATTTGGTTTAGCAGGTTTTGTTGATTTTTGCGCAGGTTTAACTCGGGTGTCGTCTGTAACACCTAAAACTTCTGTTTTTATGAAGTTTTTTACTGTACTAAAAATACCCATAATAATCCTCGTTATATATACAAAGTATTTTTAGTATATAAAATTGCTTTACTGTAAACTTTTGTTAAGAGATAGAAAGCAAACATAAACTTAACAAAATTGCGACTTTGTAACGTTTATGCTTGCTAGAAAAACATGTTTATAATATGATTTTGGTGGTTACACCGGTCGATAGGTTTCGCCCTAGTCCTAGGAAAGATGGTGCAGTATTGACTTCACTTAAGATTCCGACAGATGGAGCGGTTTAGCCCGTAGTAAAACAAGTTAGAAAAAAAGGAGACACAAGATGTCAGTAGCATCACTTATTGAATTATTAGAAGCTGGCGTTCACTTCGGACACCAAACACAACACTGGAACCCAAAAATGAAACCATATATTTATGGTGCAAGAAACGGTATCTATATTCTTGATTTAAGAAAAACTACTACATTGTTAGACGCTGCTTATGATGCAGTTAGAGATTATGCAGCAAAAGGAAGAAATGTTCTTTTTGTTGGTACTAAAAAACAAGCTGCAGAAGTAGTTGCAGAAGAAGCAAAACGTTCTGGCGCATACTTCATTAACAGAAGATGGTTAGGCGGTATGTTAACTAACTTTGAAACAATCAGAGGTAGAGTTAACAAATTAAGAGAACTTGAAGATTTCATCGCTTCAGGTCACGCTGAAAAATTACCTAAGAAAGAACAAGCTCAATTGAACAGACAATTAGCTAAATTGAGCAAAACTTTGGGCGGTATTAAAGAAATGCGCGGTTTGCCTGATATTATTTTCGTTGTAGACCAGGCAAAAGAAGATATCGCTATTGCAGAAGCTAACAAATTAAACATTCCTGTTATTTGCTTGGCTGATACAAATGCTAACCCTGACGGAATCAACTACATCATCCCTGGTAACGATGATGCAATCCGTTCAATCAAATTGATTACTTCTAAATTGGCTGATGCTGTTTTGGAAGGTAAACAATTAAGAGAAAACAATGCAAATTCTAAGAATAAAGTAGAAGCAGTTACAGCTGCTGATGCCGGTGTAGAAACTGCAAACGTTTAATAATTTGTGAATTGTGAATGGTGATTAGTGAATTGATAAAATATACGAGCTAATCACTTTTCACTTCTCACTCTTCACTACTTAAAGAAGGAGAAAATTAATATGAATATTACAGCTACAATGGTAAAAGAACTTCGTGATAAAACCGGTGCCGGCATGATGGATGCTAAAAAAGCATTGGTAGAAGTTGACGGTGATATGGAAAAAGCAATGGAAGTACTTCGCCAAAAAGGTATGGCTTCTGCTGATAAGAAAATGGGTAGAATCGCTGCTGAAGGTAGAATCGGTTCTTTCGTTAACGATTCAGTTGGTGCTATGATTGAAGTTAACTGTGAAACAGACTTCGTTGCTAAGAACGCTGAATTTATTGAATTAACAAACGGTTTGGCTCAAATGGTTGCAGAAACTAACCCTGCTGACGTTGACGCTTTATTGGCTTCTGTTTGCCCTAAATGCAACAAACCAATCGCTGACGTTATCAAAGAAAAAATCGCTTCAATCGGTGAAAAAATTACTGTTAGAAGATTCGTTAGATACGAAGGCAACGTTGCAACTTACATCCACAACGGTAAAATCGGTGTTCTTCTTAACACAGATGCTAAAGATGAAGTTTTGGCTAAAGATGTTTGCTTGCATATCGCATCTTCAGCTCCTGAATTCATTTCTAGAAAAGACATTCCTGCTCACGTAATCGAAGAAGAAACAAGAATCGAAATGGGTAAAGAAGACTTGGCTAAGAAACCTGAACAAATCAGAGCTAAGATTGTTGAAGGTAGAGTTAATAAATTGATGGCTCACAGATGCTTGGTTGAACAACCATTCGTTAAGAATCCTGAACAAACAATTGAACAATTAATCTCTGGTAAGTTCAATATCCTTAAGTTTGACAGATTCGTTCTTGGTGAAGGTCTTGAAAAGAGAAATGATAACTTTGCTGATGAAGTTATGAGCCAATTAGGCAAGTAATTTAACAGATTGATGTTATTAATTAATAGAAAAGGATACACTGATTTGTGTATCCTTTTTTAGTTCATTTCGTAAACACCTCACCCTAGCCCTCTCCTGTAAGGCTAGGGAATAACCAAGATTTGTAAAGTGATATGTTTAGAAATTCTTTATTCTCTCCCACAGCATCCATTTAGTGGGAGAGATTTCGCGTGAGTGACAGAGGGGCTAGGGTGAGGTGATGATTGAATCTTACTTTTAAACATTTTTCTTTCTTCTCTCGTTGTATTATTGAGTATTAAATGCTAAAATAGCAAAAAAGTGAGGACATTAAAATGAAGAAATTTTTGCTTATAATTTGTATGATGTTTATGTTACCTGTTTTTGCAGATGTAATGCCTTTTTATGTGAATTCTATTCCAAAAGATGCAATCGGCATGTATCAGACGGGTGAAAATATAACAATTTATTCAGAGCCGGAAGCAAATTCTAAAGAAATCAAATCTTTTAATTTCTCATACAAAGCTGAAACAATGCCTGATGGAATTTTTGCATTGTTGTTAAATGAAAAAAAATTGGGATTTTTGTATGTTTCAGATATTGGTGATGATGGCTGGGTAGAGGTTATTTACGATAAATTCACCGGCGCAAGAGGTTGGGTATTAACAGAAGACCGTTTTCAATTCTTGCCATGGTTAAGTTTTTACAATATGTACGGTAGAAAATACGGGTTAAGATTATTTAAAGATACGCCTGATGAAATCGAAGTTTTGCGTTCAAAAAGTGAAGAAACTTCCCAGAATGTTGCAAAGCTAAATTATGTAAAACAAATAAAACTTACAGCCGTTCGAGGAAACTGGGCGCTGGTTTCTGTTTTTGATATTGATAAAACTCCAAAAACAGGTTATATGAGATGGAGAAGTGATGAAGGCGTAATTTACGCATTTCCTAATATAAAATAACGCTGTTATGAATTTATTTTGAAAAATAAGCTAATATATTCTCCAACCCAATATTTTCCATTTCAACATAAATTTCAGCAGTTGTTTTCAAATCAGGATTTACAGACTCATGCACTTTTTTTATTAATTTTTCAATTTTAGCTGCTTTTGTGCTATCAATTGCACCAATTTTCATATTGAAACTCCTACACAATATCAATTGTCATGAACTTATTCTTGTAATCATTAATCGTATTCATAAGTTCTACAAACTCTGCATACTTCATTGTGTGCAATGTTTTAGAAAGTTCAACCGCCTGCAAAAATTCAATCTTAAACGCATCTTCTTGGCGTTCTTTAATCTTTATCATGCCGGTATCTTCAAACATCTCAAGCATGGTTTCAATTACAGGATTGTTTACGCCTAGTGCTGACGCTGCTCTTTCCAAATTAAAATTCCCATCAAGCGTATTGCAAGTATACCTAATCATGCCTGAAAAAGTCTTTAAAATCTGTTCTTCGTTATACTTGTTACTTTGGTATTTCATATAATGAATTGCATCCGGTGCAACCGCAGTCATAAGATTTTGCATAACATCCTCATCCGCAGGATAATCAAAGAACATCAAAACGTCACTTTTTTGTACGCTGTTTCTGTTTGCAATATGTTCATAAATATCCTTAAACGGCTTAAGACTTTCCATAATCGCTCTATCTTCTACGAAAGCGCAAATTGAATGCTTAGAATTCTTGATATAGTCATTCACTTGAGCCAAAATATTCGTTTTCTTTCTGTGGTCATAAATTTTGGTCTTAACTTCTTCCTCTTGGGCTAAAGCGTCTGAGTGAACGTCTTTCAAGATTAATTGAACAGAAGTTACGCCGTTAAATGTGTTCAATTGCGGTGCAAAAGCAATATCCAATTTATCACCCTGAATAAGCGGAATATCACCTCTTGACCACCAAACGCAATCCATTGTGCCGTTTGGTGTGTCAACGATAAGTTTCAAATGGTCTTTTGTTGAACCCATCAACTTCTTTTCTTTCAAAGTCAAATTGTTTACAACAAATGTCGGTGACGGATTAGAAGCGCCAAAAGGTTCAAGTTTGGAAATCTCTTCTACTAAACCAACATCGACTTCATCAATTGAAAGTTCCAAATCCACTTCCAAAGACGGATTAAGCTTTTGTCCGTTCAACATCTCGTCAACCGTTTTGTTTAAAGCTTTTTTAACGGTTTCAAAACTTGCTTTTTCTTCATTAAAAGCAAATCCTGCAGCCAATTTGTGACCGCCAAAACCTTCTAAATACTCGGAAATATTTGAAATGATATCGTATAAGTTCAATTCTTTTACGCCGCGCGCTGAACAACGGAACATTTTTGTTTCTTCCGAGTAGTTCATAATAAAAGTCGGCTTGTAGTATTTTTCAACAAATTTAGATGCAACGATTCCGACAATTCCGACATGCCAGTCTTTTGAGAATAAGACAATTGCGTTATCTCGACTTTTTGACGCACGCCACATTTCGTCAGCTTCTGCAAATGTATTAGAACACATTTCCTGACGCAATTTGTTAAAGTTTTCAAGCGTAATAATTGCCATTTCGATTTCTTGCTTGTTTTCAGAAATCATAACCTTAATAGCATTATCTACGGTATCAATTCTACCTGATGCGTTGATTCTTGGTGCAATTGTGAACGCGATTTGCTCGGCTGTTAAACCGTTATCCGTTCCGACACCGGCAACATCAAGCATTCTTTTTAAGCCGTAATGCTTGCCGGAGGCAATAAGTTCCAAACCTTTTGTAACGTAGTATCTGTTTTCGCCGATAAGCGGTACAATATCCGCAATCGTACCAACGGTTACAAACGGTAAAATTTCCATACTGAAAGCTAATTTGTCGTATCTTTCCAAAACTGCTTGAGCAAGTTTAAGCGCAACACCAACACCGGCTAATGAAGTCAACGATTCAATCTGTTGCGGAGTCAGTTTTTCATCAAGCGCATTCATCGCCTTTGGGTTAATTATTGCGTAAGCTTCAGGCAAAACTTCAGGTGCTTCGTGGTGATCCGTAATAATTACATCACGTCCGAAACTGTTGATAAACTTAACTTCTTCAACGCTGCTGATACCGTTATCAACCGTGATTATCAACTTTGGTTTCTTTTGAGAAAGCAATTGAACCAACGCTTTTGTATGCAAACCATGACCTTCGTTTTCGCGCTCAGGGATGTAATAATCAATATTTGCGCCTAAGTAGCCAAAAGTTTTCAATAAAACAGATGTTGAAGTTACGCCATCCGCGTCGAAATCGCCATAGACCAAAATGTTTTCTTTTTCGTCAATAGCTTTAACGATTCTATCGACAGCTTTTTGCATATCACAAAAAGCGTTAGGGTGCATTAACGTTATCTCTAGAGGATTTAAGAAATCTTTCTTAGCCTCTGCTGTTGTAATGCCCCTAACTTCTAATAATCTATCTATTAAATTTGCTCGTTCGGTTTTACCTTTGCCCCCACGAACTACCCATTCTTTTGTACAAGACATGTCATTTCTTCCAATATTTCAATAGCTTTCTTTAACTGAACGTCGTCTTTTGCGTCAACGTTTTCCTTAGTTAATTCTACCACAACATCAGGAGTTATGCCTTTTTTGTGAATATCGCTTCCTGATGGAGTCAAATATCTTTGGATAGTAATGTTCATGCCTGCTTCGTCAGGTAAACGGTTAATTTCTTGCACTAAACCTTTACCGAAAGATTGTTCACCGACAATCGTAGCTCTATGGTTGTCTTTCAAAGCACCACTTAAGATTTCACTTGCTGAAGCTGAACCCTTGTTAATTAAAACAACAATCGGTTTATCCGTAACTTGTTGGTATCTCGCGCGAGTTGTACTTTTGTATGAATCTCTGTCAACCGTGCTAACAATTACACCGCCTCTCAATAACATATCAGAAATGTAGATTGCGTTTGTTAAAAGCCCGCCCGGATTTGAACGAAGGTCTAAGATGTAACCTTTTGCATTGCTTGAATTATTCAAAATACTTTCGATTTCTGTTGCAGCGTTTTTACTGATAAAAGAACTCAATCTGACGTATTGAATATCATTTGGAATCTTTGTTGTTTCAAACGGTGGTTTGCAAGAAACCGATTTAACTTCGATTTCATCTCTTACTACGCTGTAAGTCTTGTTTGGCACACCTTTTCTTTGAATTAACAAAGTAACTGTTGTACCTTTTTCGCCTCTGATTTTATCGGCAGCGGCATCAATGTTAATTCCTTTTGTGCTTTCGCCGTTAATTTCAAGAATTTTATCATCCGCCATCAAACCTGCTCTTTCGGCAGGTGAATCTTCAAGAGGTGCAATAATAACCAATTCACCATCTCTTAAACCGATTTGCGTACCGATACCTTTTAGTGAACCCTTGATTGATTGCGTTTCTTCAGAGAATTCTTTCGGATCAAGAAAACGTGTATACGGGTCGTTCAAACTTGCAAGCATAGTTTCGATTGCAATATATGCGTCTTCTTTTGTTTTAAGTTTGTTTTCGTAACGATAACGCCACTTTGTCCAATCTTGGGCGTTGTTAGACGGATCATAATATTTTTTGTTTACGATTTTCCAAACATCGTCGTACATTTCACTCGGAGTTGCGGAATACGCTTGCCCGATAGCCATCACAACCGCCGATAATAATATAGCTGATTTTATAAATCTTTTCATAAGCTTACACTCCTCACAAAGTCAAAAAGCACTCTTTATATTATACTACACAATTACTTAAAGAATATCAAATTTTTTTGAAAGATTTGTCTGAGTAAGGTAGGTTTAATCTGTAATTATTTATTTCTTTGGAAGACTTTCGCAATGTCTTTATGCTCAATTATATGCGAAATCGGTCTACCATGAGGGCAAGTAAAAGGTTTTTCGCATTTTCGCCAATTTCTGATAATTTCTTGCATCTGGAACATATTCAAATATGTATTAGCTTTGACAGCCGATTTGCAAGAAGTTGTAATCAAAATCTTTTCTTCAATATTATCAATATCGCCTGAAATATTTTCTAAAATATCCGCTAAAATTTCTTTTGGTGAAACTTTTGATAACAGTTGAGGAACCTTTTTGAAAATGACTTCATGGTCTGACAAGAATTCAATTTCATAACCGAATTTTGCAAGCTTATCTCTATTGTGTTCCAAAAGCTCTTTATCGCTTGGAGAAACCTCCAAAACATCCGAAATAAACAATAATTGGCAGTCAATATTTTTCGAATTCTTAAGTTTTTCGTAAATATATCTTTCTTCTGCAATGTGCTGGTCGACAATTTCCAAACCTTCTTCGCGTTCAATCAGAATATATGTTTTTTTGTATTGACCGATAATTACATCTTCTACTTCGGGAACACTTGAAGCAACAAATTTTGATTGTTCGGTTTTCGGGAATTCTCTTACAATACTTTTTTGAGGAACATCTTCTACTTTATTACTTTGAGGTTCTTCAAAAACATAACCGATATTTTGTTTGTCACTAATATAAACATCATCAGAAGATTTAGGTTGAAAACTCGGCATACGCACTTGATTTACAACCTGCAATTGCTGTACTTCTTCTTGTTCTTCTCGGTGGATTTCTTCTTCAATCTTTTCTTCAATAACAATCGGCTGTTCTTTTTCTACATACCCTGAAAGTGCCATATCTATTGCAGAATGAATGAAATTAAAAATCTGATTAGGATTTTTATATCGTACTTCTTTTTTAGTCGGGTGAACATTTACGTCCACATCTTCAGGCGGGATTTCCAAATTCAAAATAATAAACGGATATCTTGAACCTATCAAATTTTTGTACGCCATATCAACGGATTTTTGGAAAATCGGACATTTTACAATGCGCGAATTTACGTACATATAATAATCTTTTTTGCTTGCTCTCGTGTAGTCGGGAGTGCTGATTAAGCCTGATATTTTTAGATTGGAAATCTTGTCTGTTTTAAGAACCGGACGTAAATTCTTTACGATTTCATCCGAAAAAACTTCTTTAACAGTTTGTGCTAAATCATTTTGACCTGTTGTTTTTAATGTAACTTTGCCGTTATTTTTAAGCTCAAACGCGACATCTGGATGAACTAATGCCAATGATTGAATAAGCTCGCTAATATACGCAAATTCCGTTTTTGGAGATTTTAAGAACTTTAACCTTGCAGGAAGATTATAGAATAAATCCTTGATATCCATAATTGTGCCGACAGCACAGCCTGTTTGAGCTTTTTTAACTTCCGAATTTTCACACTCAACTTTCGTTCCGTAGTCAAAATTTTTTGTTCTTGTTATACAAGTCAATTTTGAAATTGAAATAATACTTGCTAAAGCTTCACCTCTAAAGCCCATAGTTTTAACGGCATACAAGTCTTCTCCCGTCGAAATCTTGCTTGTTGCGTGTTTAGAGAATGCCAACAAAATATCATCGGGGTGAATGCCAGAGCCGTTATCCGCTACACGAAGATTTCTGCACTCGTTTGAAACTTCTATGCTGACTCTTGTAGCACCAGCGTCTACAGAGTTTTCCACAAGCTCTTTTACAACCGAAAACGGACGCTCAATAACTTCTCCCGCTGCAATTTGGTTAATAACATTTTTTGATAGTTGAACAATTCTTCCCAAAATAAATCCCTCGACTTGTAAAGCCAAACAACGTATATTAGAATAATAACATGAATATTAATATACGAAAAATGAAATTTGAAGATAAAGTTGAAATTCTTGCGATGATGAAAACTTTTTATTCTTCCGAGGCTGTTTTTACAAACGGCAGCGATGAAATATTTGAAGCAGATTTTAATACTTGCATAGATAATTCACCATATTTAGAAGGCTATGTTTTTACTTCAGACGAAATTATTTTAGGTTATGCAATGTTAGCCAAAAGTTTTTCTACAGAGTTTGGAAAGCCTTGTATTTGGTTTGAAGATTTGTATTTGAAACCTGAATTTAGAGGACAAAGAATTATTCCGCAATTTATTAAGTATGTAGAAAATTTATACCAAGACTCAATTTTTAGACTGGAAGTAGAAAAAGAAAATGCGCATGCTTGTCATGTCTACAAAAAGCAAGGATTTTTAGAATTACCATACTGCGAAATGGTAAAACGTTAAATTGCGATTTTAATTTTTAAATAAAAACCAAGTGCCTGAAAAAAATATTTTTTGCTGGTTTATAAAATGTTTAAGTTATAATATAGATAATAAACAGGAGTAAAACAATATGGCAAAGGGAAAGAAAATTAAAGTTGCGTTTCCTCACATGGGAACAATATCAATAGCGTGGGCAGCAGGATTAAAAAAAATCGGTGTAGAACCCTATGTTCCGCCTTATACAAGCAAAAAGACTTTGTCATACGGAACTAAGAACTCACCGGAAGCAATCTGTCTTCCTTATAAATTAATCTTGGGAAACTTTATTGAAGCAATTGAAGGCGGTACGGATTATGTTGCGATGATTACATCTCCGGGAATTTGCAGACTTGGTGAATACGGAAACAACATTCAAAATACATTAAAAGATTTGGGTTATAAAGCAAACTATATTGAATTATCTTTGTATGACGGTATCAAAGGTTTGTACAAGTTTTTGAAAGAGCTTTCAGGCAAGAATGACCCGATTTTAATTATGCGTGCTATCAATATCACCATCAGAAAAATCTTCGCAATTGATGATTTGGATAGAGCCTTAGCATATTATAGAGCAAGAGAAGTTAAGTTCGGTGAAGCTGAAAAACATTACAAAAAAGCTCTAAAAATGATTGATAAAGTTGATTCAACTCTTGATTTGAAGCATGTTTACCACGAAGCTTTAAAAGAAATCGAAAAGACAGAAATTGATCCAAATAGAGAAGTTCTTCACGTAGATTTAACTGGTGAAATTTTCTTGGTTAATGACGAATTTTCTAACCAAAATATTGAAAGAGAATTGGGTAGAATGGGTGTAGAAACAAGAAGAAGCTTAACTGTTGGAAGTTTCTTGAAAGATGCGATTATTCCAAAAGCTTTCAGACCGCCTGAAACTCACTTGCAAAGAGCAGAAAGAATGGCTAAACCTTACTTGATGAGAGATATCGGCGGTGACGCATTGGAATGTGTTTCTGACGTAGTATTTGCTGATGTTCATGGAAAAGACGGTATTATCCATATTTCTCCGTTCACTTGCATGCCGGAAATCATGTCACAAAATATCTTCCCGACAATGAGAAGCGAACATGAAATTCCTATTTTAACTTTGATTATGGATGAACAAACAGGTAAAGCAGGTTATATTACAAGACTAGAAGCGTTTGTTGATCTGATGAGAAGAAAGAAACGTGCGAAGTTGGGTAAGAATAAAACCAGAATTTAAAAAGTTAATATTGGACTTAATGTCAATTGTAAAATCTGATATATTTATTATAAATAGATGCGCTAACTCTTTGAGTTAGCGCATCTATATTATTATATTAATTATAAACAAGCCTTGATATCTTCAACAATCAATTCAGGTGTTAAATGATAACGAGTATAAAGTTCTTCAACAGAAGCTCTATCCGTAAATTCTTTTTTAGCACCGAAGTTCAAAACTTTCATTTCAGAATTGCCGAAGTATCTTGTGATTTTTTCTCCGAAGCCACCATCAACAACGCCGTCTTCAAGTGTAATTACAACCTTATGTTCAGCCTTCAAGTTTTCCATAAGTTCTTCATCAACGCCTGTAATGAATTTAGGATTAATCAAAGTTGCTTTGATACCCAATTTTTCATTTAGCAAAGCTTGAACTTTTTTACCTAAGTGGAAGAAATTACCAAGACCTATAATAGCAACTTCTGAACCGCTTTCAACAACTTGATATTTATTCAAAATTGAATAATCGGTTTTGTCTTCAACACCTGTTGAATGTACTTCACCAAACGGAACTCTGATTGCAACAGGTCTGTCTTTTTGTTCTACTGACCAATCAAGCATTTTTACGTATTCTTCTTTGCAAGTCGGTGCAAGATAAACCATATTCGGAATATTGCTGATTACAGGAATATCAAAAATTGTTAAGTGAGTAGCATCCATGCCTGTAATAGCACCCCAAAATACTAGAATTGTTGCCGGATTATTATTCAACGCCAAATCTTGTGACAACTGGTCATAAGTTCTTTGAACAAAAGAACTCATAATGCCTAAAATCGGTTTCCCGCCATTTTTTGCAATACCTGATGAAAATGCAATTGCATGTTCTTCTGCAATGCCGACATCAGTATAATGGACTCCCGCTTTATCTCTAAATGCAGGAGTGAAGCCGGTAACGGCAGGGGTTGCAGGAGAAATTGCGATAATTGTATTATCTTGTTTGTATTTGTTTTCAATATAATTTGCCGTAATTGAACCATAGTCTTCTACTGCGGTAGCAGGTGCAGTATTTTCTTTTTTGTCCAAAGTTCCAGGTAAAATCCAGTGGTAGCTTTCTTTATCAAGTTCAGCTGCTTCCAAACCTTTACCCTTAATTGTATGTAAGTGAATTAAAACAGGGTGATTTGTGTCTTTAACTTTGCTGAATAAATCAATCATAGCTTGGATATCATGGCCGTTATCAAGATAATGGTATTCAAAACCTAAAGCTTTAAAGAAGTTACATTCAGCTTCACCGTTTGTATCTCTCAAAAGTTTCAAGTTACCGTATAAACCGCCTTCGTTTTTAGCGATTGACATATCGTTATCGTTTACAATAACAATAATATTGCTTCCTAAAACTGCTGCGTTATCCAAGCCTTCAAAAGCTTCGCCACCGCTCAATGAACCATCACCGATGATTGCAACGATATTTTCTTTACCGCCTCTTAAATCTCTGCCTTTAGCAAGACCTGTTGCCAAGCTTACGGAAGTTGAAGTGTGACCGACTTTGAATAAATCGTGTGCGCTTTCTTCAGGTGCGGTGTAGCCTGTATATTTCAGGTAGTTGTCAGGATTTGTAAAACCTTCTTTTCTTCCTGTCAAAATTTTGTGCGGATAGCATTGGTGAGAAACGTCAAATACAAATTTATCAACAGGTGAATTAAATACGTAATGCAAAGCAATTGTAGCTTCAACAAAACCAAGGTTTGGACCTAAGTGTCCGCCTATTGTATTAACTTTTTTCATTATCAATTCACGCATTTCTTGTGACAATGCGTTCATCTCATCTATACTTAAACTTCTTAAATCAGCAGGGCTGTTTACTTTGTCTAAAACAGTCAGTGTTGTTTCCATGTTCGCTCCTTTCTATTGTTGGGCAGAAAGCCCAACCTATTTATATCATAATATTATATTACAACTTGAGAGCTGCTATCAGTCAAGGGGATTTTGTAAAGTAATTAATAAAAAAATAAAAACTCCATATAAATGCGATTTTGTTACCTGCAATGTCTCGCAGGTGGGTGAGTGCCTAAATTAATCCGTTTCCTGCTGGCGATTTTGTATCGGCGGGTCTACTTCAATAATTAAAGAGCTTACTCTCCCTATTTATAAAAATGTAGGAACAAAATAAACACTTATATAGAGTAATAATATTATTACATAGCAATTTTGTAATTTCAAGAGAACTCTTATAGTAAAAATAAAAAATAGCCAAACGGCGGATAGACACTAACACACAGTTTATATAAAAATTAAATAAGGAAGCAGTGGCAAAAAGGGAAGTTTTTTAATGGTAGAATTGACAAAACAAGAGCTATGTATTTTGGAACTCGTTGCACAAGGTCTTATTAATAAGGAAATTGCTCAGAAACTGAATATCTCAACAGCCACTACAAAAGCTCATTTAGAGTCTATTTATAAGAAATTAAATGCCCACAACAGAGTACAAGCGGTTGTAAAAGCCATTACTCTTCAACTGATAGATGTTTAATCTTTTTATGTTAAAATTTTTTTGATGGGTGATTTTATTTTAAAAGAAGTTTCAAATATTGAGAATGAATTGCAACAAATTGGTTTTGATTCAAGTTATTTGTTGCAGGCAGAAAATAAATTCAGATACAAAAATATAAAAATATTTAATCTTTCTGTTGCGCAGGCTAATATTCTAAAGCAAACAGCATTAATATTCGGTGCAGATTGTGCGGTAAATAGAAATGTTATTACAGGAAATATTTCTGAATCTGATGTGATTTTGTGCGGAAGTTATTCACAATTAAAAAAAATTGCAGCTAAACTTACGTCACAGCCATTTAAATTAGCAATTCTAGGGAAAAAAATACAAAACTTTTTAGAACCGCAATTGAGAAAAACAAAACTTGTTGGGATTTTAAATGTTACTCCGGATTCATTTTCTGATGGCGGAATGTTTTTAGACAAAAATTCTGCAGAAAAACATTTTATGCAAATGCTTGAAGATGGAGCGGATATGGTTGATATCGGCGCAGAAAGCACCAGACCGCATTCAACTGATGTATCTGCAAAAGAACAAATCGAAAGACTTGCTTCAATTATTGAATTTGCAGAAAAAGAAAATTTTGCAAATAAGGTTAGTGTTGATACAAGAAGCTCAGAGGTTGCTGATTACGTACTAAATCATGGAGTTAAAATAATTAATGATGTTTCTGGGCTTGATTATGATTCAAAAATGTCTCAAATGATAGCGAAATATCAAGCCGGAGTTATAATTCAACATGCAACTTCTAAAACAGAAGATTATAAAACGTATGATAATATTATGGAAACTTTGTTTTTTAGTTTAAAGCAAAAAGCAGATTTAGCAAAAGCAAATGGTATAAACAATATTATTATCGACCCGGGTATAGGTTTTGGCAAAGATAAAGAAGATAATTTTATTATTTTAGACAAAATCCAAGAGCTTTACGGATTGGAACTACCAATAATGGTTGGAGTATCCAGAAAAAGTTTGCTCGGAGTTCAAGTTGATGACAATGCTCTTAAGGATTCTTTATCAGCTTCAATTTCATATCCTTTGATGAAAAAAGGTGTTGATTATTTAAGAGTGCATAACGTAAAATTGCATAAATCATTATTGAATTTAGTTTAACGGCAATCTTGAGAATAAGTTTTTATTGCAGTATAATATTGGCGGAATGTACGACAGACTATTTGAAGCATTGGCTAAATCCACTTTTAGAAGTCGATTTAAGCTGAAAGATAAAGACAAAGAATATATTTCTCAAAAGGGGCTTGATACAATAAAATCTCACGCGAAAGATTTTATTGCAAAGCGTATTGCTCCTGCGGATATTTCAAATGACGGCAAGCAAACTCCTATGCGCGGTCATCCTGTTTTTATTGCCCAACACGCAACTGCAACTTGTTGCCGCGGTTGTATTGAAAAGTGGCATAAATTCAAAAAAGGTGCTGAATTAAACGAAAAACAGCAGGAATATTTAGTAGAAGTTATTATGGAGTGGATAAAACGCAATGGCTGATTTTAAAACAAATGTTATGCGAATGCTTGATAAAGCAAAAGTTAATTATAAACATTATACTTATGCAGAAACCGATGCAATTAGTGGGATTGAAGTTGCAACCGTTTTGAAACAAAATCCTTTACAAGTATTCAAAACTCTTGTTACTGTTGGAAAATCGGGTCAGCATTATGTATTTTTAATTCCTGTAGAAAAAGAATTGGATTTAAAGAAAGCTTCTCACGCTGTTGGAGAAAAGTCTGTAGAAATGCTTAAATCCAAAGATCTTTTACCTCTTACAGGATATATTCATGGCGGATGTTCTCCAATCGGTATGAAAAAGTTTTTCAAAACAACAATTGATTCTTCTGCAAAAAACTTTGATACAATCATTTTTTCTGCGGGAAAAATCGGATATCAGGTTGAAATGAGTTTGGATGAATTGAGTAAGGTTATAAGATTTCAACTTAATGAGATTGCGTTTGAAGAAAATTAATTTTCAGATTCGGTTATTAATTTAATAGTTTCTTTCAATATAGAATTTTTAACAAAGCTCTTCAGACTGTTTACAGTTCCCAAATCTATTTTTTTGTGGAATAAATTGCTTAAGTATTCTTGCAAATCAATGAAATCAAACATGTCAATAGGTTTGATAAAATTTACTAATAAATCAATATCACTTTCTGGAGTTTGTAAGTCTTTTGCATAGGAACCGAACAATAAAAAATTCTTCACTTGATATTTTTCAAACATGTCTTTATGAGAATTTATAATATTTCTAATTTCATCTACTGAATATACTTTTTTATCATTCATAAAATAATTATAACATATTTTAATAGAAATTATAGCTGCTTAGTGAGATTGCTTTCCAAACTTAATCTCATTATTTTTAATTTTCATATACCTTTCGCATTGACGCCTTCTGTCGTAACCAAGCATAATTCCTAATATAAAATCTTGTTCGGGAGTTAATTCATTTAGTTTCGGATTCTGAAAAGATTTTACAACATCAACACATTCTTTTGCACCGAAATAAACATTGATTTTGTCTTGTGCAATATTGTGTATCACATAATCAATATTTTCCTTTTGTAAACGCTCAGAAATTGAATTTTTATATTTTGCTTTTTCCGTTGTTAAAATAAGATTTCTTATTCCTTTTTTAAACTCATATATATGGTGATGAAATACTCTCAAATCAGCAATTTCTTCTGCCAATTGAGGTGTCTTTGAGATTCCTTTGCTTTTAAAATTTGGTTGAACTTTTGAATATGTTTGAATGTTAAAAACTTGCATAATACTTCCTTATATAAATAGTTAAACAAATTAATTTATCCATTTAAAGCTTGTAACGTAATTATCGCCGTTAATATTACCTTTGATTTCTGCAACAAATTTGCGGTAGGCTTTGTTGGATAATTCAATCCCCGGAATTCTGTTGATGTGTTCAATAATCTTCGTATCTTTTGTTAAATCAACGCCAGGAATAACGTTAAACAAAGTATTTAACGAAACATTTCCGAGAGGGCCGAACATTGTTGAAATCTTTTTGGAAAGAAGTCCCAAAACTTCCATTTCAGCGTCAGAGTTTGAGAAATTATATTTTCCGCTGATAAACAAGCTTAAATCTTTACCGCGTGTTGTGATTTCTATATCGTCCGCAATGCCGTCTTTTATTGAAATATCGCTGATAATGTCAGAGAAATTACCGGTCTTAAGCGGTGTAATAATATCAATTACGCTGTTAATAGAAACGCTTGTCAATCCACCTTTAACCAAGTTCCCTGCTTTTAAAAGATATTCCAAAGAACCGAGTTTTGGCATTCTGCCGTTTGCAACGCTAAATGTTGTGTTACCGTTAAGCGTTTTCATGCATTGGTCGAAGTCTACACCATTGCAAGACAGAGCGATATCGCCTGTTAAATCACCGTAAATTTGGTTCTGCAAATCAAATAATGCAATTGACAAATCATTTGCGTCAATATCACGAGCTTTGAGTTTCAAGCCCGTATTGTTGTTTTTCAAGTTATAGTTAAAACTTCCGCCCAAGTTACCGTTTGCAATATCAAATTTGAAATTATGAACATTGAAAACTTGTTTTTCATTCAACGACGCGGTGGCTTCAAAGTTTTCAGCCACAATGTTTCTAAGATGAATACTGTCTGCGTTCATTTTCATGTTTTTGATTACAACAGACGCCAAATCAAAGCCTTCTAATGAGTCAAAGCTTTGCGTATTGTCAACTTGAGAAAGTTTTATCAAGTTTGTAATGTGATTTAAATCCAAAAGTTTAGTGTTAAGATTTGCTTTCTCAACATAATACGGTGGTGTCAGCTTGTTTCTTAAAACTGCCTGAACTTTAACGTCGTTACCTAAAACTTCACCGATAGAATAAACATCAATTGTTTTGTCTTTAAACAAGAAGGTGATATTCTTCATCGTTGTATCCAAGAACGGAATATCTGTTTCAAAGATGTGGAAGTTGCCTAAAAGCTTAGGCGCGGAAGCTTTACCGTTAAATCTCAAATCAGAAGTAAATTGTCCTTGTTTAATATTAGGTTTTCTGAAAATTATGTTGAAAATTCTTGCATCTGTCGGATTGTGAGTCTTGATGATTAAATCTTTAAATCCTAAATCGTCTTTTAAAATGTCAATTTCACCGTGCGATTTAAGCATGTTCAATCTTGTTTCGCGTCCGCTTTGTGAAGAAATTATTTTGTCGTAAGAAAATTCTCTAATCTTCAAAATGTTTTGATTTTGAACGCGAGTATCAAGATTCAAAACGATTGCATTTTCTATATCTCCGACAGTCGCGCCGAGGTGATAAATGCTTGAATCTTTCGCCATATTGACATCTGTTTTTAAATCAAAATCGTTCAAAACGCCTTTCGCGCGTGCCGAATAAACAATATCACCTTTTATTTTCAAAGGATAAATTTGGTTTTTGTTGATGTATTTATCAATAAAATCTTGGCGAGGTTTAGAGTTGAAGTACAAATTGAAATTCTGTTTGTTGAACAAATCGTAAACTTCACCGTCTGCAAGTATCGGCATATCGTCGGCAAGAAGATTGATTTTATTTAATCTTAGTCCGTTGTTGCGCATAATCAGACTTCCGTTGATGATTTTTACGGGAAGTTCAAGCGGAGTGTATATAAAAGATAAACCGCCCAAATCGGTATATGCGTTAATTCGGTTGTGATTAATTTTTGCGTTAAGGTTGATTTTTTTGCCTTCATCAAATTTAACTTTATTTAACGCGTCTTTTATGTCTTTCGGTATGATAGAATACTCTGAAAGCGCGTTAATGCAAGATAAATCAAACGCTTTTAAACCGATAATGCCGTTTACGTGAGGTTTACCCGTTACATTTCCTACATCAAGATTTACATTGAATTGGCTGTCAGCAAGACTGCCGTTGATGTTTGAAATCTTCAGTTTGTTGTTATTCAAAGTTACAACGCCGTTTGAAACTTTGAGTTTGTTATTTGGCGCAACACCAAGGATTTTTGCAACAAAACTTACTTTATCCAATTCAACTGGATCGAGTTTACCTTTGTATTTAGCAACAACATTTACAAAAATATTACCGATATCGTTTTGTAAATCGCTTTTTTGTGGTGTCAAATCGTTTAGATTTAATTTTGGAATGCTAATGTTTGCATCAACAAAATTATTTTTAACAGAGGCTTTGGCGCTCAGCGCAGACTCGCCGATAAATGAACTAACATCAGCAGAAGCGTTTTGTCCGTCAAAATTCAAAACACCTTTTGTATTTTTAACTTCCATTCCTTGAACAGAAAATTTGTTGCCAAGCAAATTGATTTGACCTTTTGTAAAGAAATTTTTATTAAATGCCAAGTCTTCAATATCTTTAACAGCACCGTAAACCTTTAACTGTAAATCAATCAAACCATCCATTGCGTCAAGTTTCGGTAACATTGCTTTTACATCATCAATCATTGTTGCTGTTTGGATTGCATTAAACAAATACGCGATTTCCTGATTTTTTGTATTAACATCAAAATCAAATTTACCGTACAAGTTGCAGGTTCCGTTTATGGAAATATCTTTGCCGTTCACCAAACCTTTTTTTGTGATGAAAGTTGCATTTTCATCATCAAATTTCAAAGTCGCTTCTGCGTCAGTCAATACAAGATTAGGAATTTCATTGAAGAAAGTTTTTACGTTTCTGAAATTCAAATCACCCCAAACGTGCGGATTCTTACGGTTTCCTTTTACAATAATATCAATATTTCCAAGGCCTTTTACGTCCATAATCGGAACAGGGCCGATTATGAAGTTTAAGATTTCGTGGATAGGAAGAACTTTTTCTTCTGCGGTTGCCAAATCAACGTTTTTTGTACTCCAAATATGCATGTCTGCGTATTTTACGTTATATAATTCAACACCGCCTTTTACCCAAACTTTTTCTGCACCGCCTGCGGGAACAAATACATCAAAATTGATATATTGACCTGTGAAATTAAGTTTTACGGTAGCACCTTTTGCATTAGGAATCGGTTTAATCAAAATTCCGTTATCAATGAAAACATCACCGATTATATCGGGTTCGAAAATATCACCCTTAATCGTAAAATTACCGATGGCGTCGCCGTAGAATTTATATTTTTTTAGTTTATAAACATTGAATTCTTCAACAACAATCGGAGGAAGAAGGTCTACAATATCTTCTACTCTTGATTTGTCAAGCTGTACATTTAAATTTATTGCGGACAAAGATTTATCCAAATAATTTGAAAATGAACCGTTTAAAATTGCATTAATATTTTTAGAATTAATATTAACGGAATTGAAATTAATAATTTTGCTTGTGATATTAAAATCCGCACCAACTTTCAATAATTCAGGATAAATCATTGATTTTGCGCTGTCTTTTCTAATGATTGCGCAATTCTTAAGCTCTGCATTAAGTTTATGCTTATCAACAAAAACGTTAATAATACCTTTTGTTTCAACCAAATCGTTAGGCAAATACTGTCTTAAAAATTCGCCGATTGGTTCTAAATCAAGGTTTTGGATTTTTATATCAACAACACTTTTATTTATATCATTATTTTTAGGCAAATACAGGTTGATATCAGCGTTAGAAATTGTGTTATTAATATTAAATTTTGTATCCGCATTAACCTTTAAATAACGGCGATTTTTCTTGAAGAAAACATCTTTTCCGCTGTAAACAATAGGGTTCTTTGTTCCATTTTGCGCAAGAATAACAGAAAACTCATTGAGTTTCAAAATGTTGCATTTGATTTTTGATTTGTCTAAATTGTTGAAAAAATCTTTATCAAGCTCAATATCTTTATCAATATTTACTTTCAGAAACAAGTTGTCTGCGCTAATACTATTAATATGCATTCGTCCGCTCAAAAACGGTAAAAGTCTTAAGTCGATTTTAAAGTTATCAATTGTTGAAATGTTTTGTGTACTTTTATCTTCAACAGTAATTTTTAGGGCATTGAATTGAGCTTTTGGCAGTACACTTAATCTCAATTTAGGGTTAAGAATTTCTACATTATAGTTGCTGTTTACGCTAACGTTTTCGCACACCACAGGGAGTGCCTTCGTAAAAATTACGGGAACTCCTCCAATCCAAAATGCGTAGACTCCGAGAATCAGTATTATATATTTATTAAAAATTTGTTTCATTTGAATTAAGAATATAATAGCAATAAATCAAGGAGTTTACAACAGTATAGTTGGTTGAAATTATCAGGTAGCAAAAAATTTTTTTACGGGTTTTAGAAGTAATATGGATATAAGTTTTAAAGGTTTACAGAATACAGCAATTGCTAAGATAGAAGGACAAAGCTCGAGCGGACTTATCAGAATAAATGCGTATAGATTTGCGACTTCATTGACAAATGATTCTATGGGGACACATTTTGATGATTTTTATAAGGCTCTTGATAAAACCGAGCAGACATCTGCTTGGAAATATGCCCTAAAAGGAAATCAAGAAAATAAATTGTTTTTTGATGTTTCGAAAATAGAATTAGATGATAGGGATATTCAGCCTAAAGCAAATTTTATGCTTAACGGACACGAACTGCCATTAGACAATGACAAAATATTATCCGTATTTTCATTTCTTGCAAAAGCAATCAGATTTGTAAAAAATAATTCTTACAATCAAGAGCAAGCCAAATATGCTCAAGAAGTGGGCGATATTGTTCAAAAAGCAGTTGTCGATTATATCGGATAATTATAAATGCTTTTCAATATTGGTAATAATAGTGCTTTTTGGCATCAAACCTACCATACGCTCTACAACTTCACCATCTTTGAATACTAAAAGTGTTGGCAAACCGCTGACTTGATATTTTTTAGCAGCTTCAATGTTTTCATCAGTATCAATTTTTGTGAACTTAACTTTTGTTTCTAAATCACGTTCAACTTCTTCCAAGATTGGGCCTAATTTTCTGCAAGGTCCGCACCAGTTTGCAAAAAAGTCTACAACAGTTACTCCGTCGTTGTTTACAACTTCCATGTCAAACATATCTGTATTAATTTCTTGAACCATAATTACCTCTCTTTGGTTAATAATACCCGCTCCATCCTTTTGCAACTCCATATTACCACATATAATATATTCATGCTATTATACTGTTAGGGAGAAATAAAAGGGATTTTAAAATGCCGAGAAAAAAAGAAATAGAAATAGTTTTAGATACAGAAACAACAGGTCTTGATTACACTAGAGAAAGAATTATAGAATTTGCAGCAGTAAGATTGGAAAACGGAAAAATTAAAGATGAGTTTCAGACTTTAATTAATCCGCATCAACATATCAGAAAATCAAGTATTGCAGTCCATGGAATTACCCAAGATATGGTAGAAGATGCTCCAAGTGAAGAAGAAGCATTACCTAAAATTTTGGAATTTATCGGTGATTATCCGATTGTTGCTCATAATGTTATTTTTGATTATTCATTTTTGAACGAAGCTAAACTAAGAGTTTTCGGCGAAAAATTAGAAAACCCGAGAATTGATTCTCAAGTTATGTTCAAAGAGATTGCTCCTGATTTGGAATCACACGGGCTTGAAGCTTTGACAAAAAGATTTAATGTAGAACTAAATAATCACCATAGAGCAATGGCTGATACGATGGGTTTGGCGTTAGCTTATCCGAAACTCAAAAAATTGTATTTGCAAAGACTTGATTGGCAGAAAAAACAGCTTCAAAATGTTGATTATTTGTTCGACAGATATTTAAGAATTCAACAAAGTATCGCAACAATGCAATCAGAATTACAAGATTTGAAATCTGTATTCAAACTTTATTTTGAACTCGGCGGAGAACCGCTTGTGGCTGAAACAGGCGAGATGATGATTTATCAATCAAAACAATCTTTTGGTTATAATTTGGCAGACATTAAAGATGTTTTGGAAAGCGTTGGCGCTTTAGAAAAAGCCGTTAAAGTTAATAACGGTTTTATTGACAGACTTTGTAACGGTTTGAGTTTGTCAGACGAATATAAAGAAATTATCCACGAAGCTCGTCAAGAACTTTCAGAAACACGTAACATTCAAGTGATTAAGCCATGCAGACAGTAAACAAAAAAGATATTCCGCAAGAACTCACTGTAGAGATTGAAAAGGTTTCAAACTTAGGCTTTGGAATTGCAAAAGTTGACGGGTATGTGATTTTTATTGAAGGTGCTTGTCCAAAAGATAAGGTTAAAATCAGACTTGGCAAGAAAAACAAAAACTACGCAAACGCAAGAGTTATAGAAGTTATTGAACCTTCGCCTTATCGTGTAGAACCGTTTTGTCCTATGCAGAAAGTTTGTGGCGCATGCCAGCTGCAATTTGTGGATTACGATTACCAATTAGAAATCAAAAAACAAATTGTTGAAGATGCTATCTACTCAATTTGTGGTAGTGAAATTGAAGTTCGTCCGACAATTGCAAGTCCTAAAAATCGTGAATACAGACATAAAATTCAGTATCCTGTTGCTGAAACAAAGAATTCTAAAAGAATTTTGGCTGGATATTATAAACCGGCTTCTCACGAACTTGTAAATATCAAGTATTGTCCGATTCAGCCGGCATACTGCGACAAAATTGTTGATTTTATTCGTGACGCAGCGCAAGAATGCGGAATTTCAGGCTACAACGAAAAGAAGCATTCAGGTGATTTAAGACATATTGTTATTAGGACTTCCGAATACAATCAGAAAAGTTTAGTTATTTTGGTTGTAAATTCGACTAAAACTTTTGATAAATTAAAAAAATTTGCAAATAGAATTTATACAGAACTTCCTAATATTGTTGGTGTTGGAGTTAATTTTAATTCTAAAAAAACAAATTTGATTTTAGGTGAAAATACTGAAATATTAGAAGGCGAAGAATTTATAGAAGAAAAATTGTGCGACAAGATATTTAAGGTTGGAGCAAAAACATTTTTCCAAGTAAATCCTGCAACCGCTAATAATATTTTTAATTACGTAAAAGATTATGTTAAGGCTAATTTTGACTCGCCTTTAATATTGGACGCGTATGCGGGAATTACCGCTTTTGGGATTTGTATATCCGATATCGCAAAAAAGGCAGTGAGTGTTGAAGAAGTTAAAGAGTCAGTAATTTTAGCGGATAAAATAATCAAAGAAAACGGGATTAAAAACGTAGAATTGCATAATATGGACGCTTCAAAATTCTTCGAAAAAGAGTTAAATACAAAAGGCAGAAAGTTTGATGTAACGGTTCTTGATCCGCCGAGAAAAGGTTGTACGGAAGAAAGCTTGAATTATGCAATGAAACTTACTAAAGATACTATTATTTATGTAAGCTGCAATCCTGCGACTTTAGCGAGAGATTTGAAATATTTAATCGCAAACGGCTGTAAAGTTGAATACATTCAACCGTTTGATATGTTTCCGCACACTTACCACGTGGAAAGTGTCGCGATTATAAAAATATAAGATATCAAAATCCAATTGCACGCTCTAAAAATATGTGCTAAAATACGATTATGGAAATTGATTATAAATTATTAATGGATACAGCAAAAGAAGCTGCTAAAAAATCTTATTCACCGTTTTCTAAATTCGCAGTCGGAGCAGGCGTTTTGACTTCAAGCGGAAAAGTTTACGGCGGTTGTAATATTGAAAATTCTTCATTTGGTATGACAATTTGTGCCGAAAGATGCGCAATTTTTAAAGCTGTGTCTGATGGAGAAAAAGAAATTCTTGCAGTTGCAATTTATTCTCCAAATGAGGACGATTGCTATCCTTGCGGAGCTTGCAGACAAGTTATGTACGAATTTCAAGGTGAAAGAGAAATTGAAATTATTACCGAAGAAAAAGGTGAATTAAACATCAAAAAGATGAGCGATTTTCTTCCGTTCGGTTTTAAAATTCAAGGTGCTTAATTGCCAATTTAGACTATCATGTATATAGTAGAACTTTTTATAAAATGGCTTAATAAAAATAAGCGAGGAGATGGGGCAAACCCCAACAATATTTATGCGGCAAAAGATATTGCAAAGCCTGAAGAGGACGAGGCTTTAACTTGCAATCACAATTTCATGCCGGTAGATAGTACAGGTACTGTTTTGGCTTGTACAAAATGCGGTTTTGTAGTAAAAGAGAGAAAGGGACAATCAGGTTAAAGCTGTTTGTTATTCCAATTAAAAGGATAAATCAATATATGACGAAATTTTTAGATTTTATATCATCAAAAACATTCAGAAATGTAATGTGTTTTATTGTATTTACGTTTTTGATGACGGTTACTATATCTTCTCAAAACTACTTTTTCCAAAAAGTAATTGAAAACGGTATCAGCAAACGAGATATCGTTGCGCAAAAAGATATTAAGGTTATTGATACAAAGAAAACCGAACAGCATAAAAAAGAAGTGGCGCAGAATGTTGAGCCGATTTTGACTCAAGCAGAAGATGAATTCATAACAACAAGTCTTTTGACTTTGCAAAATTCAGTTAAAAAAATCCGAGAAAAAAATGTATCTGAAGATATTAAAAAAGACGAATTAAACGTTTTGTTTGATGAATCAGGCAAAAAAGGTTTGATTGAATTCCTTTTAAAAGCGAACGATGATGATTTACAATCTGTTTTTGATAAATCTAAAATCACTTTAACTTCTGTTCTTAATGTCGGTATTTCAGCAAAAGATTTTGATAATAATAACGTAACAGCAATAATCAAACGCAACTTGCCAAACAACGTTCCACGCTATCAAGGAACTCTGATTGCAGGGATTTTGAATCAAATTATTGTGCCAAACCTTGTAGTTGATGAATTTGCAACGGAAATCGCCAAGAAGAATGCGCAAAACGCAGTAAAACCTTATGAAGTAGTTTTCAAAAAAGGTCAAAAGATTGTGTTCGAAGGCGAACCTGTAACAAAGCTTAAACGTGATGCGTTAAGAGCCGCAGGATATAATGTTTTAGAAGTTAATTACGGTGGAATTATCGGATTTTACATTCTTGTAGCATTTTTCACTTTTGTATTTCTTCAATACGAAAGGAACTTCGAAAAACAATATTTCAACGCAAAATATATGCTTATAATGTCGTCATTCACGTTCTTTACGGCTTTAGTATCGGCAGTATTGCCAACGGGATTTTCACCGTATATAATTCCAATTCCTGCGTATACAGTTTTGCTTTCAATTTTCACAACTCCAAGAAACGCGTTTTTCGCATCAACTATTCTGCTTGCCTTGATTTCAATCGGTATGCATTGGAATATTGAAGTTGTTGTTTCATTTATGCTTTTGAACACGGTTGTTATGACAGCGGTTTCAAAACTAAAATTCTCAAAACGTTCTGATTTGTTGATTACAAGTGCAAAGATTTCTTTGGCGGGCGTTTTGATTGTCGGCGGTATTTATTTCTTGGAAAAATATATGATGGACATTGATAACATGTTGATTTTTCAAGATTTAGGATATATTGTAATCAACTGTTTTGTAATAAGCGGTATTATTCTGCTTGGTATTTTGCCGATTATTGAAAATGTGTTCAGAGTAATGACACCTTACGGTTTGGCAGAACTTGCAGACCATAATCAACCGTTACTCAGAAAACTTATGAACGATGCTCCCGGAACATTTAACCACAGTTTAACTGTTTCTCATTTATGCGAAAATGTTGCGGAAGCAATCGGTGCAAACCCTGTTCTTGCAAGAGTCGGTGCGATGTACCATGATATCGGAAAACTTTTAAGACCGATGTTTTTCGTAGAAAACCAATCTTTCTACGGTATTGAAAACCCGCATAAATCTTGCACACCAAGATTCAGTAAAATGCTTATTACAGCGCACCCTAAAGATGGTGTAGAATTGGCAAAAGACGCGCATCTTCCGCAAATAATCAATAACTTTATTTTGCAGCACCACGGCACAAGCCTTGTAAGTTATTTTTATAATGAAGCATTAAAAGAAGAAGGTGCGGAAAACGTTAATGAAGAACAATTCCGTTATCCGGGACCAAAACCGAATATGAAAGAAACAGCAATTCTTATGCTTGCGGATGCAGTCGAGTCTGCGGTTCGTGCGGCTAAAAACCCTTCAAACGAAGAAATCGACGCAATTATTGATAAGATAATTAAAGAAAGACTTAATGACGGTCAGCTTTCTGATTCTCCGCTTACTTTGAAGGATTTGAAAACTATTGCGGAAACTTTCTCAAGAATGCTTAGAGGAATGCATCATAAGAGAATTAAATATCATAACGATTTGGTTCAAGAATTGGATAAAAGCAATAAATTGAGTCATGATATTGTAAAATCTGCAATGCCTGCTCTTGATAAAGATTTGGATGCCAAATTAAAAGAATTGGAAAAGAAAAAGAATGACAACAATTAATATTTTTACGGAAAATATTTTTGAAGGTTGGAAGCCTGATGAAAAAGATATAATTGAAAAAATACGCAAATTGTTGGAATTCTATATTTCTGAACTTAAAGAAAAAAGCTGCTTGAATAATCGCGAATATTCCACAATTACGCTTGATATCGTGTTATGTGATTCCGAAAAAACGCACGAATACAATAGAGATTACAGAAATAAAGATTATCCTGCGGATATTATTACTTTTGCAATTTTTGCGGATGATGAAAACAGTTTTATTTTTGATGGCGAAATCAATTTGGGAGAAATCGTAATCGCCTTAGATAAAGTTATTGAAGGTGTAAACCGCGATATCAGCCATTCAAAAAACAAAGAGCAAGAATTATTTTTCTTGATTAGTCACGGTCTGATGCACCTTTTGGGGTTTGACCATCAGAGTGAAGAAGAATATAATTTTGTTATAGCGGAACAGCGCAGGGCTTTGGAGAGTATTGAGTATGACAAAATTTAAGGCACAAGGATTTAATAACACATTTAAGAATGCAAGAAAAGGTTTCAGACTTGTATTAAAAAGCGAAATGAATATAAGAATTCATGTTGCAATTGCTACGTTTGTCGTATTTATGGCTTTGTTTTTGAAGTTTTCTGCAATAGAATTCTGCTTGCTTCTATTTGTAATAGGGCTTGTGATTGTAGCTGAAATGCTTAATACCGCGATAGAATTTACACTTGATTCAATTTATCACAACAAGTATTCAAGAATGGTTGGGATGGCGAAAGATATTTCCGCAGGTGCTGTAATGTTCGCATCTTTTATCAGCGTGTTTGTTGGACTGGTTTTGTTTGGTAATAAATTATTCTTTTAATAAAATTTAGCATATACAAAAAGAAAAACCCTTCAAAAAAGAAGGGTTTGGAATCTTTTTTAATAATTCCTCATGTGTAGAAGGTTAGTGTGTAGGTTGTATGAAAGGTTTGTGTTATGTGTATCGTGTTTATTTAATGTTTGTCGATTTGTTTTATTTACGACTTACATATATATAAAGTATATTTCTTTTATAGAATTGCACGATGCAGTATATATTGTTACAAAACTTTACATTCCAAATCCTTTCGCGCTAATCGCGCTCAGGATGACTTGGCGTGTGACTACCGGCGTGCCGTCATTGTGAGGTGCGATTAGCACCGAAACAATCCAGCTTATTGATATTTGTTAATATTTGATTAAAAATACAAAGATGCCCCCTCACCCTAGCCCTCTCCCGAGGAGAGGGAATGACCTAAAATCGTTCGCTTTTCTAAAATGAAATAATTCAGCTTAACCAAAGTAATATAATCTCTAAATCTTCTTCAAAAACAAATTGTTACAATTATTTACCCGAAAAGCCTCATATTTATTTTATGATAGAGAAGTACGAAATATAAGGAGGAAAGATGGAAGGTTTAATGAGCTTGATACATTCGCACGCGATTCCTGTATCAGCAGCTATACTTCTGGTCGCTTACGTATTTATTGCGACAGAAAAAATACCTAAAGTTACTGTTGCTCTTTTAGGCGCGGCTTTGACTTTGATTTTAGGACTTTTGGGTCAAGACAAGTTAGTAAACGGAGAATTTGATTTAGGTTACTTTATTAACTTTGTTGATTTTAACGTAATATTCTTGCTTGTTTCAATGATGATTATTGTGTCAATTGCAACAAGAAGCGGTATGTTCAACTGGATTGCAAACGAAATGTTGAAGATGACAAAAGGTAAACCAAAACTTATTTTGGTATCTTTAGCATTCTTTACTGCAATCGTTTCAGCATTCTTGGATAACGTTACAACAGTTATCTTGATTATGCCTGTAACATTTGTTATTGCAAAAGAATTGGATATCAATCCGATTCCGTTCTTGATTACAGAAATTTTGGCATCAAATATTGGTGGTACAGCAACTTTAATCGGTGATCCGCCAAACATTATTATCGGCAGCGCAGCAGGTCTTTCATTTATGGCATTCATAAAAGAATTGACAGGCATTGTATTTGCTATTTTGATTGTGAACGTTGGAATTTTGGCATTCATCTTTAGAAAACAACTTGTTGCAGCTCAAGATAAAATGGACAAAGTTGCAAAATTAGACAACTCAAAAACAATTACTGATAAAGCTCTAATGCTTCGTTCAGGTATCGTGTTATTGCTTGTAATCATCGGTTTTATGCTACACGATATTACACACATCCAAACTTGTGTAACAGCTATGGCCGGTGCAGCATTCTTGCTATTATTTGAAAAACCGCAAAAAATCTTCAATGAAGTTGAATGGAACACAATCTTTTTCTTCATTGGTTTGTTTATTATTATCGGTGGTTTGGAACACGCAGGCGGTATCAAATTAATGTCTGAATGGTTGCTTAATGTAACTCACGGTTCACAAAAAGCTACTGCAATGATTATTCTTTGGGCTTCAGGTATCTTATCAGGTATTATTGATAACATCCCTTACACAGCTACAATGTCACCATTGTTGGTTGAAGTTCAAAAAGTTATGGGTGGCGATTACACATTCCCACTTTGGTGGTGCTTATCTTTAGGTGCATGCTTAGGTGGAAACATGACAATTATCGGTGCAGCTGCAAACGTTATCGTTTCTGAAACAGCAGCTTCAACAGGTCATCCGATTAAGTTCATGTATTTCTTAAAATATGGTGTTTTAGTAACATTAACATCATTGATAATGAGTACAGCTTATATTTGGTTGAGATTTTTAACCTAGTTTGAATTTTAAAAAACAATTAAAAAGGTGTTTTGTTATTAACAAAACGCCTTTTTTTATTTCAAATATATTTTAAGCTTTTATCATCTCCCAAGCTTGGCGCGGACAAACGCCTGAACATATTCCGCAGCCAATACATTTTTCATCCTGTGTGGTGTATGTTTTCTCTATTTTAGTAATTGCTTTTTGCGGACAATTATTTAGGCACAAATCGCACCCTACACATTTTTCAGCGTTCCAATTAGGTGTTCTTAGTCTTGCGCTTCCGCTTTCTGACAAACCGAAAACTTCTCCGTTATCTTCTACTAAATCGCCAAACAAACCTTCTTTAAACCATTCTGCGTCTTTAAATTCTTTAATGGAAATTTTCTTTTCTTTCAATTCTTTTGGAAGCGGAACAATTTTTGACCAAGCTGAAAAATCTGATAGTTCAGCTTTTAATTCAGGTCGTCCGATTGCATTTAAGAAATCCTCCATGCCTGATTTTAGAAAATCTTTATCAAACTTATCTAGCTTAACGACTTCAACGCATTTTGCCAAACCTTCGACTTTACCGCGAACATAAACGGTTCCGCCAACCATGCCGACACAAGAACGGTTACCTAAAATTGACGGTAAATTTTCACAATCGTAACCGCAAATAACAGCAATTCCGCCGCCCATAAATTCGAAACTGAATGAACCTGTGTTTTTTAGAACCCAAAATTGTGGCGGTTCAAATTTCGGATCGTGTTTCATCAATGCACCGGAACGCGTTCCAACTCTTCCGCCAACGTATATTTTACCACCGGCAGCACAATGTGCAGCAGTATCTCCGCCATCACCTTTAACAACAATTTCTGCGCCGGAATTCAACCAGCCGATATCGGCAGGAGCTGAACCTTCGACTACGATTTTTGTTCCGTCCATTCCCATTGCGCCGACTCTTTGACCGGGGTTTGTTATGTGGAAAGTAAGATTGTTGTTTACGGAATGTCTGCAACCACCTCCGATATCGTGTTGACCGCAAGCTTCGATTTCAAACTCGCAAACGCCTTCTTCGATTTTTTTGTAAATCGTTTGAAGAAGTTCTTGTGTTGACATTCTGGTGTTATTTTTAAGTGATTTTATTTTGCAAATTGTCATTGTATTTCCTTCTTTTTTTTGTTCCCCTCGCCCCTTGTGGGAGAGGGGTGAGGGGTGAGGGGTTTATTCCCCTGCATTAGTTGAAAGTTGTTTTTGAAATTTATTACTTATCGCCTTGATATTCTAACAACTATACTGAATATCCAATCTTCTCGAAATGTGCTTATCTACCGTAATCAGCGCGTCTGAACGTCCTACCGGCAAAGTCGAACATCCGACAGGTGCCATAAGCTTCTTAAGTTCAATATCCGTTGCCAAAATGTAATTAACAAGGTTTTGCGCAACCTTATCAACATCCAGCCTTTTTACCAAGCATTCTTGTTGTGCCGCAATACCCGCAGGACAAAGCCCTGTGTTGCAAGCGTTACATTTTCCCGTATCATTACCGACACATCCTGCTATTTCCATAAGCATTCTGCCTGTAAACACACCGTTTGCACCAAGACAAATAAGTTTGAACGCGTCAGCCGCGAAGCTTCCCGTTTGTCCTAAACCGCCACCTGCAAACAACGGAATTTCGCCTTGTCTGCCTTGATGAACGGCTGCCAAGTAGCAATCTCTGAGTTTTGATGTAATCGGATGTCCCGTGTGGTTTAGAGAAATCTCGTGCGCTGCACCCGTTCCGGCTGCCAAACCGTCAAGGAAAAATCCGCCAACAATGTTATATGGATCGCGAAGCAAGTTGTTATAAACAGAAACGCTCGTAACTGATGCTGCAACCTTAATCGCAACCGGCACTTTGAAGTTAAATGCCGCATTCATAGACAAAAACATTTTTTGAACGCTTTCTTCTATAGAATACAAGCCTTGATGAGTCGGCGGTGAAAGCAAATCTGCTTTTGGAACACCTCTGATTTCTTGAACATATTTTGCGACTTTGCTCGCAAGTAAAAGCCCGCCATCACCGGGTTTTGCGCCTTGACCGATTTTGATTAAAATACCCGCAGGATCTTCTGTCATTTCAGGCAAAGACTTGATAATTCTGTTCCAACCGAAATGACCTGATGCGATTTGCAAAATCATGTATTTTACGTATCTTGATTTCAAAAGCTTAGTCGGAATTCCGCCTTCTCCCGTACACATGCGGATTGGAATCCCCATCACTTCGTTTAAGTAAGCTGTTGCAATCGCCATAGCTTCCCACATGCGCCAAGAAACCGCGCCAATAGACATATCGCCGAAAATTATCGGATAAATCCATCTGTTAGGAGGAAGTGGAGCTGTTTCAATGATTTTTCCGTCTTTAACGTCAAAATTTAATTTATCGGCTTTCAAAACTCGTCCGAACGGAGTTTTAAGTTCGAATGTGTGTCTTTGAGCGTCCAAAGATGGGTCGGTCATTTGTGAAATTCTGCCGATTTTGATTTTGTCTAAAGTTCGACCTTCGGTATTTAAGTTAGAACGTCCGCCTTTTTTGAATGAGTCGGCTTTATTTGCTCTATAAGAAACCGAATACTTGTCGTCCTTGTTTCTAACCGCTTTTATTGCGCCGTTTGGACAAACATTTGCGCACATTCCGCAACCGTGGCAATAATTATCCAAAGATACTCGTTGCTTGATTACCAAAACTTTTTCGGCTTTAGATTTTGCTAAAATCGAGTTTGTTTTTCTTGTTTCGACTGCAGGAGTAATTGCGTTAAAAGAACATGCTGCCGTGCATTTTCCGCAGCCTATGCATTTTTCTTCGTCATACTCAATTATCCAAGGTAAGTCGCTTTTATGAAGTTCGTTTATTTTTACTGCTGCCATCTTTCTACCGTCAAATCATCCCTAACTATTACTGTTTCATGCTCATTCGGATAAATATCTTTTGTTATATCCCTATTTGGCATTAAATCGTTTATTCCGACAACTTCTGATGTCATAATTACCGTATCTTTATCGCGTCCGATTACTACAGGTCGAAGCTTTTTGGAATCGCAAACACAAAGAAGTTCTTTGTTTGGAGTTACCGCAATAAGCGTGTTTGGCCCGTTGATTTCCAAATGCGCCAAAGATGCTTTTATTCTCAACAAAATTTCTTTATCTTGGCGCTTAATTATTTCATCATACTCTAAAGGTGTAATTGTGTGTTTAAAGTATTGTAGCGGCCACCCGAGTATTTTATTAGTGTAATGCAATGTGTACAAAAGACATTGCGAGTCGGATTCAAACCCCATATAGCCTTTGTAAAGCTTTTGTTGATAATATTTGTTCTTTTCATAGAACGTATTTTCGCCGTTTACCAAACCTGTATAGCCTTCCAAGAAAAACGGATGGGCTGCATAGCGCACAATGTCGTAGTTTGTATTTTGTCTGCATTGCGCTGTGATTATGCTGGAAGTCAAATCCTTGTTGCCTTCCCACAAATCGAAATAAGTTCCGATATCGCGAGGGCTGCCGATTTCTTTAAGAGTTAATGTATCAGGCCAAAAAGAATAAATGTAGCCTGAATTGTCTTGCTCAAGTGCTTTCCGAAGTCTTATTGCGGTATCAATAAGTAACTCTTCTTTTTCTTCTTTTGTAGCGTGTTTATAACTCTTGGGATATTGAACAACTTCAAATATGTAGTTTGGCATCGCTTCAATTTTCAAGCCTTTTTTGTTGTTAATATTCGGTGACCATTGCATAACTCGAGAAAAACCGATTTCTCGCAAAATGTCTTCCGCAAGTCTTGTACCTTCAACGGTTGCAGCCATTGAAAGAAGCGGTAAATCTTTGTAGTTTTCAAACAGTCCGCCCATATCTTGCATAATGAATGCAAAACCCGAGTCGTCATGTCCTTCTTGTTGGCTTCGCATCAGCTTTAGTGCCAAAGAAGGGTGTAATTTCTTTTTTGATTTTATTGCGCCAATTCTACACATTTAATTTCAGAATCCCCTTTAAATATATAATTAAAATTTTACCGTTTTTTTTAATCAGCGTCAAGCTTTTAACCAAATCTTAAACTAATTATTATCTTTGTTTTATAATCAATAAAGAGGAGAAAGTTATGAAAACAGCACAAGTATTTCAAGATAAAATCGTTGTAAAAGAAAAGAATGATGAAAAATTAAACGGTCGTAAAGGTGCAATTGTTAAGGTTTTAGGTTGCGGGCTTTGCGGTTCTGATATTGTTAAATTTAAACATAAAATTGTTCACGACGGTGCTGTTTTAGGTCACGAAATCGTTGCTCAAATTGTAGATATAAATTCTTCTACAGAGTTTAAAATCGGCGACAAAATTGTAACTTCTCATCATATACCATGCGGAGAATGCAATTATTGCAAGCACGGAAATGTTTCAATGTGTGAACACTTTAAGAAAACAAATATTTTTCCGGGTGGTTTTAGCGAACTTGTTTATGTTTCGGAAGAACATCTTCAAAATGTTGCCTATCTTGTTCCGCACAATATGTCTAATGAAGAAATTTCTTTCTATGAACCTTTAGGCTGTTGTGTTCGAGCAATCAAGCGTTGTAATCTTCAAGAGGGCGATACTGCGCTTGTAGTAGGATTGGGTTCAATCGGTTTGTTGATGGGCGAAGGCTTAAAAGCGATGGGCTACAAAGTCTACGGATGTGATTTGATTCCTGAAAGAATTGAACTTGTTAAAAAAATGGGAATTGAACCTTTTGATTTTAATGGTGAAGTTGATGCGGTATTTATGACATCCGGTGCAGATAAAGCAATTGATACAGCATTTAAAGCAGTTAGAATGGGCGGTAAAATTCTTGTATTTTCAAGCACACCTTTGAGTAACGGTTATCCTAATAACGAAATTTATTACAAAGAATTAACCGTAATGGGAAGTTATTCTCCATCACCTGAGGACTTGAAAGATTCATATACGCTTTTAACTACGGGCAAAGTCAATGTAAAAAATCTTACAACAGTTTATCCGCTTGATAAAATTCAACAAGCGTTTGATGATACCGTTGCAAATAAGATTTTTAAGGCTTATATCAAAATTTCAGAATAGATTTTTATAAATCTTCATCAATTTTTACTTTTTTGCGTCTGAATCTTTTTACTTCTTTTTCGTCGCAGCCTAAAACTTCGTTCAGATGGTTAATCAATTCTTCAGAATGGTAGCACATAGCGTGTTCTGTTTTGTGGTGAATATCTACAAGGTGGTAGTGCATTGCCATTTCGACCTGAATAAGCGCAATATTATAATTATACAGGCTTTCTATATAGTCAGAAATTGAGTCAATATAGTCTTTTCTTGCATCCTGTAACGCTGTATAATCCAGTCCGCCTGTTTTATACAAATTTTCTGCCATCGGATAAAAATCTAAAGCCTGTTTGGCGCGAACCTGTGTCGTCGGGATTGCGCGTTTTGCTTTGTCATAATTATTGAACGCTCTTTTTACTTCAAAATACAAATCTTTTTTAAACAGAGTTATTTCATTATCTGCAAGTTTAACTTGCGCATTCGCACCTTTAATCGAATGCTTTAATTCCATCAGATTTACGGACGAATTCAGATTGACACCGACTTGAAAGCTATTGTTTGAAGCCTGATTTGTGTTATTAAAACCATAACCCGCATTCGCTGAAAGCTCAGGGAAATAAGTTCTCTTAATATAAATGAGCGATTGTTCCATTGCATTTCTTGTCGCAATTAAAACTTGCAAATCAGGACTGTTGTCGTAAGCCATTTGAACGGCTTTTTCTCTAGGAAATTTGAATTTGTATTCTTCAAAACCTTGCGGTTCTTTTTTGGTATTTAGCGCATAATCACCGTCAAAATTGAAAGTCTTTGTGTTTTCAATTTTGTAATCAGGTTGAGAGTCCAAATACATTGAATTATTTAAATCGACTTTCGCATTCAAATAATTGTTTCTAGCTTCCAAAAGCGCAACTTCCGCTTCGCTCAAATTCATCTTGGCTGTGATTAAATCGGGGTTTCTGTTTGTATATTTAATAATACTTTTATTCATCTCAACATTATTTTCTGCAATCTTTAGCAGAGCTTGAGCTTTCAAAAGTTTGTAGTATTTTTCTTTTACGTCAAAAAGAGTTGAACACAGGCTATCCATAAACTCATATTCCGCGCCGAGTTTGTAGAATTCTTCCATACGGATATTAGCAGTTGTTCTTCCAAAATCCCAAACCATTTTGTTCACGGAAACCCCGACATTTGGAAGCTCTCTATAATGATTGTTATAATAAATGCTGTTTGAATTATTTTCGTTATGGAAACCTACACCTGTGCCGATTACAGGGAAATATTGAGATTTTGCGATTCCAACGTTACTTTTTGCAATATCCAAATAGTATTTTTTACGTTTAATTTTCGGGCTGTTACGAAATGCAGTTGCAACACAATCAAGCACAGATAATTCTGTTCCGTCTTTTATAACAACGGTTTTGAATAATTCATCATCTGCATGCGCAAAAGCTATATTGCAACCTGCGATTAGGAAAGCGCAAGTTAGGGCTAAAAATCTCTTTCCATCCATAATTTAATTATACTATACTTGTCAAGTCGTAGATTTATATGGATATAATTATTTATCAGTACTATTAATTTTTTTTAATTTTGCCCTTACGGGAAAACACCTCACCCTTTCCCTCTCTGTCACTCTCGTGACATCTCTCCCACTGAATGGATGTTGCGGGAGAGAACAAAGTTTAAAAAAATAATCTATACCTCTCCTTTAAGGAGAGGGAATAACCACGTACATCTATTTAACGACTTTTACGTCATTTTGAGGTCTGATTAAGACCGAGAAATCCAGCTTTTTATAAACTGCTTTTTTGTAATTTACACATATTGGTATAGTGTTTAAAACTACTATATTTAAAGGATTGCAAAGCCCCAAAAATGTAGTTTAATATACATAGGATAATAGTATAAAATCGGAGATAATTATGGATATATTTGCAGTAGTTGGGATGTTTTTAGGTATAACATTCATTCTGACCGGTCAAGCAATGGAAGGCGGTAATATTGGACAGTTACTGCAAATTACGGCTGCATTTATTGTATTAGGCGGTACTTGCGGTGCCGTTGTATTGAGCTTTCCGCCAAAAGTTTTACTTTCTGCCGTTAAAATCCTTAAAGATGTTTTTATGCCTCCAAAATCTGATTTTGAAGCATTGATTACAGAAATCGGCGGATTTGCTACAAAAGCAAGAAAAGAAGGTATCATTGCTTTGGAAAAAGAAGCCAATAACGCTTCCGATTCGCTATTAACTCTTGGTCTTGGGGCAGTTGCCGATGGTACTGATCCGACTCTTGTTAGAGAAATGATGGAAAATCAGATTGAACAATTAGAAAACTATGTTCATAACGCTGCAAAAGTTTTCGAATCATTCGGCGGTTATTCTCCTACACTTGGTATTATTGGTGCCGTTCTTGGTTTGATTCAGGTTATGCAGAACTTGTCCGATCCGTCAAAACTTGGTGCAGGTATTGCGGTTGCGTTCGTTGCAACAATTTACGGTTTGTTCGCTGCAAACCTTGTTATGATTCCTTTGGGTACAAGAATTAAATTTATTTACCAAGATGTGCTATTATATAAGAACATGATACTTGAGGGCGTTTTATCAATCCAAGCAGGCGAAAGCCCTGTTTTGATTGAAAGAAAATTGCGTTCATTCGTTTTAGACGAAGGTAAGGGCAAGGAAGCTAATGGCTAGAAAAAAAAGACAAGAAGAGCCAGAAAACTTAGAAAGATGGTTGGTTTCTTACGGGGACTTCATCACACTTTTGTTTGCAACGTTCGTTGTATTATATGCTCTTGCGCAAGTTGATGTTTCGGATTTTGCAAAGCTCGAAGAGTCTTTAAAAAATGCATTCAGTCAAAACACGCTTCTTGAAGGTCAACAATCCATAATGGATGGAAGCGATTCTATTTTTGACGAACAACAAATGGCAAACTCGTTTGTTCCGAGTCTTATGCTTGAATACATAAGCCCAAAATACGAAGAAACTTCTTTTAATGAAATTGAAGATTCTATAAAACAACTGTCAGAAGCGGGCGAACTCGGCGGTATTTCTACAAAAATGACAGACAAGGGTTTGCTTATAACATTTGATGATAAGTATTTGTTTGCACCTGCGTCTGCAAATTTAGATGCTAACGCCAAAAAGCTTTTAGATAAAGTCGGCGTTTTGATTTGCAAAAAATTTGTACTTCACTATATGAGAGTAGAAGGTCATACGGATAGTGACCCAATCAGAAGCTCACAATACCCTTCAAATTGGGAATTGTCTTCCGCGAGAGCCTCTTCCGTTGTCAGATACATGATTAGCAGATTCAAATTTTCACCTTCTTTATTCTCTGCAATCGGTTACGCAGATACGCGTCCTGTCGAAAATGCAATTTCACCAAAAGACCCTGCAAACAGAAGGGTTGAAATTTTGATTCTTAAAAATAAATACAGACGTGAGTTTGAAACAAGAAACGATGATACTTTAAAACTTACAAAATCAGAGCAGGAAAGAATTCAAAAACAACGCCAAGCTGTGATTACGGCTGTTGAAGGCGATTCAATTTCACCTGCCGCAAGAAAACTTTTGGAAGATAACAGACAAAAACTTATTTCTAAACAAAAGAGCGAAAAATTATCTAACAAAAACATGGAATTGTACGTAAATCTTGATAAAGACGCGCCAAATCCTGACAAAGACGACATCATGCCGGCAGTTGAAAAACGTGTTGTTAAATTAGATACGAATATTCCTGAGGATGAGGATTTCGGCTTATGATAACGCATTCTGTCGGATTATCATTGGGGCCGGCTTCATCAGTAGAAAGCGGAGTCGCTGTTAGAGAAATCGCAACAGGAAAATTGATTTACGTTGACAAATTGTTTTCAATGAGTGATGTGCAATTGTTTTTCGATAATTACACTTCTTTAAAAAATTCTGTTATTTGCATATCTCTTCCGTGGGATAATACAATGATGGAAGGCAAGTGGAGAGTATTATCCAAACCTTATCAATTAATACACAAATACGAAGCAAATTTTTTGAACCGTGACAATTGGATGCAAAGATTTTCACCAAGAGGTGCGGATTTATTGCAGAAACTAAAAGAAGACGGATGTGACGTTTCAAGATTTGAAGTTTATCTTACAAGACAAAAATTTAATCTTTATTCTAACTACAAAGAACGCTCATCTGCCGACTGCAAATTTTTGCAATCAGCTTTAAAATTTGAATACGGATTTGACGAGCTTCCGACCAACATGATGCCAGTTGCACAATTAGAAGCAATTGTAGGTGCGCTTTTAGCAGAAGAAAAACTAAAAGGTAATACTAAGAAGATTTTTGAATTCAGAAATCTGGATGTGATAAATAAAATTTAATACAAAAACCCCCGATATTATCGGGGGTATATTTATGAGGGAAAGAAACTTTTATGCTGCTATAATTGTTGCACCTTCAGGAATTGCGTTATCCTTTAACTTTTTAGCAATTCTTTTTTCTATAACTTCTGCACGATTGCCTCTTTCCAAGTAAGCTTCGCATTTTTCGGAACCTTTTTTATGCCATTTCCCATCAATATAAATGCTGTCAACTTTTCCATCAACAATCTTAACGTCGTGACCGTTATCTTTTATTGTGAATTCATGAACTTTATATCCGTCAGGTAATTTTCCTTTTTTTAAGAAATCTTTACCAATAATTGAATCTACATTATTTCCATTTCCACGAGCTGTTCTAACGTAAGCCAATACTGCATCATCATCTGCTTTATATTCTTTAAGTGTTGTCAATTCATTGATTGTGATATTATCTTTAGGCGCTCCGTGTGTTGAAATTTGTTTTCTTGTAATCTTCGCTGTACTATCGCCCATTTTAGTAGTGTACGTAAAGTTCCTCAAGTTAGTTTCTTTACTACCGATTTCTGAAAAATCACCTTGTAGAATTTTATTCAAGCGTTCGCTGAATGCATCTGCCTTTTCTTGCATCGCTTCATCTTTAAATGTATCAATGAATTTGCCATCCTTATTAATATATTTACCGGTAATATTGCCTTTCCCTTTGCCGGTTAATTGTTTGATTTCTTTTACTTTTTCACCGTCAAAAGTAACGCTGTATTCTTGGCTGCCTGCTTTTATTTTGAATGTGCCGGAATTAATTGTTGTTTCACCGGTTTTGAATCTGAGTCCTGTTATTTTTTTTAATTCACTGTTGTTATTTATTAAGTTTTTAATTTCAGTCGTATTTTTTGTTGTTGTCGTTTTTCCAGGTATATAATATACAGCTTTCCCGCCTTTCATCATTACTCTGATATTTTCAAGCTGTGCAGTTTTCTTAGCTCCACTTTTTGTTACGGCTTCAGCAGCTTCTTTTACTGCGTTTTTAGACTTGAATATGTTTTTAAATCCTTGAATAATTCCTTCGCCGTTACCTTTCTTTGCTGCATAGATTAATGTTGCTGCACCTGCTGCAACAGCGCCAAGTCCTACGACCATGCCTGTACTGGAATCAGAACCTTCGGAATAATCAGCTCGAGGCAATGCTTGAGTTTGAGTTGTTGTAACTTGTGGTGTGGTTACAACTTGTGGAGTTTGAGCAGCTTGCAATTGCTGAGCTCCCATGAAATTTGGATTATATGCTTGTAATGCTGCTAAAAACATTGGATCGCTGCCAAGTGTATTAATACCGTTAATACCATATCCATTAGACATAAAAACCGCCTTTTTCTTTGGATATTATAAACTTGGGATAGCTTATAATTATCCTAGTTGTGTGTAACCTAATTTTAATTCCCTTATATACATAAAGTTTTTGGATTTACAAAAATTGACTTTATAAAGAGGGTGGTGTTACAAAACTTTACAAATACAGTTGCTTGAGCATTAAATAAATACTTTAGAGCATTTGATTTTATCATTAGCCATTTCAGCAATGGCAATTAGCTTGTTATTATTAGTCAATATGACAATGCCATTTTGCAAGTTTGTTCTTGCAAAAATCTGCATGCCATGAGAAACCAACTCCAATTCTTTTGCATTTAGTTCATAGGTCTGATAATCTAATTTTTCAAGCGGATAAATTAAATGTTTTTGAACAATTTCAATACTTGCTAAATCTTCCAATTTAACAGATTCGTTAACCTCAAAATCTCCTGCTTTAACGCGGATAAGTTTTATCAAATGCCCGAAGCATCCCAAATTTTTGCCAAAATCATGTGCAATTGAGCGAATATACGTGCCTTTCGAACATTTTATATAAAGTTCTAAAATGCGATTTTCTTGGTCATAATTTAATATCTTTAGTTCGCTTATATTAACGCTTCTAGGCTTGATTTCAACTTCTTCGCCTTTTCTTGCGTATTCGTAAAGCTTTTTTCCGTTGACTTTTATGGCTGAATATATCGGTGGCAACTGCTCTATATCACCGCGGAAATTATTTAATTCGTTTTCAATTTCTTCTAAGGTAGGTGTTTTATCAGAAACATCCACTGTTTCCCCTTCCAAATCATAAGTAGTTGTGGATTTCCCTAATTGAACTGTGCCGATATAAGCCTTGTCGTCATTAAGGTATTCTATAAGGCGTGTAGCTTTTCCTATGCAAATTGGCAGAACGCCTTCTGCAAACGGGTCAAGTGTGCCTGTGTGTCCGATTTGCTTAATTTTAGTGACGCGTCTTAAAATTGCAACAACATCGTGCGAAGTCTTGCCTTTTGGTTTATACACATTCAAAAAACCGAACATCTACTTAATCTCACCGCGTGAAATTTTTTCAATAAGGTCAAGAACTCGAGAACCTTGTTCTAAACCGTCAGAATATATAAATTTGATTTCAGGGGTAACTCTCAGGCGAATTCTTTTGCCGATTTCAAATCTGACTTTGCCTGTATTTTTTTCAATGATTGCTTTATCTTTTTCAACTTGTTCTGGAGAACCTAAAACGCTGTAATAAACTTTTGCGTATGAGTTGTCGTGTGAAACTTCAACATCAACTATAGACACAACGCCTTCAAGACCTCTAACTTCTTTTCTAAAGATATCAGAGATATCACGCATTAATTCTTTTCTGACACGTTCGTTTCTTAAAGTCATTTTTATTCTCCTTGTCTATATTTATATTATAGCATGAAATAAATATTAATTTTTGTTACAAAAACGCAATTTCTAAAATCAAAAATACTTTATATCCATGTGTAGTAAAACTTGGAGTGTTGTATGGTTAATTCTTATGGTATGAACTCTTACCCTCAAATGAATTATAATCAGGGATTTAATCAAAATATGCAGCTGCAGCAAAATCGTAACGGCGGGCTTGGTACTGCTGTAGGAGCGGCAGTTGTTGGCGGTGTAGCAGGTGGAGCTGTCGGTTATTTAAAAAACAGACATCCTGTTGATAAAAATGGGGTTGCATCGGATGCGTTTGCAAAACAAGCCTTTGAAAATCACGTAAGTAAAAATATGTCCAGTGACGGTAAAGACTTTTTTAAGCAGCTGAAAAATGTAACAAAAGGTTTGGAAAAAGTAAAAGATGTTGAAGGGATGAAAAAACTTTTGAATGCCAACAAGAAAGTCTTTGCGGTTAGCGGTATACCTTTAGACACATATTTGAGTTCACTAACGCCTGATAATATCAAAGAAAGCAAAAAAGTATTACAAGAACAAATAGAGAAGAGAAATATGACAAACTATCAAACTTTCAAAAATTTAACAGAAAAATGTTGGAACAAAGAAAAGAAATGTTTCACTAAACCTGACGGAGTTGAACAAAAAATCTTTGATGTAATCAAAAACACAAAGACAAAAGGTCAATGGAAAAAAGCGCTAAAGTATGGCGGAGTAACTGCCGGCGTTATGGGAGCTTTGACGCTGGGGTATAAGATTATGACGTCCAACTAATATCTATGTGATTTTTTCAAAATGAGGTTTTGGTTGAATGGAAAATTGAAAATTGAAAGTGGAAAATTATTTAAAATAATTTTCAATAAGCATTTGTATATTTATAGAAGTAGGTCAGGCAATGCCTGACAATAACTATTTTCCATTTTCCATTTTCCACTTTCAATTTTCAATTTCTTACCATCTCAGGCATTTCACTGTTTTCCAAACACAAAAAAGCCCGACTTTACTTTCATTGCTGTTTATGGTCTAATTGATATTGATAGGAGAGATTATGAAAACAGAAGAAAGAACATTTGTTGCCATCAAGCCAGATGGTGTTAAAAGAGGATTAATCGGTAAAATTCTTGAAAGATTTGAAAACAAAGGTTTCAAGATTGTTGCAATGAAATTGCTTCAAGTAACACCTGAAATTGCAGCAAAACACTATGAAGAACACTACGGAAAACCATTCTACAACAGACTAGTACACTATATTACAAGCGGCCCGATTGTTGCAATGGTAATTGAAGGCTACGAAGCAGTAGAAAGCGTACGTCACATGGTAGGTGCTACAAGCCCTCTAAAAGCAGATATGGGTACAATCAGAGCTGACTTTGCACAAGTTATGGAATACAACGTTGTTCACGCTTCTGATTCTTTGGAAAGCGCTCAAAGAGAAATCGGCATTTACTTCAAGCCTGAAGAAATCTTCGACAACTGGCAATCTATGCTTGAAATGATTACTTACGAAGAAGAACGCTTTCAGGGTTAGTGCTACGTATGTAGATATTTTATTCAAATGGAAAATTGAAAATGGAAAGTGGAAAATTGTTAACTTTCATTCTCCCTCGCCCCTTGCGGGAGAGGGTTGGGGTGATTAACATTTGTATATTTATAGAGGTAGGTCAGGTATTGCCTGACAATAACATTTTTGTCAGGCAATGCCTGACCTACTTTTTTATAATGAACATTGGAAAACTTTATATATAAACTAAAACAATTTTCCACTTTCCATTTTCAATTTTCCATTCTTACAACAAATTAACGAATTAAAAATAAGGCTAAAGAAAAATGGTATCAGTATTTGACAATTTTAATTACGAACTAATTCACGTTGATAAAAACACGGGCGCAAGAGCGGGTATTTTGCACACTCCGCACGGTGATATCGAAACACCTATATTTATGCCTGTTGGCACAAATTCAACCGTAAAATTAGTTACTAATAACAATTTGTATGACACAGGCGCACAAATTATTTTGGCAAACTCTTACCATTTGTATTTGAGAGCAGGACACAGATTAATCGAAAAATTTGGTGGAATCCATGGCTGGATGAATTGGAATAAACCTGTTCTTACGGATTCAGGCGGATTCCAAGTATTTTCTTTGGCACATTTGAGAAAAATCTCGGAAGAAGGCGTTGAGTTCCGTGACCCTAAAGACGGTAAAAAACATTTTATAAGTCCTGAAGTTTCTATGGAAATTCAACAGGCAATCGGCGCAGATATTATTATGGCGTTTGATTGGTGCGCACCTTTCCCTTGCGATTACAAAACAGCAAAGGAAGCGATGGAACGCACACACAGATGGCTTGAAAGATGTATTAAAGCTAAAACATCGACAAATCAAGCTTTGTTCCCAATTTGTCAGGGTGCTTTTTATGATGATTTAAGAAAAGAAAGTGCTGCGTTTGTATCATCTATTGACGCAGTAGGTTATGCTATCGGTGGTTTAAGCGTTGGTGAAGACAAAGAAACAATGAACCATTTTGTTGAATTAACAGCTCCGCTTCTTCCACACAACAAACCTCGTTATTTGATGGGTGTTGGAACTCCTGAAGATTTGTTGGACGGAATTAAACGCGGTGTTGATATGTTTGACTGCGTACTTCCTACAAGAAACGCACGTCACGGTTCGTTCTTTACTTGGGACGGTAAAAAACAGATTAAGAACGCTCAATACCAAGAAGATCCAAGACCTTTGGACGAAAATTGCGATTGCTACGCTTGCAAAAATCACTCAAGAGCTTATTTAAGACATTTGTATAAGTGTAATGAAGGCACGGGACAAGCTTTGATGTCTATTCATAATATTAAATTCCTGATTGATTTTGCGAAAAAATCAAGACAAGCTATTTTGGAAGACAGATTTGAAGAATTCTTTAATGAAAATTATCAAAGAGTGTTGGGATAAAAAGCTGGATTGCCACGGGCTAATCGCCCTCGCAATGACTGCACGCTTGTATTTTTGACGCCAAGTCATTGCGAGGAACAGCAATGATTTAGGGTGACGAAGCAATCCATTATACTCGATACAAATTAGCAACAAGTCTAAGCTAAAAATTCTCTCGGAATAATAACGTCTTCGTAAACGTTACCCAGATTGTTTTCAATATTGTCTATTGAAGAATTTATCACTCCTGATTTTTCAAACTCTTTGTTTGCAATAAATACTCTATCTCCAATAATTGCAATATCGTCATTGCTTTTTATATCTTTAAATTTTCCTAAAATTGACGCAAATTTTTCATCAAGAATATTGCATTTTGTGCTTAAGACATCACACATAGTTGCAAAAACTTCATTACTTGCAATATCAGAATGCGGGTCGCGGAATGCACTTTCTCGTCCACCGAGAACAAGTGCTTTGACTTCTCCAAACTTGTCTTGAAACCCTTTAACTAAATGCTCAAATACTTTTGCGAAGTTTCTGGAATTAAAACCTTCCGGTTGAATATGTCCTAACATATTCATATCGCCTGCGTTTAAATTAAACGCAGAGCAGGTATTCAAGCCTTCTGTATACAATTTTTTGCCGGTTTTAATTCCGTCTAATGAGTATTTGTTAACTTCTTTGATGCGAAACGCATTATCTACTATCGGGGTTATTGTTTTAACAAAATTAATTTCCATAATTTTCCTTTTTTAAAAATGTTGGTTCTTATTAAAAGGAAAACCTGTAAAAATAATATTTGCTATAATGTTAACAAAGTTTAACGAATTTCACCTACTAAGTCATACTCAGTAGCGTCAACAATCTTAACCGGCTCAATATCACCAGGGACAACATGTTTATCTGTTTTAATATTTACAACACCATCAATTTCAGGCGCATCATATTGAGAACGCGCTACGATTTCTCCGTTATCCGCGTAACATTCGATTATACAAGGAATAGTTTTGCCGATAAAGCTTTTGTTACGCTCAATCGAAATTCCCTGTTGAATTTCCATAAGCTTTTTATAACGCTGTTTTGCAATTCTTGCTCCGACTCTGTTCGGCATACTGTATGAAGGCGTTCCTTTTTCTCTTGAATAAGTAAATACACCCATTCTGTCAAATGTCATATCACGCACAAATTCGCACAAGTGTTCAAAATGTTCTTCTGTTTCTCCCGGATAACCAACGATAAACGCTGTTCTGATTGAAACATTTGGAATACGTTTTCTGATATTTTCAATCATCGGACGATAATCGAAAGACGGACGATTCATCATCTTAAGCATTTCAGGATGTGAGTGCTGAAGCGGAATATCAACATACTTAACCACTTTATCCAATCTTGCGATTGTATCCAAAAGCTCGTCTGTCATTTGAGTAGGATAAGCATACATAATTCTAATCCAACCCAAACCTTCAATTTCATTAAGTTCTTCAAGAAGTTTTGCAAGCATAGGCTTTTTGTATAAATCAATACCATAACCTGTTGTGTCTTGCGCAATAAGAATGATTTCCGTAACACCTTTTTTAACAAGCTTTTTAGCTTCTTCAATAATATCTTCCATTTTTCTTGAGTGATAATCACCGCGCAAATATGGAATAATACAGTAACCGCAGCGATAGTTGCAGCCGTCTGCAATTTTTATATAAGAGCTTGCTCCCATTGTGATTTGTTGACGTTCAATGTTTTCAGGATAAATATAATCAGGTTTTTCGCTAACCTCGCAAACATATTCATCATCAATCTTTTTAAGAACTTCGATAATTTTAGTAAAATCCGTTGCGCCGACAATCCCTGCAAGTTCAGGAATTTCTTTTTTTAATTCTTCAGGATGTTTTTGAGCCAAACAACCTGTTACAATAACCTTTTTACCTGCTTCGATAAGTTCTAATATCGTGCGGATTGATTCGCGTTCCGCATCACAAATAAATGAGCAGGTATTAACGATTACAGTGTCTGTATCTTCTTCATTGAGTGTAATTTCGTAACCGTTTTGAGCCAAAAGCCCTAAAATTAATTCTGAATCTACTAAATTTTTTGCACAACCGTGACTAACTAATGCTATCTTTTTCATATCCAAATTGTAGCATAAAAGAATGTTACTGTATAAAAGTTGCAAACTTTTGGTCATTCTGCATGCTATAATGTATTTGGGAGATACATTATGCCAAGATATATAGCAATTACAGATATTCACGGAGAATTAAGAAAACTTGAAAGTGTTTTGAGTCAAATTGATACAAGAGCTGATGATATTTTTGTATTTATGGGGGATTATATTGATCGCGGTCCTGATTCACGAGGAGTTGTGGATAGAGTAATTCAGCAGTCGGAAACCGATAAATGTATTTATCTTATCGGTTCGCACGAATATGCTCTTTTGCATGCAAAAACAGACGACTATTATCAGTTTTTGTTTGACAACTACGGAGGGCCTGCAACGGTTAGAAGTTATGGAAGTTTCGAAAATATTTTCAAAATTCATGGTGATTTTTTCAGAAATTTGAAATTTTATTATTTGACTGATAAATATTTGTTTGTGCATGCGGGAATTAATCCGGATTATCCTTTAGAAGAACAAGACGAAGTAGATTTGGTATATATAAGAGGAAAATTTATTTACTCAAAACATAAGCTTCCGCAAAAAATCATTTTTGGGCATACCGAGTTTGATGAACCATATATTGACGAGGGAAAAATCTGTATTGATTTAGGGTGCGGAAAATATCCGAATGCTCATTTGTGTGCATTAATTTTGAACGAAGACGGAACACACGAATTTGTTTATTCTTAATCCTTGTTAATATGGATAATTGAAAATCTTTAAGTTTAAGAAATCATGTTTTTATGGGAACTTTAAAGATAAAACGCATATATGAAAAACCAACTGTAGATGATGGTATCAGAATTTTTGTAGACAGGTTATGGGCAAGAGGAGTTACTAAAGAACGAGCGCATCTTGATTATTGGTTTAAAGATATCGCACCCAGCAGTGATTTAAGAAAATGGTTTAACCACGAGCCTGAAAGATTTGAAGAATTTGCTAAAAAATACAAAGAAGAACTTAAATACAACAATGAAGATGTCGCAAAAATTAACTCTTTTTTGAAAAACAATAATGTAACTTTGATTTATGCAGCGAAATCGCCGACTATAAATCACGCAATAGTTTTAAAAAACTATCTGGCAGCTTTGATTAATAACTCCTAGCTCCACAGATTTTACAAGGCACGCCGCCACGCTGAACAGCTTGTTTGCGGTCGATTTTTATACAATTCACAGTACACTTTTTTGCGCTGGTGCAACTCTGCGCGTGGTATTTTCCTGTTTTAGTATTATAGACAACCGTATCTGCAAAACTACTTAGCGGCAGAAATAAACCGATTAATAAGATAATAGAAAATACTACTTTTTTCATCAAAACCTCTAAATTTCTTTAATTGACCAATCAAAATGCTTTCTTTATTATAATACAAGAAGGTCAAATTGTATAAAAGATTGAAATATGAAAAATTTACAACAACACAAATGTAAAAGTTTTTCTCCGAATATTAATAATGATTCCAAAATTTTAGTGCTGGGTTCTATGCCGGGGATAAAATCGTTGGATGAACAGCAGTATTATGCACACCCGCAAAACAGATTTTGGAAATTGATGGGTAAAATTTGTAATGAAGATAACTTGCAAAACTTAGATTATGAAACGAAGCTACAGGTTTTGCTTACTAACAAGATTGCACTTTGGGATGTTATTCAAACCTGTAATAGAGCCGGCAGCTTGGATTCTAATATTCAGAATGAAAAAACTAATAAGATAATTCAATTATTAAAAGAATTCCCAAATATTCACACTATCTGTTTGAATGGAAATAAATCATATACTGCGTTTAAAAAACATTTTCCCGAATTGTTAAAACAATACAAATGCTACAAACTTCCATCCACAAGCCCTGCCAATGCGAGATATAGCTTGGAAAAATTGTATGAGGAGTGGAAGGAGATTTTTGATATTTTGGAGATTTATTAGATGTTTTAAGACTTAGCTATCAACTAAATCTGCCCAATGCCCATGATTAAGGTTTTGGTACAAAATTTCAAATAGCCTTGTGAGTTTGTAAATATGGTCGTCTTCTTTGCTTAATTTCTTTGATAAATCACACTCATATTTGCTTTTGCAGTTATTACAATTATAGATTGCTTGTGAACAATCTTGGTTATATTTAGTAAAATAGCCGTATTTTTTGACGAGAATTCTTCTAGCCAAAATGCGATGTTTCCTCAATTCTTGCATCGGTCGAACATAACCATTGAAATATCTATCAAATTCTTTTATAAAAAGGGTGTCATCAAGAATTGTAAGACATAAGCGTTTTGAAAAGCCTCGTTTACAAACATATTTAGGACAAGGAATATCGATTTTTATATTTTTTACGATGGTTCTAATATCGAAATCCCATTTATGTTGTTCATAATCTTTTATCATTCTTCTGAAATAATGCAGATAATCAATATTTCCACAATGTTTAAAAATTGCATGTCTTAATGATGAAACCATACTAAACCTCCTTTTTTATAAATTTTACAAAAAGCAGAGGTACTTTTGAAGAATCATTAAGCAGATTTAGAACAAAATCAATGATGTGTACAATATTAGTTTAATAAAACGCACTAAAAAAGAGCCTTTCGGCTCTTGATTTTAAATGGTGGACCTTGATATACGATTTAAAACTCGAAATTACCAAAATCGCCTAGCGGTGTAGCGTTGAAGTATGTCAGTAATCTACATTTTTTAGATTTAAAGATTGAAAAATTTTTGCGTAAAAAAATGTAGGGGCTAAGTTTCTGTTTTTATTAAACTAATATTTTGAATACAATTCTATTTTACGAACTGTTTTTGTGTGATTTTCTCTGTTCAGATACTTATAAACTCCCTCTGCATAAAAATAATAGCTTTTAGGAATACTAAACATTTGGTTATCAACAAAATCATGATTAAAGTTGAAATATACAAATTGACCTGAACGGCAATCATCACTATCCAAAGCCCATTTCGGACAAATATATCCTAATGCTCCATTATCCAAAGCTTGGAATACCAAACCTCTTTTATTTGAAATAACACCTTCATTTGTTTGAGCAATGCACACATTTGATATTAATAAACAAAGTATTATTATGATATATTTTTTCATACAACGACCCCACTTTTTAAGAATATTATAGTTTTATTCCCAATGTTCGCATTAAATAGTATAAGTCTGCAACCTTTACTCCAAAAACCTCTGCGACATCGGGTATTTTAGCATTTCTATGTGGGTTGTTAGGATTATTCATTCGCTGTCCTTTTTCAAAGGTAATAATTGTATAATTATTAGTTAATGCAGTTGCTATTAGCCATGCGTCTGCTACAGTTTCTTGCGCCCAATTTTCTAAAGCTGTTTCTTTGTAAATAGGGTTATCCTGTACTTCCTGTAACACTTTACGGAAATTTGAAATTATGTCAGGTACTCTATGATCAATTTCTTCTAATATAGTTATACCATTCAACCATTGCGATAAATCATCTCCACCTTTGTTAATCTCATCTTTTACCATATCCAATATAGCGATATTTCCTAACTCAATATGATGTTTAATTTGTTCCCAAAAATTTGCTGCTAAATCAAATGGATAATACTTATTATAAGGTTCAATAAAGGAATTAGTATCTATTAGAAATTTTTCGTCAGACATCAAAGCCCTCCTTCAATCTGTGTTTTTAAGTTATTGAAGGTTTTGCTGTTTGTATTTGTTAAACGAAAAGCTTCTGTATAAAGTGTATTACCTTTTTCAACACTATTTACCAAGTAATTCAAAAAATTAGTATCAATTTTGGAATTAAGAGAACGATAAAAGTCACCACCGTTTGTTTTTCTTTTTTTATAGTTTTGGACAGCATTATTAGCAATCAAAGAGTATTGCTCTTTACTTATATAATGATTTTCCAATGCTTTTCTTGCAACTACAACTACGCCACATTTAAAGTAGCGAGCTATTTTATTTATGTTTTTCTCTATATCTCCATCAGTATTTAAAAGACTCCATTGATTATTGAATATTTCTTGTGGAACAAGAATTTCTGCTGCAACAGCATTACATATTTGTTCTGTTTTACTTATTTCATTATGGCAACTACATCTATCATTATACAGGCTGTTTTTACCTAGCCCGATATGGACATATTCATGTAATAAAGAAAACAGTTTACCATTTACAGAATCATTAGTATTAATAAAAATAAGAGGTGCATAATCATCAATTAATGCAAACGCTCTAAATTCATCAATAGAAAGATTTTTAGAGGTATTATTTCTAACAATACCGTTAGCCATAACAACAACACCGCTATCGCTAATTGCTTGCCTTAAGAATTTAAAAGAATCTTCAGCGTTTCTACAACTTTTAAACCATTCAATGTCAATATTTAACTTCTTACGAACGGTTTTGCTTAACGTAATAATATCAGTATTTTTATTTAAAGATTTTACATAATCATTTTTATCATAGCAATCTTTTGTCAATTGATTGCTTAACCAATCCTGTACAAGTTCCATGTCAAGAATGGTTGTTTTTAAAGCCCAACTTGGCTGTTTTAAATCAATGCTTTTAACTGTACGATAATTAACTAAAGATACATCTTCTTGAGGAGGTTTGTTTAAGAAAAAATATCCTAGTGGTATCCCAGTAGCTCTGCTAATTTCTAGGACTTTATTGTAGGTTGGAGTTTTCTCGCCTTTTTGCCAAGCAACTAAAATCTCAAAAATTTGCGGATTAGTTTCACTTGGATTTAGAATAGAGAGAACCCAATCTAGTATATTTGTGGATATTTCAACATCATAGCGCATAATCTTACCTTTCTTATATTATAACAGAAATTACAACAAATTTCACTATAAACTTCTTTATAAAAATGCTGAAATGAAATATTAACCTCAATTATAAATTAGCTAGCATAAGATGGTATTAAATTATTATCAAAATTTATTGTTTTTATAAAAGGAGTTTATATGTACAATTTCCCAAATTTTGACAACGATACTAACGCAATTCCTAACCATTTCATAAGTTTGTTCCTTTCTTTGTTTATTCACAAACTTATTATAAATTGCTTTTCAAAAATACGCTCACAAATTCATCGTTTTGGTATCTATAAGGGCATTTAAGACCTGTAACCTACCTAAAACAAACGAATAGTTTGAGATTTTCCACAATTACCATAAATGATATCTCTAAAATCTATGTATTACTTGGGATTAACCAGATTTACCGCAGAAACCGATATAAAATATTACATTCAGGTTGAATGCTAATGTAAAAGAACACATGAAATGATTTCTTGTAACAGATGATTTGATTATTTTGGGTAAAATTAATTCAACATTTTTGTTTTTATTTTAAGTTTTTCTTCAATTCTTCAAGAAAAACTTTCTGTGCTTTTGTAAAAATAGGGTATCTTTTCCATGCCAGTGCATATTGTAGATCATCAGACAGTTTGAGAAAACTCGGTGGGAAGTTTGAGAATTTTCTCATTTTTACCTTAATTTTTAGGGAAAACTTATCAAACTCTCTGATATAAATTCTCAAAATAAGTGATAAATTTTCTTAAACTTAATGATACAGAAATCGTTAAAATTTGTGTTGTTTTATGTTGTAATATTAAAAATTTCACTGAGTTTTAAAAATCATACTTAAATAAAATTAACAACATAATTCAACACATATAGTTGAATTTTAACTAAAACAGAGTGATTAATGGTATGTAAAATAAAAAGAGAAGTTTATGTATTAACAAAATAACGGATAGTATGATATTTCCATTCAAATTATTACAAATACTGGAATATAAACATTCAATATAATCAAACTTCATGAACTATATAACAATATTATTGTAATGTCGCACATGATATAAATTGTAGATTATCAGTGTAGATCATTGTAGATCATCAGACAGTTTGAGTGTATATTATCAGTTAGTTTGAGAAAACTCGGTGGGAAGTTTGAGTATTTTCTCATTTTTAAGCTTTTTGAGGGAAAATTTATCAAACTCTGTGATATAAATTCTCAAAATAAGTGATACTTCTGTCATATAATCTAGAATCTCATTAAGTAGCCATTTTGCCGTCATTAGTTGAGTACAACGTACGAGTATTGCATCATTTTTAAATGCCCACCAATTAATTGTTTGGGTTTTACCTAACCCAGGTTCACCATAAACGAGTCCCATAGCAGGAACGCCCTCTGGGCGATTTTGCAAGTTGTTCATCATCGTGATAAATCGTTTTACATTGTTTGTTTTTACAAAAACTTTTTTCATATTTTTAGTTCCTATTCTTTTGTGTATACCATTAATGCCTCAAGTTAAAATGAATAGGAACTCTTTGTGTCGAGATGTGTTGTCAAAAATAATGGATAATATATTATCTAATTCTTGACATTATTATCGTTTTAAGATAATATATTATCTATGAATAATTTTCTATTTAATCAAAAAACACCAACCGAAATTGTTAAAAATCTTGTTTTAAAAATTCAAGATAGAAGAAAAAAGTTAAAAATATCACAAGTTGAACTTGCACAAAAATCAGGAGTGAGTTTAGGCTCAATAAAAAGATTTGAATCAAAATATGAGATTTCATTATCTTCATTTATCAAAATTGCTATAGCTCTTGATTTAGACAAAGATTTTGATAATTTATTCAATCAAAAAAACTATACATCTATCGATGAGGTTATAAATGGATAATTACAAATATTTAAAAGTGTATTTTAACGAAACTTTAGTTGGCACATTAGCGACAACTAAAGATAATCTTGTTGCTTTTGAATACGATGAAAATTGGTTAAACAATGGCTTTAGTATTTCGCCATTTAGTTTACCACTAGAGAAAAAAGTTTTTATACCAAAATATGAACCATTTAATGGCTTATATGGGGTGTTTAATGATAGCCTACCCGATGGCTGGGGTAGATTGCTTGTTGATAGATTATTCTTAAAAAATAAAATCAATCCAAATTCTATCGACAGTTTAAATCGTCTTGCCGTTGTACAAAATAGTGGAATGGGTGCTTTAACCTATAAACCTGAACACCATTTTGAAATTGCAGAAAAAGATTATGATTTAGATGTTTTGGCTTCAGAATGTTCAAAAATTTTAGAATCAGAAAATTCTGACAATCTTGATGAACTTTTTAAACTTGGGGGGTCCTCAGGTGGTGCAAGACCAAAGATTTTAACTAAAATAAACGGCGAAGATTGGATTATAAAATTTCCATCATCACTAGATTCTAAAAATATTGGTGAACAGGAATATAACTATTCACTTGTCGCAAAAGATTGTGGAATTAATATGCCTGAAACAAAACTGTTTCCGTCAAAAAATTGTAGTGGATATTTTGGTGTGAAAAGATTTGATAGAACTCAAAATGGCGAAAAAGTACACATGGTATCTGTTAGTGGACTTTTAGAAACAAGTCATAGATTGCCAAATCTTGATTATAATATTTTGATGAAATTAACTTTGGAACTTACAAAAAATTATCAAGATGTTGAGCAACTCTTTAAATTAATGTGTTTCAATGTTTTTGCACATAATAGAGATGATCATTCAAAGAATTTTTCATTCTTGTTTGACACAAATAAAACAGAATGGCACTTATCACCGGCATATGATTTGACCTATAGCTCATCTTTCAATGATGAACACGCAACAACGATTAATGGAGAAGGTAAAAATCCAACAATTGACGATATTTTAGACGTTGGTAAGAATATTGGAATAAAACCTACTCTTGCAAAAAATATAGCTCTAGAAATTCAAGAAAAATGTAAAAGTTTAACAAAAAAATAAAATTTATTTTAATAAAAATATGTTATAGTAAAGTTTAAACGATTAAACTTTACTATATTTAGTTACTTGAGAGAGTGAGACTTTACAAGAAGATGGATATCTACCCAAAATTTACAGTTTTGTAAATTTTACTTCTAATTATTTAATTATATATTTCTTTGTATTCATCTGATTGTATATATTTTGCGAGCCAAACTCTATCATCGTTACAAATACAACCGTTTTTCATATGCCATTCGTATCTTTCATAATTGTTTTTAAAAATGGGTCTTGCAACAATTGAAGTTTTTACCTTTGGCTCAATTTCTTTCTTTAATTCTCGTTTAGGGTTAGTTTGAATTTCTTTAACAGGTTCAATTTTAGGTTTTATCTCTTCAAAAAGAAGTTCCTTTTCTATTAAATCCAAATCCTCAATTTTAAAATGTTCTTTAACTGCTTTTATAGTTTTACGTCTTAATTTTTGTTGTTTTTCAATTTTTTGCTTGTAGTCCTCAATATCTTTAATATCACCCATTTCATTTGCAAGAGGGTGAGTTTCAGTTACTCGATTTGCTTTACAAATAAATTCACCTTTCATTGAATGTACTTTGATATACGACAAATCAAAAAGGGAATATTTTATAACCGTTTTTTCTCGGATTCCATATAATGCTTCATCAAAATAATCTGCTTTTAAAAATCTTATGCCATTTCTTCCAATAGTTTTAATTTCTTGTGCCATCATCAAATCATCAAGTAAATTCTCATCAATATTTTGTTTTTCAATTTCACCTAAAACTTCTTGAATCGTTTTGCTTTTATTATTTGGGCAAGGTTGAGAATGCTTAAATTCTAACCACTTATCAATAAGTAATCTTGTCTGTTCTATTGTTGGAGTAAAATTATATTTTTCATGAATTTTGTTATGTAATTTTTCATTACGCTTCATATATGCAGGTTTATTTTCTATGCTTGTGCCGATATAACTTGGGATAAGTTTTTCAAAACTTTCTTGAAAATCCAAGAAAAATCTTTCAATAACTTTCGCCCTTGCATTATATGGAGTCGCAAAAATGGGTTTTATTCCTAATTTTTTATATATTCCAATAAATCCTTGTTCATCAAATTTTGAAGAACCTGTAAAATATTTTCCTCTAAAAGCTCTGCCATTATCCTGATAAACATATTCAGGAATATGATCTAACTTTAAAATTGCATTTCTTAATGCCGATGCTATATTTTGCGTGCATTCTTCTAGCATAATATCGTAACCAACAAGCCCACCTGATTTCCAATCAAGAAAACCTAATAATGTCGCACGACAGGGTTTACCACTAAATGGATTTATTACTTGAAAATTTAAAGTATGTCCGTCTGCGACTAAAACTTGACCTGCTTTTAAAAGCGAGGCATTTCTTACTATAAATGGACTTACTTTATCTTTTAAGGCTTTTTCTCCGTCTCTTGCAAGTGTCCATTTGTCAAAATTATTATCCCTAAACCATTCTGCATAACGTCTAAATGTTATATCTTTGGGTAAAATTTCAAATCCACGCTCATTTAAAATATGTTTTGTAAGTGATATC
>CAZYWC010000013.1:0-58441 GCA_964651125.1 uncultured Vampirovibrio sp.
CTAATCGCTGCACGCTCGCGGCGCGAATGTCGTTCAAATTTAGTCTTGACTCTATGTTTGTAACATAACTATATTGATTTTATTCTGTTTTAGAAATTTTTCTAAAAATTATCATGAACAGTAGTATCTCTTTGGTAGAGGGTAGAAAAATAGCGAGAGTATGACCGAAGTTATTTCTCTTGAGGTATAATTTTATTATGAAACGTAATTTATTGTTTTTATTTTTAATTTTAAATATAGCACTGTTACCATCTTATGCAGCTATTCAAGGCGGTTTGGAATATTCTATTCCAATTGATTATTCCAAATTGAACGAAGATGAATTGCAAGCAAAAGCCGGCTTTTATTACAATTTGGCGTTAAGAAACGGTAAAGACAGTGAAGATATGACAACCGCCTTAAATCTCTATCACATGTTGGCGCACAAAAACCACGATAATGTTATGTATCTTACAAGATTAGGAACTTTATATGATATTGCGGGCAAAGACCGTTACGCCAAGGGTGCTTTTTTTGACGCGATGGGAATAAAACCAAATGAACCTGAAGCATACTTTAGGCTTGGTGAATTTTATTACAAAAGACAAATGTACAAAAAAGCCTTGCGTTTTTACAGTGAAGCCTATAAATTCGGTTACACAAGACATTATGAGACGGTTTACAAACTGGGCGATATTTATGAAAAATTTGGCGACACAAAATCCGCATTGAGATATTTAAGACTGGCTTCAACAATCAGTGCTAATTCTGCGTTGGATGACAAATTGCAAAGAGTAGAAAACGCGGACAAAATTAATCGTGAATACTATTCAAATACAAGAATTCATCCTGTTACAAATTAAATAATATTGCCTCCTTTACGACCCCTTACCCGAAAATCAAAGCTTCGCAAAGCTCAACTTGATTTTCTACCCTCTCCCTAGGAGAGGGACTGTATGAGTCTACAACACATAATTAACCTTATGCCAAGTATTTCTGCAAAGTCGCCTTATCAAATACTTCCACGCTGTCTTTTGAGTGGATAAATATTAAGCAGGAAATCAAAGATTTGAAAGACTGAAAATCGTCAAACGCCAATTTTTGTCTTAAATCCGTCATATTGTTTGCCATAAATTCAGTTAAAACAATTTTGTCGTTGTAGAAAAGTTCTGATAAAAATTCAAACGCATCGCGAGTCTTAACGCCTTCTAGGTAAATAATATCAGGTGACTGAAACTCAACATATCTGAGCGCTTTATCCATATTGAAACCTATATTTTCGTTGAGTTCACACTGGTTAACGCCTTTGAGTTCGTATTTTGCGATAGATTCAATCGTCATAATATTTTTTTCTGATTTAGCACCTTCCAATAAAAGCGAATAAATCACGTGAGTTTTACCGCTCAATGGAGAACCGCAAACAAGGATTATGCCGGGGTTATCAAGCGCGTGCGCAATAATACTTCTTTGCTTTTCGTCTGTTATAATTCTGTCCAAATGACGAGGCGGTTTGTAAATCTTCAAAGAAATTCTTTCACCCATAATCGTTGGGAATGATGAAACTGACGCAATAAGCATTGTATTTTCAACCTTGAAGCAAAGTTTTCCTAATTGTGGAATTTCGCAAACTGTTGCGTCCAAATTGGAAAGTGTTTTCAATTTGGATACAAAAGCAGAGTTCAAAATCGCAGGAATTGTGCCTTTGTCGAAAGTTTCGCCATCTTTTTTGAATACAACTTTTAAACCTTCTTCAACTTGTTCAAAGTTAAGTTCGTGAATATCTTCAATAATCGCTTGTTTCAAAATCGCTCTGATAACGTGTTGAATGTGTTCTTCGCCTGCTTCTTCTTTATGAAGTTCTTCTGTCCAGTCAAATTCCTTTTCATCATCAGGAGTCAAAGTAATGCTATCAACGGTATCAGCGACTTTGTAGTATTCATCAATCTTTTTGATTATGCTGGCTTCAGATGCTATAACAGGCTCAATAGAGCATTCTGCGGTTTCAATAACCTTGTCTATCGCAAACAAATCCAACGGGTCGGACATTGCAACCGTCAAAACATCTTCTATCTTAAACAAAGGAATAATGCGATATCTTCTTGCGTCCGCGAACGAAACATATTGAAAACACTTGGTATCAGGCTCATAATCTTCCAAATTAACATAAGGAATATGAAGCTTGCTTTCCAAAAATTTCAGCAAAGTATCTTCTGCCAAAATGCCTGAATTAATAAGTGCTTGACCAATATTTATGCTTTGAACGTTAGCGAGTTCTTCGGCTTTTTCCAAAGTTTCGTAAGAAACCACGCCATCTCGCACAAGTTCGTATTTAAGTTTTTCAAGTGTTTTGTTGTTTACTGTTTCCATTGTCTGTGCCTATTTAAATTAAACAATTTTGAGCAATAAGATTTAGTTGAACAGTTGAAAAGTGGATAAGTGGAAAAGTTTGTATTAAATATTAAACAAATAAAATTCATTCAAACTTTTCAGCTTTTCAACTGTTTCTCTTTTCAACTCCTATTTAAGATATTCTTCCACCTTCTTCACAATCGCATCCAACTCAAACGGTTTGGTGATATATTCGTTTACGCCTGTTTCTTCACCAATCATTTTATCTTCCAATTGTGAACGCGCTGTTACCATAATTATCGGAATATCTTTATACTTGCTGTCATACTTAAGGAGTCGGCTGATTTTGTAGCCGTTGATTTTTGGCATCATAACATCAAGGATAATCAAATCCGGCATTATTTCTTTTGCAAGCTTCAAACCGTCTTCTCCGTTATAAGCCGTATAACACACAAAGCCTGAAACTTCCAAAACGAACTTAAGACTTTCTACGATGTCTTGTTCGTCATCTACTATAAGAATCTTTTTCATGTGTATCTCCTTCAATTTCGTATGAATACATTATATCACATTCTCCGTACAAGTTCCTGTTCTGCTCAATTACAGAGTCTATTTTCTTTTTCAAAAACTCTGCAGAAGGCTTGTCACCGTCCATTAAAATTAGTGACAAAGTCGTCATTGCGCCTTCTTTTTCGATTAGAGAATTTGTCATATATGTTTTGTTTAATAAATTATTTTCCTTAAGCAAGTTTTCAATAACTTCGTTTGTTGACTTAATCTTAATGACCGCAATTGTCGAACCGTTTGAACGCGCTTTTTGAGAAAGCTGTTTTCTTATCATTGTAAAATTGCTCTTATCATTCGCAATTGGAATTACAAAATAGAAACGCGAACCCTTGTTAATTTCACTATCGCACCAAATCGCACCGTTATGCGATTCCATCAACTGCCTTGCAATCGGCAAACCTAAACCTGAACCGCCGACTTTTCTTGAAAGTGAATTTTCAATTTGCGCAAACTTGTCAAACACGTGGTTCAAATCCTTGCGCTCAATACCGATACCGTGGTCTTCAACACAAACCTGCAAATAATTGCCTTGAAGTTTTTTGATATCTTCTTCAAAACAGTTATCGTACTGAAGCTCACGAGCATTTACAACTTTTGAAGTTATTTCGATTTCGCCTGTGTCAGGCGTGAATTTAATTGCATTTGATACAAGGTTAGTTAAAACTTGTTCTAATCTGTTTGAATCCGCGTAAACTTCCACATCTTCGCCTGATGGCACGTATTTTATTGTCAAATTCTTTTCTTTAGCAACTTCTGACAAATTATTTTTAACGTATTCAATTACAGGCTCAACGTGAATAAGTTCGAATTTGAAATCCATTTTTCCTGCTTCGATTTTTGAAATATCAAGAAGGTCGTTGATAATGCCTGAAAGCCTTATTGCGTTACGTTTTCCCATAGAAACAAATTTTTCTATGTTTTCTGTCATTTCGCCTGCTTTACCGCTAAGAATAATGTCCATAGCGTTTTTGATAGCGGTCAATGGCGTTCTTAATTCGTGCGAAACAATAGAAATGAATTCTGATTTTAAGCGTTCAAGTTTTTGTAACTTTCTGTTTGTCGCTTTCAATTCTTGTGTGAAAGATGCGCTCTGCAACGGGATTGTAACCTGTTGAACAAGAGTCTGAAAACAAGTAGCATCTTCTGTTGAGAAAGGTTTTTCTCTATAAATTTCCGTAAAGCCGAAAAACTCGTCATTCAGAGTAATTGGCGCAAACATATTATCGTATCTTAAAATTGAAAAATCGTATTCCTGAATGTTATGCTTGATGTTCTTTTCAATTTTCAAATTCCCGATTTTGATATCAATAGGCGGGTCTGCAAGCAGAGATTTGTAACTCAAAATTGCACGAAGTTTCAAGGCTTCCAATAATCTGTCAGAAACTTTGTAAATCGAATTAATGATTAAAACGGGTTCGCGTTCTGAGCGAAACATCAGAGTGCAAGCGAGTTCGAAGTTCAAAGATTTTTCAATCCCTTCAATCATGATTTTGATAAGTTTGTCTTTATCTAAAGACCCTGCAAGTTGTGAGCTTGTGTTGTACAAAACGTTCAACTGATAAAGGCTTCTTGCTAATTCTTGGTTAGATTTTGTCATTTTTAACAAAGAAAGTCTTGTTTTTAAACCTGATTCAACGGTTGCAGAAAGAAGTTTTTTATCAATCGGCGCTTGAATAAACAAGTTCGCGTTATGTAAAACATCCTTGTTCAAATCTTTTTCGCCGAGCATAAGCAGAATTACAACGGGATATTGCTTGATTTTTCGACACAAATTCTTCAAATCCAAAGTTTCGATATCGCCATCAACAATAACAATATCGGGTTCTTCTACTTTTAGGATATCGAAAATTAAGAGTTCATCCGACGTAACGGCAATTTCATCCATCGGAAAAACTTCTCTTAAAATCTGTTCTTTTTCACTATCCTCGCTAATCAACAAAAACTTTGTCATAATAAGATGATAGCATAAAAATAAAATTCATTGTGCTAATGGTGTACTTGTTCCATAAAAAATGTAGTGTCGGATGATAATAGTCCGGCGTGACAGACCTCACTTGTTAGGGAGGTCGCAGCTGTTGGCGAAGCTTTGCTGAGCCTTACAGATGCGGGTGGGTTTTGTATATGGAAAATTGAAAATGGAAAGTGGAAAATTGTTTTAAAATTGATGATGTTTTTTCGCTTTATTAACTTTTAAAAAAAATGACAATTGAAAATTTTCAATTGTCATTTTTTATACTTAGTTTTCTACGTATTCTCTCAATCGTTTGCTGCGATTTGGGTGACGTAATTTTCTCAAAGCCTTAGCTTCAATTTGTCTGATACGTTCACGAGTTACACCGAATAATTGACCAACTTCTTCCAAAGTTCTTTGACGTCCGTCATCCATACCGAAACGTAATCTCAATACATCTCTTTCACGAGGAGAAAGTGTGCAAAGAACTTCTGCCAAATCTTCTCTAAGAAGTTCAGAAGCAACTGTCTTGATTGGTGCATCAGCTTCTTTATCTTCGATAAAATCGCCCAATCTTGAATCTTCTTCTTTACCGATTGGAGTTTCCAAAGAAAGCGGTTCTTGAGCAATCTTAACGATTTCTCTCAATTTAGAAATTGAAACGCCCATTTCTGCTGCCAACTCATCTTCGGTTGGTTTTCTTGAAAGTTCTTGAGCCAATCTTCTTGTAACTTTTTTAAGCTTATTAATTGTTTCAACCATGTGAACAGGAATACGGATTGTTCTTGCTTGGTCTGCAATTGCTCTTGTAATAGCTTGTCTAATCCACCATGTTGCATAAGTTGAGAATTTAAAACCTCTTTCGTGGTCAAATTTTTCAGCAGCTCTGATTAAACCCAAGTTACCTTCTTGAATAAGGTCTAAGAATAGCATGCCGCGACCAACGTATTTTTTAGCAATACTTACAACCAATCTTAAGTTTGCTTGAACTAATTTTCTCTTAGCGATAGCACCGGGAGTTCCACCTTGGATAATCTTACGTGCTAATTCAATTTCTTCGCTTGTTGATAATAATTTAATACGACCGATTTCTCTTAAATAAAGTCTAACAGGGTCTTCTACTGCTACGCCTTTTGGAACTTCAACTTCTGCTGCTTCATGATGAGAATCGCCGGAATCCATCATGTAGAAATCATCGCTCTTTACACCGCTTAGTTTAGATGAAGTAATAATATCTTCTATATTATCAGTACCTAGATCAGTTTCAATGTAATCATCTTCTTCCTTCTCAGAATCGTAGTCCAACAAATCTATGTTTTCGTCTTCTACGCTGATTACTGATGAATGTGAGTTTCTTTTTTGGGTCATTTATTTATCTCCAGTCCTTAATTTAATTTTATCTCTAAGCTGCATTTGAATTTTTAGGGCTTCTATTTCGTCATCGTTGACCTGTTTGTATTGTTGACGAAGTCGTTCTGCATCTTTTTCCTGATAACATCTTTTTAATCTTATGATGTTTTCCCTTACAGTCGCTTCAAACTCATCCGGTTCAAGCCCGTTGAAGGCTTCCGAAAGTTCGACTAGGTCTGTAATTATTTGGGTCAAATTCTCATCCTCTATGAATTCAGTAAATAAGCTTTTGGTCAATTCCTTAACATTATTTATTGTACACGCCAATTTGTCAATTGTATTTTTTACAATTATTAACGTTTCATCTTGGATGATATTTTTAGGTAACATTTCGTTTATTTGGTTGAAGGTTAACGAACTGTCACTTGCTAAAAAAACGCTCAATAAATTTTTTTGCGCTTTTATCTCGAATTGTGAAGAATTTGTTACAACTTTTTTTGTATTCAAATTTCTTTCGATTAATGCGCCTTGTCTTTCATGACGCGCAAGCTCTTTCAGGATGGCTTCTTCGTCGATTTCTAAAACCGTAGAAACCATTTTTACGTATTCTGATTGAATAATTTTATTGTTAACATCTTTTAAAATTTCAATAATTTTCTCAACCAATTCTGCTTTTTCTTGCGGAGTTTGCGCTGAATTTTTTTCTCTCAAAATATTATTTAAAAGAAAATCAATCAAAAGCGGTGCGTTTTTAATATATTCCTTGAACGCATCTCCTCCCATAGAACGTATAAATTCGTCAGGGTCTTTGCCTTGAGGTGGCGAAACTACACGAATTTCACACGCATACTTGTTATCAACGGCGGACGCGATATGGCTTTCGTCAAACTGCTTAACGTCACCCAAAGTTGATAATGTTTCTTTGATAACGTTACTTCCCTTTGTTGTTGCGTTAACTCCTGCTTTATCGGTATCAAAAGAAAGAAAAATTCTTCTTGATTTTGTGTATCTTGATAACAATTTAATGTGGTCTGGTGTTAAGGCTGTTCCACAAGAAGCAACTGCGTTTTCAACCCCATGCGCTTGTGCTGAAATTACGTCAAAATAACCTTCCATAATTACAACGCCATCTTCTGCTTTAATTGCGTCTTGAGCAGAATTTAGACCGAATAATAATTTGCTTTTGTTGTAAATCAAAGAATCGGATGAGTTTAAGTATTTCGGATTTTGACCTTCATCAACTGCGCGCGCGCCAAACGCAATATATTCGCCATTTTCGTTTTGAATAGGAATAATAATTCTGTTTCTGAACCTGTCGATATAACCGCCTGAATTGGATTTTAGGATAAGTCCCGCTTTTTCTAAAATCTCATCTTTGAATTCTTTTTTGAGTTCTTTATACAAAGTGTCATACTTGTTTGGCGCCCAACCTAGAGTAAACTTATCAATAATCGTATCATCAACATTACGTTTGCGAAGCGCTGTCATGGCTTTGTTGGCATCATCTGCACTTCTAAGTTGCATGTGATAAAATTTTGCGGCTTTAGCGCATGCTTTTATCATGTCTTTTTTTAAACTTTTTGTTTCGGAAGATGCACCATATTTTTTAGGAAGTTCAATTCCGTATTTGTCGGCAAGTTCCATTATTACGTCTTTATATTCCCTGTTTTGGATTTTAACAAGGAATGCTAAAGCGTCACCGCCCGCACCGCAAGAGAAACATTTAAAAATTCCGCGAGAAGGACTCACTGACATAGAAGGTTTTTTGTCGTTGTGAAACGGACAAATACCCCAATAATTTGCTCCGCTCTTTTTAAGAACAACGTATTGAGAAACTACATCTACTATATCCAGCCGGTCTTTAATTTGTGAAATAACATCTTCAAATGGATTTGCCATAACAATATTGTAGCATAAAATTTCATGGTGGTAACAGAAACTATATGTTAACTAAATCAAACCGAAGTTATTTTTCAAAAAACGGTTTCAAATATCTTCCCGTATGTGAATTTGGATTTTGGGCAACTTCTCTTGGCGTACCGCAAGCAACGACTTCTCCGCCAGCATTTCCACCTTCAGGACCAAGGTCTATAATATAATCTGCAATTTTTATCAAATCCAAATTGTGTTCAATAATCAGAATTGTATTACCATTATCAGCAAGTTGTTGAATAATCTTAATCAACTTATCCAAATCGTGCCAATGCAAGCCGACAGACGGTTCGTCTAATAAATACAAAGTCTTGCCCGTTGCGCGTTTATTAAGTTCCGACGCAAGTTTAATTCTTTGCGCTTCACCGCCAGATAGTGTTGTCGCACTTTGACCGAGTTTAATATAATCCAAACCGACATCGTTAAGCGTTTTTAACTTGTTTGCAATCTGTGGAATGTTTTCAAAGAATTCATAAGCTTCTTTTACGCTCATTTCTAAAACATCAGCAATTGTTTTGCCTTTGTATTTAACTTCCAAAGTTTCGTTATTGTAACGTTTGCCTTTGCAGACATCACATTTTACGTAAACATCAGACAAAAAGTTCATCTCTATTTTCAAAACGCCGTCACCCGAGCAAGCTTCGCATCTTCCGCCTTTTACGTTAAAACTGAATCTTCCCGGTTTGTAACCGCGCATTTTGGCTTCGTTAGTTTTTGCGTAAAGTTCTCTAATAGGCGTAAACACGTCTGTGTAAGTCGCAGGATTTGAGCGCGGAGTTCTACCGATTGGCGATTGGTCAATATCAATAATTTTATCAAGATTTTCAAAACCTAGAATTTCGTCCACGCCTTGAGGTTTCGGTTTGTTTTTTCTGAGCTTATGCACAGCGTACTCATAAACCAAATCTTGCATTAAAGTTGATTTGCCTGAACCTGAAACACCTGTCAACACAACAATTTTACCGAGTGGGATATCTAAATCAATATTTTTCAAATTGTTTTTGAACGCATTTCTAATCTGCAAATACTGACCGTTACCTTCTCTGATTTTTTCAGGGATAGGAATTTTGTATTCACTGCTCAAATACTTACCGGTAATAGACTCAGGCGCTTTAATAATATCTTCAACGCTGCCTTGTGCTATAACATTTCCACCAAAAACGCCTGCTTTCGGTCCGATATCGACGATATAATCCGCGTTTCTGATTGTGTCCTCATCGTGTTCTACTACGATAAGTGAATTGCCCATGTTTCTAAGCTTAATCAGGGTTTTAATCAATCGGTCATTATCGCGTTGGTGCAAGCCGATTGAAGGTTCGTCCAAAACATACAATACGCCTGAAAGTCCGCTTCCGATTTGGGTTGCAAGTCTGATTCTTTGTGCTTCACCGCCTGAAAGTGTACCTGAGGTGCGTGCAAGGTTCAAGTAGTTTAAGCCGACATCGCACAAGAATTTTAACCTTGCACGCACCTCATCCAAGATTTGTTTACCGATTTTCATTTGAAAATCGGTAAGAGTTAAATACAATTCGCTCACAAATTCATACGCTTTATCAATCGGCATTAAACAGAATTCATAAATATTAACTCCATTTATTCTAACAGCAAGCGGGAACGGCTTAAGTCGTGAACCGCCGCATTTTTCACAAGGAGTTGTAATCATGTATTTTTCAATCTCGGCTTTCCAATATTCGCTCTCAAGATTGTAATGTTTCATCAAAAACGGAATTACGCCGATAAATTTCTGCAAAGTTGTGCGGTAGCGCTTAGTTCCGAATTCTCTTATACGCATTGGGATTCGTTCTTCCGAACCGTAAAGAATAATTGCTTGGTGTTCCGCAGGCAAATCCTTAAACGGAATATTCAAATCAATTTTATATTCTGCTGAAACCGCGTTGATTACATCGTCATAATACCCTGTTGAAGATTTACTCCAAGGATAAATCGCGCCTTCTTTTATGGATTTGTTTTTATCGGGAACAACCAAATCAGGATCAATTTTGAAATCAACGCCAATGCCGCCGCACTTATCACAAGCACCATAAGGTGCGTTAAAAGAGAATATGCGTGGTGTCAATTCCTCAAAACTCAAATTGCAATCAGGGCAAGCGAGTTTTTCGCTGTAAATGATTTCTTCTCCGCCGATTACATCAATTGTTGCAACACCATCTGCTTTTTTTAAGGCAATTTGAACGCTATCTGCAATTCTTGATTTTGCTTCAGGTTTAACTACAACTCGGTCTACTACAACATAAATTGTATGAATTTTAGTCTTAGCAAGCTTAATTTCGTCCTCGTCAAGATTATAAATCTCACCGTCAACTTTTACACGAACAAAACCTTCTTGTCTTAATTCTTCAAACAGAGATTGGAATTCACCTTTTTTGCCTTTAACAGTCGGCGCAAGAATTTGAATTTTTGTTCCTGTTTCAAGTTTCAAAATGCTATTTACGATTTCATCAATCGTCTGCGGTTTGATTGGTTTTCCGCATTTAGGGCAGTAAGGCGTGCCAACTCGAGCGTACAAAAGACGCAAATAATCGTAGATTTCGGTAACAGTTCCGACAGTTGAGCGCGGATTATTGCTGGTTGATTTTTGGTCAATAGAAATTGCAGGTGTAAGCCCGTCAATATAATCCACATCAGGTTTATCCATTTGTCCCAAAAACTGACGCGCATAAGTAGAAAGACTCTCGATATAACGTCTTTGACCTTCCGCAAAAATCGTATCAAAAGCCAATGAGCTTTTGCCCGAACCTGAAACACCCGTAAAAACGACCAATTCGTTTTTCGGAATTTCTAACGATACATTATTTAAATTATGCTCTCTCGCACCCTTAATTGTAATTTTGTCTGCCATAACAAAATTATAGCACACGAAAATATTTAGAAAAATTTTTGTCTACTCTTGACTGATAGCAACTCTCAAGAGTTATAATAAATATTCAGAAAAGGTATACACCTCACCCTAGCCCTCTCCTGTAAGGCGAGGGAATCTGCAAGATTTGTTCTTTAAATAAAATCAATTCTTGAACGTCTTTAGGTCATTCCCTCGCCTTACAGGAGAGGGCTAGGGTGAGGTGTATATTCCAAAAATAAGTGAGGTAATTTCAATGAAAAAAGTTTTAGTTCTTTCATCTTCACCAAGAAAAGGTGGAAATTCGGACATCTTATGCGACGAATTTGTTAGAGGTGCAAAAGACGCAGGCTGTGATGTTACAAAAATCTTTTTAAAAGTCAAAAAGATTAATTATTGCACAGGTTGTGGATTTTGTAATACCAATGATTACACAGCTTGTGCGCAAAAAGATGATGCTGCGGAAATTTTGGATTTGATGGTAGAAGCAGACGTTATAGTTATGGCAACTCCGGTATATTTCTATACAATGTGTGCGCAAATGAAAACATTGATTGACAGATGCTGTGCAAGATACACACATATTAGAAACAAGGAATTCTATTTTATTATAACTGCGGCTGACGGTAATAAAAAAGCTCTGGAACGTACAAATTATGAATTCCACGGATTATTAGACTGTCTTGTAGGTGCTGTAGAAAGAGGTACTATTTATGCTTCAGGTGTTTGGCAAAAAGGTGAAGTTAATAATACTGTGTATGTAAAAGAAGCTTATGAGATGGGTAAAGCTGTTTAAGATTTACATTGTTTTTATTAAAAAAAGGCAAGCCTTATAGCTTGCCTTTTTTAGTTTTCATATTTTCTAATCTTAGAACATCAGTCTGAATAACAAGAATCTCTTATTCAATTTTTCTGAGAATTTCTTCAAGTTAGAAACGGTAGAAGAAGTGTCTTCAACGATTTGTTTCAAGCCTTCTTTATCTCCGCCTTGACCGTTGATTGTTTCTAATGCGTTTGAAACTTCGCACATTGTAACGTTCAAATTGTCGATAGAAGTGTTGATTTTCTTCTTTAAGTTTTCATCTTTTGTCATCTGATTAACTGAAGTTGAGATTTCGTTCAAGTTCTTCATTACGGCATTCAAATCTTCGGCAAATTCTTTAGCATCAACCGAACCGATAATCGGTGTAAGTTGTTTTGATAAATTAGAAACCGCATCAGCTGTATCGTACATCATAGGTTTGAATTTTTCATCGCCGATAATGCCGTTGATATTTGTTGCCAATTTATTGAAGTTATTTGAAACATCGCTCATCATCCAAAGAATTGCATCAATATCATTTTTAGAAGTTTCAACAAGTTTTTCTGTCTTAGCCAAAGTTGAAGTTGCTTGAGCCGTCAAATCTTTGAAGTTAGTTACAGATTGTCTGATTTCAGCAATCATAGAATCGTTCAACAATTCGTTCACAATTCTGTTTGTTTCGGTTAAAGATTCGGCAGCCTTATATTGCAAGTCCATAAAATCTGCAATTCTCATAGGTTCAATGATTGTATAAGGTGAAGTCTGTTGCGGATAAGGAATTGCCATGTTATCCAAAGGTGCAATTCTCAATTTCTTTTCGCCGTTCACGTTAACGATTCTACCAGTCATAAAGTGTGGTAAAACAAGCCCCGGAAGGTTTACAACATAATCAACTTTATAAGCATAATTTGTTTTTACAAAGTCTTTAACTTCGTAAGGAACAAGTTTTGCAGTCATAATTTGTGATTTTTTTACAGAACCTACATCATAATACTTATCATCAAGTTTGATTTCAACTTCTGCTCCGTTAGAAAGCAAGTCTTTATTGATTACTGGAATATAAACCGTACGTGTTCTTGGAGGAGTGATTTCCAAGAATTGTTCACCAATCAAGCCTGATTGTTGGATAGATAGCATTGAAGCTTTAGGAATTGTAATCCCCGGTTCTGTAATAACGAATTTCATTTTTACATAGCTTGAATCACCGTTTACAACAGGTGTGATTTCTTCAACCTGACCAACGCGAAGCCCCATCATTTGTACACCGGATCCCGGGCGCATACCGTTTACGTCTTTGAATTGAACTTCTATTCTCTCTGCTGATGAGAAAGAACGGCCTTTAATCCACAATACCGTAAATAACAGAATTGTTAAGGCTACTATTGCTAATATTCCTACTTTAAATGATGGTGACATCTTCATGTTGTGTTTTCCTTTTGATTTTGTGCTGAATGCACTTTGTTTGAATGTTTGTTTTTGTGTGTTCGCAAAGGTAAAACTCTCACTCTAGCCCTCTCCCTCGGAGAGGGAATAACCGAGGTGCGTTATTCTATGCGTTCATTTTCATCGGGCCTTCGATGGTTGCGTTTACGAACTGTTTTGTGTAAGGAGTTTCCTCACGCAAAAGTTCTTCTGACGAACCTTCAAAAACCGCATGTCCATTATACAACATCAATACTGAATCGGCTGTCCTCTTTATAGTTGACATTTGGTGCGTTACAACGATTGATGCTGCGTTTGTTTCATTCTTCAATCTTACGATATAATCTTCAATCAAAGTTGATGAAATCGGGTCTAAGCCTGCTGTCGGTTCATCGTACAGAATGATTTTAGGTTCTGTAACGATTGCACGCGCAAAGCTTACACGTTTTTGCATACCGCCTGAAAGTTCAGACGGATATTTATCTTCTATGCCTGACAAACCAACCATTTCGAGCTTTTCTGCAACGATTTTTTCAAGCTCTTTTCTGGTGTATTTGCCGCGCAAATCTTTTCTTTCTTGCAATGCAAAAGATATATTGTCAAAAACATTCAACGAATCGAAAAGTGCAGAATATTGGAACACCATTGCAATATCACCGCCTGTTGTGATGATTTCGCCCGAATCTTTTTCAATCAATCCGCTAATCAGTTTTAAAACAGTACTTTTCCCAGAACCGCTAAAACCGATAATTGACAAAATCTTTCCGTCATCTACTTGGAAAGAGATGTTGTCTAAGATTGTTTTTTTGTCGAATGTTTTTACTAAGTTTTTTACTTGTATGCCCATGAGTTTCTCGTTTTCTTTTTGAAGGATAGAACCCTCACCCTAACCCTCTCCCTTGGAGAGGGAATGACCACATCTTGTTTGTTTCGCGTCCTGCCATTGCGAGGAGCGTAAATGATGTGGTAATCTTTTCAATAGTTACCCCACACCCGAAAATCTAAGTTTCGACCAAATGTCTCAACTTGATTTTCTACCCTCTCCCTCAAGGGGTGAGGGTGTTGGAGCTTAATAAAAAAACATCGCCGCAAAGATTAAATCCAAGATTACTATTGCAACAAATGACCAAACTACTGCTTTTGTTGTTGCAATACCAACCCCCTTTGCGCCATCGCGTGCTTCCATTCCGCAAGAACAGCTTATCAAAGTTATTACGAATCCAAAAGTCAAAGATTTTAGCAAACATACGTTCAAATCGTGCATGTTTAAGCCAAACCATACTGAATCAAAATAAGCTTTGTAAGTCAGCCCTGAAGCTAAATTGGAAGCAACTGCTCCGCCTAAAACACCAAAAACAGAAGATACAATGACTACCAAAGGCATCATTAGAGTACCTGCTATAATTCTTGGTGTGAACAAATAATGCACGGGATTTACTTTTAAAACCCTGATTGCATCAATTTGCTCGGTTACTTTCATTGTTGCAATTTCGGATGCCATAGAAGAGCCTATCATTGAAATTATCGCAAAACCTGCCATAATAACGCCTTCTTCTCTTACCATCAAAATCGCAACAAGCATTCCGACATAATTTCCTGCGCCTTGTTTTACCATTTCACCCGCAATTTGCATTGCAATAATGATTGATGTCATTCCGACAATTGACAGAGTTATCGGAAGTGAAGATACGCCATAACGAGCAGATTGCTCCATTATAGCTTTGAAGGTTGTCGGGAAAGATTTTAAACCTTTAAAAAAATCCAACCCAAAAAGCGCAATGTTTCCGAGTGTTGATACCAAATTATCAAATTCACTCAAAAACATTCTGAATATTTTATATGTGTATGTCGCTTTGTAATATATCTTCACTATGTGTTGTATTTTACCACACATTAGAAACTATTTACAATATGTTTTTGAACGAAAGCTCGTAAATCTTCTTCAATAAAATTTACGTATTTATTTTTTATTCATGTTAATATAATATATAATTAGGAGTATTATAAGGGGAGTTTTGATGTACGGATTAATATTAGCAGGCGGTTCAGGAAGCAGATTATGGCCTTTATCAAGAGAATTGTATCCAAAACAATTACTTAATATTCAAAATACTGAAAGTCTTTTGCAAGCAACTTTCGAAAGATTGGAAGATTGTATGCCTGCACCTAATATTATCAGTATGACAGGAGTTAAGCATTTTTCTAACGTAAAATATCAGCTTTCATCAATCTACGATAAAGCGATTGTTTTATCCGAGCCGATATCTAAAAATACAGCTCCTGCAATTGCTTTAGCATCAAAATATATTATTGAAAAATTTAATGTTGACCCTGTAATTTTGGTTGTACCATCAGACCACCTAATCAGTGATACGGACAAGTTTGTAGCAACTGTTAAAGATGGTGAAAAAATCGCAGAAATGGGCTACATCGTAACCTTTGGTATTAAACCGTCTTATCCTGAAACAGGCTATGGCTATATCAATGTAACTAATACTCACATTGAAAGAGGATTTAAAGTTAACAAGTTTGTAGAAAAACCAAACGCAAAACTTGCGCAAGAATACATTGATGACGGTAATTACTTCTGGAACAGCGGAATATTTATGTTCAAAGCTTCTGTTTTGTTGGAAGAATTGGCAAAATGTTCACCTGATATTTACTCAAAACTTAATAACTTTGATTTTTCAGACTCTGATGAAATCCCATTTACTGAATATGACAAAATGCCATCAATTTCGATTGACTACGCGGTTATGGAAAAATCTGATAAAATTGCACTTCTTAAACTTGAAAGCGATTGGAACGATTTAGGCAGTTGGAAATCAATTTATGATGTTAGCAAAAAAGATAATGACGGCAATGTAAAAATCGGCCATGTTTTGGATGAAGGTTCTAAAAATTCTTTGATGTACTCTTCTTCAAAACTTGTTGCAACAATCGGCTTGGAAGATACAGTTATAGTTGAAACAGAAGACGCGATTTTGGCTTGTAAATCTGATAGAACACAAGATGTTAAAAAGATTTTTGAAACTTTGAAACGCCAAAACGATAATACACACTTGGTTCACAAGACTGTTTACAGACCTTGGGGATATTATACAGTTTTAGCGGAAGGTAAAGGCTTCTTGACCAAAATGATTCATGTAAATCCGGGTCAAAAACTTTCTGTTCAATCACATAATCACAGAAGTGAACACTGGGTTGTATTAGAAGGTATGGCAAAAGTTGTTTTGGAAGGTAAAGAACATATCTTAAGCCCAGGACACAGTATTGATATTGATGTCAAAGAAATCCATTCTTTGCAAAACCCTTACAAAGATAATTTGAAAATTATCGAAGTTCAAAAAGGCGATTTGCTTGTCGAAGAAGACATTGTAAGATACGAAGATATGTACGGTAGAGTTTAATTTTCTTCCTATATTTATTGACTATATACTATATTTGTAGTAGAACAATTTTGTAGCAAATTATATAGGGACACTGGAAATATGAGAATAAATAGCATTGGAGCTAATTATTCAGGCAATTATGCTCAGAGAAATAAACGTATCGTAAAAAAACAACAAGTACCGACTTTTCAAGCTTTTAAAGGTAGTGCAAGATTTTTTAGTTTATCTTTAGGTGGAATTGGTACCGCAGGAACGGCAGGTCTGTTTAGTTTTTTAGACCAAGCTATGTCAAGATTTGATATTGCTGCATTTTCTGCCATGATTGGTGCTGTCTTTGCGTTTTATGGATATGATAAAGGTAAGACTTTGGATGAAACTATTGAAGATGGTGAAAAGAACCTAAAAGATTTTAAAGAAATGCATGAAACTTCTGATAAAAAGTAATCTTCATGCTACAATACTTCAATGATGAAAAAGTTCTATCTAAAATCAATGGGATGCAAGTCAAACCAATTTGAAGGGCAGATTGTTGCTCAAAATTTGGTTGAAACAGGCTATACTCAAGTAAAAAAACAAGAGGATTCAGATTATTATATTCTGAATTCTTGTTCTGTTACGCATAAGAGCGATAATGAAGCGTTATATTTATTAAGACACGCTCACAGTTTAGGTCTGAAAACTATTTTGACGGGATGTGTCGCTCAAATCGAAAAAGAAAAGTTGCTGGCAGAACCTTATATAGATTACGTTTACGGTAACGAAGACAAATTTAAAATTGCAGAACTTTTAGAAGAAAATAAAGAGTTTGCGGTAAAAGATTTGATGAGCGAGCAAGAATTTTGTAAAGTTACTCTTGAAGACACTACAAAAACTCGTATAAGTTTGAAGATTCAAGACGGATGTGATAACAGATGCTCTTATTGCGTAATTCCTTACGGACGCGGAAAATCAAGAAGCGCTGATTCTGAATTTATTATTAATGAGATAAATAAATATGTAGAACACGGTTATAAAGAAGTTATTCTAACCGGCATTCATATTGGGCTTTGGGGTAAAGAATTCGATAAAGAAATTTTGGATTTATTAAAAGAAATTGAAGAAAAAACTTCTATTCCGAGATATCGTTTGGGGTCGTTAAATCCGCATGAAATCACACCTGAACTTCTGAATTTTCTTCAATCAAGTGAAAAATTCTGTCCGCATTTTCATCTTTCTTTGCAATCAGCTTGCAACAGAACTTTGAAGCGAATGAACAGACATTACAGCGTAGAATTTTATCTTGACCAAATCGAAGATATTATTTCGCGCTTTGAAAGACCGTTTTTGGGAAGCGATATTATTGCAGGATTTGTCGGAGAAACTGAAGAGGATTTTTTGACGACTGTCGAAAACCTTAAGAAATCTAAACTTTCTCAAATTCATACATTTCCATATTCAATCAGAAAAGGTACGATTGCCGAAAAAATGGAAGGACATTTGCCTGATAAAATCAAGGACGAGCGTGCAACTGTTATTAAAAAGATTTCAGCCGAAAAGTATCAAGAGTTTGTAGATTCAAATATCGGGCATGAGGCAGAAGTTTTGATAGAAAAACGTCTTGATAAGAGCGGAAAATATAAAGGTGTAACAAGAAATTATTTGACACTATTGTTGGATGATGGTGAATTTAACAGCTTGAAAAATGTTGTTGTGAAAAAGGATATGATTAAATAGGTATTTTACAAAAATCCATTTTTCATGATATTATATATAAATATTGGAGTAAGGAATTATGATTACAATAAAAGATGTAGAACACGTAGCTAAGTTAGCACGTTTAGAGCTAACAGAAGAAGAAAAAGAAAAATTTACTAAGCAATTGGGTGATGTTTTGAAACACGTTGATGCTATGAACGAGGTTGATACTTCTGACGTAGAACCGATGGCACACGCAATTGACTTTGTAAACGTAATGAGAGAAGACAAAGTTTATTACGAACAAACAAAAGAAGAACTGATGAAGAATGCACCTGACGAAGAGAACGGGTTCTTTAGAGTTCCAAAAATTAATTAGTTAAAAAAAGAGGGGTAACTGCCCCTCTTTTTTTGTATTTACTATTTGCGGGTGGACACCTCACCCCAACCCTCTCCTTAAGGCGAGGGAGTTAAGATATCAAGGAGTTCAACTATGACAAAATATATTTTTATTACCGGCGGTGTTGTTAGTTCTCTAGGTAAGGGAATTATCGGCGCATCTTTGGGTAAACTTTTACGCGCAAGAGGTTTTTCTGTTGCTATTCAAAAATTTGACCCATATATAAATGTAGACCCCGGAACTATGAGTCCGTTCCAGCACGGTGAAGTTTTTGTTACGGATGACGGTGCAGAAACAGATTTGGATTTGGGACACTACGAAAGATTTATTGATACTAATTTTTCACAACTGAGTAATGTAACTTCAGGCAGTGTTTATCAAACAGTAATTAAAAAAGAACGCCGCGGCGATTATTTGGGCGCAACGGTTCAAGTAATTCCCCATATTACAAACGAAATCAAATCAAGGTTAGTTAAGGCGCAAAAATTCTTTAAACCTGATTTCCAGATTATTGAAATCGGCGGTACAATCGGTGATATCGAAAGTTTGCCGTTCATTGAATCCATAAGACAGTTTAAATCAGAAGCGGGTATCGGTAATGCAATTAATATCCATTGCACATTGCTTCCATACCTTCCAACTTCCGGCGAATTGAAAACAAAACCTTCTCAACACAGCGTAAATCTTTTGAGAAGCTATGGTTTGCAGCCTGAAATTCTTGTTTGCAGAACTTCAAAACCAATTCCGAAAACAGAAAAAGATAAATTGGCTTTGTTCTGCTCTGTTGCAAAAGAAGCTGTTATTGAGTGCCGTGATATGAAGAGTATTTATGAAGTTCCGCTTGCACTGGAAGACCAAAACTTTGCGGATGTTGTACTTAAACTTTTACAAGTTCCGACCAGAACTGCGGATTTAACAAGATGGAGAGAGTTGGTAGATAAGATTAATCATCCGAAAGGCACGATTAAAATCGCAATTGCAGGAAAGTACACAAAACTTTCAGACGCTTATATCTCTGTTGTTGAATCAATTAAACACGCAGGTTATGCCGATGATGTTAAAACCGAAATCAAATGGATTAATTCGGAAGACTGCGTTGACGCAAAAGCTTGTCAAGAACTTATGAAAGATGTTGATGGTGTGATTGTTCCCGGTGGATTTGGTATTAGAGGCATCGAAGGTAAATTGAACGTAATTAAATACGCTCGTGAAAACAATGTTCCGTTCTTGGGAATTTGTCTTGGTATGCAATGCGCTGTAATTGAATATGCAAGACATGTTGCAGGTCTAAAAGGCGCTAATTCTACCGAGTTTGACGAAAATGCTCCAATCCCAGTAATTGATTTGATGTTGGAACAGAAGAATGTTAAAGGCTACGGCGGTACGATGAGATTGGGTGCTTATGATTGTCACCTTAAAAAAGGCACAAAAGCGAATGAAGTTTACGGGGCAAATAAGATTTCCGAACGCCACAGACACAGATATGAAGTTAATACCGAATATATTGAAGATTTGAAAAAAGCAGGTTTGGTATTTTCAGGCATGTCACCTGACGGTATGTTATCAGAAATTGTTGAACTTCCTGAACTTGATTGGTTTGTGGCTTGTCAATTCCACCCTGAATTCAAGTCTCGTCCAGAAAGACCGCATCCGTTGTTTAAAGGCTTGATTGATGCGGTAGTGAAACAAAAAAAGCTTTCAAAATAATATAATTTGGTCTTTTGAAATAATAAAAAATAGGCGGCTTGAAAAGCCGCCTATTTTAGTATGAACGTTATTAATTAAAATTTGTATTCAGGAATTACAAACACTTCATTGTTTGCGTCTTTTTCTACAAACTGCAAATAGTAATCCAAAGCTTTTTCCTTAGAATTTTCATAAAACTCATCAGAAATAAGTTCTTTATGCAATTCTGTTCTATCGCCTGAATAATTACCCAAAACTCTTGAGAATTTTTCAATCATTTCAAGATCTTCGCCACCTGCATAAGCTTTAGTTTTAGCATCAGTTCCTGATGGTCTGATTTCAACATATTTATCGGTGAATTCTAAATATGTACCGTCACCAACAAATTTAACAGATTTTAAGTTGTCAAAACTTAATTCTGCAAACGCACCGTTAAGAACTTTTTTAACTGCATTGATATCCGCAATACCTTCTCTAACTGCAATTGCAAGTGACAAGTAGAACAAATCATTCTTAGTTCTTTGCTTTTCACCTTCAACTTTTGCAAGTTTAAGTTTTTCGATATCAGGTTCTGATTCGTTATAATAAGCGATATCTTCTCTAACGTCATATTTTGCAATAATATTGTTTTCGTCAAAAATTTCAACCAAGTATTCAGAAAGAGTTTTGTTATCTTCTTCCAACTTAGCAGCAAGTGCAGATGCTACAATAATAGCTTCTGTTGCACTCTTTTCACGCATCGCGATTGCTTTTCTGCCTGCCAGAGATTCGATTAAATCTTCTGAACCCATAATCATACCGCCTGATTCTTCACCGCCGAAGATTAATCTTGGTTGAACGCCCAAATTAATTGAGTTACCGAATACATCATCAACCACAACTTCTTTATCAGGGTTGTTTTTAAGCTGTAATTCAACTTTTTTCATAATGTTTGCGATTTCTTTAAATCCGACAGGAACATTAACAACCTTGATACCGTGTGCTTTTGCCCATTCATCCCAGCTCAAGGCAGAAGCAGTTGTCTTAATCATAAATCTTGGGTGATTTTTGAATTTGCCATGAGCTTTAAGTTGTTTTACACGGTAGTTCATAAGCATTAAGAAAGCTTGGTTTGCGCTATAAACCGTCAAAATTCTGCTTTCGTCAAGTTTAATGTAAGAAATGCCGTAATCGTCAAGCATAGGTTCGTTTCCGATAGCTTCGATTTGGCAAACAGTCAATCTGTCGTGGTCAGGGTCTGTAATCAAAACGATTGTACCCAAAGGACAATCAGCAAGAACTTTTTCGTAGTGTAATGATTCAATTACAGGGAAGAATTTTTCGCCGTTTGGTCTTTTTGCTAAAACGGTTGCGTCTACCGAATAATCGTAGAAGCATTTATTGCCTTTAGGATCAGTGTCGTATTTACCGATTGAGTGGAAGAACGGATCTTCTTCTGTATTGTTCCAAATGTATTTGTCTTGAATGCCTAACTTTTCAAGCACGCGGCTCAATGTTCTGTAAGCACAACCGCCAACGCATTCAACAAACAATTTTGATTTCATCTTTTTAACGCTGTCCAAGTTTTGCGCAACGCCTGATTTTAAGTATTCAACATACAAATCCACGCCATCATTAAGTTTTGACATGATTTCTTCATCAATTAACGCGTCATTTTTAGTAGCGATTTTGATTTCGTAAGAACCTTCTTTTTTAACAGTATCAAAGATTTCTTGGATTTTGTTTACAAATTCTAAAGACTCTTCAGGCAAATATTGACTGCCTTGAGAGTTCAAATCTTTTGTTGCAGTTTTAACAGAAATACCGTGGCTTGAAGTAATGTATTCACCGCCAACAAGGTCTAATTTGAACGCCAAGAACGAAGCCAACCATATTGGAATAGTTTTTCTTTCTTTTGGTGTAAGTGTTTTAATACCTTGCGCTGCTTGAATACGAGCAATTGCATCAAGATATAATGCTGAATTGTAGCGAACTTCGCTACCAACAAGTTTTAATACTTGTTTGCCTTCGTATTTTTCACGAGCAACAAGAGCTTTTGCTAAAGTTGCAAGCACAATACCTACAAGGTTAATCGGAAATCTTGTATCTTGCGGGAACAAGATGTTTTGAGGTCCGCGAATACCCGCTGTTGAAACTTTTGCTTCTTTAGAATAATTTGCAAACCATTCCAAAAGATTTAAACCTTCAGGGTTTTCTTCAGAATGCGGATAAAGGTGTGCTTTTTTTAGTGTAAAAGTGAATTCACCTTCATTTTCAAAGTTTAATAAATCAGAATTTTTTATATAATCAGGAGTCTTTTCAAAAACATTTTTGAATAACTCTTTTTCAAGTTCACAGCTTGGTTCTCTTTTTAACATATTTCTCTCCTATCTGTCAGAGTTCATTATATCATAAATTAAAAAAGATGGTTGATTGAACAAAAATTAAATTTTATGTAATAGCATTATTAAAATATATTAATAAAATATTTACAATTTGTTTTTCTTTGTGTTAGAGTGAAATAGATGGAATTTGTACCGAATAGTCTACATAAGTTGTTTATGTAGATAAAGTTGGCAAATAAATAATTAAAATATATCATGCAAGATTCGTTAGTATTGAAATATAAAATAGGAGTACCAAGAGCCTTATCATATTATAACAACTACCCATTTTACTATGGGTTTTTGTCATCTTTAGGCTTTGAAGTTGTTTTATCCGATAAAACAACAACTAAGCTTATTAATGATGGGGCAGGTCATGTTGTATCTGATACTTGCTTACCGATTAAAGTTTTTGTCGGGCATTTGATTAACTTGCTAGACAAAGGTGTTGATACAATTTTTGTTCCGTCACTTCAATCAACAGATTACAAAATCAATAATTGCAGTAAGATTAGAGGTTTACCGGAAATTATCAGGAATGTAATTGAAAAACCATTCAAGATGATTGAACCGACTTTGGATAAAACAGAAGGATTGGGTATTAAAGAATTTTGCTATGAAACTGCTCACCAATTGGATATTTTTGACGAAGATTTGATTGAAAAAGCTATTGCCTCAGGTTGGGAATGCTATAACAGATTTATCCAAACGGCAAAATCAGGTGTTTCGCAAAAAGTTGCAATCGAAAGTGCTATACAAAACAAACAAGCATTAAAGAAAATGGAACTTGTAAAACCTTTGTCAGTTGTTGTTATGGCACATGGTTACAATTTATATGATGAGCGTCTTTCAATGCGTTTGTTAGATAAGTTAGAGAAAATGGGCGTTAAAGCGTTCACTGCTTTAGATATTACAAGAGAACAACAGCTTAATTCAATAAAAGAATTGGGTGAAATTCAGTATTGGGCAAACGAATTGGATTTAACCGGAACGGCTGCTCATTATCTTTTGAATAACAATGTTGACGGAATTATTGCACTTTCTGCGTTTGGTTGCGGACCTGATTCTTTGATGGTTGATGAAATCCAATACCATGCAAGTGAACGCAATATGCCAATGATTCATTTGGCGATAGATGAACATACAGGCGAAGCCGGTTTTGTTACAAGGTTGGAAGCCTTTGTAGATATGCTTAGCCGAAAGAAAATGAAAGCAAAACTTCTGCAAAAATCAGAAAAGAAAACTATTGGAAAATTAGAAGAAAGAAAAAAGGAAGAAAAGGTTTTAACGAGAGTATAAATGGAAAATTTGGATACACAATTAAATAAATATAATTCAATTGGTGCAATTCATATTCATTCCGTTTATTCTGACGGAACAGGCGATATAGAATCAATTAGCAAAGCTGCAAAAAATGCAGGTTTAGATTGGATAATTGTTACCGACCACAATTCTTTTGAAATAGAAGAAGGTATTTATAACGGAGTTTTCGTTATTAAAGGCGAAGAAATTTCACCTAAAGGCGAAAATCATTACTTGGCACTCGGAATTAATAAATATATTCAGCCGAATGAAGATGCTAAACATAATGTTGAAGCCGTAAAAATGAATGGCGGTTTTGGTTTTGCAGCACACGCAGATGAGTCGGATTACAGAAGAAATTCTCATCAACCGATTAAATGGACAAACAAAAATATTACACCTGACGGCGTTGAAATTTGGAATTGGTTTTCTGAATGGGCAGACAATTTGAATGACAGAAATATTTTTGGTTTAGCTTATGCGTATTTGTTCAAGCACAATCTTGTTAAAGAGCCAAATGCAACAACTATAAAATGGTGGGACAAATTGAATAACTCGTCAGACAAAATTGTTCCTGCTATCGGTGGAATTGATGCTCACGCATTAAAAATCAAAGGGTATGTAATTCCTGTTACAATCTTCCCTTATCAAGATATGTTCAAAACTATTGTAAATATAATAAGTTCAGATAAACCGTTTGCAAAAGATTTTGAAACTCGAAAATCACAAATTTTAACCGCTGTAAAAACTGGTAGAAATTTAATTATTAACAGAGCGGTTTCAAAAGAAATACCTGTTATCAAAATTTCTAACAGAAATCAAATTGCTACAAGCGGTGAAAGTATAAGTCTAGACAATGAAACTTTGTTAAATGTTCAGACAAAGAAAAAAGGTTCAATCAAGATTTTCCATAACGGAAAAGAAATCAAATCTGTAATTTCAAATAGTATCAAAATGCTACTAAATGAGGTCGGTAAGTACAGAGTGGAAATCAAATTCGGGAAACGTGGGTTTGTATACTCAAATCCAATATTAGTTTATTAGAGGAATATTTTGAAAGCAAAGATTAGTGAAGAACAACTGAATAAATATTCAAGGAATATGGACAATAATATTCCTGCAAAGGATAGAGTTATTGCATGGCCTAGAATGGGCAGAATCGATATTCCGCTAAAAGCTCTTTTGCTTTCTTTGGGTGCAAAAATCGTTATTCCGCCTGCAAACAGCAACGAAGCTCTTGAAATGGGAGTTAAAAACAGTATTGAAGGAATTTGTTTGCCTTATAAATTGAATTTAGCAAACTATATTATGGCTCTTGAAAACGGTGCAAACACTTTGATGATGTTCCAAGCTCCGGGGTCTTGCAGATTGGGTAATTATACAAAAATGGCTCAAAAAACTCTTAAAAAAATGGGCTACGAGTTTGACATGGTTATTTTTGATATGTACCAAAGCAAAATGAAACAAACCCTGCAAGCATTTTGGCACGTTACACACTGCCTAAATCCATTTAAATATTACAAAGGTTTTAGTTTAGGCTTTAATAAATTTTTTGCTGTTGATGAAGCGCAAAAGCAATTATTCTATTATCGCCCAAGGGAAATCAGAAAAGGTGAAGCCGAAAAACTTTATAACAAGTGGCTGAAAATTATTGATGAAACGAATTCTGTTTGGGGCGCTAAACAGTTAGTCAAAAAGATTAGAAAAGATTTTAAGAAAATTGAAATTGATAAGAAAAAATACGTTCCTGTCGTGTATTTGCTCGGTGAATTTTTCGTTCTTCTTGATCCGTATGTAAATCAAGATATCGAAAAAACACTTGGTGAAATGGGAATAGAAGTTCAACGTCAAATCTGGTTTAGCGATTGGCTTGAAGGTGTTTTAAAACCATCATTCTTGAACAAAAAAGAATCACATAGAGCAAGATGCGTACGATACGCCGAAAAGTACATGAAACGTGCAATTGGTGGAGAATGTATAGAAACAATCGGTGATACGGTTTATGCAGCCAGAAACAATGTTGACGGGGTAATTCACATAATGCCGTTTTCTTGTATGCCGGAAATCGTTTCACAAAACATTTTGTCAAAAGTCAGCAAGGAAGAGGATATTCCTGTATTAACTTTGGTTCTTGATGAACAAACAGGCAAAGTCGGCTACATCACAAGAATTGAAGCGTTTATAGATTTAATCAAAAGAAAACAAATGAAGAAAACTAGAAATATAAAGGAAGAGGAAGTAATTAATGTTTAAAAAATCCAGAAATAATATGACCTTAGAAAGGTTGAAGTATTACAGACACTTGGGTGGCGGAGCTTTGGAATGCATAGCAAGCAGATTGTCTAAAAATCCAAAACCATTATGTTTTTCACTAATGGTTACAAGTGCTTGTAACTGTGACTGCGATTTCTGTTTTTGGAAATCTAAAAAAGGTCAAGATGATATGCCAAAAGAAGAAATCATCAGACTATTAACAGAAGCAGGTCAAATCGGTTATATGGATTCTATCCTTTGGGGCGGCGAACCTCTTTTGAGAAAAGATTTTACAGAAATTTGTAAAGCATCACACGATGCAGGTTTATACACAAAAATTGCAACAAACGGCTGGTTCTTGGAAGAAAATCCGGGGTTTGGTCAATATACGGATTTGATGTTTGTATCACTTGATGCAGTTGGAAAAGCTCACGATGATATACGTCATATGCCTGGGATTTGCGACAAAGTGATGTCAGGTATTGAATATCACAAAATCCATTCTCCTAAAATGAGAATTTATATTTGTTGTACTGTTTCAACTCAAACAAACTTTGAACAAATCAAAGAAGTTGCTCAATACTGTAAAGATGCAGATATTTTATTGTACTTTACCGTAAACAAAGCCGCATCAGTTCCCGGGGAAGCTACAAACGTTGTTGAAACAGAACTTGAAAACGACCAATTAGCAGAAATGTTTATCAAGATTAAGGAACTAAAAAAACAAGGCTATCCGATAAGAAATTCATACTACTTTATGGATTATATTATCAACAAAAAGACTTATTACGAATGCCATTGGCCTCGTATCGCAACAGTAATCTATTCAAACGGTGATATGTTGCGTTGCTACGATAGAAAACCGTTTATTTCAGTAAAAGGCAGAGCTTTAAAAGATGTAATTAAAGATCCTGTATTTATTGAAACAGTAAATAAATGCAAAGACTGCAAACTTTCTTGCGTTGGTAACTATGCACTTGACGCTTCAGGTTTGTGGAAACTTGAATGGCCTGCAATTAAGTCATTAATGGAAATTGCTATTACTTAGTAGCAAGAGAATATGTGTAGGGGAAAAAGAAAATAAGGAATATAAGAGTAAAAATGAAGAAAATAGCGATAATAACTATATTGGCACTATTTGTAAGTTCGGGGTGTTTTGCAGCAACTGCAAATTCTGTAAGTAAACAACAAAATAGAAATGCGCAGACGTATAGTAATAGAAATGTTTTTAACAAAACTACTTTCAAAACTAATAAGAATGGTAATTATTTTGAAGAAAATGGTTATACAACCGGAGAAGATTTTGAAGATACACAAATTGAAAAATCTCAAAGTGCATTTGCTAACAATTACCAAAACTTAACTTCTAATAATAAATATGAGTTAAGCCAAGTTGAAAAATTATTCAACGGTAACGAAGTTGAAGTTACATCAAATCCGCTTCGTCAAGTCGGTTATGACTTCTTCACGGCACCAATTACTCAAAATATGAACTCAACAGGCAAATTTGATGATAGTTACAAACTTACTATCGGAGAAAAAGTCAGTGCATATTTGTATGGTGATTCAGTCGATGTTGTCGCTATTTCCGGTTCAAACCTTCTTTCTCCTGTTGTTCAAACAGAAGTTGATTCAAAAGGTAATATTTTCATCTCCGGTATCGGTGTAGTTCCTGCTGAAAACAGAAGCATAAAAGACGTTGAATCTGCTATCAACAGAATGGCATCTTCTAAGTACAACAATTTGAAAGTTCGCTTGAATGTGGCTTCCGGTCGTGATTTTTCAGTATTTGTTTACGGTCAGGTAAACAAACCCGGTAAAGTTGTAATCAACAACAACTCTTCAATTATCGACGCTTTAGGAGCAGCAGGCGGAGTTAAGAAAACAGGTACTTTGAGAAATATTTCTTATACTAGCAATAAAAAGACCAGAACCGTCGATTTATATAAAACTATTTTCAGCGGACAAGACGACGATATCATTTTGCGTCCTAACGATAAAATCTTTGTTGGCGGAATCGGTAATGTTGTAGCGTTGAAAAACGGTGTTTCAGTTACAGGTATTTATGAAACAAAAGACAGTGAATCATTGCAAAAACTTGTTAGTTTTGCAGGCGGTTTGCTCCCTGGAACACAGACAAATGAAGTTACAATGACAAGCTTGGATAAAGATACGCTTCAAAGAACTGCTAAGAACGTTTCTTGGACAGAAGCGAAAAATACAAAACTAACAAGCGGTGATGTTGTTGAATTCAGAGAGTTATACAATACGGCTGAAAACACTGTAACTCTCCAAGGTAACGTAAAACACCCTGCGACATTTGCTTATAAACCTAATATGAGATTGTCTGATATCTTGAAAAGTGAAAACGAACTTTTGGAAGAAACTTTCATTACTCAAGCCGTAATTCGTCGTGTTTCGGGTAAAGACAATACAATTGAAACAATTCCGATATTTTTGAAAGAATTTTTTGCAGGTGCAAATGATCCATTGTTACAACCTAGAGACGTAATTAATATTTACAAAAATACGAATACAGAATTTGTTGATGTGTTTGGTTGTATTAGCACGCCAAAACACCTTACTTATACCGACGATATGCGCTTGGATGATGTTTTAACAGATATTCAATTCGTTGATTCTAATGTTGAACCGGATGACGATAATAATGTTAACGTGTCTTTCCATGATGAAGGCTCATCTGCTTTGGTAGGTGGAACTACAAGCAAAGCTCGCGTTATTTCGGCAGAAAACGTAGCGGTTGAAATCTTAGGTGAAGACGGTTCAACTCAAGTTTATTACTTATATGACATTATGATTAATGGAAATACTATCAAGTCTATTTCCTTAAACCCGGGGGATAAAGTTTTCTTTAGAACCTTAAGAAGCAACGAAACAATTAAAAACGTTAAGGTTTCAGGCTTTGTTACTCACCCTGGAGTATTCAAATTCGTAGAAGGCAAAAGACTTGTGGATATGATTACAATGGCTGATGGTCTTACAAAAGATGCAGACCTTAGAGGTACCGTTTTTGTAAGAAAAAATATTCAAACTAAACAAGTTGATTTGGCTCGCAAAAACAATGATAGAGATATTAGTTTACTGGAAGGCAGATTAGCTAGCGGATATAAACAAACAGATTCTGCTATGGAAGCAAAAACTAATATGATAACAATGCTTAAAGAAGAACAAAACGATTACAGAAGCAAATACACCGGTCAAATTGCTTTAAACATCAAGAGCAATAATTTAAACAAGATTAGAGATGTTGATAATATTGAAGTTCAAGACGGTGACGAAATTTATGTGCCAAGAATGTCAAATCACGTAAGCGTTTTGGGTGAAGTTTATAACGAACAATCTTTTGTTTACAGAGATGGTATGAAAGTACGCGGCTATATTAAAGAAGTAGGCGGATATACTCCAAATGCTGCAAGATTCAGACTATATAAAGTTGGTGTGAATGGTAGAGCGGTTAAGGCTCACGGCTGGACTAAGATTGCACAAGGTGACACAATCGTTGTTCCTAGAAAAATCGCAGGAAACGATTGGCTAACTCCTGTTTGCGATACTTTGAGGGGCTTGGCTTCAATTATGGCAACAGCATTAGTAGTAACAAAATGGTAGGAGAAAGATGAAAACTTTATCAAAATCAGTAATAATAATGTTTTTGTATGACGCTTTAATTCTCGGATTATCAAGCTGCTTTTGGTATGCCAAATTCAATTTGATGCCAAAACTTCTAATTCCGGCGGTTTTGCTAATCGTTGCAACAGGCTTGTTCACTCTATTTTTGAAAGCTAATTACAAAATCAGAGAGTTCAATAATACGCTTAAAAATTGCTATTTGCTTTTTGAAGGTGTGATTTTCTCTCAAATTCCAACAGCAATTTTGCTTGCGTTTTTTAATTTGAACTTTGGTTTAGCGAAATTCTTGGTTGTGAATACGATTACGATTTTTGCTTTGTTGAAACTTTATAGACTGATTTTTCATTATTACTTGTTCAACTTTAAACGAGTAAAAAACATTTTGGTAATCGGCACAAACCAAAATGCAAAACTAATTGCTGATGAAATTATGGCGAGAAAAGCGTTGAGAATGAATGTTGTCGGGTTTGTTAAAGATACAAATGACGAAGAAATTTGCGTATCTTCTTCTACCAAAATTTATTCTTTGCAAGACGGTTTGGACAAAATTATTGCTGAAAAGTCTGTTGATATCGTGATTGTTGCGATTCATAGAAGAATGGAAGAGGCTTTGCTGACGGAAATGGTTAATTCTATTCCGCGTAGAGTGAAACTTTATACAATGCCGGAATTCTATGAAATGGTAACGGGAAAATATTTTATCGACAGAATGTCAATCAATGGACTGTTTTTCAACTTCATGAAAAACCGCTCATTAACTTACGACATCTGCAAACGTATCTACGACATAATCGCTGCAACGATTATTCTGACTGTAACCTTGCCGATACTTTTGTATATTGCAATCAGAGTAAAACTAACCGACGGCGGCGACCCAATGTTTACTCAAACAAGAGTTGGCAAGGGAGGGAAGACTTTTAAGATTTATAAATTGAGAACAATGTATGTGAATGATTATGTGCCGAAAAATGCAGAAATGCTGAATGACGGCAGTGATAGAGTTATTCCGTTCTGTAAATTTGTAAGAAAGGCTAAACTTGATGAGATACCGCAAATGTGGAATATCTTGAAAGGTGAAATGTCTATTGTCGGACCAAGAGCAGAGTGGGAAGAATTTATGAATGTATTTTCAGACAAAGTTCCTTGCTATGCTTGCAGAATGTGGGTCAAAACAGGTTGGACAGGTTGGGCGCATGTAAGTATGCCGGCAGCATATTCTGTTGATGAGGAAATGGAACGTATTGCCTATGACTTGTATTATATCAAACACAGAAATGTACTTTGGGAAATAGGAATCTTGGTGAAAGCGGTATTCTTGGCAATCAGTGGGAGACATTTGTAATGGATAAGAAAAAAATAAAAGTTACTCAAATATTTCGTTATGCGTTTCCTCACATTGGTGGAATCGAAACGGTAATGAACCAAATTAATGATAGTTTGCCAAATGAAGAATTTGAAAAAGAAGTGCTTTGTTGTTCAAATACAGATAAATCTTCGATTGAAAACGGTGTAAAATATAATCGTTGTAAATATTTGTTTGAATTTGCTTCTAATAATATTTCACCAAAATTTATTTGGGAACTATCTAAAGTTGATACAGATATAATTCATTATCACATGCCTTTTATTTTTGCAGTCGTTGCGCATTTTATAGCAAGACCAAAATACAAAAAAATGTATGTAACCTATCATAGTGATATTGTTGTATTCCAAAATATAATGAAATACTTTTGGGGTATTTATAGAAAATTTCTTGGACAAGCTGACAAGATTCTTGTTTTATCACCACAAGCAATTGAGAGTTCTAATATCTTAAGAGATTTTAAAGATAAATGTGTTGTCATTCCTCAAGGTATATCACTTGATTATACAGTTGATGAGAATAAACTGAATGCTTTAAAAGAAAAATATAAAGGGAAAAAGATATTATTTTCTCTTGGTAGACATGTCAAGTATAAAGGTTTTATTTATGCATTGGAAGCAATGAAAAATATTGATAATGCTGTTTATTTGTTAGGTGGTAGTGGCCCATTAACCGAAACTTTTAAACAATATATAAAAGAAAATAACTTGCAAGATAAAGTTGTATTATTAGGTCGTGTAGCAGATGAAGATATGGACTTGTATTACGAAGCTTGTGATATTTATCTATTTCCTTCTGTTGGCAGAACTGAAAATTTTGGAATTGTTCAAATTGAAGCAATGCGCCATTCAAAGCCGATTATTAATACTTGGTTAAACAACGGTGTAAACTATGTATCTATTGATAAAGAAACCGGCATAACCGTTGAACCTGAAAACGTAGAACAATTAGCGAATGCAATAAACAACTTGCTAAACAATGACGAACTCCGTTTGCAATATGGTCAAAAAGCAAGGGAAAGAGTGGAAGATATGTTTGAGCTTAAGCATGTACAAAAAGAATATCAAGAGGTATACAAAAATGACTAAAATCATCATAGAAGAATCTATTACATCAACAATAAAAACTGGTGTTGGTCAACATACTAATATGCTGAATTCACTAGTACCAAGTATAGGCTTAGACTATGAAATAATTTCAAACAAACTTATAGAAAGAATAAAAAATGCAACTTTAAAAAGAGTTATATATTTAATATGGCTAAATACTTTTTTCTTTTTCAAATTATTATTCGAAAAAAAGGGTACAATAGTTTTGTATACAAGTTTCTTGCCGATAATCAAACTAAATAAAATAAAACAAATTGGAGTTATACACGACTTGTGTATTAAAATCTATCCTGAACAGTTATCTATCTTAAATCAGATAAATCAAAAGATACTAAATTTTATTATTTCAAAAAATGCAGACAGGATTCTAACTGTTTCAGATACAGTAAAAAAAGAAATAGAAAAATTTTATGGAATACCTGAAAATAAAATATTTACTGTTTATAATTCTTTTAGTCTAAATCCAGATATAAATAATCAAACGGGTTTATCCAAATTTGGGTTAAATAATGAAGATGTGTATATCGTATCTTCATCTTCACTAAATCCTAATAAAAATATAAAATGCTTAATTAAGGCATTTGAATTAATAAATAAAAAATATCCTAATTGTAAATTAGTTCTCACAGGTGGCAAAAAACACATATTAAAACAGTATCTAAATATTTCTAATAATCAAAATATTATTTTTACGGGCTTTGTAAGTAGTAATGACTTAGTTATGTTATATAAAAATGCATTTTGCTATGCATTTCCATCTATATATGAAGGTTTTGGAATTCCAATAATCGATGCGCAGCTATTAGATGTGCCTGTTGTATGTTCAGACATTCCTGTTTTTAGAGAAGTAGCAGGTAATGCTGCAGAATTTAGCGAATTAAATCCTGAAAGTTTTTGTAGAAAATTTGAAATTTTACTTAATAATATCAATAGAAAAAAAGAATTAATCATTATGGGTAGAGAAAATATTAAAAAATATTCACAAACTAGTATACAAAAACAATTTTTAAATTTAATAGGTGAATCATAGTGGATGTATCAATAATATTTGTAAACTATAAAACAAAAGTTCTTACAATAAATGCAATAAAATCTGTTATTGAAAAAACAGAGGGAATTGAATATGAAATTTTTGTTGTTGACAATGCTTCACACGATGGCTCTATTGAGGAAATTGAGCTAACCTTTCCCAATATAAATATAATAAAAAGCTCAATCAATGGAGGTTTCGGTTATGCTAATAATTTAGCAATCAGACAGGCAAGAGGCAAATATATATTATGTTTAAATACGGATACCCTATTAGTTAACAATGCTATAAAGATAATGTTTGATTTTATGGAAAAAGAAGAACATAAAAACATTGGAGTTTGTGGCGGATATTTAATTAATAAAGATAATGTACCGTGTAATGCCGGCGGTAATCTACCAAGTTTAGCTAATATATTTTGGAAATTTGGCTTAAGAAATCTTTTTAAGAATTATTACATAAAGCATTTATGTATAACTATAGATTCAGATAAAATAGCCGAGATTGGTAATATAGGGTATATAACAGGTGCGGACATATTTTTTAGAAAATCTGTTTTAGATTTAGTTGGATTTTTTGATGAAACATTTTTTATGTATTATGAAGAAACAGATTTGTGTAAAAGGATTAAAGATGCCGGATATGATATAAAATTTGTTGAAAATGCCAAAATTAAACATTTAGAAAATCAATCAATTGATAATAAACTAAAACATTCCAAGTTAGTTAAAACAAGTGAGTATCTATACTTGAGAAAACATTACAAAAATAAAATTATTATTGCGAAAATTATGTATATTCTCTTGTATTTTATTGATTGGATTTTTAATAAAAATACTAATAGTAAAGAACTTTTAAAACTTACTATAAAAGGAGAAGTATGAATTTGAAATATCTATTTTATATAAGTTTTATTTTGATATTCTTTCCAATGTTCGTAATATGGATTATTCCAAACTCTGGCGCAAATATTACGCTACAGTTAATTTTTACTTGTGCATTTTTTATAATGTTCTATATTGCAAATACTAGAAAATTTAAATCTATTATATTAAGGTTATTAAAATTAAAAGTAACAAAAATAAATTTGATTTTTATTGCATTTGTAACTCTTACATCTATATTGCACTTTTTATTGGGCTATTATAAAGCTCCCGTTTCATATTATATGACAAGATTTTATAAGTTTTATTATGCAACAATTCTTGTTTATATATTACCTGTTTTTGCAATGTATGCAGGTGTAAAGCTCCGAACAATAATTAAAATTTTTTATTCAATGATATTTTTTATATTTATTGCTTCAATTATTCAATTTATGGCTTTTTACCTCAATATTAAGTTTTTAATTGCAATTTTTGATTTTTTTACAAATGCACGTCAAGCATATTATGCAGGACATGCGGACGCTTATCAATTAGAAGGCAGAGTTTTTGCTTTTTTCTCTGAACCTAGCGGATTAGGAAATTTTATATTTATAACAATGCCGTATATATTTAATTTGTGTCATAGCAAAATAAAACTATTTGAAAATAAATATTGGAATTTTTTAATAAAAAGGATATTTATCTTATTATTGGTTGTTTGTATATTTATAAATCGCTCAGGCATGTATCTTCCATTTTGTTTAATAGAACTAGCAATCCTTTACTCGATTTACTATTTACAGAGAATAAAAAAATATATAGGAATTTTTTTATTTGCATCTGCGATTATTATATCATTGGTATTATTTAATTTAAATAATATAGAATCTGTATTTAAGCGGGTTTTGCAAGTGTTTAGCTGCATAGGAGATTTTCATTTATTAGTATTGGTTGAACCATCTCTTGCGACAAGAATTACTTCTTTTGCAATACAAATAGTTGCATTTACCAAGAATGTATTTTGTGGATGTGGATTATATAATGCTGAATCTTTTGTTAATTCTTTTTACATAAAAGAAATGCCACTACCAATGATAACTCCGGAGAATCTTAATCTTCAATATTTGATACGACCTAATTTAGTGGGACTAAATAGAAGTGTTGTTTATTCGCTTTTGGCAGAAACCGGTCTTATTGGTTTTTCACTATTTGTTTGGTTAAATATACAAAATTTTGTAATGATTAATAATGTAAAAAATAAAACCTATGGAATAGAATCTGTTTTTTTATTTAGTTTATTTGAATCATATATTTGTAACATTGTTATATTTTTCTATGCATCTAATTATACAGATATTATGATATGGTTTATGTACGGAATTATATTATTGTATTATTTTTCAAAGAAATTTGATATAACGAGGGATAATAATGATTAAACAAATTAACTTTTTTATAAAAAATATAGCAAGAACATTTTTTGAAGTTTTAATTTCGGTTATTACAATTCGAGATAAAAATATTGTTGTAATGGGCTTGCGAACACCTATTACTAAATTAAAGAAAAATTCTAAAGACTATTTTATGCACAATACAAAATATATATTTTTATGTCAACCAGAACTGTTAGGTTTAAAAATAGTCTATCTATGTGATGATAAAAATATTATAGATACGTTAAGAAAATCTGGTTTTAAAAATATATATAGACGTAACAGTATAAAAGGATTTTATTATACACTCAGAGCAAAATATTGGTTATATGATGATTCTAAAAAGGGTGTTTTTAACCATATTTTATCTGGTGGTGCTACTTGTATAAATCTTTGGCATGGTGTGCCATTAAAGAAAATAGGTTTTGATATAACCGGAAATTATAAAAATTATAATAAATTCCAAAAATGTATTCATGATCTTTTGCGTCCTAAAGATTCTTTCTACAATGTCAATTCAGAGTATGAACAATCTTGTTACGAAACAGCATTTTTAACTGCAAAGGATAATATTAAAATATTAGGTTCACCTAGATTGGATGTTCTTTTGCACGATATTCCACATTCTGATTTATTTATGGAAGATGATTTTGCAAAAATTAAGTCTTTCAAAGAACAAGGTAAAAATGTGATATTTTATACCCCTACATTTAGAGATACTGGAAAAGATATTTCAAGTTGGTTAAAGGCTGATAGATTGAAAGAATTTTTAAAACAAAACAATGCTATTTTAGTGTGCAAATTACATTTTGCAGACAAAAACTCTCTAGACTTTGAGCTTACGGAAGAATTTTACAAGATGGATAGTAATTCTGATATTTATCCTGTTCTTAAGTATTCTGATGCTTTGATTTCCGATTACTCTTCTATTGCATTTGATTATTTATTACTTGATAAATCTATCATATACCATGTACCTGATTTGCAGGAGTATCAAGACACTTGCAGAGGGTTTTACATGCCTTATGAAGAATTTGCCGTTGGTGAAATTACTCGTAATGAGGAAGAAATACTTTCTGCAATGAAAAAAGTTATTGACGGTGTTGATAATTACAAAGAACAACGCAAAGTTCTAAGAGATAGAATGTTCAAATATCAAGACGGAAGAAATTGTGAACGAGTTGTTGAATGGATTAAGAGTTTGGATAAATAAGTATGGCTGGAGATAAAAGAAGACTTTTAGAAAATTTCATATCATTGGGTGCATTACAAATTGTAAGCTATATAATACCATTAATTGCATTGCCTTATCAAACGCGGGTATTAGGTGCTGATAAATTCGGTTTAATATATTTTGCTTATGCTATTATGGGGTATTTTATAATTTTAACAGATTATGGATTTGAATTATCTGCAACAAGAGAAATTGCAATGCATAGACATAATAGTGCAAATAGTTCAAATATTTTTAATTCTGTAATGGTAATAAAAGTTTTTCTATTGATTTTTAGTTATGGCATTTTATGTTTAATATCTCTGTTTATACCTAAAATTCATGATAATTTCATTGTTTTTCAATTATCATTTTTAATGGTTGTTGGAAATGCCATTTACCCTGTTTGGTTTTTTCAAGGTATGGAAAGAATGAAATATATTACTTTCTTGAATATTTTATCCAAATTAATATTTTTAATATCAATATTTATATTTGTACATAAAGAAGAAGAATATGTATTAGTTCCATTACTTAATTCATTGGGATTTTTAATATCAGGATTTATAGGCTTTATCTTTGCTGTTAGAAATTTTAAACTAAAATTATACATTCCAAAATGGAAATCAATATGTAACCAGTTTAGATATAGCTCAGATTTCTTTTTATCAAGAATTTCTGTAACAGCTTTAGGTAATACAAATACTTTTTGTCTAGGATTAATTTCATCAAATACTCTTGTAGCATATTATGTTGCAGCTGAAAAGATATGTATTGCAATTAAAGGATTGCAAATTCCAATAAAAAATGCTATGTATCCATATATTTCAAAATATAAAGATGTAAAATTATATAAAAAGGTCTTTTTTATTACATGTTTCGTGAATGTTTTTGTATGTATGGTAATGTTTATTTTTGCAAAAGAGTTTATAAGTTTATTTTATGGAGAAAATCTGATTGAATCTTATAAAATATTAAGAATTTTCTGTACGATAATCTTGATAACTTGTCCATCCACATTACTAGGTTATCCTTTATTAGGTGCGATGGGGTATACCAAAGAAGCAAATCGCTCGGTTGTACTTGCCTCTATATTTCATATAGCTGGCTTAGGTATATTGTATATGCTGGATAAAATCTCTATTTATGCAATTGCCTACCTAGTACTTGTGTCTGAAACTGTTTTATTTTTGCAATGGGCATATTATGTTTTTAAATATAAATTACTAAAGGAGGATTGTTAATGTTGAAATTAATATATAAATATATAAGAAATAAAAATATCAGAAAAAAAATAAATAATTTATTATGGGTTAATGAATTTTTAGATAAATTTAGCTATGAAAAAATAGAAACAAGTAATAGTAGCGTAGAAGATAATAAATATATATGGCAATTATGGTTACAAGGTGAAGAAAATGTTCCATCAATAGTTAGAAAATGTCTAGATAGTGTAAAAAGATATTGTCCTTCTGACTATAAAGTTCTATTTTTAGATAAAGATAGTATAAAAAACTATATAGAAATTGATGCAAATATAGAATATAAATATGAAAATAATTTAATTTCTAATGCACATTATTCTGATTATATACGTACTTGTTTATTAGCAAAATATGGTGGAATATGGATTGATAGTACTGTATTGCTAACGGATAACATACCAAAGTTTATATTAGCTCAAGACTTTTTTGTATTTAAAAATCCGATATGGTTTATTAACAAAGTTGTCCCTAACGAGTCATTATTTAAAGTGTTTTTACAAACTGACAAAGATGCAGGATTATATGGTTCAAGTTGGTTTATTTTATCAAAACCTAATTCACATATTCTTAAAATTCAAAAAGATTTACTAGAAAAATATTGGAAGTCAGAAAATAAACTTTGCCATTACTTTTTGTATCATTTTTTTATATCAAAAACACTTATTAAAGACAATATTTGTAAAAATATATTTGAAAACATGTACTCATTATCAAATCGAGAACCTCATATATTGCAGCAAGTATTAATGCAAAAGTATGACAAAGACCAATTGGAAGAAATAAAGAAACTCTCTTCAATACACAAATTGACATATAAATTTGACAAAATAGAAAAGGGTTCTTTTTTAGAATTTATTTTAGGAGAAAAAATATGAAGAGAGTAATTACATACGGAACATTTGACGTTTTACATTATGGGCATATTAATTTATTAAAAAGAGCCAAAGCACTTGGCGATTATTTGATAGTAGTTTTATCAAGTGATGAATTTAATCAAATTAAAAATAAAAAATCATACTATACTTATGAACAAAGAAAAATGATTTTAGAAGCTTGCAGATATGTTGATTTAGTAGTTCCGGAATACAATTGGGAACAAAAAATTGACGATGTAAAAAAATATCAGGCTGATATTTTTGTTATGGGGGATGATTGGAAAGGAAAATTCGATTTTCTAAAAGACTACTGTGAAGTGGTATATCTTCCAAGAACTCCTGACGTTTGCTCTACTCAAACAAAAAAATATTTAAAAAATAACATAAAGGAGACAACATGCAACAATTAAACTATTATCCGCCACAGGATGAATTGGACGAAGAATTGACGATTGATTTGAAGAAAATCTTTTTTGCACTTTGGAGCAGAAAATTCCTTATTGCAAAAGTGTTTGTCGCAGTTCTTGCGTTCTTTATCCTCTTAACTTTTGTTTCTGCAAAGAAGTACAAAGTCGATGCGGATTTATACATCAACAAGTCTAACAACTCCAACATGGCAGAGCTTAACCCGTACGTTATCTCCGAACTTGGTGCAGGAGGTGGAATGGCTGCGCTTATGTCAGGTGGCGGAACTTTAGCCAACGATATCGAGCTTATGCAATCACCGCTCGTTATCGACAAAGTTATTCAAGACAATGACCTAAGATTCAAAAAACTCTTTGGAATAATTCCAACCAAGAAAACAGGTCAATATTTAACCACCGAAAAATTCCTCAAAAAAGGAATCTCGTTTGAAAACAAAAAAGGCACAAACGTAGTTACTATAGAATACAAAAATAAAGACCGAGAGCTTGCATACAACGTAGTAAACTCAATAATCGTACACTATTTGGAATTAAACAAAGAAATCAACACCACAAAATCCAAATCAGACAAAAAGATTATCGAATCCGAATACTTGAAAGCAAAAGCAGATTTGAACAGCAAAATGAACAGTGTTAGCGGTTTGCCTTCTACAGCCGTAAGCGGATCAGGCGGACTTGCTGCATTGAGTTCTATCTCAAAATCTGCGCAGAAAGCAATGTCTGGTATTCAAGGACAATATGCAAGTGGAGTTAAGTCAGAAATAAAATTACGCGAAGATGCAGAAAAAGTCGCAGCTCTTTCATCAAAATTAGAATGGGCAAAGCTTGTTGATCAAATGTCAGAGTCTTCAAAAGTTATTGTTCTAAAAGAACCAAGACAATTACAAGAATACGAACAATCTTCTCCAAAGCTTTTCACAAATATTCTTTTAGGGATTGTGTTTGGTGTAATCGCTTCATTAATTGCAGTAATTTTTGCGGAAAACACAGACAAAAAGCTTACATATTCAATGCTTGGTGAAAATATCATCTACAATCTTGAAAACGATTTGACAGATTTAAAAATGGTTCTTCTTGCAAACCAAAATAAAAATATTTCGCTTGTTGTGTTTGAACAAATTCCAAGAAAAGTTCTAGAAAGTCTAAAAGATTTTAGCAATCTCAACATGATTCGCGGTGATATTTCAAAAGAATTTGTAAACGGAATTCAGAATTCCGATGATGTAATAATTTTTGCAACAGTAAATAAAACTGATGCGAAATTATACAAACAAGTTAAGAAAATGATTCAAGAAATGAATAAAAATGTATTAAACGAAGTTCTCGTATAGAAAGGATAGGAAATGAGAGTAGAAAAACAATCAACGGTTTGGCAGTCAAATTCGATGGGCTGTTTTGACGGATTAAAACTTAAATTCAATAATTTTGTGATTGACCAAACGTTAAATTATTTGGGCAAACATTATAGCAAGCAAAAACTAATTAACCTTGCAAAAATCTTTGAAAAAATTGCAGGTTCTAAAGGTGGAATTAACCATGCAAGAAGAATGCAATGGTTATTTGAATCAGACCACCCGCATCTTTTGTGGTGGAAAAAGATTTTGACGGAATTACACCCAAATTGCCGTAACAAATGGATTAAGAATTTCTTTGTTAACGGATATTATGGCGACAATTTGAGAAAACGTTCCGAATTCAATGAAAAGAACGGATTTTTCCCACCAACAGTTTTGTTATCATCAATTACAAAAAGATGTAATTTTAACTGCAAAGGCTGCTGGGCGCATGAATACGATGTTAGAGAAGATTTGACCAAAGAAAAATGGAGAGAAATCTTTACAGAAGCTCGTGATGTTATGGGTATCCACATTATCCCAGTTGTTGGAGGCGAACCTTTTGCCAGAAAAGAATTCTTGGAACTTGCTGAAGAATTTAACGATTGTGCGTTTATTACATTCACTAACGGTTCTTTAATTACTGAAAAAGTTGTTAAAAAACTTCAAAAGTTAGGAAACGTTCATCCAATGTTTTCTCTTTGGGGGTTAAAAGAAGATAATGATGCTGTTCGCGGCGAAGGTTGTTTTGATATGGTAATGCAAAAAATGGATATGTTACGTGAAGCAGGTGTTTTCTTTGGTGCAAGTATTACTGCAACATCAAAAAGCTGTGATGAAGTAACATCAGATGAATTTATGAAAATGTTATCTGATAAAGGTTGTTTGTGGTCTTGGTTCTTCCACTATGTACCGGTAGGTGACAGCCCTGATGTAAGCTTAGTTCCTAATGCTAAGCAAAGACAACAAATCTTGAAAGCTGTTTACAACGCAAGAAACACATTGCCGATGATGACAGTCGATTTTTGGGGTGATGGCCCTGAAATGATGGGTTGTATTGCAGGCGGAAGACAATATGTTCACGTTAACCCTAAAGGTGATGTTGAGCCTTGCACATTTGTTCACTTGGCAACTCACAACTTGAATAATTGTACACTAACAGAGGCTTTGGCGGCTCCGTTTATGAAAGCTATCAGAGATGGTATTCCTTATGAAGACGGAAATATGCTAAGACCTTGTATGATTGTGGATAGACCGGATATTTTGAGAAAATATTATCAAGAATTTAAACCTTACGAAACTCACGAAAATGCGGCTGCGTATTTGACTGACCCTAAAATCACTTCTGAAATCGACAAGTATTCAGAAGAAGTTAAGGAAATTCTTGATGATGACTGGAGAAATAATCTTTGGATGACGATTTTCCCACTTGAAGGCGAATATTATGTTGATAGAGATAATTTCTGCTCAAAAGAAAAACCGGCAAATAATCATAAATGCTCAGGACATTGTGCAGGTTGCGGAAAATAGTATGAAAAAATCATTGTTGCTGATTGCAATATTTATAATATTTTCATTCACATTAGTTTCTTGTCCCATAATTGATTTATGGGACAAGGCTTTCATTTTGCATTTGCAAAGTATTTTGAAAAAGCTGCCTTTGTGGATTCCGTTACTTCCTGATTGCAAATTGTATTCAATAATGATTGCACTGCCTTTGATAGTCGGAAGTATTTTGTTTTTCAAGAAAAAAGAGTATAAATCAATCATCTTTTTATGCTCAATTCCGCTTGTAACGTTTCTTTTGAATTGTATTATCAAACCACTTGTACATAGAGCAAGGCCGCCATTTGAAATGCAACTTGTAATTCACCCGCATAGTTTTAGTTACGTTTCAAGCCATAGTTTGGTTACAATGTGCCTATGGGGAATGGTGATTTATTTTATTCATAAATATTGCAAAAACAAAGTTTGGCGATATGTTGGGATTATTCTATCCGTAATTTGGATTTTGTTTGTCGGAATTTCAAGAATTTGGCTTGGAGTTCACAATCCGACAGATGTTATCGGTGCGTATTTGCTTGGATTATTTTTGTTATCTGTTTATACAAAACTTTTTAAAGGAGGAGCAGATAATGAATAACGTTCTTGTTGTATCAAATTTCAATGCCGGAAGAAAAAGGGCTTTAAAATATCGAAAAACAGTACAAAAGTTTTTATTGAAAAATGCAAAAACGTTTAGATTTGTATCTGTTGATGAAATCGAACCTCAATTATTTTTGCTTTTTGATACTGTTATTGTTATGGGCGGTGATGGAACTGTTAATAAAATTTTGCCTTATATAATTCATACTGATAAAACTTTGGGAATAATTCCTTGCGGAACTGCAAATTTACTTGCGGCTGCACTCGGAATTGATAGTGTAAAAAAGGCATTGGAAATTTTAAAAGCCGAGAATGTTACAAAAGTCGATGTATTAGATGTTAATAACAAATTGTCAATTTTACGCTGTGGTTTTGGTTATGATGCGGATATTATTGGAAAAACTCCACAATCTTTGAAAAATAAATTTGGTTATTTTGCATATTTTATTGCCGGAATTATTTTTGCTTTGAGGCTTAAATGCAAAGAATATGCGATTACAATTGATAATAATACCCGTGTAATAAATGCGTCTTGTATTATTATTGCAAATGCCGGAAATATGTATAGAAAAGGTTTTTCAATTGCAAAGAATGCTGAATTATATGACGGTTTATTTGATGTATTTTTACTAAAAATTCAAAATCCGATATTATTTTTTATTGTAATATTAGAAATTTTCTTAAATATAAAGACCAATAATTTAATTACAGAGTACATAAAAGCTAAAAATGTGAGTATTTTAAACAAATATTGTTTGGCTCATATTGATGGTGAAAAAACAAAGTTTACTGAAAATATCGGTTTTAGTATAATAACTAAAGGAATTAATATTTATAGCAAGGAACATGTATGTTTGGAAAGAATAGAAACTTCAACAGAAGATACGCGGAAGATTACGGTTTAATAAGGACAATTTTTATAACCTGGTTTTTGTATTTTGTTGTATGGCCTGCTGCAACGCTCTTTTATACTGTAAAAATTAAAGGGTGGAACAATGTTGATAGGAGTAAAAGATATATTTATACATCTAATCACCAATCATATATTGACCCGCCCCTAATTTCGTTAATTGCAAATCGTCCTGTTGCTTATATGGCAAAGGAAGAATTATACACTCACAAAAACCCGCTTATAAGGCTTTTGGTAATAAGTCTTGGTTCATTTGGCGTAAATCGTGATAAACCCGGCATAGAAACATTGAAGACTATTAAAACAATCAAAGATAAAACAAATTGGAATTTTGGTATATTCCCACAAGGCAAAACTTGTTATAAAGAAGAAGACCAATTTAAAGATATTAAAGGAGGATTTGCAGCTGTTGCAAAAATGGCAAAAATGGATATTGTGCCAATTGCAATTTGTGGTTTCACCGGCTATGCATTTTTGCCTTTTACCAAACACGTAACTCTAAAAGTTGGTGAACCGATTTCTTATGAACTTTTGGAAGAAGAAATAATCAGACAGTGGACTGATTTTATGGAAAGAGAAGTTTGTTAATTATTTGTATGTAAAGGTAATAGGCTATATTACGAACATCAAAAGTATTTTCGTTAAAACAGTTCTTTGTGGTATTATTGGGTTATGGTAGACAATCGAATAGTAATATTTAAAACAGCCGATGAAAAGGTATCCGTAGATGTTAGATTTGAAGATGAAACAGTCTGGCTTACTATTGATGATATGGCAAGGTTATTTGATAAATCTCGATCGACTATTAATGAACATATTTTAAATATCTATTCAGAGGGTGAGCTTGAAGAAGAAACTTCTAAGAGAAAAATCGGAATTTCCGATTTTTCTACAAAGCCTACAAATTATTATAATTTAGATGTTATTATTTCCGTAGGTTACAGAGTAAAATCTCTTCGTGGTACTCAATTCAGGCAATGGGCTACCAAAAGGCTAAATGAATATATTAAAAAAGGTTTTGTTTTAGATGACGAACGTCTAAAAGGTAACGGTTCAAGATATTTTAAAGAATTAATTCAAAGAGTTCGCGATATTAGAAGTTCGGAAAGAAACTTATATCAACAAGTAACGGATATTTATGCAACCTCTGTTGATTATGATTCAAAAGCTGAAATTACAAGACAGTTCTTTGCTACAGTTCAAAATAAAATGCACTATGCTGCTCATAAGCACACAGCGGCAGAGGTTATTTATGAAAGAGTTAATAATGAAAAACCTTACGTTGGCATGACTAATTTTAAAGGTAATTACCCAACAAAAGATGATGTAAAAGTTGCTAAAAATTATTTAACAGAAAAAGAATTGCAAGTTTTAAATCTTTTAGTTGCTCAATTCCTTGATTTTGCCGAATTACAAGCACTCGAAGAACATCCTATGACAATGAAAGCTTGGATTGATGAATTAGACAGACAACTTCTAGGAAATAGAAGAGTGTTGCTAACAGATAAAGGTAAAATTTCACATAAACAAGCTGTAGAAAAAGCAGAACAAGAATTTGAAATATATCGCCAAAGAGAAATGCGAGAGCTTGAATCTGATTTTGATAAGGCAATAAAAAAAATAAGTGATAAAAAATGATATACTTTATTTATTTTTTATCAAAGAGTTTTGATTACATAAAAATTACATAATGGTATTAAAAAAGACTTTCAACAAAACGCTGAAAGTCTTTTTTGTAAATGGTCGGGATGACACGATTCGAACGTGCGACCCCCTCGTCCCAAGCGAGGTGCGCTACCAAACTGCGCCACATCCCGATATGCAATTTTTAATTTTTGGTTTGGAGCGCACCAGTGCTACCTCTCAGAAAACTTGACATTTAGTCAACTTTTCTTCGGCAGAGTCAAACTGCGCCACATCCCAATATTCAATTATCACACACAAATCTTAACGACTAGTGCAAAACTATTTTACCTAAAACAAAAATAGAAATCAAGTCTTTTATTTAATTTTGATGTATAATGTTTTCACGATGGTTAAAACTGCAAGTCTTACTAAAACTCAAAATACTGCATCGGCACTTGTCAAAACGCTTGAAGAGCTTGGCGTTGAAAGTGTTTTTGGCTATCCGGGGGCAGCTGTTTTAAGTATTTATAACGAACTTTCAAAAACCGAAAAAATAAAACATTACCTTGTACGTCACGAACAAGCTGCCGTGCATGCTGCGGAAGGTTATGCAAGAGTTTGTGGAAAAGCAGGTGTTGTATTGGTAACATCAGGGCCGGGGTTTACAAACACAATAACAGGGATTGCAAACGCTTATGCAGACTCAACACCACTGGTGGTTTTGGCGGGTGCTGTATCAACCACAAATCGTAACGGTAAGATTTTTCAAAATGTTGATATTCCTGCAATGGTGCAATCTTGCTGTAAAAAAGTTTACACGCTTAAGCATGACGATGATGTTGTACAAGTGATTAAAGAGGCTTTTTTAGTTGCAAATAGCGGTGTAAAAGGGCCTGTTGTCGTAGCTTTAGCTAGAAATATTCTTGAAGCGGAATACCATGAAAGAGCTTCTAAGGCAGAAGCTGAAAAAATCATTGTTAAAGATTTTTCTAAAGAAATTAAAGATTTATCGGAATTAATTAAAAACGCACACAAGCCGTTGGTCTTGCTTGGTGGCGGTTGTCTAAACGCATCCGAACCAGTTGAAAAATTTGTTTCTCAAATACAATGCCCTGTTGTTTCAACACTTATGGGAATTGGGGTTTATCCGTCCGAAAACAGATTGTATTTGGGTATGATTGGTTTGAACGGTGTAGAATTGGCTAATTCCGCTTTAAAACAATGTGACTTGTTAATTACGCTTGGTGCGGGTTTCTCTGACCGTTCGACTTGCAAAAATGAGGAGTTTACAAAGAATTTCAAAATAGCAAGCATAAATATTCAGCCTGCCGGTATGCCTGTTGATTATGAAATCATTGCTGACATTAAAGATTTTTTAGAAGATTTTGTGAATTCTGACAATCAATTTTCTGCTCCGGAAAAATGGTTGATGGAAATTGATTCGATGGAAGATAGTGATGAAGCTATTGAAGAAGATTTTTCAGAAAAATTGCATTCTTCATTCGTTTTGGAAACAGTTTCTGATTTTACAAAATACTTCGAACCCGTTGTAGTTACTGACGTTGGACAACACCAAATGTTGACTGCACAGTTTTTCCATTTTAATAAGCCGAGAAAATTTATAACTTCGGGCGGATTCGGTACAATGGGGTTTGGGCTTCCTGCTTCAATTGGAGCTTATATTGCAAATCCTGACAGCCTTGTTTTGAACATTACGGGTGACGGGTCTTTTCAGATGAATTTGCAGGAACTTGCAACTTGCAGAGAACACAATATTCCGCTGAAAATTATTATTATGAATAACAGTTATCTTGGCATGGTGCGCGAATTGCAAGAAAAAATTTACAACAGACGTTACCAAGTCGAGATGATTAACCCTGATTTTACAAAAATTGCGGAAGCTTACGATTTGTTTGCCGTGAGAGTTTCAAAAAAAGAAGAGTTGATTCCTGCACTGGAAAAAGCAATCAGCCATCAAGGCACGGCAATTGTGGATGTTGTGATTGATTCGTTTGAAAATATCTAACGATTTTTTATTTCTTTTCTCCAAGTAATGTAAAAATAAATTGCTAATAAGAAATATACGCTCCACATGATGACTGTAGAGTAAACTTTTTCGCCTGCTAAAGCTATTTTTATCCACATGATTGCGGATAAACCGTTTACAAGCATCCAAAACCACCACTGTTCAATTGCTCGTCTGACAGTTAAATACATGCCTGCAATTGATAAAACGGTTGTGATGGAGTCGATTATCGGACTTTTATCTTTAGAAGCAGTCAAAATATAAGCAGTAATAAGACAGGCTAAAAATGATAATATAACAAGCCATACAATTTCTTTTTTGCAGAGTGAAGTTTTTACAATTTCATAGGAATTTGATTTTAAATGGTTTTGCCATCTAAAATAGCCTAAAATTTGCATTGGAACATAGTATCCCATATACAAAATTAAATTTCCCCAAAGAGCATTGTGAAAAGCTAAATAACCATAAAAGCTTGAACCTGTTACTCCAAAAATATAACAAATTGGCGTACCTTTTCCCGCAAGTATTGTATAAGTTATTCCGAAGAAAGCTGATACAAATGCAATAGGTGAATCTTTCAGAATAAAGACATTTCCGAGCAGAATTAAGTATATGCAAGCAGTTGCAAAAAGTTCGCTTTTCTTAAACTGTTTAATAATTTCCATATTTATGTTATCTAATAAAAATAGATGAAAGTAAATTCAAATATCACATTTCAGGGATTATATACCAATAAAACATTCAAAAAAGGCTTGGAATTCGCAGCAGAAAATGGGGCGCTTTTCTCTGCGGCAACAATCTTTGGCTGTTCTGTAGGCGTGCGTCCTTTGTCAATTTGGATGACACCTCAAGTCGATAAAGAGAATAAAAAAGTTTTATGTGCAAAATCAATAGCCTCAAGTTTTGCAGGTTATCTTATGATGTTTGGAATTTCAAAACCAGTTGCTAATTCAATAAAAAAAATAGACAAAAATCCCGAGAAATATTTGAGTTCTAAGACTATCCAAAATCTAAAAGAAGAAAGTGAAACTTTGCAGTATTCAAAAGCTTATACTTTTGCGACTCAAATGTTTAAACTTGGTTTGGGCGTTGTAACTGCTGTTCCTAAAGCCCTTTTAACTGTTGCAGGTTTACCTGTTGTTATGAAAAAAGCTTTTCCCCAAAAACAAGAAACTAATCGGCAAAATATTAATTTTAAAGGTAAAAAAGACGGTCTTGCAAGAAATATTGCTAAAGTTATAGATCAAGATGGGATGCAAAAATTTTCTAAAAAATATAAAGATTCAAATTTCCCTATGCATATTGTTGCATTGACGGATGTTTTAACAACCGGAACTTTTATTCATGAAACCAATCGAAGCAAAAAGATTGAAGAAAAACGTAAAAAAACACTGGCTTATAATGCCGCAATCTCAACAGGTTTGAGTATTTTAAGCAGTTATATTGTTGATAAATTATTGGATAAACCGACCGAAAAATTTATTGAAAACTTTAGGAAAGCTAATAAAGGACTTCCTAATGTCGAAAAACAAGTTGAAGGAATTAGGATTGCAAAACCGATTTTAATTATGGCAGGAATTTATTATACATTGATTCCTTTTATGTCTGCATTTCTCTCTGAAAAAGCGGAACACAAACTATAAACATTTTAATAATGTTAATTTTGAAGCGTCAATCGGGGTGTCAGATGTGTTTAGTCTTAAAATCGGTATATTTTTATTTGTACCGTGATAATCACTTCCGCCTGTTATAAGCATATTGTTATCTTCGGCACACTTGGTTAAAAACTTGATTTCATCAAAATCATATCTTGAGTAATAGCATTCCAATCCTTGAATGCCAAAAGTTTTCATTTTTTCTAATTTTGGTAAAAATTCTTCTAAGGTTAAATGCTTTTCGCCTTCTCCACCGATTGGGTGCGCCCAAACAACAATTCCGCCTGCTTTTTTTATTGTTTCAATCGCTTCTCTGCCGTCAAATCGTGTGTTGCCGGTTTTAATATTGTCCAAATATTTTTTCATTGCAGAAACATTATTATCTGCAAGACCTCTGTTTACAAGGATATTTGCAAGATGAGTCTTAACTACACTTTTTCTTGAATAAAGCCAATTTTTTTCGTCTTCTGTTAATTCAATATTAAAAACATCTTTTAAATATTGAATTCTTGTTTCCAATTTTTGGCGTCTTAAGAGTTTACCTTTTTCAATCAGCGCCGATAAATCAGGATTATTGATATCAACACCATAACCTAAGATGTGACACTTTATATCACCGCAAAGACAAGTCAGTTCAACGCCTTTAATAAAGGTAATATCTTTTGGCGCAAGTTTTTCCATCTCCTTGCAGCCTTCAACCGTATCATGGTCAGTCAGTGCAAAAATATCAACACCGCTTTCCTTAAGATTATTTAAAAGTTCTTGAACGGCATCACTTCCGTCAGAATTGTTGCTATGTATGTGTAAATCGGCTTTCATACTAGGAATTATACATCAAAAAATATTTTGATAAAAAGCTTTTAATAATTCTAAAAATATTCCATTTCAAACGCACAAAACCTCAGAAAAATTTAAAATAATTTTCCACTTTCCATTTCCCATTCGCATCAGTTTAAAACCTACACTGGTGCGCATAAGAAGGAAATTGTTAATTTTTGGTTAAAAAAACACGTTTTCTATAATAACAGAGTAATAATATAAGTGTTGAAAGTAATAGGTCATAAATATGAAAGGAGAATGATTATGAAATTCTTAATTAAAAAATCACCGGATGGATTTATTAAATCAGTTAATGACGAAATTAGTTCAATATTAAACAGAAACTTTGATAGTTTCTTCCCTGAGTATATTTATAATGAAGCAGAAGAAGCTGAAAAGTTTGCAATGCCTGTTGAATTGCATGAAAAAGAAAAAGAATATAATGTAAGAGCAGAACTTCCAGGAGTTAAGAAAGAAGACTTGGATATAGACATTGATAAAAACCATATTACAATCAATGCTAAGAAAGAGGAAGAAAAGAAAGAAGATACAAAAGGTTTCAGAAAATCTGAATTCAGATATGGTGAATTTTCAAGAACCGTATACTTCCCTCAAGAAATTGATGTTGAAAAAACTTCCGCTAAATTGGAACATGGTATTTTGGAAATTGAAGCTCCTAAGCTTGCTGCGGAAAAGGGTAATATCAAGAAATTAACAGTTCACTAATTTAAAAAGTTAAGGGTGCAATTTTTGCACCCTTAATTTTTTTGCTTATTTACTATGTGGATGCGCAGCTTCGTAAACATCTTTCATGTGTTTCATTGAAATATGTGTATAAATCTGTGTATTAGAAATACCTGCGTGTCCCAAAAGCTCTTGCACTACTCTCAAGTCCGCACCGTTTTCAATTAATTTAGTTGCAAAACTGTGACGAAAAACGTGCGGTGTAACTTTTTTAGGCAGCTCAATTTTTTCGACAATGTCATTAATTACTTTTCTAACTGTTTTATTTTGCAGACGATATCCTGTGTTATTTATAAATAAAGGCGTATCATCGTTTATTTCGTTAGTGTTGTATTCAGGTGCGATAAGTTTTCTTGCTGAATTAATATACTGAATTAAGTATCCTTTTGCCCTGTCAGAAACAAGTACAATTCTTTCCTTTGCTCCTTTACCGAAAACTCTTATTTCGTTTTCATCAAGATTTAAGTCACCGAAATTCAGATTGCTTAATTCTGAAATACGCATGCCTGTTGCCCAAAGAAGTTCCAAGATTACACGATTCCTGAATCCTGCTGGAGTTTCAATTTTTACGTTATTAAGTATTTGTTCGACTTCTTCAGGTGTCAAAAATTTTGGCAACGATTTCGGACGTTTAGGAGCAGAAAGCGATAATGCAGGGTTTGAATCTATATAACGTTCTCTGAATAAAAATTTGTAAAAAGTTCTGATTGAAGCGACTTTTCTTGCAATAGTCGTTTTCTTGTAATCAAATCTTTGTATAAAATGCAAATATTCACGAAGCTTGTTAAAATCAACACTTGTGCAACTGACGTTATCCAACCAAAGGATGTAACTTACAATGTCAGAAGCATAAGCTGCAAGAGTATGTTCCGAAAAATTTTTTTCCACACTCAAATATGTTTTAAAATCTTCTATATATTGTTTTTCTGTTTCTTGCATATTGCTTTAATTATATGCCATTTTTTAAAATATTACAATTTGTAAAGAAAAAAGTTAAGTTTGAAATCCACATCTTAAAAATAACTTTATATACATGTAAGAGATATTTAATAGAGAGTTAAAACTATGACAGCAACTTATGACGCAATTGAAAGAAACAAAAAACCGGCAGGTTCAATTGATATTCCGCCAGATTTTCATTGCTATTATTTGAACAAAAAAGACAGACAAATGCGATTTAATAATGGCGGTGACCCAATTTATGCAATTTTTGATAAAATTGACAGCAGACCGCTGCATAAAATTGCAAAAGACTTTGTTAAAGAATTAGCTGATGATTCTATCAGATTTATTTCTACTATGTTGAAATAAATCTAAGTAACTGCTCTAAGCGGTTATTCTTTATAAATAGTTGCTTCTACGCTTTTATGCGGTAGAACCAATTCTTCCATCGTATGGAACAGTTGCGCCTTTGTATCGGCTTCGCTAAAGCGTCCGCCTGTTACATCAGCAGTACATTTAAGCTGTGCTAAATCGTCGTCATCGTGAACGTTAAACGCGATGACGTCTATTTTTATGTCTTTTCGATTCTTAACCAATTCGATTGAATAATCACAAGGACTTTCGTCACAATTTTCTCCGCCGTCTGTCAGGAGAATTATGTGTTTTATTCCGTCATATCCTTGCAAATCTTTATTTACGGCTTGTTTAAGTGAATACGTAATCGGTGTCATACCTCTCGGACGAAGGTGTGACATTTCGGATAAAATATTGGCAGAATTAGCAAATCCGAGCGGTGTAACGAGTTCAGAACTTCTGCAAGCATTGTATGCAATAAGGTTGCAAGTGTGTCCATAAACCCTCAAACCGACCTTTGTTTCTGGGGAGATTTGAGGAAGAATTTTTGTCATCATTTCCTTTACCTGATTAACTTTTGTTTTATGCTCTAAATATTCCCCCATACTGTTTGAGTAATCAATCACAAATAAAAGTTTATCGCCATGGTCTTTGAAATTGTATTCATCCGGCATGTATACATCAAAAGCGAGTACAGGAATTATTGCAAGTAAAAATAATAACGCAAATTTTTTCATACCCTAAAATAACATTGGTTTAGAAATTTTTTAATTGCCGAACTTGTTAGTCGTTGACTCTCTATTTTGCTTGCAATATGATTTTCTTATTATGAATTATGATTTTAAACAAGCTGAAAAGTTATTAGAAAAAGAATTTGAACGAGTAAACGATATTAGAGATTTTAATCAGAGAAAAGTCTTAAAAGCGTTTTTTGATAATAAGGTTGCTCCTGAACATTTTTATACTGTTTCGGGATACGGGCATGATGATTTAGGACGTGAAGTTCTGGATAAAGTTTTTGCGCAGGTTTTTGGTGCGGAAAAAGCTTTGGTTAGAATTCATTTTGCGTCAGGCACACACACTCTTGCTTGTGCTTTGTTCGGTAACCTAAAATACGGTGACAAGTTGATTTCCGTTGCAGGCGCTCCTTATGATACTATGCAGGAAGTTATCGGAACAGCGGGTGACGAGGAAACAAAACGCTCATCTTTAATCGGTAATGGTGTTTTGTATGACGAAGTTCCGCTTATTAACGGAATGGATATTGATTTTGCAAAACTTGAAGAAATGGTTGATGACACGACAACAATGGTTTTGATTCAGCGTTCTAAAGGTTATTCAACGCGTAAATCATTATCAATGGAAACTATTGAAAAGATTTGTAAGGTTGTTAAAGCAAAAAATCCAAATTGTATTTGTTTTGTTGACAACTGCTACGGCGAATTTGCAGATACAAAAGAACCGTTAGAAGTCGGTGCTGATTTGATGGCAGGTTCTTTGATTAAGAACGCAGGCGGCGGTATTGTTGAAGCAGGCGGATATATTGCAGGCAAAGAGCTTCTTGTCGAACGTTCTGCTAACCGTTTGACAGCTCCGGGGATTGGTTCAGAAGGCGGCGCTATGTTCAATCAACACAGATTGATTTTCCAAGGTTTGTTTATGGCGCCTTCAATTGTCTCAGAAGCGATTAAGGGTGCTATTTTGGCTGCAAAAGTTTTTGAAGATATCGGATTTGACTCAAGTCCTAAGTATTATGAAAAAAGAACCGATATTATCCAAAATATTATATTTGGCGCACCTGAACCTTTGGAAGAATTTTGTAGAACAATTCAATCTCTTTCACCTGTTAACGGTTATGTAACACCAATTCCCGAGTATATTCCGGGGTATGAAGACAAGGTTATTATGGCAGGCGGAACTTTTGTGGAAGGTTCGACGATTGAACTCTCAGCTGACGGTCCAATGCGCGCTCCGTATGTAGCTTATATGCAGGGCGGTCTGAATTATGCGCACGTAAAAATTTGCTTGGAAGAAATTGTCAAGAAACTTTAGAAAGAATATTAAACAAAAAACGTTGCTTTTTATAAGCAACGTTTTTTTTGGTAATAAATTTATTCTTCTTCCAAGCTCAACACCGCCATGAATGCTTCTTGCGGAACTTCTACACGTCCGACAGCCTTCATACGTTTTTTGCCTCGTTTTTGTTTTTCCAAAAGCTTACGTTTACGTGAAATATCGCCGCCGTAGCATTTATCCAAAACGCTTTTTCTTAATGCTTTGATGTTGGTTCTTGCGATAACTCTTCCGCCAATCGCTGCCTGAATTGGAACTTCAAACATTTGACGCGGAATAATTGTCTTCAATTTTTCGGTTAATTTTTGTCCGATATAAAACGCGCTGTCTTCGTGACAAATTACAGACAAAGCGTCAACAACTTCACCCGCAAGCATAATATCTAATTTAACAAGCTTTGAACGTTTATAATCAACAAATTCGTAATCCAAGCTTGCGTAACCTTTTGAACGTGATTTTAATTGGTCATAAAAATCTGTAATAACTTCGCTCAAAGGCAGGTGGTAAATCAAATCTACACGAACTTTGTCCAAATAATTCATGTTGATAAAAATACCGCGCTTAGTTTGGCATAAATCCATAAGCGTGCCGACATAATCGTTTGGCGTAATAATTGAAACTTTTACGTAAGGTTCTTCGATATAATCTCTATATTGCGCAGCAGGCAAGTTTGCAGGGTTATCAATTTCTATAACTTCGCCGTTCGTTTTATGCACCTTATAAACTACTGATGGCGCGGTTGTTACGATTGAAAGGTCATATTCTCTTTCCAATCTTTCTTGCGCAATTTCCATGTGAAGCATTCCCAAGAAACCGCAACGGAAACCAAAACCAAGCGCACTTGAGGTTTCAGGTTCAAACGTAATTGAACTGTCTGAAAGTTTCAATTTTTCCAAAGACTCTTTTAATTCGTGATAATCTTCGTTATCAACAGGATACATACCTGAAAATACCATCGGTAAAGCTTCTTTGTACCCCGGAAGCGGTTCGTCCGCAGGAGCTTCAACGTGAGTCACTGTATCACCGACAAATCGTGTAATTTCTTTAATAGAACCCGCAAAATAACCTACATCACCGCAAATAAGCTCATCCACCTGAACTCTGTGCGGAGTAAGATAGCCCAATTCTGTAATTTCGTATTCTTTACCTGACGCCATGAATTTGACTTTATCGCCAAGCCTCATTTTGCCGTCTATAATCTTGAAGAAACAAAGAGTTCCCAAATATGGGTCATAAGCGCTATCGAAAACAAGCGCACGCAAAGGTTTTTCTGTTGTATCAACAGGAGGCGGAACAAATTTTACAATAGCTTCCAATACTTCAGGAATACCTACGCCTGTTTTTGCAGAAACAGGAATCGCCATAGATGTGTCAATGCCTAGAATTTCCTCGATTTCGGCCTTAACTCTTTCAACATCAGCAGAAGGAAGGTCGATTTTATTGATTACGGGAATGATTTCCAAATTCTGTTCAATCGCCATATAAACATTGGCTAAAGTCTGCGCTTCAACACCTTGAGTAGCGTCTACGATAAGCAATGCGCCTTCGCAAGCAGCAAGAGAACGTGAAACTTCATAAGAAAAGTCTACGTGACCGGGTGTGTCAATCAAGTTGAACACATATTTTTCGCCATCGTTAGAAGTGTAGTTCATTCGAGCGGCGTTAAGTTTAATTGTAATACCGCGTTCGCGCTCAATATCCATTGTATCAAGAAGTTGCGCCTGCATGTCGCGCTGTGCAATCGTTCCTGTTGCTTCTAATAATCTATCGGCTAAAGTTGACTTACCATGGTCAATGTGTGCAATAATGCAAAAATTTCGTACGTTTTCTCTGTGTTTCATAGTAATTTAATTATATATGAAAAATGAAGGGGCGCAAATTTACAAAAATCGAAATAAACATGTAAAAAATTGTAAACATTTTTACGAGAGTTAACAAATTTCTACGTTCACGGCTTTTAATGGAAATATGAAAAAGGAGTTTTTATTATGATAAAATTTGAAACTAATTCTGTAAGTAGTGTGCAAACGCCTGTGAACTTTAAAGCAATGAAGGCTGAACCGGCACCTGAAACAAAAACTGAAACAACCGCAAATTCTTTAGACAATCCAATGGATACTGTCGGTCGTTCTCAAGTTAATTTCAAAGGTGCAAGACAAATGCTTGCTCCAAAAGAACTTAATATGATTGCAAAAATGGCAGCAGAACTTAAGCTTGATGGTCACGAAATTAAAGTTGCTAAACAAGCACTTGTTGATACAATGAATCAATATGAATGCAAATCTTTAAAACAATTTGTAAAACCTATTAATGAAAGTTTACATCGTAGTGCAGAAAATCGTAAGTTATGCTTAGATAAAGAAGAAACTGTTGCAGAGGATATGTTAAATGCATTCTCAAAAAATGTATTAAAAATTGATTCTAAAGCTAATGCGGATAGAATCACAGGTATTCTTGACGATTTAATTATAAGATAAAATATTAAGTAGTCTATTTTTTAAAAATAAAAAATACAGCTAATATTATAAAAACAAATCCAATCAAGTAATTCCATTTAAACTGTTCTTTCAAATACAAAACGGAAAAGAAAGAAAAGACGGTTAATGTAATTACTTCTTGGATTGTTTTTAATTGAACGGCATTATAACATCCATAACCGATTCTGTTTGCCGGTACTTGAAAGCAGTATTCAAAAAATGCAATTCCCCAGCTTGCCAATATAACGATAAGAAGCGGCAGGCTTCTGAAACGTAAATGCCCGTACCAAGCAAAAGTCATAAATATATTTGAAATTAATAGTAATACTATTGGTGTAACGTGTCTTAACATGCAATTTATTTTAGCATAAAATGAATTCTTACCAATCATTAATTTTTTCTTAACTTTTTAATTAATTTTAAAAAATTGGGGTATAAATGTATTGTAGTAGATAGGAGGATTATATTATGGCACTTAAACCATTACAAGACAGAATCGTTATTAAAGTTATTGAAGATACAGAACAAACTTCAGGCGGAATTTTTATTCCTGACAGTGCAAAAGAAAAACCTCAAAAAGGTGAAGTAGTTGCAGTTGGAGAAGGCAAAACAAATGACAAAGGCGAAAAAGAACCTATGGAAGTTAAAGTAGGCGATATCGTTCTTTATGCTAAATACGCAGGTACAGACGTTAAAATGGATGGCGTTGAATACAAAATCTTGTCAATCAAAGATGCGTTGGCAGTGATTGAATAACACCGAAGGTGTTATTCAAGTGAATAGTGAGTTGTGAACAGTGAGTAGACATGAATCATAAAGACCTTGAGGTTTGGAAAAAATCATTTGATTTAGTTGTAGATGTGTATAATGAAACAAAATCTTTTCCCGAAGAAGAAAAGTATAACATTACAAGCCAAATAAGACGTGCAGCTGTTTCAATTCCATCAAATATTGCAGAAGGTTGTGCAAGGAGTTCCGATAAGGAACTTCTGAGGTTTATTGATATAGCATGTGGCTCATTAGCTGAACTTGAGACTCAGTTATTGCTTGCTGAAAGATTTGGATATTTAAATCCAAAAGAATTAATTGCACAGATAATGTCAATTAATAAAATGCTTTCAGGACTAAAAAAATATTTGAAGAACAAATAATTTCTATTCACCATTCACTATTCACTACTCACTTTAATTAAAACAATTTTAAAAAGGAGATTATAAAAATGGCTAAACAAATAGTTTTTGAAGAAGAAGCAAGAAAGGCTCTTCTTAGAGGTATTGATGCAGTTGCTGATGCCGTAAAGGTTACACTTGGACCTAAAGGCAGAAACGTAATTTTGCAAAAGAAATTCGGTGCGCCTCAAATCGTAAACGATGGTGTTACAATCGCTAAAGAAATTGAATTAAAAGACAATCTGGAAAACGCAGGTGCACAACTTCTTAAAGAAGTTTCATCTAAAACAAACGATGTAGCCGGTGACGGTACTACAACAGCTTCTGTTCTTGCTCAAGCAATCGTTAGAGAAGGTCTTAGAAACCTAACAGCAGGTGCTAACCCAATGTCAATGAAACGTGGTATCGACAAGGCTGTTGAAGTTGCTATCAACAAGATTAAAGAACTTTCAAGACCTGTAAACACTAAAGAAGAAATCGCTCAAGTAGCAGGTATTTCAGCAGGTAACAATTCAGAAATCGGTGAACTAATCGCTGAAGCTATGGATAAAGTTGGTCACGACGGTGTAATCACAGTTGAAGAAAGCAAATCTTTCGGTACAAACCTAAAAGTTGTTGAAGGTATGCAATTCGACAAAGGTTACATTTCACCATACTTCGT